>NZ_JBHSAP010000001.1:0-29142 GCF_042650125.1 Salinithrix halophila
ACAAGGGTAACAATAGCCCTTAACTTCTTATATGTATCCCGCCCTGAATTTTGGCCTTGGCCCACTCGTATTCACCCTTGGTGATCTCGCCTTTGTCTAATAGGTGTAGCAAAACCAGGCGGATATTTTTGGATACACCTGCTTTACCTATTTTCAGCATTGCCTGTAACTCCTGGTTAAGAAAGAAGGATTCCATATGTTCCCCCCTGGTGTGATTTTCTACGAACAAACGTTCTCTTTCTCTCTATTATATTATTCGTATCAAGCCGCGTTTTTGTGTCCACTTTTTATCCCTAATAAGAAGAGATATCTACAGACAAGGGGAAACGACTGGACGGGTTAACCCCTAAAAAAAAACCAGCCCCACCCTTTATGAGTGGGGCTAGTTTCATTCATCAACCGCTTGTCGGTTCATCATGGAATACCGCTTTGACAACATGTTGGGGAGCCGAAGCCACCACATCGTAACAAAGCCCAACTGCCAAAACACAAGACAAGGATAGGACAAGAAGCATTTTTTTACTCAGTCTCATCAAAAAAGTCCCCCTCCTCTTTCCCAAGCCGGTTAATCTGCTCCTGTACTTGATACATATTGTACATATACTTGTGAAATTCCTTCTCATCAACATTGTGCCAGCACTTTGCTAAACTGAACAGGGCTTTGTACTCCTTCTCTTTGTTGCTAAAGTTTCGAGCGATATCCCATGCCCGCTCGTAAAACCCGATAGCTTCGTTTTTCTTTTTATTATCAAAGTGAAGATCACCCATCACAAATAATGCCTCCATGAGCCTGGGGGCATCATTATGCTTGTCCCCATTTTGAACAGCTTTTTCGGCATTGGCCAAGGCATCCTCTACTTTTCCCTGCTCTTTGTACAACCGGGATAGCTGGATATAAATAGTCGTTAACTGTCTGCCTGTAATGTGATCCTTACAAGACAATGCAACATCGAAATAGTGCTTTGCCTTTTCGAAATCTTTGATTTTTGCGTAAACACTTCCCGACACAGTTGACAATGTAGCGATGGATGAAAAGTGTTGGTTCCTCCGAGCAATATCCAAACCTTCAATAGCGTACCGTAAAGAGTCCTCATAAAGCTGCAACCGCCCAAGTAACTCAGATCGTAACCAATAGAAGGTTAAGAAAACGTTGATGTTGTCGATCTTATCAAATGAAGGCCAGATATCCTCAACAATTTTCATGCTCTCAGCCACTCGACCCAACCGCTCTAAATAGATGGCTTTATTAGCATGCAGGGCAAACCAAATGTATTGATGATCCCCGTCACTGACAAATGCATCAATTCCACTATCCGTAAACGATATGGCCCTCTCCATATCGTTGTATGCGTAAGTGCAAAGGCTCAATTCAGCAAAGCAGGCTGCTTCAATATTGCTCTTATCTGCCTTTGTACTTGCAACCTGTATTCCCTTATATAGGGAACGTTCTGCCTTTTCAATTTTTTGTTTCCTACGAAAACACATTCCTTTCAGATAATGAATGACAGCAGAATAAGGATCTTTGTCCTCGACATCGATTTGCTCGAGCATAGACAGTGCTTCGTCTAGTTGTCCGATTTCCATTTTCAATTGCACCAACTGAATCAAGAACTCCATGTCCTTTAAGCGTTTTTTCTCCTCCATCAATAATTCAGGAACTTGATCGACATCAATCCCCAATTTGTTCAGGAGATAAATCGCTTTCTTCGGGTTTACAGTCGGTACACCCCGTTCTAGATTACTAATGGTTGCTGGAGAAATATTATCGTCAGCCAAGTCCTCTAGCCTTAGCCCCCGTTCCTTGCGAACCTTACGGATCACTGATCCCATCTCATTAATACCCAGTGTCGCCATGATTACACCGCCCTTCAAACAAATGAATTTCCCCTAGTATTTTATAACACCACCCGGAAAATGGGAATAGCCGAGATGGTATATTCAAGATTGTTTTCCCCCTTTTTCTACTTGAATATTGGTATTTTTTTAAGTGATACCATTGTATTTTTTCAATTATATAAGTCGAGATAAAAACACCGTTTTTATCGCTTAATCACAGGTCGAAAACTGTCGAATATTGTCTTATTTTTAAAAACACAGTCGAATTGTTATGTGCTACCATTATTGACGGAACAGATTAAAGTTCCTAATAATCTAAATGAGGTGGTAAGTATGGGAAAAAATGCGGGCTCGGTGACTAGTTGGGGTTCCAAAGTGAAAAGGATTTTTGTTACAATGTTTACAGGTGTTCTCACTTTTGCACTGATGTCCTCAGGGGTACACGCCCAAACTAATCAAGATCCATATGGACTAGTGGGAAATGAAAAAGAAACACGAGAGGCTTTACTTGAATCGGGGGTTGATGAAGCGGATCTGGACAAGCTGATCGCCAAATTAAAGCGAGGTGAAGAATTGGACTCTATGAAAAGTAACAAAGCTATTG
This sequence comes from Salinithrix halophila, assembly GCF_042650125.1. Lineage (NCBI taxonomy): Bacteria > Bacillati > Bacillota > Bacilli > Caryophanales > Thermoactinomycetaceae > Salinithrix > Salinithrix halophila. The sequence continues at coordinate 2,441 of NZ_JBHSAP010000001.1, forward strand.
ATGTTGAGTTGGGAGAAGGCAAGACAAGTAAGGTGACTAAGTTTCCTGATGGTTCAGCCATTAAGCTGGCCAAAGAACCGGAGGTTAGCGGGATTAACCCCCTTGGGTGCTGGTCAGGGTACTGCCAGTACACCGAGAAGGTATATGTGTACTCCTATCCTTCCAACGGGTCATACTACGCAAAATACACCACAGTAAAAGGCGGCTATGATGAGATCAATTCAGTATGGGGCGGAAGTACCCGGTCTATCGGGGGGAGTACCGAGAATAAAGTTGGCCCAAAAATTTCTATAAAGAAAGAGTCTTCGTCAAGATGGGCCAGGGCTTACATGAGTTGGGATTGGGTCGCTTACAGTGGTGTATATTCAAAAAATTATACCCTGAGATTTTTCGTTGGGAAGAACACCTGTAAGGAAAGTCTAGTCCAGTAAAAGGGGAGATTAGTCTTGGACCAAGCTATCGCCGGGGTAGTTGCAACAGTTACTGTTGCGAAGGATATAGTTGAGCTTGTTGTTTGGATTTTGGCCGTTATCGTTCTCACAAAATGGATCAAGAAATTAAACAGAGAAGAGAGATCCAAGACCAATCACATAAATTAAAAGAAAAAAGCCGGGCAGGGGAGCAACCCCTAGCCCGGCTTTTCTCATTCGATCCGATCTAGTTATTCACTCGACCATCTTTCCTTTTTTCAATTTCCATCATTTGGACCATTGAGATGTAGAGATTTCTTCCCCTATAATCATTTCGGATTTTAAGGATCAAACGGAGGGAAACAATGGACTACGAAGCGATAACTTTAAATGCCACACAAGCACATCAGTTCGGAAAAGTAAGCTACGCCTCTTGTATTCGTTTTGGTGCCTTGAAACGGTTCTTAGAAGCATTCAAAGAGGTTCAACGTAATGAGGATCCAGACCAATCCAAGTCTATCTGCAAATACATACTAAACAGCTTGTTTGATGGTGAGTTTGCTGTAATCCCCCCCATTATAGCCACTTACCGCGGTCAACTAGAATTTGATAAGACAAAGGGACAGATTAACTTTGACATTCAGTCCAAACTGAGTATCAACGATGGCCAACATCGTGTATCGGGAATCAAAATGGCCATTAAAAAATTAAGGGAAGATGTTGAGAAAGCAACAGGGGAGAAAAAAACTTACCTAGAAAAAAAGCTGGATGAGTTGGAAAACATGAGGGTGCAGATTTGTATTCAAACAAATTTGTCAATCGAAGAAGAACAAAAGCTTTTCCATGACATCAATATATTAGGGAAGAGGCCATCAAAATCTACCGCACTCAAATTCAAGAAAGAAGACCTATACACCGCTTTAGCAATGGATCTTGCTCAGGAAAACAAGTACCTCAACACATATGGTGTAAACTTTGATACCCATATTCTTAAAACCAACGAGTACTTTACCACCCTTAATGTATTGCGTGATTCGATTTGTTACATCATAACGGGATCATGTAACGGTACCAAGGAAACACTGACTGAGGAAAACTACGAAAGCTGGAAATCCACCATTGATGAAGTTTTCAATGAACTTTTTCTGGCCCTTCCGGGGGACTGTAAAAGCCGGGATAAATATATTATCGCTCTAGCAACTCCTTTTAGATCTATTGGACGCTATCTCCATTATTTGTTGAACCATAATGAGATTTCGGACTGGAAATCTTACGTAAAAGGGCTGAGAAATATTGATTGGCGGCATTCTTCCTTCTGGAACGCTCGGGGCGGCATTTACGATATAACTCGAGATCGGGTCACCTTTCTTACCAACACAAAAGGTGTGTTTCAAACACTGGTCAAATATAATCAGCCAGAAAAACCTAAAACAGCCGTAGAGTAGACTGCCCACGAAACAGATCCCAATCTGAGTTGTAAAAATCAGATTGATATGTATAAAAAGCCGGGGATTCCCCGGCTTCGCCGTATTACTCAATTGGTAACAAAAAAGCATCAAACCCTTTATCCTTTAGCTTTTTCACTTGGGCTTCTGCGTTATCTCGGTCAGCAAACGACCCGGCCACAACCCGGTATTTTACCGCCTTCTTTGAGGCGGTTTTTTTCTTCTCTTTCTCCTTCGTCGTCTTCTTCATAAGCCGTTTCCAAGTTACCGGACCTGGGAACCCATCTGCGTCAGATCCGCTCCATCCTTGGGCTTTTTGGAAGTCGCGGACATTCTCAAGGGTGTATTTCGTGAAAGTAGGCCCCGGTTCATAACGGCTTCCAGTGTAGTGTTTAACAAATCCATGAGCAATAAGCCGCTTATCCAATGTGACAACGGCGGGATGCTTCTTCCCGACCTGGAAGGCACTCCGGCCGGGGAAAGACTTACCGTCCCATTTACCCTCTTTGGCTCCTTTCACCATTTGTATAAACTGGCTCCAATGTTTGAGAGTGCGGTGGGGACAATTCTTTCCGCTCCAATGCCTATGAGGAACCACCCGACTAATCGGGATGTCAAGCTCATCGCATAAACGGCGTACCAATTTTGCTGCATTGGCTTCTGCTTTTGCGAAATCTCCGTCCTTATTCTCACAGATTTCTATCCCAATGCTGGACATATTTCCAGGGCCTCGGCCATCACCAGCGTGCCAGCCTACCTCGTTCGTCGGCAGGTGCTGTACCCATCCTTTATCGTCGACAGTGAAGTGCCAGGACGCTTGGCGGGGGTTCCCGTATGCTAGTAGTCGTGCGTGGGCTGCGGCATTCGCTCCCTTTGCAGTGTTACCCGTGTTGTGAACCGTGATATACCGGGGTTTCATCTTATATCCTGGACGGGTCTTTTTGTGACTTGTTGGAATGTATCGCTTACCAATATTCATTTTCCATCTCCCCTTACAAGGTTCTTCGGCCCACTGTATAGCCCCACTGCCGACAAACCCAAGACGATCCCTGACAAAATCCCTTGAGCTAAATCATGCGAAACATAAAAGACCCCTGCCGCTATCCCAAGCGCAAGGGCCAGTAAAGGAACAAACCTTTTCGGCAATCCACTCCGTTTTATCAATTCCACCAACCCGGTAATCACGGCAATCAACACTGCATCATCAAATCCAATCATTTTTTATCATCCTCCTTGTGTAAAATGAAAAAGAGCCTTCAGCCCAAGCAGGGCGATGGCTCCCCATAACCACCATTGTCTAGTTTCCAGTGTTTTGGCCCTGTCCTTCAGGGATTCCGTCTCCTTCTCCATATCCTTTGCTAACTCCAGTGCCTTTCGGCTGCGCTCATCAGCTTGATAGGCAGTAATTAAACCCTTTTCCATGTTCTCTAACCTAGCTTCAATCCTTTGTTGACCCCTCGCTACGTCTTGGATAAGAGAAAACATCTCCTTTGACGTGATCGTCACTCCTTCCCCCAAATTATCACCCCCCTTCGCGGGTCTCTGTTTGCTTATGGTCTATTTCGGCAGAGGTTAATTCTCTTTCATCCTGATCCCTGAAATACTGTTCAATAGTCATTTTCTTTTGCCGCTGAATCTCCGTTAGAATATCCTTGGTCAACAACTCCAAGATGCCCAATCTTAGTCCGCTCTTCTCCATTACTTGGAGTAGCTGATATTTGGTTTCATCAATAATCAAATCAATTGGCTTTGATTTTTGCGGCGTTTTTTCCGTCATACTCATCATAAGACACCCCCGTTATTCTGATTGGTTCCGGTTTGATATTCGGTGGATTAGGCGGTCTGTATTCTGTTCCGTCTTCCAAAATGATAACGGCCTGTTTCGTCGGGTCTGGTTGTTCTGCCACGTTCACCCCTCCTAACTCAAACTAACAGGGCGGAAGGTTCCACTTGAATCTTTCACTTTTAGAGATGCCCCGGAGCCTGAGCTTTCCAATGTCATAACCAAATTGCTACCACTCCCGTCCCATACGCGCCAATGGAATCGGCCTGTACTGCCAATGTACATATACGTATAGGGATCGCACCCAAACCGGATAGCACTGTTTGTGTCTGTTGAATTGGGTGACCAATCAAGACGAGCCCCGTCCGGCCCTAAAAAGGCGGTATCATCTCTGCCCTGAATCCTAAATACTTGCTCCCATGAATCCATCGCCAAATTTTTATAGATAGTGAAATTGGCTGATTCGGAGGTTAATTCACCATCCCCTATAATCATTTCGATGTCACCCACGCGCTTATTGGAGTTTTTAATCCCACTCATTAGGCGAATCCGTGGCCCATTCGCTGAACCATTTTCTTCATCCAACCGCCTCCGCGAATCGATAATAATTAAGTCGGAAAAGGTTTCTGCGCTTGGTTTCGATGGCCCATAGATGCCTGTTGAATAGGCATGGTAATCGAAAATGAGATTGGAGGTTAGTTTTCTTACTCCACCTTCGGAAGCCTTGTTATGTCCAATCGTTACAAAGTCTTTTTCCGTAGCAATCGCTATCCCTCGGTTCGATTGGTCGCCCGGTTCGTCGTCGGAACGTGCATACCATGCAAGAGAAATAGATCCCGTATAGCTGTAATCCGGGTTGGGGGTGTATAGGCCGTTATCGTAAAAGGCGACAATATAGCCGCCCGCCACGACAGATAGACTGTCATCGTAGTAGGAATAAAACGCCCCGTTCCAAATCCGTGCAAGCCGGGAATTTTCCCCGCTATATGTCTCCACGTTCACCAAATCGGCGTTTAGGGTTCCCGTTCGAATCTCATCCGCCGTAATTCCGTTTCCATTTGCGAAGAAACGAAAGCGCGGTTCATCGTTGACATCGTCCCACTCATTAGATATGGCAATCATACCGCCCTTGATTTGGACGACGGAATCCGGCTTTTCTTCAATGGGGCGATTCGTCCACATCCGCCCTAATAACGGCGTGGCATACTCAAAGCCAAGGGTTGAGCGAAACTGATCTTGCAGGTTGAGCATGGTTTGATCTAACAGGCTGACCGAATCACCCACACCCACCTTTTTCTTTATTTCTTGGTCGATGTTACGGATAACTTGGCTAAATTCTTGGTAGTAGTTGCCGCATGTCACTTCTGTTTTTGTCGGATCGTTTAGGCAGCGTTTCAACCGGATAACCCTTGCTTGGACTTCAACAGGCGGATCAAAATGATCGTCAATGATAACCACGGTGTCCCCCAAATTGGAAAACTCGTGGCTGTATTCCTCCCCGATCAACGACAAATCCGCCACCTTAAACCCGAAGGTAACGCGAGGGTTTTTGACTTTCTGGAGATATTCCCAACCCAATTGGATCAATTCGTTTGGGTCATTGATATCTTCCCAAACAGGAAACCCGCTCGACCAACCGGGAACACCGTCTTTTGGCCGTCCCCATCGTTGGCGGGCTTCTTCATCTCCAATCCATTCTTGGCCTAATGGCTTATCTGCAGGGTCTCCGTTGGCCTTGCTCCATCCCACATCTGCGATAGTGGTACGCCGTCCGAATCCCCCGCTTCCCGTTTCCTCTCCTCTCCCCCGTGGGTAGACGCGGGTTTTTAACTCGTCAATGGATACCGTCCGTTGAGAGGAAACGATATCCTTTCCCCATTCAAAGCGCTTCCCCCGGTTGGTTCCGCGGTGATCGAATAGGTCAACGAAACGGCCCGTGATCTCCCCGGTCGTCTCGTTAAACGTCACCCGGAAACGGTATTCGCCTCCAAAATTCTCTTGGAGGGATGCTAGGGCTTTAATTGTATTTTCATAGTATCCATTCATCCCCGCTATCTTCGTCACCGTAACCGTTCCTGCTCTCCAGCGTGATCCGTTCAGTACCCGTTCTAATGCGTTACGAGCGGTGGTGCTGAATGGTCGAACATCTATAACCGCCTCGTCATTTAATTCCGATATCCCTTGATCCTCACAGTAAGCCTCTTTGTAAAGCGTCCCCTCCTCGTCGTGGTATTCATCCAATGAGACAATTTCAAACAGTCGATAAGCGCCCGTTCGATCCTCGATCATGGCAAGGTTTCCCTCGATGACGTGGGCGGAATCGGGGCGGTCTGCCGGGACGGAGAAGGTCAAAGAATGTGTTCCGTTGATCTCTTCATCCTCCCACCCGTCATAATAGATTCCGGCCCTCTCATCTACTATTTCATTTTCGCCCTTCGTCAGGGTTGTCCGTAACCGCTCATCAATCCCGAAAATCCAAATCATAGCCATCATAGCCATTTATCCACCCACTCTATATAAACCTCAGATGTTCCACTAGGTTGGAAATCAAAGTTGTTTTCCCCCGGCTCTAAAACGATCCAACGACTATTTAGGGAAAGGGATTCCATAATCAAGACCCCGTTTTTCCTTACCTTCGCAAGTGAGCAATCTATTTCCACCATATCCCCCGTAACAAAGGAATGGTTTAGATAGATTTGCTTCCCCGTCTCTACGTGAATCACTTGGAAATAGTCGATATTTTTCCCTATGGTTGCACGAAAAAGAGGGGCGGTCGGCTCCCCTCCTTCGTTGTTTACTGTGGTATTGGTCAATTGGCTTACCGTCCAACTGATAGACATGAGGCGGGGCGTTGTGTCCAAACTATCTTGGTTTAGGGTTGCCCGCACAACTACCGTTACCCCAGTAGAATCGCTCGGCATGTTGGGAATAGGTTGATTTTTCGTTGCCTGCTGCCATGTCGCCCCGCCGTCTACGCTCGTTTCTACAATCACTGTCCCCGGCCCAGTCTCATTCCATGTGATAGATGAACTCCCTATGGTGCCAAGGGAGGAAATATCCTCACCCGGTGCGGTTCTTGTGCCGCTGGGCTTGTAAGCCGTGGAGAAATCATATGTGGCTTGATTAACTATGGGCGTTTCGTCGCTGGTTGTAGCTAGATCAAACCGATATTGAAAAACAGCGCTACTCAAATCCTCCCCAACCACTCCGGGGATTTCCCCGCCGTTCTGCACCTCTTCCCATGCGCTAAAGTTGGTTCCGTCAAGCGCCACGCGGGTAAAGGCTCTAACGCTGGTTCCCTCAGGCGTTTCATCTTCCCAAGAAAAGACGGCTTCCGCCGCCGTCCCTACCTGCTGAACGCTTGTTATATTCGGGGAAACCCTGTTCCCGCTTGATACGTAAGCCGAGGTAATTTGCACATCCACGAAATCAACCTCCGCCCCAAAACCCGGATCAAGGGATTCCAAGGTGACGCGGTGTTCCAGCAATGAACTAGCTCCCCATGTTGACCCCGAGGTTAAAGCACTGTTTGCCGTGTCCCCTGACTGCCGCTCCTCCCATGCTGACCATGTTCCGCCGCTGTCCGTGCTTACGCGGGTTTCCACAATAACCGTGTTATTCATTGGATCAAGGGTTGCTGTTCTTTTCTCGAAATCAAACGTAATAACGGAATCCCGGAGTGTTCCCAAGGCGCTGAGGTCAATTTGATGGATACAATACCCCGTCCATAACGTTTCGCTTGGAGCCCCCATATCGTTGTTATTGGCGACATAGATGGCATCAAATTCAATTTCCCCTGACTGAGAATCACCAAAATACCATCCATAACGTTCAGATAGGGAGGTGGGGTCTGGGTCGTCAGATGCAATAGGGGTTGTATTGCCAAACTCGTACAGATTGGCTTGAGATGTACCGAACACTACACGGAACCATTTCCATTTGTCGTTAGTATTCGGCAAGAAAATATCATAACGATTGATTCCATTGGAGCAATACACCCGAACCCCGCTGTTATCCGTCCGCGCCAAAAAATCCATGGTTAACGGCCACGTTACGGAGGTTTGCCGCCGTAAACTGTCCGTGTGATCCGTCCCCACTTCAGACCGCAAACGCGTATAACCGCTAAATTGGGTGACTGGGTTTCCGCTAAACGATGGACCCGCAACTAACCACCCGGTGGTGGTATAACTGTCCATCCCATCTCGAAAAGTGTACTTGGGCAGGTTACTCAAAACGAGGTTATTTTTTAACCCCTTAGTATTGGATATATCAACGGCGTTATTCCATTCGGCGGTAGTCGTTACTTTGTTTTGAACGTCTTGCCCTGATTTGGCTAGTTGAAGGGTATCCCCGACCCTCTCAACGTCTGTTAATGTCCCAACATCCCATGACGTTGAAATCACGCCGTTGTAGTCGGTTCCCGATTGTTCTAGCTCAAGGTAGCCGTTTCCGTCTTCGACCTCTCCTGCGTTCACATCCACCAGCATTCCCGTTTCAAAATCGTTCTTGTCGGTGTCGGTACTCCCCATACTCAACCCTGCAATTTGTTGGGTATGGGAAGCCCCTGCCGCTCGCGGATCGGGCGCTAGAAATGTAATCGTCGCTTTGCCGTATGTCGCTAACTCTTCAATGTCCGATTTGTCATAGAAAACCGCTTGATAGGTCAATTGGTCTTCATCATCAAAAACAAGCGGCTCGGGTTTGTCGGATCGAAGCCACTTTGAGATGTCCCGCACTTTTGCCCGCAACGCTCCCTTTGAGTCGGCGGCAATCAATACAGGGATGGTAAACGTCAACATCCCCATATTCTGCCCCATCATCAAGCCACCCGGAACGGAAGGGAGGTCAATGGTTTCGATATCAATGGGTGCGGTGATAGATCGGGTGTAACTCTGCTCTACTTTGAAATAGTTGCTGCTATGTTCGCCCTTGAAGGTAAAAGCCATTAAGTAAACACCCCCCTTGTAATCCCCCGGTTTGTGCGCCTGATGTGGGTTTCAAGTTGACGGGCAAGAGCGTCGATATCTTCCCGGCTCCTCATGTTTACAGGCCCGGTAAAGTTGATATTGATGCTGGTATTGGCCCCCTGCATCTGCGGGGCGGCAACGGCTCCTTGTACCCCCGCCGTCATCCCCTGGATGCTGGCGTTGACGTGTCTTTGCTCCTTGTCGATCCCTCTTACATACCCTTCGCCCGTCCATTTCCCATATTGCTCGAAAACCTTGGACGGTGAAGAGATTCTAAGGGCGCTCTTAAACTTGTTCTTGATGCTGTTGGCTAGGTTGCTCGCCTTCCTTGCAAGAACACCCGCCATGGACGAAATCCCGTTAATTAGCCCCCGGATGATATCCCGCCCAATCTGCCGGAGGTTGATATTTTGGAGATAACTTTTCGCCCGGTTCCACCCGCTATGAACAGCGCTCCTCACGCTGTTCATCCTGTCGCGAATTGCCCGCCTCATGCTCTCAAACTTGGAACGGGCATAGGAAAGCATCGCCGCCCCTGCATCCCGCGCAAGTGATTTAATCTTTGACCACGCGGCCCCAAGGTTTGTTCTAATGTTGCTCATTTGCCTAGATATGGCCCGCCTCATCCCATTAAAATCGCCCGTTACTAAGGCTTTCAGGAAGGCAAGGGCATTTTTAAACGTGCTTTTGATAAACGCCCATACGCTGGATAGAATTGATCTCACACGGTTCATTACGGCGCTTATCCTGCCTCGCATGGCGTTGAAGTCTCCGCCTACCAGTCCAACCAGCCATTTTAAAGCGGCGTTGAAAATCGCTCTGATCCCTTGCCAAGCGATTCTCAAGCCCTCTTTGATGTTCCCGAAAATGGCTATTGCGTGTTGTCGCATCCCCTCGAAATCGCCCGTGAGAATGTCCATCAGGAGAAGCAACGCGCCTATGAAAATATTCTTGATAACCTGCCATATGCCGGAGAAGAATAGAGCCATACCCTGCCAAATGGCAATTATAGAGGTTTTCGCGAGTTGGTATTTTTGTATCAACCAATTAATGAGCGACCCTGCAACGGCTAAAAATATCCCCCGGATAGATGCCCATACAGTGGCAAAGAACTGGCTAATAGACGACCATATTTCAACCGCTTTCGCCCTCACCACGTCCCAATTCATCCATAGGGCAACTCCGATGGCAATGATGGCAGCTATCGCGGCAACGACACCCGCTATGATTCCGATTAACGGTAACAGCCCGATTCCCAACGCCGCTGCCGCTCCGCTTAATGCCGTGAAAATCGTGGCCACACTCCCGATGACAATTAAAAGCGGCCCAGCGGCGGCAGCTACGGCGGCAAGGGCGGCGACAATCATTAGGATTGTTGGATTGGTGTTCGATATGGTTGAGGCAAGGTCTCGTAAAAACTGAACGCCGGAACGGATCGCGGGTTCTAACTGTTCATAGAACGCAAGTGCCACGCCTTCCAGGGCGGACAAAAAGGATTTCATATCGCCGCCCGCGTTGTCAGCCATGGTTTGAGCCATCTCCTTCGCCGCTCCGTTGCTTTTTTTCAATGATCCCGTAAACTGGTTAAGACCGCCCGAACCTTCTTTCATCATCGCTAACAGCGCTGGCCCTGCTTCCACGCCGACTAGCTTCATAGCGCTAGATGTATCCAGCCCCGCGCTCTCCAACGTCTTCAAGATGTCCGCTAGGCTCTTCGTTTGCGGGTTTACGTCTGCCGCCGATAGCCCCAACTCTTTCAGAGCGTCCGCCGTTTGCCCAGTGGGGCTAATCAGACTAGAGATGATCCCCCGTAAAGCTGTCCCGGCCTTCTCCCCCTGAATCCCGGCGTTAGACATGATCCCGATAGCGGCGGATGTCTCCTCGATTGACCAACCAGCAGACGCAGCCACGGGCGCAACGTAGCTCATGGCGTTCCCTAATTGCTCAATATTGGTGTTGGCGCTGGATGCAGTTTTAGCCATAACATCCGTTACCCGGCCCATGTCTTTCGCTTTTAATCCAAACCCGGTCAGGATGTTGGATGAAATGTCAGCCGCCCGCGCAAGGTCAAGGTTTCCGGCTGTGGCAAGGTCTAAAACGTTGGGAAGGGTCTTCATGATTTGGGTCGTATCAAACCCAGCCATACCCAAAAAGCCCATGGCGTCCGCCGCTTCACTCGCGGAAAACTTGGTCGTTTTCCCCATGTCCTTCGCTAAATCTTCCATCCTTTGAAGCTCTTTCCCCGTGGCTCCCGTGACGGCGGCAACCTGACTCATCGACGAATCAAATTTCATCCCGGTTGCAACGGCGGCGGCTCCGGCGGCGATGATGGGAAGAGTCACCCCAGCGGTCATCCCTTGTCCTATGCTGGTTAGTTTTTGCCCTGTACTCTCCATAGACCGCCGCAAACCGTTAAAACCCTGCTCCGCCTTCTTGCCGTTGAATATAGCATCAATGACCACCCTACCATCAGCCATCTTTCCCACCACCTTTCCCCTTCGGGCGTAATGCCACCGCTAGTGCTTCAAATGCTTGTTCGTTGTGCTTGATAAGCCGCTCCCGCTCGGTCTCTCCGTTCTCCGGCAACCTGTAGACCCTTTTTAACTCCCGAATCTGCTTGATTTCATCAAGGTTATATTTCGTTCGCTTCGGGACTTCCATCATGCGGATATGAACCACTTGTTTAAATTTGCTGTCGTCGCTAAGGTTCGAAAGTAGCGTTAAAAACTTTTTCCAATGGAGTTTTCCGTGTTGCTCAAACAAATCAATCCCATAATCATAAAGAAAAGACGCGAATATATATTCAGCGTCATGGACGAAATCAAGAACCTTTTCTTTTGTCGGTTCGTCGTCTTCTTGCTCCCGATTGATAAACCGGGTAAAGATCGTTTCTATTAGCCTCCCTTTTTCCTCTGGCGGCATATCCGCTATGTCCTCATGATTGTCAATCAACATTTCTCCAAGGATGTCTATTTTTTCTTCATCGGTGAAATCCGGGTCGCTTATTAATTCATGCGCCCTTAGAACCACATCGAAGAATAGGCGCAACCGTAGAACCTTTCCCCTATACTCCAAAACATCGTCATCGAACCGATCCGTTAGCCGCATTCACCCCACCCTATTTCCGGGTGTATTTCTTTTTCTTTTGCGTCTTCTCAACCCCCAACTTATCCCCAATGAAGGAGTAAACGGCTTCAAGCACCTTTCCCACGTTGAACATAGAGCGCCCGCAATCCTCATAGATCATGTCAAAGGAACCCGACCCAAACAGTAAATCCACCGTGTCTTTAACTGACTGGGTATATTTTTCCTCGGCGGCTTTCTGTTCTTTTTCGCTCATCTTTTCAACATCCATTTTTAGGGCCTCATCATAGTCATTGATAAACTTGTTAGATGCAGCATGATACTGTTTTAGCTTATCGTCGCTGTAGTCCAGTTTATAAACCTTACCACCAATTTCAAATTCCTGTATTGGTGCAGCCATGTCGATTTTAATCCTAGACATACTCAAACCCCCTTAAATAAAGATTCCCCCACCCATGTAGGCAGGGGATTAAAATTAAGCGGTCGTCGTTGCGCTGATGGAGTTGCTTTTAGGCGATTCGGCCCCATTGGCATTAACGGCGGTAACTTCGTAGGTGTAAGTGGTGGAGGCGGTCAAGCCGGAGTCCGTGTAGGAATTGGTATTACTGGAACCAACCTGTGTGCCGCCCCGGTAAATGTTATATGAGTTCGCCCCATCAACGACATTCCAGCTAAGATCAATCGACGTTGCCGTTTCATTTGAGGCCGTCAACCCCGTGGGTGTGGCGATAGGGGAATAGGTCGGTTCTCCGTTGAAATGGACTTCCACCGTTACCTCCCCTTTGGAGTTTGCATCCCCGGTCGGGCCGTTGATAACGGCCAACGTAACAGGCCCTTCAAAAATTTCCCCGCTCGGTTGTTCCCATTTAAAAGTGGTGTTCCGCTTGGTTCCAATAGTCGCCATCTTGCTAAAAATCCAATCTTGTGCCGGGTCGCCGTAAAGTCGATCCCCGGTAAATTCAAGCGTCAATTGTCCGCCCATAACGGTCGTTGTTGCAAACCCATTCCCGTCCAAATAGGCGGTTTGGTCGTTTTCCTCGTTCATTTGCGGATCAACTGACTTAAACCCTGCCGCCATGCGGACATAGGTTTCCCCGCCTGCTCCAGCCTCGGGTGTCGTGTTGATATAAAAATTGTGTTTAGACTCAACCAGAAATCCGGTTTCCGCCATGCTATCCACTCCCTTTTAAATAAAGATCCGCTTCGAATAAGGCGGTAAATATCCCACCGTAGCTGTCCCGTTCAACGAAATTCGCGGGCGTTATCAAGTTGCAGGTAACAAATTGGTAGGAGTCGTCCGCGCTCGGAATCGCCCCGTTCCTCAGCAGATCAAGCGCTAGCGCAACATCCTCGCAGGTTTGATATGCTAAGCGCTCGTTCTTGTGCCGCGTCAGGAGTTGAAACGCATAGACGAAATGCCGCCCATCGCCCATATCCTTCTCCGGCTGTATCCCCGGCGTCTGGCGGATACAAATATCATTGTCATCAATGAGCATCCCAACGGAAAGCGGCGTTTTGTATAGGGTGAAATTGGTCTCGATGTACGTTTTCAGTTGGTCAAAAAAGTCCATCGCCCGTCACCCTTTCGCGTTCCGTCTGGTCGTCTGCTTCAACACCTTTACCCACCCGGCTAGGTGTGCGGATTTGGCCCGGTTGAACCACAAACCCCCGGCGTTAGGATTTTTGTCCCTCGAAAACTTATATTGCGGGTTGTAGAAGAGGCGGCGGGCATATGGGGTATTCCATATGATTTTTCCGCTTCCGATCTGCGTTGCCCGGATCGAAGAAGCGATTAATTCCCCCGTATCCTCCGGGGCATAAAAGTTGGAATCCTTCAAGACCTGTGCATCCAGTTCCTTTTGCCCTTCTTCCGCCACCCGCGCTAACTTCTTTTCGATGTCTCTGGGGTCAAACCTTACTTTGAATTTCATCTTAGCCCCACCTCGTAATGATGGAGAGAAGCATCATCATACATAGGAGATACTCGAACGATTTCATAAGCCTGTCCCTCCCATGTCACTCGTCCCCTCTCCTCCATCGCAATAAAGGGGGAAGAATGAACAGCATCCAAATACAAAACAAAACGAACATCAATGTTATCCTTGATGCTCGTTCGGGCAACAAATTCCCCCACTGTGGGCGTAGACACTCGCACATTAGAGATGGTGATAGGATCGGCGGGTTCCGTGTTCCATCCCCCATCGACCACGGGCGCTTGATATTGCACCCTATGGAGTAGGAGATGGCGGGGAATTGGTTTAGCCCCCATGGACATGCACCCCTTGATATAGGAGGCCTGTAGGCGCTAAAAAGGATAGGGCGCATGGGCTTACCCGCTGAATGTCCCGGTTTCCCTCTGCTCCCCCTGAACCGCTACCGGAATAGCTGAATGACCCAACGGTGACGCTTTGCAAATTATCCGTTCCGGCGTTTATATCCGCGTCCCCGCCCTGAACCACATAAAATTCCACTTGTGCAGCAGTCGCCTTCTTAACCAAATCTTGCATCACTATGGGCAGCGTGGAAAAATCCTCTTTGTACATTTTGAAACCCGTCACTTGATCGACGGTATCACTTGCCCGCTTGATGTATCTGGACAAGTCGGCAGGATCAGGAGGCATTGCGCCTCTATAATCGTTCTCGTAGTAATCCGGGGTGATGTATTCCGTCATGCTTCACCCCTCCTTATTTGTCCGCCTTCTTTTTCGCCTTTTTCGTCTCCGCTAACTCTTCCTTCAACCGCTCGATTTCATCAAGCGCCTTGTTTAACTCGGAAATGGGAACGGATCGGCCCCCGGTTGCCCGTTTGACCACCTTCCCCTTGTCGTTGATTTGGTCGTATCCCTGTTGCAAATAGCTAGGTACCGAGCTATCGGAAACAGTTAAAACGCGGTTAGCCTTTTTCACCTTTGGCATGGTATCCCTCCTTAATCAAAATAAAAAGAGAGAGCATCAAACTCCCTCTATTAAGCAACTACTGTGGTATTAAACTGGATTCCCGCTGCTTTTTGCTCAATAGCGAAAAGATCCCAGTAAAGCCGCTCATAGTACAACCATTTGCCCCCCGTGGTGGCACTCGGTTGATCCATACTTACAAACTCGTATCGTTGCGGCGTAATGACGGTCAATGGATGGACAGCAATCATATTAATTTGATCGGCTCCCGTAGCAGGTACGGCCCCATCGGTAAAATTGTAAGCTGTTTTCATACGACTTGAGGGGACTCTAACAATAGTCACATCATCCAGTGAACGGGTATTCCGGTTGATGGATTGCGTGTTTTGATCTACGCGAATATGACGTTCAATTTCCTGCGCCCTCTTCAATACTTTATAAACCGCCGGGGTGACATAAAGATAACGGCCCTCCTCGGGGACTTCCGCCTCGTCCATAGCTTCCATGAAGTTATCAAAAACCCCCAATACATTAGTTGCGTCCAAGGCCGTATTATCAGCAGTTCCGCCGAAGGTGGTAAACTCGCTGTACAGTTTGGAGGCTGCATATTTGTCCAGCTCGGGGATTTTATGTTCATCATTGAAAACCCGCGTGATGTTGGCGACGGATGAAGCCATGTTTGTTTCGTCGACGTCCATCGGATCAACAAGGGTTCTAAATTCCCGATCATGCGCCAACGTTTTCGCGGCCCAACTGTTATCAACTCGCCGCGTAGCGGTTCCCAAACTATCACGGTCTACGTCAACAAATCCGCCCGTGGTAATCGTCGGGATTTGCACGGTTTTAGCGTTGCTCCAACGAATGTTTGCGTTATTGGGTGTAGAATACAAAGCGTTGAATTTCAGCGCATCGGAAAACTTTTGCTGCAATGCTTGTTGATACTGCTCGGCATAATTCAATACCGCCATAGGTTAACACTCCCTTTATCGTTTAAATGCTTCCAACCACTTATCCATGTCGGATTGTGGCTGTTTTTGATGCTGGCCCGTGGTGAATTTGGGCTTTTTCTCTTCCTGCTCTTGCTCCCCTTTGAAATGCGGGTAGCGCTCCACAACTTTTTGGATCGCCGCATCCATGTCCGTTTCGTCATCCACAAGGTTTTTCGCCAATGTAACAACATCCGCCACCGCGTCAGCGTTAACCCCCGCTTTGACGGCGGACATTTGCGCTTTCAGGGTGGCGTTTTCGTTGGCAATCGTGCTGTGCTGTTGTTCCAGTTCCTTCAATCGTTCGGCCTGTTTCTCGGTTTCACTCATTTGCGATTCCTGCCATTCTCGAAACTTCTTCAATCCTTCTTTTGCGTTGTCAAAGTTATCAACGCCCAACTGCTTCAAAATCTTTTCTTCCGCTCTTCTCTTCTCTTTCGTTGCGATACGGTTTATGTCGTCCTGCGTAAACGTCTTTTCTTCTCCCCCATCTTGAGGGTCGTTATTATCTCCCGCGTCTCCGGCCTGCGGGTCGGCCCCGTCCCCTCCGTCGTCGCCGCCTTGATCGGCGAAAAACTGGAGGTTCATTTTCAGCGGTTCAAATTTATCCATCGGTTCATACCTCCCGTAAAGGGTGTTCTTCTTCCGTTTTATTTATAGCGTCCACTACGGATAAACGGACAGCCCCCAAAAGGTTTAAGAATGAATCTGTTCCCGATCTCTCCGCCTCGTCCGGCCTGTCTCCTCGATAAATTTCCTCATTCGGGCTTGTCTTGCCCTAACCAACTTCCGTGCCTCTTTCGCTCCTTCTTCGTCCCCTGCGGCCTCCAACATGCGGGCCTCGGTTTTCGCCTGTCTAATGGCCCTTTCAAGCCGCCTTTGTATCTGGCTGTTCTTATATGCCCGGTCGTTTTCTTCCTTCGGATAGCGGTTGTATCGCTTTTGGGATATGCCAGGGAAAAACGGGTATTGGAAATGCCCGCAATTGATCCCGAAAAGGCCGTCCGGCTGGCCCCTGCTCGTGTCCGCCAATGTTGGATACCCTTGCGTGCGCCCACTCCGGCTGTATATGCGCCCCTGATACGGCGCACATTTGGGACGTGCCCCAGCGTGGCTTGATACCTCCACCAAATCAACACCCCACCCACCAAAGCGGGCATCCTGCATTTCGTTTGTGATTTGGCTGCTCATCGTCCGCACAACCATGGACACATAACCCTCAGCGCTCCATTTACGCCCTGCCTTGTCGATCAATGCCGGGATTCCTTGCCGCGCCCACTGCTTGATGGTTGATCGGATCGCCTGTTTTGGGGTTTTTGTCCCGGCCAAAACTTCCGCCGTGGTGTGGTTAATGATGTCCCGGTATACCTGTTGGGATTGTGAAAGCAAGGTTGAATTGACAAGGTTGAGCGTATCTGTCGCCTGTTTTTCGTAGGTCTCAAGGATACGGGTGATGGTCGGATCTTCCACGGGCGGCGGCGGCTCGGTGATCGGTGCGCCTTTTCTCAATGCCGCTGCTAAAAGAGACTCGTTCGGCCCGATCCCCTCCACCCCGGCCTCCCGGAGCAGGTTCATGAAGTCCCTCGGCCCAATCCCCGCCATACGTGCCAAGATCGTTATATTTTCTTTCGTTAACCCACCTAGCTGGTTTAGTTTGTTGGCTTGCCATTTAATCACATTGTCAACTAAACGGCCCTCTTCGCTTTTTAGTCGCTTGGCTATACTGATCAACATTTCCGTTTGTATCTGGTTGTATAGGTTAATCAGCGGTTGGGAAAGTTGCTGTAATCGTTCCAGGGTGATCGGCATTAGTCACCACCGCCCCCGCCGCCTCCCTCGTCGCCCTGCTGCCCTCCGTCTTGCCCAAACATATCGAATACATCCGGCGTGTCCGTCGCCGTCTCCTCTCTCACGGCCTCCACCATTTCCGCCGCTTGTTCTTCGGTTAGAGCAAGGATTTTTTCAAGGGCAAAGGCTTTCGTGATAATCCCCTGTTGGAGTAGCTTTAGATAAAAGTCGGCGTTAGCGTTCCGGTCTTCTGCAATACTGTCGTCAAAATCAACGGTAACATCAAAATCGGCGGGCATGTCGAAAAGCCCGTATAGCTCGGCCACCTCCCCAATAGAGGTAATAAGGTCTTTTAGCGCTTCCTCAATGACCGTCTCATGGCTGTTCTTGCTTCGGAAAGTCTTGCTGTTCTCGCTGACAACTTCCGTTGCCGTCTTCACTCCCTGGCCGTCAAAGGAAAAAGCCCCCGGACTAAATCCAATTTGCATAGCAAAAACATCTAACAACGATTGGATAGCGCTTGTGTGTTCCTCCACGCGCAATTCTACACTGTTATCAAAGATTTTTTGTTGATCCGCCATGTCAAAATTGAACGCCTCATAGGCTTCGTCTGTCGCATCGAAATAACGTTTCAAATCCCCTGTTTGTGGGTCAACAACGGTTTTAATCGCCGTGGCGGGAACAATGATTCGCTTTTTACCTAGGCGAAACTCCCGGATCAAACTATCGAAAGCGATATCGAGCGCTTTGACGGTGTCTATCGCGTTGGCAAACAAAGAAATCCCCAACGGGGATTGAAGGTCAAAGCTATTCGCAATGTTGGGCTTGATGTAGACGAATAGCGGCCTTGACAGCCCGTCTATCCTCACCTCATCCTCCAAATCAGGATAAAGTGTATCCAGCGAAACCAACACGCCTAGCTCGTTCTCCATGTCGGATCGGAATAGCTGGTTACGGATGACATAGGTTTGTCCCTCCCATTGATGCCATTCTAGGAGGGTATACCAATACTTGCCCTTGCGGGTCACATTCACGAAAAGCCCCTCTGAAATGTGATCGTTGGAGTAGGAAAGCGGCACAAAGCAATCCGCCGTTGCATAAGTGATTTGGATTCGAGTTTGCCCGGCCCGGTCGGTTTCGGCGTATACTTTCGGGACGATGCCGCCCAGCGCAAACATATATTCCAATCGGTCTTGAAATACCTTGTGGAATTTGTTGTACTCAAATACGCTTTTGATCTCTTCCGAGAATCTTTCATCGGAAATGTTGATCGTACATTTTTCGTTAAACACCAACCGTGCCATTTCTTCACTTGCTATTTTCGGCATTCGGAGTGTATTCATGCGGCGTTTTCTCGTCCCCTGCCCAATCGTATTGTATTCGACGCGGTGAAAGGGCATGCCGTCAATGTCCTGCGCTAGATACCCTTTGTATAGATCAAGCCACATGGTAATTAACTTATAGTAATCGTCGGTGATCGGGATGTTTTTAAGGTCTGATACTGTCCTTATGTTCTTAATCAAGCCCATTCGGTTTAACACCCCCTTTATCTTCGCTATAAGCCCTTTCAACACCGCCCCTCACCCCCTTCTCGCCTCACAATACATAACGCTTATAGAAATAGTTGACGGCATATCTAAACTCATCTAATGCGTGGTTGAAATCGTCTATCGGCTTGCCGTTGTCACCCCGGCAGTACATTCCAACCTCTTTGATAAAGTTGTAGTGATCGTATTTTGGGTTGTCGACAAGAAAAAAACGCTCCTCTGATATGGCGTTTTGCGCTCGTTCTATTCCTACTTCGATACCCTTCACGCTCCCCTTGATATCCTTGGCGTTGTTGTCCGCTGGCCTTGTGTCGATCCCCACCATGTGTAATTCTTCCCGGAGTGATCGGCAAGATGGATCGACGAAAAATTCCGCCCACCGCATTTCGTAGCTTTTAGCGCACCACTCCACAAACGCCTTTATCTCCCGCGCATAAACAGACATCGCCTTAACCTGCCCGGTCTCGGCCCCGCTGTGGTAGTAATGCGCCACGCGGTTTAATCTAAACCCTCCATCGTGCCGGGTGACAATATTACATGAAACGCTTGTCGCGTCACTCTGCCCGCCGTCTGCTGTGAAATACATTTCGTAAGGCTCCCCAAGTAAAGACGGCGTTACATGCTTTTCCATATCGAACATGCCATAGATAACGCCCTCCGGCATAACGCGTTTCCCTTCCCAGTCACGGGCGAATAGATAGGGGTTTTTCTCCAACGTCCGGCGGATTTCTTCTTTCCGTTCGTCGGTAATGATCGGGTTGTCATGGATCCTCCAATGCTTCCAGCGTGTGCGCTGTACGTCAAATACCTCTCGGATAACCGGGTGGTTCGGGGCGGGTGGGTTTAGGTCGGCCAAATGATACCGCATTTTGGCGGCAAACGTCCGGCGAAAGCATTCTTGAATCATGGACAGATGCAAAAGGTTGATCTCACAAAAAACCACGCTTCCAAGGCTCATACCCGTGATCGCCTTCACGCTGTCCGCCTTGCCGCCGCCCTTGTAATAAACACGCTTGATCCCGTTCGGCGTATAGGCTTCCAAATGATCGCCTTTTTCGTTGTGGCGGATGGATGCTAGATCGCCGAAAATGTATTTCAACCCCAGCCCATCGGATTCAATGAACAGCCGATAAGCCTGCTCCTGATTGTAGGCCGTAATTAGGTGGTTCTCGTCAGGTGTATTCACAAGATACCGTGCATAACGAAAAACGCCCGCCGTTGTCTTGCCGGATCGCGGTGTGCCCTCGTTCACCTCAAGAGCTACGTCAAACGGTGCACGTATAATTTCCTTTTGCTTCGGTGAAAACCTAATCATCTCCGTTCACCACGTCAATAAGCGCATTCAATAGGCTTGTATCCTTGGCAGCTCCTTTGAGCAGCTTCGTTTTCTCTTTGATGTACTCCGCTTCAGCCTCAGTCTTCGCTAGGCTTGCCAACACATTAAACCGCTTCATTAGGCTATCAATCGCCTTTTGTCGCTGGTTAATGTCGGCCCTTTTCTCTATAGCCTTTCCTGTGGGCGTTATAATCTCCTCCGTTGCTTCCCCTCTTGCTATGCTCGTAAGGATTTCTAATGCCTCTGTAGCCCCTAGGATTCGCTCTGAGGCTATTTCTTTCATTCGTCCGTCGATATAGCCCAAAATTGCAGGTTTCTGCATGTTTTCTTGCCCGATCCTATGGGCGGTCTTTTCACTATACCCCGCCCGCCTTGCCGCCTCTGATGCATTCCCCGTCTCAATGTAATAATCAGCGAAAGCCTTTTGCTTTGGTGTCAGCTTCGCCATATCACCACCCCGATTCCATTACATCCCCTAGATGCGGTTTCGGCCCCCTCTCTCAATCAAATAATCAATCCCCCGAATGATCGCCTCGCCGATCAACACACCACTAACAGCACCAACAAAAAGGTTTCCAGCAAGTACCGGATCAAACCACCATGGCATCCAAACATCACCTCCCATAGAAAAAGCACCTCAAAATGAGGTGCTATATAGAAAACTCATTCCTATTCATTTGGATAAAGTTTACCTATCTGGCCATATAACGACCATACTTTCGCCTAGATTTCTTCCGGTTCAATCCATTGCCCCTTTTGGAGGTGATAAAAGTCATCTTCTAAGCGAGCCACACAGGGCAATGGATAGCTTCCTCCACCTGCTTTATCAAAACACTTTGCCAGCCATTCCACATAGTATTTACGCCCAAACTCAATCAATTCATCTTCCAACTCATCTACATCTTCTTCATCTAGATCCAACTCATCCAAACCAAGGTCTCCAGTTAAATCGACACCAGCTATACCTGGCTCAGGATAGTTATGGATGTTAGATACACTGATAGCTGAGTGAACAGTAATTGAAAGATACTCACCATCTGTTTCTAAGTCAAATAACAGAAAACGTGTATCCGATGGGTACTCTTTGGCCAAAACCTGTTTGATGCCTTTGATCGTATTCTCCTCTTCAGTCTGAATAATCTGTGTTACCTCTTGTTTGAGATCATCCAAATTCATTTCCTTCACCTCTCCTACCTCTTTGACCCTCCCCAGGTTTGTCGTCCACCTGTGTGGGGGGAATGTGCATGATATTTATATTCCACTAGTTGCATTTTCCCTCGATCTTGGTGATGGTGCCATGTAAACCCAACCGGCTCTTTGCCTTGCTTAATCCAATTCATATTAGCATCTTCAAACTTCTTCCTTAGGTTAGGGTCTTTCGTAATCTTATCATACAATCCAGCATCGCCTTTGCCACTTGTTAGGCTTCTTATCTCTGATTCACTTAAACTTTCCTTCAGTTCAGTGTTTTTGTTTAAAAATGCTGTCAACTTTCTAGTAAGGTTCTCACCTGGAGATCCTGTTCCGTTACGGATATTATCAAAGAACACTTTATTTATCTCTGATTTCTTGGTCTCACTCTTGCTGATAACTTCATAAAACTCCTTGTTAAGTGCCCGAAATTGGGTTTTGTCTCCTTTGAACCACAAAGATTCGTCTAACTTGGTGGAGTAACGGTTCCATTTATCAAAAACTGCATAGCCTTTTTCATTATAGGGGATCGTTACTTCTTTGCCATCAACAATCTTTGTATGTCCAACCCCAGCATATTGTCCACCAGTCAACTCTTGTGTTTTTCCCTGCCAGTCTACATAATACCTTTTTCCATCTTTTGCAAATGTCTTCCCTGCATCGTCAACAATTTGTGCCGTACCCTTTGTGGCAACGTCATCTCCATGCTTCGCCGATTGACTAGCCGCCTGCTGTGCCTTCGGAGTAATCCCCAATACAGGTGACGCGGTCTGAGCCAGTTGTACACCGTGCGTAATCCCACCCGCCAAAATAGCAGATGCAAGGGCATTCTTCCAGTTAATCTTATGCCCTCGGAATAAGTTGTCGGCAATACTACCAGCAGCCCCGCCAGCGGAGTTCCCCATAATCTGGGCAGCCTTTGTGGTTACATAACGTCCAAGTCCACGGGCAACTCCTCCAGATACTCCACCGCCAACGGCTCCAGCCAGCCCACCTATGGCAGTATCCGCCATGATGGTTTTCAGATCATTTCCCTGGGCAACGGATATACCTCCACCGATTCCAGCACCAATAAGGATACCAGCACCAAATGCCTGACCACCAGGGACAAACAGCAATCCTACTCCTGCCGCTATGGTGGCTACCGCAGCTATTTCTTCTTTATGTTCCTTCGTCCACTCCCAGGTAACTTCTCCAGCGTACTTCATTCCCTCCCAAGTATCGGAGGCAAAATCCTTCACGCTCTCCCACGGATGATCCGCAAACTCTTGGGCGTCCTTTTTCACATCGGAAGCCATGCGGGAAGTGGACTCTTTAAAACCATCCCATTTCTCCCCTGCTTCTCGCATCAGCTTGTCCCAAAACCCTTTATCCTCAGAAGGTTTACCGTGATTGGATGCTGAACCCTTTGATGAGTTCCCTCCCTGATCGGTCTCTCCATCTTCGGCAGTGGCTTTACATTCAGGGTCTTGGTTAATGCAGTGAATTTGCATTTCGATAACGTACTTCATCGGTTTTTCGACAGCGTATGTAAAGAGGATATTAAGCAGGATCGATCCGAACAATGCCGCCACAGCCATCGTGATAATGTACTCGATAGTCGAAGCGCCTTTCTTATCCTGCAAAGACCCTACAATTCGTCGTAAAAAGTTCAAATATGCACCCCTCCCTTACCAGATACTTTACGATAACTGGTAAGGGAGGAAAAGCGTTTAACACAATGTTATAACAATTTACTACTTTAGTTATAGAAATAAGCACCCATTGGGTGCTTATTCATCCATCGGCTCCTCTTCTTTCATCACCTATTCGATACCCCGGCCACGAGAACACCTCATAAATAGTAGAATCGAATGTAAATTCGTATTCTACGGTAATTTCTCCAGTTAAAAAGGTTTGGATGCCACTGCCGCTGAAAATTGGATAACAAAATCAACCATTTTCTCACTCCAATTGATTTTGTTCTTTTCATTTTTCATTGCTTCGAGATGGCTTTCTATAAATTCTTCAAGTTCAATTTTCATTTTTTCAAACTGCTCTTCCGACAATTTAGAGACAGTAGCTCTAAAATCCCCTTCAATATTTATCATGCCCCCTGTAGTAGCATCCGCGGCCACATCAAAACCATACCCTCGTGTTGTGCCTTTTACATTTATCTGCCCGCCCTCGGCTGCCTTTAAAAACGTTGTCTTACGTTCATTGTTATCCATTTACATCCCTCCTAACCTTTTATTCGTAAGGAAGGGGGAATTTAGTGTCATGTTGGAGAGTTTGATATCCGCTCTCTTCTAGATTCTTATACCGACAGTCGGTTCATCGATGACCAAAATCTTTCCGACTATGGTGCTTCGGACAGGAATCGAACCTGCTACCAACTTTACTACCAGACTTAAAAAATGAAACCTAAAAACCAGGGCATTCAGCCCTGGTTTTTTCGATGTATATTCCCTCTCACTATCTAGTGGCATTCGTATGACGAGACATTATATCTACACAAGTGTAAAACTACTTAAGTCTACCGTATCCCCATTAACAATTTGTTGATACAAGTCTTTGGCTTCTGATTCGTTGTTAGTAAATCTAAATATCGAAGCGGCAGCATATTCCGTATTCAATTCACAACTAATCCATTTTCTATCCAAAGATTCCGCGACTTCACCAGTGGTATTGGACCCCCCAAAAATATCTACTACCAGATCCCCAGGGTCTGTCAAAAACTTAATAAAAAACTCAGGGAGCTTAGAAGGAAACCTTGCGGGATGCCCTTTCACACCAGTCGCTTTACAAAGCTTAAGGTATTTTGAAGAACTCTCTGAGTTAGGTATATGCAAAAGATTGGGTGGAATTGCGCCGCCATTATTTTTGCCAAATCTCTCTGAGATATTGTGACCTGATGGTCTATCCTTAGGTTTGTAGTACTTATTACTATCCTTCAATAATTTTTTCATTCTATCAGAATATGGAACAAGAACATTTTTAATGTCGGCTTTTGGAAATGTTGATTTTGAGAACCACCAAACTGTATTAACTGCATCTTTAGCTCTAATTTTCCTTTTATTGACCCATTCAATTGGTGAGGGTAATTTCGAAGGGTTATACCAAAAAAACTCTTCCGCTAAATTAAAGCCGATTTCTTCACAGAACTTTATCAGTACCTTGTAATTGTATAAGGATCTAACGGGAACTCCTTTTTTATAAGCTCCTCCTAGATCAAGAACAAAACTCCCATCTTCTTTTAATTTATTTTTGATTAACTTAGCAAAAGTAGCAAGCCAGTCTATGTACTCTTCTTGCCCTTTGTTTCCATACTCCTTTTGCCTCTGTAACGCAAAAGGCGGCGATGTAACAACCAGGTTAATTGAATTATCTTCAAAGCTTTCCAATAAATCTAATGAATTTCCAATGTATAATTGCCCTCGTCTTGTTTGATAGGCTAGTTTCAAAAAGCACACCCTCCCAGTTAATGTTGCCTATAGTCTGCAGAATATATGTCCTCATTGTACTATAATTCCATTTACAGTTCAAACCCAATATGAGAAGGATTTTTTATGACAAATCACTTTAGGAAAGACCTCGATGCTCTAGGTCAAAATATCAGGACAATCAGAGAGAAGAAAGGCTTATCTCAAGAATCGCTAAGCTTTAAAGCCGATTTGCACAGAACATATCTTAGTCAATTAGAATCGGGCCAACGAAACCCTTCATACACTACGCTTTTAAAATTGGCAAATGCACTTTCAGTAAGTATATTTGAACTGATCAATGGAGGAATTAAAGAAAGTGACATTGAAAATCAAGAATGAAATAACCAACATCCTTTCAATGGTAGACCCTATCGAGAAAGAAGCTTTGAAACATGATATCATTCATGTCTTTGATGATGGAGGATATCGAGAGCTACTGTTGTTAAAAATGTTTGGTCTAAAAAAGGGGCTTGGTAGGCATGGAGATGATGGGATAGACCCTGAAACAAATAAACGTTTTGAACTCAAAACGGTCAATTTGATAAACACTAGCGGGAAACTACGTAAAAACCCAGGTATTACCACGTGCCATCATGTAAACCATGAAGTAATTAAGCGATATAGACAAATTTCGGCGATGGTTATAGGCATTTTTTACCTCACAAAACCTGCAAGGATTTACGAGCTCCCTACAATAGAGTTAGAATCCTATTTCCAACGATGGGAAACAAAATTGGTGGATGGAAAATTAGATCATCTCAATAACCCTAAAATAAAGTTTAAGGATGTGCTGGAAAAAGGGATTCTTCATTATCACGATCCTGAATTTGATCAATTTCTTAATGGTACTCATAAATCAAAACAACAAGACCTCTTTAACCCCAGCCTTACCTAACACAAAATAGGCTGGTTTCTTTTTGCTTCGTCATCTTCTTTTGTGATCTTCCTAACATCGTCTGTACCGAGCTTTTTGTAAGTCCAAGTAAAGACGCTACCTTCTCCATTGAAAACCCCTGCCCCACCTTCATCATATACACCTCACGTTCCAACTTGGTCAGGCTGGACAAGGCATCCTCTACCCGCCACATATCCCAATCCGATAGCGTACATTCCGGCTGCTGGAATGCTTCCTTGTAGGCATAACGCTGAAAGTGGATCGGATCAGTAGGCCTTTCCCGTTGATAGGCTGCCCTTCGCTCTATTCCTCGTGTGTTCCCCGGTTGCCGGCCAGTCGTCATCCATTTAATCGCATACTCTAGGTCCCTGATCATTTCGCTTAACGTCTGCCGGGCTGATGGGTTCTCCTCTGTTTCTCTCTCTCTCCGGATTACCTTCAGTGTCTCTTTATATTGCTGGATCAAATCTTCCACGTTCCCACCCCCATGTTGTGCTATAATAGTGATGGGAGCACTAGTTTCTCTAAAATTATTTTTTCACTCCGTCTATGTGATTCATTATCACTGACGGGGTTTTGTTTTGCCCTCTGCTCTACACTTAGCGCTATCGCCTTTACGTCACCCAAAATAAATATCTCGATTCCACCGTTAGGCGGATGCCGTCACTTATCCCACCCTAGAAAGCCTGTAGTCGGCTCCTACGGTGGCCAGAAGATATTTCCCACTCATGCCGACCAAACGGCTCCACGTGGCCCCTCCAATTCGCTCAGAGAGGGATTCAATGTCCTCATTACTGCTGAACAAAATCGGCCGACATGCTTTATATCTCTCGTTCACGATCTGAAAGTAATTTTTCTGCTTCGCCTGGGTCGGATTGCTCTTGCCCAGATCATCCCAGACCAACACAGGG
>NZ_JBHSAP010000002.1:0-20037 GCF_042650125.1 Salinithrix halophila
TCCTTTGCCTTTTCTCGTGCGGGCTTCATGACCTTTTCGTATGTCTCCCAGTTCATCGTTTCCATCCCCTCTCTTTTCCGAGGAGATTCCAGGCTTTCCAGATCATCACTCGTGCGGGTTCGTCAAGGAATCTGTCTTGATCTTCCTTTGAAAGACAACCATGTGCCGAAAGCACTGCGGCGGCGTCAAAAATATCCACCTCGATTCCGTCGATCTCCAATGCTGTGTAATCTCTGACAATTCGCCGGAATCTCTTGAGCTTCTCGATTTTCTTGACCTTGTTCATGTGATCCTCTCCCTTCGATTTTTGAAGGCCATCGCCTGACCTTCTAAACACATTATAACGAATTTCGATATATATGTCAACGAAAATCGTTATTTTCATCCGATTAATTGATATTAAGTATCTGTTTATGGTATTATGTGCATAACTACTTATCACGAAGGGAGAGTCAAGCGGATGCTACGGATTCATATCCTCATGGCGGAAAAACGGATGACACAGAAGGAACTAGCGGATAAAACGGGGATTCGCGCAAACACCATTTCCAGCTACTTCAACGACAGTTGGAAGACGGTCAAACGGGAACACCTCAAAGCGTTCTCCAAAGTGTTCGATTGCTCAATTCGCGACCTCTGGGAAGCATAAATAACCCCCTGGTCTTGACCCCGTCATTGGCACGGGGTATTTTTTTCCGCCACACAAAAAAGCCGTCCCGGATCGGGACGGCCACCGTTTCGCCTTCCTTCAGTCTATCAAACCAGCTTCGCGCGCCTCTTGTTCTTTCTCCTTCAACTTCAGATAAAAGCTGTCATGATACTTATCACCCATCGTCCGAAGCTTTAAATACCTTTCAAAATCCTCATCTGTAAAGCCGACCTTTTCACGGCCCTTAAAATACCCGTATATTAAGCCCATCTTCAGATCTGCAAAGTCTTCTGCGGACATCTCGTTCAGCCACTCTATTTCTTTCTTTGCGTAATCGCTTTGTTGTTGCGTATGGATTCCGTCGTTTGTCACCCTCATACTAATCGAACAGTCCCAACAGGCACTCCTACTATATCGGCCACTTTCGTGCATATCAGGTTCCGGCACCTCTTTGCCGCACAACGGACAGTTCAGCATGTTATCCCCTCCTGGCTGGCTCATCAGCGACGGGGAACCACCCCGCCGGACGGCGACCGGATCGCGGCCACCGTTTCGCCTTCACCCTTCCTCTACGAGTTCTTCCGGCTCCATCAAAATCGCTTGCATTACTGTCATTACCTCTTCTCCTGAATCAAGAACCCGGACTTTATAATACGGTTCCCCCTCTCTATCGACTTTTTCTAATACCTTCACAATCTTTCCGCAATAAATCTCCTCCAAGCATTGACCAACTTCATATTCAAACTTATCCATTTTTCGGGCATACTCGATATCAGCCCCGGTACAACAGCACCACTTTTCCGGTTGGTAGCAGTTAGGACACGCCAACTTTCTCCCTCCTCGTCTCACGCTTTAAATAAGCATGTCGTCATCAATGTCGTCCGCTGACAGATCCCATTCATCCGTCTCCGTTTTCTCTTCCAGTGTGGCGGCTTCCTCTCCACCCTCGTCTTTTGGAGAAGAACCCACCCACCCACCACCGTTCAGACGTCTATCCAGGTCGATCAATCGTTTCACATATGTTGAAAACTTCCCTCGCGACTCAGCCCAATCAAGTAATTCCATATCGGCTGGTTCGTCGAGGTTGAATGCCACTCCTTTCACTTTCTGCCGCTTTTTCCGTTCGATTACCATCCAGATCACCCTTACACAAGTTGTTTTGCCTTCGCTCTTGCTATTTTATAGAACCCACGAGCATTCCCAAAGAGCGGTTCCGGAACGGCAACGGTGTTTGGAAATTCGTCCCGAACATGTTCCACGATTTCGGAAGTTTTTCCCCCAGAAAGGCGGATTGGCAAGTTGGTCGGCCACTTCTTCGACTTGAATTGAGCAATCACCAGATTCGCTATGTCCTTCGGCGTGCTTCCGATGTCCTTGGGCAGGTTGTCACATCCCCATTCCGTAGATCCACTGTATCCCGGCATCACCCGTTTTTTCTTCATCCGGAGATAGTTCATGGTGACCGATCCTAGTTCTCCAATCCCCATTTCTTGCTCCGTCGGATCGTCGTAAAAGACCCCCATCCCTTCCGGGACGACAAATGCATTCGCGATGTGGATGATGCGCTGTTCTTGGAACCCGTTCCGCTTGTAGACGCGGATCCGGTGTTTCTTCTCCAACATCTCTTTGACCAACGGCCCCCATTCTTTTAACTTGATGTAAGGAACCCCGGTTCCGATGATACACGGCTGTTCATCCATCGCGCCAAGTCGGTAAAGTGCCGACAAGGTAAACGCGCGGGCTTGCATGGTCGCCTTTTCTTGTTCAGTCCGTTGCGTATCCATCCCAAACTGAACAAACTCCGTGACTTCGCCGACAAAAAACTTTTCGCCTTCCTGGGCACCCGGCTCCAGCAGTTCGATCACCATGTCATTCTCGTCTTTTAACACATCTTCTCCGCCATGCTCATAAAACGGGACGATCTGACTCGGGAAAGCGAATTTTTTCCCTTCCGTTACCACCTTTGTCCGGCTCCGCCCTGCATCAATTCCTGCAACCAACATTGAACATCGCTCCTTTGAAGTAATGATTTAATCATGATTAAATCTTGATTTAATCATACAGGAAACCTTTTCCCTTGTCAAATTCTACAGAAAACGGCCAAACCCCTTATATATCAAGGGTTCAAGCCGATTTCCCCAATGAACTCAGTATTATTCAGAATAATCTTTTATTTAATCATGAATAAATCATGATTAAATTATTGTCGTTTGAAAAACCGTGAAAGCACTCCTTTTTGCCGTTCTTGTTGCCGTTTTTCAACTCGGGATAAGCTCTGATTGGCTTCCTGGACACCTTGTACCAAGTGTTGATCCCGTTCCCGGATCTCCTGCCGTAAGCGGAGAACCTCGTTTTCCAACGCCTGTTGCCGTTCCACCATCGCTCGCAACAGCTTGCGGAGATCCCCTAACTGCTCACCAAGCGTCGAATCCACCCCGGTTACATCGTCGTGAACCACCAGCTCCATCGGTTCCGTACTTTCCAGTACCCGTTCCACTCGCTCCCGGCTCCACCCCTGCTCGTAATAGTGTCGGATCTTGTACAAGACCGAAATGGACTCCTCGGCGATCACCAGCACCGATCCTTCTCTTTGCGACTTGATAAACCGCCCGTGCGCCCGTAAATATCGTCGAACTGTTGCGTCAGAAAGCCCGGTTTCCTCTGTCACATCCCTAATTCTCAACCACTCCACCGTATTTTTTCACCTCCTCACCATCACTATGGTCACAGTTTAAACCCTGTTAAATCAACTATTTTAGACTTCTAACATCACACCTTACTTATTACCCACAAAGATCCTGGCTTCCTTCTTACCACAAGGGATAACCGGGAAAGCGTCGATTCCAGTTATTCCTTGTGGTGTGGATTCCCCATATATCTAGGGGAATTGTTCCTACATAAATAGAAGGCCCCGCTAACAAACGGCAGGGCCTTCATTGGTTCATTCTGCGGATTCGTCCTCTTCCGGATCAAACATTGGAGTAAACGCGATTGTAGTTTTTTTTGGTCTTTCCTCTTTTGCGTCTTCAAAACTAACCACTAAGTCTTCAATCTGATCTTTCGTTAGCTCCTTCTTGAAATTGGAAATTTCCTCCTCAACCAAATGACACAAGGCTTCATTCACGGATAAATTTAGCCGGTCACAATACAACTGAAACAAGGCAAACATTTCTGTCTCAGGTTTCCAAGGGTATTGATGGTGGGATTTCCTTTTTGATTTCTTAGCGTATTTTTCAAGCCTACCTCCCATTATACCCGCTCCTTTCATACCCTATGATATATCTGGTTAGACACCAAATCAAGGTATCTGAGTAGATATCCTTTTACATGTTTAAAAACGATATCTGAGTGCATTTCCCGGCGTACCGCCGGGACGACCTCTTCGGGTCTTTCTCGAGCTCTTTTCCCCCGCCTGCCCCGCTCGATCTCTCCGCCTTGTCGCTACCCGCGACTCGCTTCGATATCTCGGGGGAGGCAGATTTAAAAACGTGCACATATGGCTATGTACACGTTAAACAAGTGCATTTTAGCGTGCACGTTTTTTATACGTGCACAAATCGTGCACATTGCGATATAATTGGAATAGATGACCAATTGACGGAGGGGATTCTATGTCAAACCGCGTTTCCAAAGGCGTCCGATTTGATCCGGATATGCTTGGTCTGGCTCATGAACTTGCTAAGAAGATCCACGGATCAGAATCCAAAATCGGCTACATTTTGGATGAAGGGATTCAACTTGTTCACGCCAAACACACACAGCCCACCGAAGCACAATCTTATTTATCCAACATCGAACGTTCCGTGATCCGCACCCTGGAACAACGAATCGAATCGGTAGGGCGGCGGGCGACCGAAACCATTCAACAAGAGATTGACCGATTCAACAAGGAGACCCGGCGAAATGGTAACTTGCTAACCCGAGCCATGCGGGAGTCTATCTATACTTCATTGGTGTTGGAAGAAATCGGTGTAGGCTTGAACCCTCAATTCAAATCGGAAGTGGTACCGGAATTGAAAAAGGAGCTGGCGACCCGAGTAAAGCGGAAACAACAATACGAGGGCGACCAAGAAGCGGCCACCTACACCGAAGAAAACAGTGCACTTCAAGAGAAAAACGAACAGATGGCGGCAGAGATGGCCCGACTGAAAGAGGAAAATAACAAGCTACGCCGATACGCCAAGCAGTTAAAAGATGAGGTAGGACAA
This sequence comes from Salinithrix halophila, assembly GCF_042650125.1. Taxonomy (NCBI): domain Bacteria; kingdom Bacillati; phylum Bacillota; class Bacilli; order Caryophanales; family Thermoactinomycetaceae; genus Salinithrix; species Salinithrix halophila. The sequence goes on from NZ_JBHSAP010000002.1 coordinate 4,858, forward strand.
ATAAAGCAAAGCCAATCCTCCCGGTGGGCGGAAGTGGAGGGCAAGAATGAGGAAATCCGAAAGCAGAAGAAGGATATTGAATCCCTCCAGGCGTGGACGCGTGGCCTTATGACCTATCTCAAAAACCATTACAGCCGGATCAAATCGAATGACACCTTGATCGACGAGTACATCCAAACCAATCACAAACCAGAGGGGTTATGATAAATGGCGGCTAATGCGAAAGCCCTACGGTACATTACTTATAATGATTCAAAAGGCATTCATAAGGCGAAAGAGCATATCAAGTACATGGAAGCCAACCGGGATCATCACCGGAATAATCCTCATTTGTTTTCAATGGAAAGCGATCATGTAGACCGCCGGCAATTTTTCCGGCGACTAGAGGAACAAAAACCCTCCCCGAATGTGGCCGTCATGCACAAAATGGTAATCACCCTATCCGAACAAGAACGGAACGAATTGCAAATAGACTTACGGGAACTCGGTAGGGATGTCATGTCCCGATTCAGTGCGAAAATCAACCGGGATATTGATTGGGTGGGAGCGATCCATGATGATCGTGGGCATCCCCACCTTCACATTGCTTATCGTGGTCGCGATAAGAACGGAAGCCGGGTCTTTATCGGAAAGGCTGAGATCAATGAATTAAAAAAGATCGCCGATGAAGAGAAGGTTCGCCAAGCTGAACGGAATCTGGGGCCAGAAAAGGCCCACCGTGTAATGGATCGACTGCAAAGGATTGCCGAACAGGAAAAGAACCGGGAACGCCCTTCATACGAAAGGGGAATGACCGGCGACATCATGCAACTCATCGCCAACCAGATCCAGCAAGCCGCAAGGGAAGCTGAGTACGACCGGGAAAGAGCCTCCAAACGTTCTCAACGGGAGATGAAGAAGGAAGCCAAACGCCGGAAGAATCGAGAGCAGGGAATGGATCGGTGATCCATATTTTAAACCGCCCCTGACGGCCTCAGACGGCTTGTCACGGGACGGTTTTTCTGTTCCCATACCCAAGGGTGTATAGAGAGGGACTGAGCGGTTATACAGGCGTTTAAATCGGTTGTTTGCATTGCATACCTGTTATTTTCACAAACAAACAACCAAAAAGATCCCCCCATCAGGGGGGATCCATTCATGGCTGTACTTCCTTCCATTCCAGTTGCGGTTTCGTTTGCTTTAGGATTTCGTACCGGCTTGCCATGTTGTACCGGTACTTTACCACCCTCCATTTGTCTCCATCTTTAGCCACTGTCACCGCTAGGCCGTCCCCTACGCGCGGACGATGAATATAGATCCCCCACATGGTGTCCCCTAGCTCTTCGTTAGCCAAGAGAACGGGGCTATTGTCCGGCTTCATTCTCCGGGTCTCATCGGTCCGTCGATCAAGTGGGATATCAGGTTCCTCTTTTCCGTCAAGGAGACCCCTAGCCCGTTTGGGATCCCCATCGACCCAACCCGCTTTAAAAAAGGCAAGGGCAGTGGTTTCCGCTTGGTTCTCACTCCCCCCTACCAGGGTGGTCACCCCAACCAATGCAATCAATGCTAACACGGCTATCGCTACCCAACTCCAGGGGGAACGCATTCCCCGAACGACTTTTTCCCTCACCGTTCCATTCCCCGTTCCCGGTCAATCCCTTGATCTCTGTTTTTTTGTTGTGTCCACGTTTTGCCTTCCACCTCCCACGAGTTTTTTAACTCGGGGAAGGGCTTCGCTTCGCCGTTCGTATACGCCCGGGCCGTTACGCCCTTATCCTTGGATTCCAGCTTGATGTATTGCTTCCCCTTGTCGTCTTGCTGAATGGAAAGGTTGATCTTTTGGTTCTTGTTCCACTGGATTTTGTCCCCGTCGATCCGGTTCAATCCCTGCTCGTCCTTTGTCCAGGGGACATACCCCAGGTTGGTTCTGTCATCTTTTTGCCGGACATAGGCCCCACCCTTGAGATCCGCTTCAACCACGATTCCGTTCTTTTCTGCATCCTTCGCAAGCGCTTCAATTTGTTGGAAGACGCGGGGATTATCCAGGATAATCTCCATCGCCTTCTCCCTTCTCTCGTCTTGCGGTAGCCCATCGAGGGCTTTTAACTCTTTCTTCATCTCTTCGACTGCCTGTTCAAAGGGTTTTTCTTCCTGGGGATGATCCGCCACCCTACCCTGCGCCTCCAGCCCTTCCAGTTCCCCTTTCAGCCGACCAACTTCCCCCTCAAATTGCGCAATTTTCGTCCGGATTGCGGCCGCCGGTTCAACATATCCCCTACTGGGGATCTCTCCACTTTCAACCTTTTCCGAATGCTCCAGTTGTCTATGGAGACGGTTGACGTGGGTTTCAATCTCGTCGATCCGCTCCGTGATCGCTTCTTTGTGAAGATCCCGCCGCCCCTGCTCTTTATGGGCTTCCCCCTCCTGTTTCACTTCCGCCATCTGCTCTTTGACTTCTGCAATCTCTCCATCAATCCCGTTCAAAATGCGGTGGTATAGCTGGATCTCATCTCGGTTTGATCCCGAAGAAATGTTGACAGTCCCTTCACCTGCCGCATAGTTGCCGAAATTTACTATACTCCTCTCCACTTCTCCGTTCTCTCGAAAAATATGGTTGACTTGCGACCCTCTAATATTGGTAACTTCACCGTTGTTGATCGTAGCTTCGTTATGGTTGTTGATAATTACATTGTCTCCTAAAATAAAGGGCTCGTTCGGGTCATGCTCAACCCGCTCACCATTAATGAAAATGCCGCCTTTCTCCTGCTCCATTTGCCGTTGTTCTGCTTTTGCCAAGTTTTCCTGTACCATTTCGCGTTCCCTCATCAGACGTTCCAGCCGTTCCTCCAGTTCTTCCAAACGTTTATCTTGACCCATCATTGATTCCCCCTATTGGCTTTTATTCCGGCATGTAGTCATCAGGAAGTTTTGGCTTCGGTACTTCACACAGCGCCAGCGGTTCGTATTTCCGTTTCGGGATCTCTTGCCAGTGCGTAGCGGGAAGATCTTTCCACCGATCCTTTTTGAAGTACAGGCATTTTTTTAATCTGGCAGTATGGCGGCCCGGTTGGAAAACCAGTACTTCATTGGTTTTCCGAATCATCCGTACTTCATCGAGTTTCATAACTGGACGGCCCGTGTAACTTTCATTTTTTCCACTCTTGCTTTGACCGTTATCCGAGTAAGATGGGATCATAATCGTGGTTTCACCGACCATCTCAGAGAAAATCTTGTTCGTTGTGCTTTCCTTGGTTCCGAGAAAAATGGTCGTGTCGCAACTGGCGTCTATCGACTTCGATCCTTCCTTGCCGTATTTATCCTGGAATTGGGGAATGTTTTGGAAAATCATCATCATCCGAATTTCCCGGCTTCGCACCGTGTTCACCTTTGCATCTAATTCTTTGATGCGCGGCAGGTTGCCTAACTCATCGAGCAGGAACCAGACCGGTACTTCAAGCTTTGCATTTCGGTTTAGGTCGGCCTGCTGGATCAACATCTTGAACGCCTGCGCGATCAGCAAGGCCGGGATCAGGTTGTAGGTATTATCTGAATCCGGAATCATCAGATACAGAGCCATTTTCTTTCGTCCCAGGTCGGCAGGATCGAAGTCACTGGCGGCGGTCAGATCTGCGATTTCTTCCATGTTCCACAGACCCAGCCGACTTTTCACATCACCCCGAATCCCTTCCCACTGCTTTTCCGCGCTGGTGTCCGCGCTATCGAAAAAGGCACGGGCTTGGGATCGTTCCGGCAATTCTTCAAACATCCCCCGAAGCGCCTCTTGATCCTTCCCGATTGTGGCGCAGAGATGAAGCACATTCCTCAGGTGGTGCTCCCTTTCTGGACGTGCCTCCAACACATAAAGAATCAGCGCGGTCAGGAGGTCTTTCCCCGAGGCAGAAAAGAAACGGTCTTCCCGCTCACTGCTCGTGGATTCATAAATCACGGTCGCCAGTTCCACAGCAGCGGGGGTGAGTACTTCCCCATCCTTTTTTAGACCCGACATCGGATTCCACCGGGCCGACCTTTTTTTCTTGTCGTCCAGGAGGTTGAAGGCGATCACCTCGTACCCAAGCTCTTTCAGTCGGGCTGACGTGCGGTTCCATAGTTCGCCCTTCGGGTCAAGGATCACTTGGCTCTCTCCCAAGGTCTCGGCAATGTGTAGGATATTGGGAATCACATAGCCAGCCGTTTTTGCGCTTCCCGATCCACCGAATACCAATGCGTGAGGGTTCAGATTGAGAACGTTGCGGATCGACTGCACCGCAATGTGCCGGTTGGATTCTCCCAGAATGTACCCGATCTGATCCTTTTGGTAATGCTTGCGAATCTCCCCCCGCGTCTGAAGACGGGCCGTCCCGTGACTTCCGTCTTTGTGTGCCTCCTTGTATCCCATCCCATCCGATAACCAAACTTTCAAGGCCGCTAAGACGATCAGGCCCCAGAATATCAACTGAGGGAGCGGCATCATATAAACCTGATGGATCGCCTTCCCTACTCCGCCGCCCGCCCCCCACAGGAGGGTGGGCAGAAATGAAAGGGAGGTCAGGTAGTCAGCAAAGTGATGTAACGCCTGCCCCTGATATTCCCGAATAAAGAGGAAAAACGAGAGTGCCAACCCTAAAGCTAGATTTATCACCATCGCTAGTACGAACAGCAGACCGATCCGTATTCTTTTCGAAACCACCTCTATCTATCTCCTTTCTCATGACCCTTTCTCTTTAAAAGCTCCCCTGGATTAAAAATTGGAGCAATAGAAGGGCGAACGGTAACAGTGTCAGACTTAGCAGGATCCAAAATAGTATCTCTAGAGCCTTCCACATCGGTTGTCTCCTCCTTCGTCACAACCTTCCTCTTTCTTAATACTTTCATTGGATCTTTTATCTGCCCCTTCTCCCTCACCTCAAAATGAAGATGAGGGCCGGTTGAGTTTCCGAAATTTCCGATCTCGCCAATCTTTTGACCCGGAAGCACCCGCTGACCCACACTGACTTGGATCTGATTCGGGTACATATGCGCATAGTAGGTCTCCAGGCCGCCGCCATGATCAATTTTGATTAATGTGCCGTAGCTCTTGTTTGGCCCCAACCGTGGATTGTTCATTGGTGTTTGAACTGAGCTGACGACTCCGCCAGCCGCCGCCATGACGGGCGTGCCGACCGCTCCGGGGAAATCTTGCCCGGTGTGCCCTTCATAGCATCCTATCCCACACCCCGGCGCTACGTTTACCGGATGAGACAATCCTCCACCTTTCGTAATCAAATTCGGTAGTGTTTGCTGGCGCATCTCCTGATAGTTTCGCGTAACGTTTTTCACATAGTTTTGTGTTTCTTTGAAAGGAGGGACCCCCCCGTATTTTTCGACATTGCCCGGCCCTGCATTATAAGCCGCAAGCGCCTTTGCAAGGTTCCCGTCATAGGTTTTCAGGTGACCTGCAAGGATCTCCGCACCTCGTTGGATATTCTCTCGAGGGTTAAGTAGATCGGCCCCCTTTGCATTTTGAGGAAGGATCTGCATCACGCCAATCGCCCCAGCGTGGGAGACCGCGTTGGGGTTACCCCCGCTTTCTTGCTTGATTACCGCCGCAATCAAAGCCGGGTCGACGCCGGTTTTTGCCGCCGCCGCATTGATCTCCTGAGCGTATTTGATGCCGGAGACAGGTGCCCCCCCTCCTTGATTACTCCCTATCAGCCCACCGAGAAAGGCAAATGGTAACAAGAGAAACGGCAGAAGAATCAGCACCGGGATTATAAGAAGATAGGGGTGCTTGATAAACAAAGCACCCCAGGAAACCGCCTGCCCCACTCGTTCCATGGTTTTTTCCATCAAGGTTCCCCCTCTCTTCGATCACGCCGACTGGATCGGCAAGCCTAGCATTTTCTTTTCATCCATAGAAGCCTCAACCTGCATGACCACCCGCTTCCGGCCCACCATGTGGAGGCCTCTCCCCTTACGCTCTTCGTCAACCTCATCATCCGCTTTCAGCAGTTCCAATTCTGGTTCGTTGAAGTTCATGAACGATAGGGCCTGTACGTCATCGTCAAACATCATGAAGAAGGTTTTAAACCAACTATTGTTTAACAACGCCCGGCCAAACTCTTCGACGGCCATGAAATCGCCCACGTTCTGCGTTGCCGTCACTAGGCATGCGCTATACTTCCGGAACCTCTTTGCCGCATCCGCGAGAAATTCCAGCGTCTGCGGCTTCCGTTTATTGGCGATCTTGTGGGCTTCGTCTACGTAGGTCACAATCTTTTCATCACGGTCTTTTTTCACTTCGTCCCAGAGTTCTGCAACCATCAAATCCATAAGTGGCGATTGAATGTTAGGCGTCACTGCGGAGATGTTCAAGACATTGATTTTATGATCCAAATCCCAATTCGTTTGTCCGTTAAACAGACTGCTGTACGCTCCTGTCGTATAAGGTTTCAATGCCATCAGCAACATCCCGATATCCTTTTCTACCTGCTCTCCGTATTCATTCTCCAATTCCCCTAGCTCTTCAACCAGGTCGGAGAGGGTCGGGAAAATAGGTGGCAAGTGGGGAATCATCCCTCGCCGCTCTAAATCGTTATAATGCTCGGCAATCTCCGGCTTCAGCTTCTTGGAATCCAGAAGTACATATCCATCGTAGGTTAGACCAACCCGGCGGTATGTTCTTTCGATAGCTTCCGTCAAAATCGCTTTAAGGTAGGTGTCTTCTTCCAAGCCGGGAGCAATCCATCCGAAGAAAAACACCAGACGGTCGATCTTCTGCCGCAGATACCCTCCCACATCGACCTTGCCGTCCAGTTTCTCGCTGTCGGAGTCCACAACCGTCGACCGGATATGAAAGGGGTTCGTTGTGTGCCGGGAACCTAGATGAAAGTCGATCACATTTGCACCGGGGATGTTCAAATACTCCCCTTCCACATCCAGTACGTTGATTCGGTTAGCCTTACCAAAATTGGCCTCCCGCCAGATGTCCAGGCGAAGATAGTATGATTTCCCCGCCCCGCTCGTCCCTAGGATAATCTCATTGCCATTGAAAAAATGATCCCGATCCCAACGGTCGTAGGTGATAATCATGTCGTTCGCGTTGAATCCCTTGAGAATGCCCTTATTCCAGTTCAATTCTGTCGAATCGAACGGAAGCATTCCGGCCAAAGTCTTGGCGGAAAAAGGCCAGTAGATGCGGCGTTGAAAGTCCTTGTTCTGGTAGGCGATCGGCACAGTGTAGAAGAGCAAGTCATGACGAGGGCCGGTGAGGGCGAAATAAATCTCCCTCGCGTCGATCCCGGCGACTCCCAACGTTCCTACTGCCTCTCCTACTGCCTCGTTCAACTCTTCCAGATTTCTCTCCCGAATCGCGAGAACAAAGCTCGTTTGAAAGAGTTTTTCCGTGCTTCCTTTCAAATCCTGAAGCATTTGGCGAAGGCTTTCTTCGTCCGTCTCCAAGTCGATTTTTTCCGATTCATCGAGCTTTCCCTTGTTCCGGAGCTTCATCCGGATTTCCCGGATCGACTCATCGGTGCTTTTCACTACCTCCGACTTATCACCGGCTACCAGGGTAATCGACAAATCCATGTTCAAGCCGGAAGTGAGCAGATCTACGAGCCACCGCTTACCGACCCGTTCCGGGAAGTCTGTGAAATAGAGAAAGCGGTATTTCATCCGGTCCATCTCCATGCAATCCCGACGGTCGGAGATACCGGACGGACGCAGGTTCCAGACATCCATACCTGGACGGTAGGGGACTTTCTCAGAAGTGGTGGGGTTGAATTTGTCATAGAGGGTTTTCATTAGTTCGTCCCCCTCTAGACGAGCAAATTTCATGCGGCCTCTGCTTAAAGCTGTTTTAACCTTGCTTTCCGCTTTCTCCAATTCATCCCGTGCCCTTTCCAATCGCTTAGATCGGGATGAAAGCACGATATAAAAGGTCAGGATCGACCGAACCACCTTGGATTTTTCTTGCAAAAACTCCCGTTTGGCCTCGACCCGATCCCGTACAAACACGTTTTCCGCTTGGTCGTACAGTTCATCCAGATGCCGCAGGTATTTCCTGATATCCATCCTTTCCGTGGATATCAGAATCTGATTGTTATCCCCTATGCGAAAGCCATTCAGCGAGCGCTGAATGGCTTGAACGGAACGTTTTAGCTCCTTCTCGGACATCAGACCCGAGTTTATCGGTTGAGTGATCTTCAAGACGGCCTTGAATGTGCCGTCTTTCAATTCGATCACATTATTATGGACGTCCTTGATGGGGAACCCTGCTCCTTTAAAAACCCGTTTAGTCTCCCGTTTTAATTCGGACAGTTTTTTCCCGACGCCGAGCGGCATCATCATCCCTCCAGTATTGAATCGTTCCTTTGTGAGCCGACACAAATTGAGAAGCGATCCACGCGAAAGCGTTAAAGCCTAACTGGATATTCATGTCTCCCGTTCGCTTGTTCTGCCAGAAAAGTACCCACGGGAACCCAATGCTAATTCCCATAACGACTACGTACTTCACCGGATACGGTGCTGGCACCGGGGTCATAATCAGTGCAAACAGCGGGATCAAGAACCCTGCCGCCATGATGCACAAGACCCATCCGGTTCCATCCATTCCCCCGACCTGATGCCCTGTCTTCACGTTGCGGGGGATGTGAAATTCCTCCTCTTTACTATCACTCATGGAAGGCATCCCCCTCATTTGAAGTTTTTGCTGAACATCTTCAGGAGAACAAACCGACTCGCACCGGAAGTACCGGTTGCAACACCACTTCGGTATAGGAATTGCTTCAGGAACGCTCTTCCTGTCACGCCAATCCAAACAGCCGCAAGCGCGAGACAGATACCATAAATGTTTCCCATAAGCACGAATTGAGCGGTTACCCAAAGGAGGAAGAAAAGCCAGATTTGCGTGTAGATAATCGCAATTGACTCAACCCAAAATCCTTGAAAAATTGACCGCTGATCCGTTTGCGTGCTCGCGATGATCGGGCCGAACAGGAACAGTCCAAAGACCTGGACCATTCGTACCGCTCCGTTGATCGCAAGTGCGAAGCACCCGCCGATCAAGATCAGAATGAGCAACAGGGTGATAATCCCTTCTTCCAGTAAGCCAGCAGGTGCGGCGGTCGATAGGATATCATCCATCAAGTCATCTACACTAGCCTTCGAATCGAAACCAAGTGCCGCAACCAACTGGATGCCCATATTGCACAACTTGAGGTTGTATTTGAGTAGAAACGGTATAGCCGCGATATGGAACAGAGATTTTATGCCGCTACTGATGATATGAACCCAATCGTCTTCTTCACCGGTGATGAGGTTAAAAGACCGTTTAACCATGAAAACGATGGTTAATACAGCCCCAACCGCTTGGGAACACCAGATGATCAGATCCAATTGCGGAAGCATCGACAGATCGGTTTCCGACATGATGAACTTTGCCACCCAGGAGATGATATAGTCCATCATCCCGTTGATCATATCCGCGAAGAACTCCTTCAGCATATCCATCATCATGATGGATCACTTCCCGGAGGTTACATCAAGGTCAGCGGCGGCAACCAAAAGATCCCAGACCCAAGTCATGAACCACGGACCGATAACAAGGAGGATAGCCCCACCAACTGCCCGCTTCAACCATCCCATAAGGTTTGCTCTTGATTGGTGATCGTTGTTGATGATCATCAAAAACCCGATAACCGATGCAACCAAACCCAAGGCGGCAGGGGCTACAATCGTTGCCCAGAAAGCAACTTGGTCAAGGCCCTCCCCAATCCCTTTCAGGAGGTCTTGCATTTTTGAATCGTCGGGTGGTTCTACCTTCTCTTTCTTCTTTGCCAGGGTTACCATAGCTGGATAAGCCTTCACATACATCGTTGTGGCAAATCCTTTTAATCCAGTCAACAATTCCACCCAAATTCCTCCCTTTTCCTCACTTGCCTACGACGAACATAATGCGTATTCATGTCAAAATTCAATGATTTTCCTCTTGAGGGAGGAAAAATAGGAAGAGAGTAGTAGAAATTATAGAACATATGTTCTGATTAGGCAAGGGGAATATTTGTTTTTCAAGGTGCATCAGGTTCCTGAAATAGCCTTAGCTGGAACCTTATAGTTACATATTACTACGTTCGAACGTAGTAAGCAAATTAAAAAAAGATCATTTTTCCTTGTTTCCGGCGTTTTTCCGCCTTCTCGGCTTAATATCAAGCGTTTTCAATATATTTTCCCACTCTTCCTCAGTCGCCCGCCAAAATCGTCCGTATTTCTCCGGCATTTCAATTCCTGAAGCTTTCGCTTTTCTGAGTATGTACCTTGCCCAGCCTTCTGTCTTTCCTTTTCGTTTGGCAAACTCTTTTGCTGTAATGTGTTCTTCATTCCCTGGCACAATTGTTCACCTCCGTCCATCTGTATCGTACCACATTCTTTGTATCCCTTTTCATTCCCTCTTTAATACCCCTCCCTACCCTGAACCCCTCTGGACTAAAAAAACGGCTGAGAGGGCCGTTTCTCTTGAGCTATGAGCCCATAAAAAAGGAGCATGTACAACCACTGCGTCCTGCCTACCGTCCTGATCCGGACTCGGCTACACGTCACGGCTTTCCATGCTCATTCTCCATTATGCATAAATCCCCCGGATTTTATACAACCCGGTGAGGATCAGTCGAACTCTGATCTGTCACCTTTGAATAACTTCAAGCCCCAGATATAGCAAGGGATTCGACGGTTTTGCATACAAAATGCATAGACATTTTCACGGTAACGTAACCATGTGATTTTCAGAAAAACCCGCCTTCATCCCAGTCATATAAGGGGATAAGGCGGGTTTTTCGTAAGGTTACAAGAGTGATGTTATGTAACCTTATACGTGTTTCACATACTTCGATCCCTGTATGCTGTATACAGGGCTGTTAAGGTTAGTTAACCTTAACAGATATGGATTTATGATATGGTTTGGATGTCTATAGAGATTCCTCGATTAGGTATCTAACAGGATATATAGTACAGAATATGAAAGGGGAACCGTTAACCAAGGTTAACGTGGTTACCAAGGTTAACCCCCTTGACTTCCCATTCGATCCAACAATCCCCTTATTTCTTCGGAATGCTTCTCCTGCATCTCCCTGATTTGCTTTTGGTATGCCTTTTCTTGACGAACCAGAGCTTTCTGACGGGCCAAATCCTTTTGTTTTCGCAAAGATCGAAGATCCCGCTTCAGCTTTTCTACTTCGGCAACTTGCTCCTGAAGGGCCTCATTCTCTTCTCGATATCCCGAATACTCATCTACCAAACCGGAAAGGGTATCGATCTTTGACTTATACCCGTCAATCAATTCTCGTAGATCGGCATTCCCCTGCCGCAACTCCTCCAATTGTTGCTCTGCGGCCTCCCTCTCCTCCCTTGCCTGATCTGCCTCCTCCGTTAAATCTGAGATCTGCATTTCCAATTCCTCAATTTCCGCTTGCCGCGCTTTTTGCATTTCGTCCTGTTCCTCTCTTAATTGTTCCAGCGTACGGAGCGTTTCTTCCTGCTGAAAGGAAGCACGCTGAATAACATGAACGAAAAGCATATTGATCCTGCGCGTGTGTCGCTCGAGTTCGTTGATTTCGGTTTTATATCCGATCGGGCCTTCCTTTGCGGCCTCTAACTCCAGCATCGAGACAACAGATTCAAACCAATTTTTCTTTGACAGCCCAGACTCCTTAAACATCCTTTCCGCTCTTTCATGGACTTCAGGTGTTGTTTTCACTCCAAATGTCTTATCCTTCTCCAAAGCAATCCCTCCGGTTAACTTTTTTAAACAGTATTAACAGGAGGTTAACCGGTTAACCGGATCTGTTTGTGGCTGTCCAGTTATTCCTTGTGATAGGTATGAGACATAAGGCACATAAAAAAAAGGTTGATATATAGGGATTTCTAGCGGTTTGTTGTTATCATATTTGATAAACGTCGTATCATATTTGATAACAATTTAGGGGTTGACTAATGGTTATCACTACTGATAACCTTGTTATCAAATATGATACATAACAAGTTTTGTGTATCGAATATGATAACTTAGGGAGGGTATAATGGGTACCAAGAACAAACCTCACGGGTTCCTGCCTACTTTCGACTCAGAGACTGGTGAAATACCCGCCTACATCGCATTTCCACTCACGAAGAAATACTTAAAGGGGGACTTTTTCTTGGCAATGCAAGAAGGATTTATCCAAATATCGAAAATGAGGTTGACTGGTGAACAATTAAAAGTGTTGCTCTTCCTCATGGGGAAACTGGATTTTGAAAACTGGATCCCAGTTAACCAAAAGGAAATTGCAGAAGAGCTTAGTTTAAAAAGACCCAACGTCAGTAGAGCATTGAAGAGACTTGAAGAGAACGGAATCATTGTCAAAGGTGAAAAGAACGGGCGTAGCTGGACATATCGTTTGGAGACCAGTTATGGATACAAAGGTAAAGGTAAAAACCTTGCTAAAGTTGAAAAAGCAGTTAGAAAAGCCAAGGAACATGGGTTTAACGTGATTGAAGGCGGCAAGAAGGAGAAGGAGGAGGAATAACAAGCTTATGTGGGAGGAGAAAGAAAACGGCCAGATTATTGGGCTTACTCTCGAGGATCTCAAGAACCATCCAAGGAACGAATTTGGCCCACGAGGTGGAAGAAATGGCCGGGAACGATGGTTCTGCCCCGTTCACGGATCAGATCGGCAACGTTCATTCCAGGTAAACATCCATAGCGGACACTTCAAATGCTTCTCCTGCGGGGTCTGGGGATACATCGACGAAATCAACAAAAACAGACCAGCTCTCTATAAAAAACAAAACCCCCGAAAACGGGAACCGTTTCGGAGGCAACATTCATTAGTAACTAACCGTAATCATACCGACTACTTTCAAAAAGCGCAAGAACTCTCACGCTACCTAAAACAGCAGGATGACGATGGAATAGCCGTCCGCTATCTAAAATGGCGCGGCATCTCAAAGGAAACCGCTCTTCGTTTCGGGCTTGGATTCGCCGGATGGGGAAAATGGCCTCACTATTCAAAAGATGGCCGCTTTGCTCGTCAGTGGAAACGCGGCCGTCTTGTGTTCCCGCACACCGACAATGAGGGCCGCACAATCAATCTCTACGGTCGGGCCATCGGTGCAAACGATGTACCACACAAAGACAGGCACGACAACCTGCCCGGCCCAAAGGGTGCCTTTAATGCCGTTGCATTCCAGCGAAGTGAGGTTTTCGTCACAGAGGGAGCCTTCGACGCTCTCTCCCTGATCCAAGCCGGGTACAACGCCGTAGCGATCTTCGGGATCAGCGGATTCAATGCTGATTGGGTCGAATCGGATGAAGTCATTTTCTGTTTTGACCAAGACGATGCCGGAGACGCTTGGCGATTCCTTGCCGTTGAACTTCTACGGCGCGGGAAGCGAGTATCCTACCTCGATCCAGCCAGTTATAAGGGATACAAAGATATCAATGACTTATGGGCATTGGAAGGTCAGATCGAAATCATCACCAACCGAATTAAACCACAAGGGATAACCGGTTGAGCATGTTAGGGAATATTCTTCCTAGATACCCCGCCAGCGCCCCTGTTAGCGCTGTAGCGGGGTTTTATTTTGTGCTAAAGGGGTTAACCTGCCCAACATCCAAAACGGGCTTTATATTCGCTCCCGCATTGAATTTTCTGTCAATACTGCTGCAGGTATTGGGTTTGATTTCCCAGGCCTTGGCATACTATAATAAGGGTGAGAAATCATCCAAGGTGCGACCCTCATCAGCGAGAGCCGTCGCGGCCCGTTACGAATCAGTAATCAGCAAGAGTGATCCGCCCACGGTTTCCGAGGCCCGGGCGGGTCACTTTTTTCGTGTGATGACATACACCACATGGATCACCTGCGTGAGCAACGCAAGCAACATAATGGTTTCTGCCATGGGCACCACCTCCTTTCCTGCATATCATGGGACATGCAGGTCAGAAGGGGCCGCCGCTCCCGCCTCAGGCCGTTCCCTGTCCGATATTCTCACCCATCCACCTATTCCACACAAAGCCGCATCTTCCTGCAACCAGAGGCTAACGGAGAGGTGAGAGGGTGGCGCTCAAGGGCCGCTCAGACAGTGTCCAAGAGTCCGTAAAGCCTTCGGCTAACGGTCTCTAGGGCACTCTCATCGCTTTCCGGGAAAAACTTTTGCCTCCGCTATCGCTCCGCCAAAACCTTTCCCCTCCACCCTTGACGAGAGCCCTTCGGGGATGTTTAGTGGCTTCGCCGACGGAGACTCAGAAACACCGGGGGGGAATTTGGGTCTCCGTCGGCTTCTCAGTATACCCCCCCTCCAGGCTCTAGTACGCTTCGGTGCGTTTTCTTGCCTCCGGCGGGCCTTCCGAAGATCTAGAAACACTCAGGGAAAAGCAAAATCTAACATTCGGGTTTAAAGCGGGATTCAGCTGAGGATCCCGCTTTAACGTTCGGTTTTTGGAGGCGAAAACGCCGGCTACAGCCGCCTGGTTGTTCGGGTTTCCGAATCGGCGACACACAAAAAAGCCGCTCCGGATCGGGACGGTATTGCTTTCCAGCTTTATTTTTTGATAAGATTGGGTTGAGGGTGTTGGCACCTCGATTAAGAGGATTGAAACGATTCCATTAGCCCTCTAACCATTCAAATCAAATGCACCTCGATTAAGAGGCTGGAACCCCCCTCCAATAGGAGGGGGGTTCCTTTTTCCTCGTTTATCTAATCCGCCTTCTCTTCTTCCGGCCAGTAGGAAACTCTAGCAAGCTTTCGCCCGTCGTCTGATAAAAAGTCTACCGGATCAATAAGAATGACCGAACTATCAGCGCTGTTTGCTTTAAGACGGTTTTTCTCCACTACCCAGTAGGTATCGCCATCGGCTCCTTTAACTGCCCTACATAGAACTTTTTGACCTTCAACAGGTACACCTTCCTTTTTGCTTAGAACCTTTGCTGTTAAGACAAACATATTCATTTCCCCCTCTTAATCGCTTTCCTTTTTTGAGAATACACCCACTGCATTAAATTACAATACCTAGAAACTACCCCAAAAGCGAGGTTCGGCACCCTTAAAGGTTCCGTTTTATGATGCCCCCCCGTGATCGGGGGAGCTGTTGTGTTATAATCGTTTTGGCTTGGCTCTCAGGAGCCGATAAGTTTTTTTCCGAAAGGGCTGAACGGCGGCATCCGTTCGGCCTTTTTTGGTTTTGGCGGCGG
>NZ_JBHSAP010000003.1:0-113211 GCF_042650125.1 Salinithrix halophila
CAGGATCAAACTCTCCGATAAAGGTGAGCTTGAAACGCTCAAATGAATTAACAAGGTCGAATCAATTGCTCTTCAGTTTTCAAGGAACGCTTTGTTGTTCCCGCTGTTTTGGCGGTGCCGCTCTCTTGCGGCGACAAGATCTATCCTATCAAATCTATCGGATCCTGTCAACAACTTTTTTTGCGGGTTTTTCCGAGGTCCTGTCGAAACCTGCTGTTTCTCAAGGGCAAATAATACTTTATCATGCATGAAGACACAGGTCAAGAGTATTTTTCCCTATGAGGTTTCCAATCATACACAGCATGATATTCGTGTGATGAGGACGTATGTCGCTTCCAATCCTCCCGCCTCCATCGTATACTATTATAGAAGGTAAGCCTTATCGGCTTTGCCCAGGTCTCCAGGCTGCCTGTTAGAGAACGAAGCCTGGACAGGAGAGGAGAAGAACATTTCTTATGATGGACTGGCTCTCGTGGTTTCCCAAAGAACTTCAAGTATTAATCATGGCGGGACTTCCTTTTGTCGAATTACGGGGAGCCATTCCCTTCGCCACACTGATAGGATTACCCGCTCGTGAGACCCTTATATTGGCGATCGTCGGTAATCTGATTCCGATCCTACCCTTGATTTACTTCTTTCAACCTTTGACCGAACGCCTTTACGCTTGGTCACCCCGGGCCCGCCGTTTTTGTGAAAGGGTTCAACAGAAAGCGGTGGAAAAAGGGGATTCGATCCGCAAATACGGCGCCCCGGTCGGCCTATTTCTGTTCGTGGCCATTCCTTTCCCTGGAACCGGCGCCTACACTGCTTGCTTTGCAGCTGCCTTTTTCCAGGTGCCTTTCGGAATCTCCTTCGGTGCCATCGCAGCAGGCACCATCTGTTCCGGCTTACTGTTCGCAGCGTTGAGCCATCCTTTAGCCTATCTCTTCCATTGAACACGTGAACAAGAAACGGCCTCTGGATTTCCGGGGGCCGTTTCTTGTTGTGGAATGCAAATTCCCTTTGCTACCCACATAGTTTGAAATAGAGGTTGATGGGGAGGGAAAAGCATTGAAGCTGAGCGTATGGGAGGAGCACCGTTTCTGGTTGGAAATCTTAGAGGATCATGCCCGATTTGTCTTTGAATTTCTGTCACCCGATGAAAAGGAGTGGATTGAGCAAGCGAGAACCTATATGCACAGTTTCAAAACACTCCGTCAGCACCTTCAGGAGATAGACCGGAATGCAAGCCCATCCTCTCCTGAAATGATCCGTTTCGCTAAGGAGGCTCAACCTGTCGCATCGGGATATTATCGGCTAGAATGTATGATTCAAAGCCTACGTATCCAAAACCAGATCATCATTAATACAACGCCCACCTATTTTAACGGGACACTGGCTGAAAACGGAGAATATCTCCGGCTGCTCTCCTATTATGTCCATGGTCTAGAGGCGCCGCCTCTGCCATTGGCAGAATTATTGGAGCTCTGGCTCATCGACCAATTGGGGCATGCGCTGTTGCTGATCAGCCACATCGATCCCGTTGAAGTGGGGGTCAAGGTGCAAGCGGAGCGATTCCAGGCCGTCTTCCAGACTTTCTTAAACCAGAACCGGGTTCTGACAGGATATATGCGAACCCAATCACCAGGCTTCCCCAGACAAATGAAGCTGGCGGCGGAAGTAGGGGTGCAAGTCGTTCAATTTTATGCTTTTATCTATCAGGTGGTTCGCGATTACCAGAATGAGATGCTGATGAACAAAACCACTCTCCGGTTTTTGGAACATCACTTTCCGGAAGCCTGCTATTTCCTGATTAAACTGTCACTTTATATTCCTGGAATCCAACTTCCGGCTAACTGTTCTTTGACAAAGCCTCACCGCTTCCCTACTGTATAAATCCCTCCGATTTCGCTTACGCTACAAGAATCAACTGGGCTAAAAAGAGGGAAGAAGATGAGTCTTTTCCGTCGGTGGAGAAAAGAAGGTCAGAATCGCTCCACAGGTAAACCCCTATCAACAAGGATCGGGGATAACTTGACAGAACTTCAACGGCGCTTTCCCCATGCCCCTGATTTGGTCATCCGCCGCTTCCAAACAAAAGCTGGTGATGAAGTTGCTTTGTTTTATCTCGAAAATCTGGTGGACAAAATTGCTATCAATGACCAAGTGCTGCGCCCGTTGATGTATGACTTGCCATCCGTTGAAAATTTGGATCAACCCGAACTTCCCATCGGAAAAACAGAGACCGCATCGGATTGGGCCAAAGTTGAAGCTTCTCTTTTCGAGGGAAAAAGCATCCTTATTCTAGAAGGCCATCATTCAGCCCTCCTATTTTTCACACAGGGATGGCCCCAACGGGCGATTCAGGAGCCCCAGGTAGAATCCACCCTTAAAGGCGGGCATCAGGGTT
Source organism: Salinithrix halophila (assembly GCF_042650125.1). Taxonomy (NCBI): domain Bacteria; kingdom Bacillati; phylum Bacillota; class Bacilli; order Caryophanales; family Thermoactinomycetaceae; genus Salinithrix; species Salinithrix halophila. The sequence goes on from NZ_JBHSAP010000003.1 coordinate 2,390, forward strand.
TCGTAGAAACGGCCACGCAAAATCTTGCACTCATCCGTACTTACTTGAATCATCGGGAGCTACATATTAAGAAGTATACATTGGGACTGCGGGGGAATATTGAAGCTTATATCGTGTATCTGAATGATATCGTACAACCCGATTATGTGGCGGAGATGGAAGACCGTATTCAACAGATTCATGTAGATACCGTTCTTAACACCGGCGAATTGGAACAATATGTGGAGGATCATCCTTTTGCCCTGTTTCCTCAATTTCTTCACACGGAACGGCCGGACACGGTTGTGTCTCAGATCCTCCAAGGGCGAATCGCCGTATTGGTCGACCGCTCCCCTTTTGTCATGATTGGACCCGCCACGTTCACAACTTTTTTCCAAAATGTTGATGACTACAGCGTCCGTTGGCTAGTGGCGTCTTTTCTGCGCCTTTTGCGTTTTTTTGCCTTCTTCATTGCGATCAGCTTACCCGCTCTTTATATCGCGGTCATCTCCTTTCATTATGAAGTGATTCCCTTCGACTTGATGCTTTCCATCGCTACCTCCAGAGTTCGAGTGCCTTTCCCCCCGATTCTGGAAGCATTGTTAATGGAAGCGGCCATTGAGATGATCCGAGAAGCCGGGGTCCGCCTCCCATCCCCCGTAGGACAGACCATCGGGGTCGTAGGAGGGATTGTGGTAGGACAAGCTGCCGTACAGGCGGGGATCGTCAGCAATATCATGGTCATCATTGTGGCCATTACCGCGATTTCATCCTTTATCATCCCCAACCACGATATGGCCTTCGCCGTCCGTCTCGTTCGATTCCCGATGATGCTGATCGCTTCCCTGTTCGGGATGGTGGGGATCGCGATCGGGCTCATCGTTCTGTTCGTCCATATTATCAACATGGAATCCCTGGGCCAACCTTACGGCAGCCCTTTCGCACCAACTCGTCTTCCCGACTGGAAAGATACCTGGATTCGGGTCCCCCTCTGGAAAATGAATACCCGGCCCTTGTCCCCTCACCCCCTGCAACGGCGCCGGCAAGGTCAGACCCGAAAGGGTGAGGATGACTGATGGAACGCTCTACCTTCAACCAACTTTCTCTTTCCCAATACGTATTCATCATCTACAAAACCCAAATCGGAATCGGTGTTCTCACCCTGCCCCGAGATGTGGCGGAACAAGCAGGAACAGACGGTTGGATCTCTATTGTCATCGGCTGGGCCGTTTCCGTCGCACTCAGTATTCTGATCGTCAAAATCATGGAAAAGCATCCCGAAGACACCCTTTATGACCTTCTCCCGAAAATCTTTGGCAAGTGGATGGGAAAGGGGCTTTCGTTGTTATGGGTGCTTTATTCCCTCTTTGCCGCGTCCACGGTATTTTTTGTTACACTTCACATTATCGAAGTTTGGGTTCTTCCTGGTGCTAAAGCCTATCAGTTGACAATCCTTTTTATGATTCCCATCCTGATGATTGTCCAGCATGGTTTAAAGGCGATTGGACGAACCGCCGACTTCGTCTATCTGGCCACGATCTGGATGCCTCTCATCCTGATCTTCTCCCTTCAAGAGCATGTCGAGTGGCTGAATCTTCTCCCCTTGATGAAGGAGGGGTGGAAGCCTGTTTTTGGGGCGGTGAAATCAACGGCCCTTTCCTTTCTCGGATTTGAAATGGCTTTTCTCCTGTATCCCTTCCTGAAAAACAAGAAAGCTGCCGTCAAAGGAATTGTCATCGCCAATTCCCTCTCCCTTTTAATCTATTTTATCGCCACGCTTTTCAGCTTTGTCCGTTTCAGCCCGGAACAAGTGAAACAATTCGTTTGGCCCACGCTCGTCCTTTTGAAACCCATTCAATTCCCTTTCCTTGAACGGTTGGAAATTACGTTTTTATCTTTTTACCTGTTTGTTTTGTTCATGACCGTTATCCCTTATTTTTATATGGCCCTATTCGGAACCATGAAAATTACAGGAAAGCAGGATCATCGTCCGCTGATGTGGGGAATTGCCCTGTCGGGAATCATCCTGATGTTATTTGTTGAGCCCTTAAGTACCGAGGTCAACCAATTACAAAAATGGTTCGGCAACGTGGGAATCCTGTATGCGTTTTTATTCCCCCCTTTCCTCTGGCTCATGGATCGCATCGTAACCCGAACGAAAATGGGGTCGATGAAATGAAAAGAAAGTTTTTGTACGGACTACAAGTTGTTCTACTCATCCTAATGCCTGGGTGTGGGGAAAAACTATACCTGGAGCAGGCAAGTATTGTTTTAGTGTTGGGTCTAGATAAGGAACAAGATACATACAAGATCTTTCATTCCAATCCCGTCTTCAACAGGCAAGCAGAAGAAAAGGTGGATATCACCACCGCCACCGGATCGACTCTGCGTGAAACCACCACACTCATTAACAACATGACTACAGGAAAAGTCGTAGGCGGAAAGCTGCAAAATATCCTGATCGGAAAACGGTTGCTAAGAAAACAGAACGCCTTCCCTTTATTAGACGTCTTGTTCCGGGATCCCAAAAATGAAACCAACGCGAGAGTTATCGTCGTCGACGGCCCGGTTCAGGATGTGATGTATGCCGACACACAAGATAAAGGAATGCTGGGGACGGTCATCCGAGATATTGTTGAATCCTCGAGTAAAAATGGCACCACGGTGCTGACTCGGTTGTTACAATTTCATCGACAGATATTTGATAAACGGATTACCCCCCACCTATCGGAAATGACCATGAAGAATGACGAAATTACGGTAACGGGAACCGCCCTCCTCGATCGACAGGGGAAATATGCGACTTCATTAAACAACAAAGAAAGCACATTGCTGTTGCTATTGCAGGGAGACACCAAACAATCGGTGCCTCTGATGCTTCATCAGAAACCCGGCGATCAGGAGGAAATCAGTATCAATATCGACAACTCCTCTGTTAAGGTATCAACTGATTTTCAAAAAGGCCGGTTTGTTTTCGACATCGGCATTCAAGTCGAGGCCTCTGTCACGGAACGCAAGTTTCCGATCGACTGGAAAAAGGAAACACCCCGAACAGAGTCTCTCTTGCAAAAGCAAGTGAAAAAGGAATGCGAAAACCTGGTCAAAAAAATTCAGCAACATCAATTGGATCCCATTGGATTGGGAATTTACGCCAAGTCTCATCGGTATGCAGAGTGGAAAAGGGTCGAAAAAGAGTGGGGAAAAGCTCTCTCCAAAGCAAAAATCACCATCTCCCCTGAAGTAAAAATCAAAAATTACGGCGTATCCATGTGACAAATCGACGTGGTCTTTATCAAAGCGGCCTTCATATAGCCCCTTACGCGATCGATGCAAAGATAAAACAGAAAAAGAAAAGGGAGAAACCAAACCATGAGAGTACCTGAGCAGGTGAAGGAGTGTCGGGTAGCTTCCCATTATTTGCGTACAGATCTCTCGTAAGGGTTCCTCCCGCTTATGATGATTGCCAACGCGATAGTGGGTTCTCAATAATTTCTTTACAGAAAGCATCTACATTTCACCTGCTTTCTTGTTTGAGAGCTGAGACCCTGCGACTCTGCGGAGTGCATATTAAAAACACCCCTAAAAAGCAGTTTCCTTTCAAGGGATATTTTTCGAAGCAGATTTGTATCATTCATCGAACTTTTAACAAAGGCTTTTTTCAGTCGGCGGAAGGGTCAACCGACGGCTTCGGTCGGGCACCGCCCTCCTCTTTCAGCGAACGAATCCAATCACGCTCCAATTGTTCCAGTGATTTCCCGTAAACCTTCCGTATGGCAGAACGGGTACGCCGGTTGATGAGAGGGAGCTTCTCCCCGCTGTCTCGATCCACCGCCGGGCTGAGTTCCAGGACCGCAAACAGCTGTTTTACCTTTTCCACTCCATATTGTTCCATCAGAAAGCGGAAAAATTGATCGCACTCCGCATAGTAAGCCTTGGCCTCCTTTTCCGGAAGGCTCTCCAAATGGATGGTCTCAAGACGCCCAAGAGACCACCTGGGCTTGACATAAGCTTCTTCCTCTTCAGTCCGGATCCCTGGGAGAAGGTGAGACTGAAAATATTCGGCAGCCCCTTCCTGAAGCCAATAAGCCGCGTTATCTCCAGTCATCTCACTGATCATCTGATGGGTCACCTCATGAACGATACCCGAAGAAAGCAATTTGCGGTCTGTGACAGCGGCCGTACCGATCAATTTGACCGACTGACCTGCCTCGTGCCATCCCCCTGCCCAATCAGGGAGGGAAAGCTTGATAGACTGGCGGAACACTTCCGGTGAGTGATACAACTTCACTTCCAAACGCTCAGCAGGATGCCATCCGAATTGGCGTTCCAAGCCGTGGACGGCGCGATCCGCCGCTTCCAGGGAGATCAAAGCCTGTTCCTTCAACCTTTCATCCGAATAATGAACCAACACGTCGCCTCGGGCGATGTGATAAAAGGGAAGGTCTGCGTCACGCCATCCCTTCTCCGTCTCCTGGAACAAAAGCGGAAATTTGACGGTTGTCGTCTTCCCTTTACGGCTGTATTGTTGTTCCAGCCAAACACGCACTTGGTGTTCCTTCCCAGGAATGAGGGAAATCATTTTCAGACGGAATGAACCCCGGTCAATCCAGCGGACGGCATCGTCAAACCAACGTTTCTGTTCCTGGATATACGTCCTCATCCCCGGATGAATCACCTCCAGAAACCGCCGTCGATCCTTGTGATTCACTGCATCTTCTTTTTGCTTGATTAACCGTGTGATCTCCTTTTCAACAAGCGATTCGTGAGCTTTTATCACCAAAGCATCTCCGGAGACGGGTCCTGCTCCTATGAGTAAGCACGCCGCAATCCAGAAAAGGAGTAGGTGCCTACATCCCTTCTTCATCCGTATCAATGGCATACCCTCCATAAAAAGGTGGTACCGATACGACTAGTTTCATACGGAGGGGGCCCCTTCATACCCCCTATAAAAAAACCGCTTCCCAACGAGCAGGTTGAGAAACGGCAGAAGAACGTCGAAATCCTATATTTTCCAATAGCATGAACACATCATCCGTCTTCAGCCCAAGTTTGTGACAAAACCCCTCATACGGAGACCCCTCGATCCCGTCTACGCGATGCTATCCACTGTTTCACCAGGGGGTAGAACAGGGATACCACCGTCACAGCCAGCAACGCAACGGTGATGGGTCGGTCCACAAAAACACTCCAGCTTCCTCCGGACAAGGTCAGGGACTGACGAAGGGATTGTTCCATCATACCTCCCAGAATAAAAGCCAGGATTAAGGGAGCCGCCGGAAAGCGGAACCGGCGCATAAGGAAACCAATGATGCCAAAGAGGATCAACAGATACAGATCAAAGGTGGCGAAGCTGACTCCGTACACCCCAATCATACAAAAGAGGATAACCAGGGTAATCAAAAGGGGCCTCGGAATCAGAAGCACTCGAGCAATATAAGGAATCAGGGGCAGATTCAGAACCAACAGGAATAGGTTCCCCACATACATGCTAGTGATCACCCCCCAAAATACATCCGGGTGTTCATTGAGCATCAGTGGTCCGGGCTGCACCCCATATACCAGCAGGGCTCCTAACATGACCGCTGTCGTACCCGAACCAGGAATCCCCAGGGTAAGAAGGGGAACGAAGGCCCCGCTACAAGCGGCATTATTGGCTGTTTCTGGAGCAGCCAACCCCTTTAAAGCACCCTTTCCAAACCGGGAAGGATCCTTGGCCAGGCGTTTCTCAGTCACATAGGCCAAAAAGGAGGCGATAGTAGCACCGGCTCCCGGCAATACTCCCAGTAAAAATCCCAATACGGACTGCCGCCCCGTCGGCCCGGCAATTTCTTTTATATCTGCTTTGCTCAACTTGAGGCTGCCTACTTCCTTCCAAGTTGAAAAGAGAGACTTCTTCCGGTTCCTGATCATGAAAGCCACTTCGGCCAAGGCGAATACCCCCAAAGCCACGATCAAAAAATCGATTCCTTCCATCAGTTCAGGTTTGTTAAAGGTAAACCGCTGGGTCCCCGTCTGCTGGTCAATCCCCACCGTCGCCAGTATCAACCCGACTACAGCAGAAATAAAGGCTTTAATGGTGGACCCTTCCGCCAGACTGGCAATCGCCGTCAACCCCAGTAACATGAGAGCAAAGTATTCGGGAGGTCCGAAACTGACCGCAACCTGAGCCAATTTCGGTGCCACGAGCATCAAAGCGACCACACCAAAGCTTCCCCCGATAAATGAACATATCGCAGCTATCGCAAGGGCTTTCCCCGCTTTTCCCTGCTGTGCCAACGGATATCCGTCAAATGAGGTGGCCACCGTTCCGGCTACACCTGGGGCGTTCAGCAGAATCGATGAGGTGGATCCGCCGAAAATGGCCCCGTAATATACCCCAGCCATCATAATCAAGGCGGAAGCAGAGTCCATGCCGTAACTGAGGGGGATCATGATCGCGATAGCACTAATCGGTCCCAAACCCGGAAGCATGCCGATGATGGTCCCGGCAAGCACACCGATAAAAACATAAATGAGATTTTCCGGGGATAGGGCCACTTGAAATCCGTATAGGATGCTATCCAATGTTTCCATGCTGCTTCCCTCCTTTTAAAAGGGCAAGGGGCCCTGGGGTAAGGTGATATTGAGCAGATAGGTGAAAGCGTAATACATCACCCCGGTAAAACCGAGGGCTACCGTTACATTGACTCCCCACCGCCGGTATCCTAGCAAGACTGTAACACCCAAAATGAAGGGGATGGTAACCAAAACGAAGCCCAACCACTCCAAAAAGAACACATACAGGAGAGTAGCTCCTAAAACAGTCCCCAGCACACCCCATTCCTTGCGAGACAGAGAATCTTCTTGATCGGCAGGAGTCTTCTCTCCGAAAAAGAATAACAAAACCGCTAAAACCAAGAGGAGCCAGCCCAGTCCGATAGGTAGTGCATCAGCGTCCATGACAGCCAATGCATAAGAAGGAAGGCGGTAACTGAAAAGAAGATATAGCACAGCGATAATCATCAACACAATGGACGCTTGTCGATCCCGTGTCATGGATTCGGCACTTTCTCCCGCGCAGAACGGGGAGTGCCTCCCTCCCTTCGTGAGTAGAAAAAGATGGCGGGGAAACCGCCATCCCAGTTCAACGGTTAGTGCTTCAGTCCTGCTTCTTTTATCAATTTTGCAAAGGTTTTGTACTCCTTGTCCATATGGCGACCGAACTCCTCGCCGGTCATGAACCCTTCCTCCCAGCCCAGTTTGTTAGCCTGGGCTTTCCATTCATCCGTCGCCAGCATTTTTTTAATTTTCTGTTCGTAGTACTTCACCGCGGCGGGCTCCATATTCGGAGGCCCCATGATTCCCCGCCAGACTGTGAAGGAATCATCAATGCCCTGTTCCTTCAAGGTAGGGAATTCAGAAACGGTCTCTCCTTTCAACCGCTTCTCCGCCGTAATCGCCAAGACTTTTACCTTACCGGCCCGTGCCTGTTCTGTCGCTTCGGCTAAACCGGTCGAATACACATCTACATGACCGCCCAGGAGGGCACTCATCCCTCCCCCGTCCTGCATGGATACGTATTTCAGTTTTTTCACTTCCACTCCGGCTTTCTTTGCCGCTTTCACAAACTGCATGTGATCCATGCTGCCCGGGGAAGAATCACCTACGATCGACGCGGCCTGGGGATTCTTTTTCAAATCGCCCATCAAATCGCCGATATTTTTCCACTTGGCGTCTTTCTTAACCACAAACGCTCCATAATCGGCGATCACTCCGGCAATCGGTGTGAAGTCTTTATGCCCAACCTTTGACTGCCCATTCAGTGGAACAAATAGAATCGGCGGAGAGGTAACGAAGAGCGTATGGGGATCCCCCTTCTTATTGGCTACATAAGACCATCCCACCGCTCCTCCGCCTCCCGGTTTGTTCACCACCGCCATCGGCTTATCCAAAAGCTTTTCTTTATCCATCGTCTTCTGAATAATCCGGGCGGTCGTATCCCAACCACCACCTGCACCTGCCGGTGCAATCATTTCAATCGGTTTCTTCGGTTTCCACTCACCGGATGCTCCGCTTTTACCGCCGGTACTTTGCCCTGTACAAGCCGCCGTAACCAGTGCAAGAGATATCGCCCCGATCCCGAGCAACCATTTATTCACTTTCATCGTATCCACCCCTTTTCCGTTGGGAAAGCGCTTCCAACTGTCTTCACCATAACCAATGATGGCGATTTTGTGAACTATATCGAAATAAACACCATTTTGCTCATTTTGTTCACGGACACAAAAAAAACCCGCTTCCCAAAGAAGCGGGTGAATCTGTTGAAATCACCTTACATACTACCCAAGAAAACAAAGCGGATGATAAATAGAGCAGCTAATATATAGATGATAAGATGAACCGATTTCCACTTTCCGGCGAAAATCTTAGCCAACGGGTACAGAATAAATCCAACAGCGATTCCGGTAGCGATGCTGAAGGTGAGCGGCATCATCAATACGGTCAGAAAAGCCGGAACCGCCTCACTCAGATCCTTCCACTCGATTTCCTTCAAACTGGCAGCCATTAAGACCCCGACGATGATCAGAGCTGGGGATGTGATCGCCGCTACAGAAGCGAAGGCCTCGACCAGTGGGAAAAAGAAGATGGACAGGAGGAAGAGCAACCCGGTGGTAACTGCCGTCATTCCCGTCCTTCCACCAGAAGCCACTCCTGCGGTGGACTCGATGTAAGACGTTACCGTGGACGTCCCCAAGGCTGCACCCGACATCGTAGCGACGGAGTCAGCAGTCAAGGCTCGTCCCGCCCGAGGAAGTTTGTTGTTTTTCAAGAGCCCGGCTTGGTTGGAAACGCCGACCAAGGTGCCCGCTGTGTCAAAAAGGTCCACGAACAGGAAGGCAAAGATAATCGCAAAAAAACCCATGTCCAAAGCCCCCATGATGTCCATCTGCATCAAGGTTGGGGCAAGGCTTGGCGGAGCATCAAAAATCTTGTCCGGCACCTGGACAACGCCTGTGACCATGCCGGCCACCGCCGTACCAATCATCCCGAAAAAGACAGCTCCCTTCAGCCCCCGAATCATCAGAAACAAGGTGAGCACCAGGCCGAAGAGAGTGAGGAGCTCCCCCGGTTTCAACAGATTCGGGTTGAGAGAAACGTAGGTGGCATCATTGGGGACGATAAACTGGGCGTTCTTCAGGCCGATAAAGGCGATAAAGAGACCGATCCCCGCAGAAACGGCATATTTAAGCCCCGGGGGGATCGCATTGATGATCAGTTCCCGCAGTTTGGTTACCGTCAACACCAGGAAAATGAAGCCGGACAGAAAGACCGCACCCAGGGCGGTCTCCCAAGAGACACCCATCCCAAGCACGACAGTGTAGGTAAAGTAAGCGTTCAAACCCATGCCCGGAGCAAGAGCGATGGGATAGTTGGCCAGAACGCCCATCAACAAGGTACCGATCGCCGATGCCAGCGCCGTGGCTACAAAGACGGCGCCAAAATCCATTCCTGCCTCTTTCCCAAGCAGAAAAGGGTTAACCAACAGGATATAAGCCATGGTTAAAAACGTGGTTGCGCCTGCCAGTATTTCCGTCTTCAGATTGGTTCGATGTTCTCGAAAGCCGAAATACCGGACAATGAAAGATTGTCGTTCCAAAACGTTAGCCACCCTTCAGTGGATGTTACTCCCATTCGATCGTGGCCGGCGGCTTCGAGGTGATATCGTATACCACCCGGTTGACGCCGTCCACTTCGTTAATGATCCGGTTGGAGATTGCCTCCAGCACATCATAGGGAATTCGGGACCAATCCGCCGTCATACCGTCGATGGAGGTAACCGCCCGGATACCGACCGTGTAAGCATACGTACGGGAATCCCCCATAACCCCGACACTCTTGAAATCGGGGAGGGCGGTGAAGTACTGCCAAATCTCCGAATCCAACCCTGCCTTGGCGATTTCATCCCGCAGGATAGCATCGGACTCGCGGACGATGGTGAGCTTCTCTTCCGTCACTTCGCCGATGACACGGATTCCAAGGCCGGGTCCCGGGAAGGGTTGACGCCACACAATTTCCTTGGGCAACCCCAGTTCTTCCCCGACTTTACGTACCTCATCCTTAAACAGGGTATTGACGGGTTCCACCAGATCCATCTCCATATCTTCCGGCAGCCCTCCGACGTTATGATGAGATTTGATCGTCTGAGCGGTATCCGTCCCGGATTCCACGATGTCCGTATAGAGGGTTCCCTGACCGAGGAAGTGGTGTTTACCCAGTTTTTCGGCTTCTTCTTCAAATACACGGATAAATTCATTGCCGATGATTTTCCGTTTCTGTTCCGGATCACTCACACCCGATAGCTTGGACAGAAAACGTTCCTGGGCGTCCACTTTGACCAGGTTCATTTGAAAATGATCGCCGAATGTGCGGACTACACTATCCGCTTCCCCTTTGCGAAGCAGCCCGTGGTCGACGAACATACAGGTTAACTGATCACCGATGGCACGGTGAATCAACGCGGCCACGACGGAGGAATCGACCCCGCCGGAAAGGGCGCAGAGGACGCGTTTGTCACCGATTTGGCGTTTTAACTCAGCGACTGTATCGTCGATGAAGGTTTCCATGCTCCAGTTTCCTTCACAGCCGCACACATCATACAGGAAGCGGCGAATCATCTCATTTCCGCCCTCCGTATGGCGCACTTCCGGATGGAATTGGACGGCATAAACCTTGCGGACCGGATCACTCATGGCAGCGACGGGAGCCGAATGCGTCTTCCCGTCCACCTGAAACCCTTCCGGAGGAGAGATCACCACATCACTGTGGCTCATCCATACCAGTTGATTCCGGCTCATTCCGTTATACAACGGGCTGTCGGATACCAGTTCTACCTCGGCTTTTCCGTACTCCCGTTTATGGGCTCGATCAACGACGCCCCCGTAGTGGGCGGAGATCATCTGCATCCCATAACAAATACCGAAGATCGGAATACCCAATTCAAAAATTGCGGGATCGCACTTGGGAGAACCGTTGGCATAGACGCTGTTCGGCCCCCCGGAAAAAACGATCCCTTTCGGAGCCATTTCACGCAGCTCTTCGGCACCTGTGCTATGAGGGATCAATTCACTAAAGACCCCTAAATCTCGAATCCGTCGGGCGATCAGCTGATTGTACTGACCCCCGAAATCCATCACCACAACGCGCTCCATCGGTTTATCCATCAGAAAGTCCCACCTTCTCATTCAGGAATGTCAACATAAAAAGACCGGCCACCTCGCACCGCTCCTACCCGGCGATACAAGACTCCGGTCCACCGTTCCTTCGCATAAAAGCACATCCATGCATAAAGAAAGGCACCGGTGACCCATATGCTCGTAGTCCGGCCGTTTACGGCAGCCGGGTAGAAACGTTCAGGCCGTATTCCTGAAAATATACGAGATAGATCTACCGTTCATTTTGGTTCCCGTATCCCATCTCAAAAACGCGATTTAATCATACCAATCGGCAGAATCCGGGTCAAGCAGTTGTTTCCAGGAGGTTGTTGCCAACAGTTTTCCCCCAGGCCTGGAAACCATTCTTTGGTGAAACTTTAATCCGTTACCATCGCCCACTCCCGAATCTCGAGACGACGGGCCCCCTTTTTGATATAGGGATCGCTTTTAGCCAGGGATTCCGCTTCTTCCGCTGTTTTCGCCCGGTAGATGACCATCCCTCCAGAGCCATCCTCAAAACGACCGTAAGCCCATATGTTTCCCTTCTCCTTCGATTCCCTCAGATAATTCAGGTGCTCCTCCCGGAAACGAGCGCTTTTCTCTTCATCCAACCTATTCAGAAATGCCACAAAGGCCTTCATGGTGCCCCCTCCTCTTTTTATCTTGAACGGATTTCTCATAACAACCTCTATCATAGTTCATCCGGATACTGAAAACTAGCATACCCGCTGTTTGCCGATCCCCTCTGGGTGTTGGAGAGAGGCAAGTGTTTTTTCTTTGCCCATGGAAACTTGATCAAGGCAATTCTCTTTCTATAGACCCACACCGGGTTGATGCTTTAACCTATGGATGACCTTACCGGGGAAAGAGGGAGTCGATGAAGAATCAAGCAGAATCGGGAGCTTGGGTTAGTATAGGAGCCTATATTCTCCTGAGCCTATTTAAAATATCTATGGGTTTATACACCGGTTCCCAAGCCTTGACTGCTGACGGGCTGAACAATGTGACGGACATTATCGCTTCCACCGGGGTACTCATCGGCTTGAAAATATCCAGGAAGCCACGAGATGACGATCACCCTTACGGGCATTCGCGAGCGGAAAGCATCTCCGCCTTGATCGCTTCCTTTATTATGGCGACAATCGGTTTACAGGTGTTGGGAGATGCCATTCAGTCCGCTTGGCTTGGGCAGGCAATCGCCCCGAACGCATTGGCTGCTGCCGTCGCCTTGGTTTCAGCTCTGGTGATGTTCGGCGTTTATGCTTTCAACCGGAGATTAGCCGATAAAACCAACAGTCATGCCCTTTCCGCCGTCTCCAAAGACAACCTCTCCGATGCCCTGATCAGCATCGGGGCTGCTGTTGGAATCATCGGGTCTCAGTTCGGTATGCCTTGGCTGGACCCCGTTGCAGCTGTCATCGTCAGCTTCCTGATCCTGAAAACTGCTTGGGAAATCTTCGCAGAAATGTCCCACCTTCTGACCGATGGTTTTCAACCAAAACGGTTGGTTCAATACCGGGAGACCATGGAGCAGACGGACGGGGTGCTAGCTGTCGTCGACCTGAAGGGACGCATGCAGGGGCACGATATTATCCTGGATGCCGTGATCGAGATGGATGCCCGCCTCAGTGTTGAGGAGAGCCATCAGATCACGGAAGAATTGGAGCAGGTGATGAGGGAGAAGCACCACGTGAAGGTCACGCATATCCATGTAGAGCCGGATTCTCCGGAATCCTGATCATTCCTCCTCGTACCAATTCCAAAAGTCCACTTCTCCCAATGACGCACCCGCAATCCAAGGTTCTTTTTTCAGTTTCAGTACCTCTTTGGTCAGCCCCGTAATAAGGGCACCAGAGAGTTTAATTCCGTTCTTTTCTAAGTAACCAATCCGCCGCTTGAGCTGCAGATCGGACTTCCAAGACGGGTCCAGCTTGGATTCGCCCTCTGCCAGCGTCCGCAAACTCTTCATAAAATATTTCTCCCGGTTAGCGGCGCTTCCATACGGTTCCAAGTCCGGGCCAACAGCGCTCTCACTTACGGTTTCAAAAAACCCCTTCGTTTCCACCTTGCGGGATGTCACCTTCTGATAAGGTTCCAGCCAACTATCCCCATAGGGAAATCCGATCGGCTCCCATGGACGTTCTTCTTCCTTTATTTTTTCGTCACCAGTATCGACGGCGAACCAGACAGGTGCAAAATCTTTCCCCTTCATCTTTTTCAAGACAGAAGCCGTAGAACGAGGATGATCAAAAACCAGGTAGGCTTCCACCACTGTGCCTTTCGGGAGTTTATCGAGCCGTTCCCATTCGTACCCCTCCGCATCTTTCGCATCCATGAAAGGTAAGCCTTTCGGTTCCTTGTCTCTCCACTGCCAGTCCATCCAGGTCATCTGTTCGAAGGTAAATTCCGTATCAATGCTCCCAGTCCTCACATGCTCCCCTCCTAACTGCCGGCAGAGTTCCCCGGTCATCTCCACGGAAAATAATCCACCGACAGAGGAGGAGAGGGGACCGCAGGATTCCGTTCCGGGTTCGGTTAAGGCGACAGTAGTCTCAACTAACCTCCTCAGCTTCTCATCCCGCGCCGGCTCGCCGCTGCCATAGTAAACGCTCGTTCCAATGGCCGAAATCAATCCCACCAGCAAAAGAACGGCAATCACCAGACATAACTGTGAAATCCACGTCCTTCTCTCCTTCAAAAACCCCGAATTTCTTTTTTTCATTACTTATCTTCCTTTCCACCATATTCCTTCCGTATATATACGGATGAAAAAAGAAAAGGATTCGTGAGATTCCTAACTCCGGAGACAAGTGGCCACAGATTTAGATAAGAAGGTGCCCAACGTCCTTTACCAAAGGGAAAGGGTATCTTCTTTATTAAGTGTCCGAATTGCGACGGATGAAGATAAAAACCCCCTCCTGGTTCCTTCTACCTGGAGGGGGTTTTTTTGAGTCTTTCCCTTTACTCACAATACCTTATCCGCTCTTACACAGTCCTCAAAGCTGCCGGAGTGGGCTCCGTCGCAAAAGGGCTTGTTTTGGGAAATTCCGCAGCGGCAGAGGGCAAACTGTTTCTTCGTTTCAAACACATTCCCTTCGGCGTCCACCAATTCCACGTCTCCTCGGACAATCAACGGTCCGCGGTCCATCGTCTGAATCCTGACATCCGCCATGATTGCGCCTCCCTTTTCATGATGGTTACAAAAGCATTGTTCACCTTTCCATGAAAGTTCAAACCAACATTTCGCGGTGACCGACGGGATCTTTCAAGAGGGGTCTGGGTCCCCCTGTCGCCACGGCACAGATCGAATCCGATATTCGTAAAGGATGGCATTCAACTGCCCGCCCATGATCAGGATCATCGCAGAAAGATAAAACCAGATGATCAGGACGATCAACCCGCCCAAATTCCCGTATATCAGGGAGTAGTTTCCCAAGGAGACGTAATAGGAGAATCCCAAGGAGATCAGCTGCCACCCCAGCGTGGCAAAAAAAGCCCCCGGAGCTGCTTCTTCCGTTTCCATCCGAAGGTTGGGAGCAAAGTAGTACAGGCAAAAAAAGGCCAGAAAGAGCACCAAGCTGGAAAACAGCCAACGCATCAAGGACCATAGCGACTCCGACCAGGCAGTGAGGCCCAATTGCGGGAGGATGGATCCGCTGATTAACGATCCGAAGATCGGGAAGAGCAGGGAGATCACCACTGCGGTGAGCAACCCAGCCACCAGCAGGAGACTTTCGGCCACCCCCCGCAGGAAGGGACGCCCCTCCTCCACCTGAAAAGTATAATTCAATATCCGAACCATGGATTGAATCCCCATATAGGTTAGCCATAAAGTAGCTAAAATACTGAAGGAAAGGAGATTCCCCCGCTGTACACCCAGGATGCTTTTCAGCGTGTTCTCGATCAGTTGATGAGTGTGGGCAGGAGCATAGGGACGGATGAATTCCAAAACATTGTCCGCAGATAGGGGGAGATACCCGATCAAGGTGATCGCCACCAATAGAAAGGGGAACACGGATAGAAGGAAATAATAGGCCAACTGGGCCGACAGGTCAAAAACCCCGTCACTAAAAAAGCGATTTTTCATCTCCCGGATCACCCAAAGAGTGTCCATGGGCCTGCCTCCTTTGTCCCTTTCGTTCCATGATTACGGCCTATCCATCGTAAATATGTTGTGCGCTTCCCCCCTTTTTTATGGCTTTTCTCCTTGTTTCGGTAACCTATGCTCGAAAGCCCAGGAAGCAATCCCTAACCCGGCTTTCGAGTATTACAGTAGTTGGGCCTATCGATAAACGATAAAAAAAGAGGCTTTCCATAAGCCTGTGCAGCTCATGGAAGCCTCCAATTTTACGTTACCCGATCTTCGGGTTTATTTAGGTTAGGGCGAGATTTACATCATGCCGCCCATGCCGCCCATGCCGCCCATACCACCCATGTCGGGAGCGCCACCGGCATTTTCGTTTTCTTCTGGTTTGTCTGCAACCACCGCTTCGGTGGTGAGCACCATAGCAGCCACGGAGGCAGCGTTTTGCAGTGCGGAGCGGGTCACCTTGGCCGGGTCGACGATGCCGGACTTGATCATGTCTACCCATTCGCCAGTAGCGGCGTTAAAACCGATGCCCACTTCTTCGTTCTTAATCCGTTCCACGATGACGGAACCTTCCAGACCGGAGTTGAAAGCGATCTGGCGCAGGGGCTCCTCCAGTGCACGGCGAATGATCTTCACACCGGTCAACTCGTCACCCGAAGCATCCAGGTTCTCAACGGCGCGCAGCACATTGACGAGAGCAGTACCGCCGCCGGAGACGATCCCTTCTTCCACAGCAGCGCGGGTAGAGTTGAGGGCATCTTCAATGCGGAGCTTGCGCTCTTTCAATTCGGTCTCGGTAGCAGCGCCCACTTTGATGACGGCAACGCCGCCAGCCAGTTTCGCCAGGCGTTCTTGCAGTTTTTCCTTGTCGAACTCGGAAGTGGTATCTTCCAGCTGCTGACGGATCTGCTTGACGCGGCTGTCGATCCCAGCGCGGTCACCAGCACCGTCCACGATGATGGTGTCTTCTTTGGTCACGCGAATCTGACGAGCGCTTCCCAAAGAGCTGAAATCAGCAGTTTTCAGGTCAAGGCCAAGGTCTTCGGTGATCACCTGGCCGCCGGTCAGGATCGCGATGTCTTCCAGCATGGCTTTACGCCGGTCGCCGAAGCCAGGAGCTTTGACGGCGACTGCGTTGAAGGTACCGCGCAGCTTGTTGACCACGAGGGTAGCCAGGGCTTCGCCTTCCAGATCTTCCGCGATGATCAAGAGGGGTTTACCCTGCTGGACGACTTTTTCCAGCAACGGCAGCACTTCCTGCACGTTGGCGATCTTCTTGTCGGTGATCAACACGTAAGGGTCATCCAGCACGGCTTCCATTTTGTCGTTGTCGGTGACCATGTACGGGGAGATGTACCCGCGGTCGAACTGCATCCCTTCAACCACTTCCAGCTCGGTGGCAAAGCCTTTGGACTCCTCGACGGTGATCACGCCGTCGTTGCCCACTTTTTCCATCGCTTCAGCGATCAGTTTGCCCACTTCTTCATCGTTAGCGGAGATTGCTGCCACTTGGGCGATGGAGTCTTTCCCTTCGATCGGCTTAGCGATATTGCGGATCTCTTCTACAGCAGCCGTAACGGCTTTTTCGATCCCTTTGCGGATCACCATCGGGTTAGCCCCGGCAGCTACGTTTTTAAGACCCTCGCGAATGATAGCTTGAGCCAGCACCGTAGCGGTGGTGGTACCGTCACCAGCCACATCGTTAGTCTTGGTAGCGACCTCTTTCACGAGTTGAGCACCCATGTTCTCAAACTTGTCTTCCAGTTCGATTTCCTTGGCGATGGTAACACCGTCGTTGGTGATCAAGGGAGAACCGAACTTCTTCTCCAGCACCACGTTGCGTCCTTTCGGACCCAGGGTGACTTTCACAGCGTTGGCGAGTGCGTCCACGCCGCGCAACATGGAACGGCGGGATTCTTCACTAAATAGAATCTCTTTAGCCATTGCTTGCGTCCCTCCTATGTAGGGGTTTTTTATTTCAAAGGTTCACGTACGGGATTGTCAGTCGACAACAGCCAGAATATCGCTCTCCCGCAGGATGAGGAATTCCTCTTCGCCCACTTTCACTTCCGTGCCCGCATATTTGGAGAAAATGACGCGGTCGCCCTCGTTTACTTCGAGTCCGACTTTTTGGCCGTTTTCATAACGACCGCTGCCCACGGCAATGACTTTCCCCTCCTGAGGCTTTTCCTTGGCCGTTTCCGGCAGGACAATGCCACTGGCGGTTTTTTCTTCTTTTTCGATCGCTTTCAGTACGACGCGATCTCCTAACGGTTTGATCACGAAAGACACCCTCCTTCATGAGGTGGAGTTCTCGTTGTTAGCACTCACTGATATCGAGTGCTAACACCCATAACCATAATATCTTCCTCCCTTCGATTTTGCAAGCCCCGCACCTCAATTTTTTTCCCTTTTTTCTTCCATTTCCATGCAGCCAGCTTTGTAGCAACAAAAAACAACAGAGAGCGTACTCCCTGTTGTTTTTTCTGACCCATTCCCCCGGCTCCATCACTCAAAAGAACTGCCCCACTCTTCCTCATCTTCCTTCCACTTCGCTTCGTAAGCTTCCTCTTCAGCGAGCATTTTTCGGTATACACGGTCTGACAGGAAGATACTCCCCTCATACAAGAGGATCAGTGGAATCGAGACCAGTATATTGGAAACCAAATCCGGTGGTGTCACCAAAGCCGCCAGCACAACCATCCCCAGCCAGGCATACCGGCGCCCCTTCCTCAGAAGTTGAGGAGTAACGATCCGGATCCGAGTCAGGAAGAGGATGACCACCGGCAATTCAAACAAGAGGGCGATCGGAAAGACAACCCGGAACAAGAAGCGAAAAAACTCGTACATCCCATAGGTTTCCTGTGCTCCCAAACGTTCCGTCAGGACGGCCATAAAATTGAGCAAGAAAGGAAAGACCCAATAATAGCCAAAACAAAGGCCCGCTATAAAGAGAAGCATCGCAAAGGGGATATAGCTTAGGGTGGCCTTCTGCTCCTTTTTAGTCAGGCCCGGCTGCACAAACTTCCAAGCCTGGTAAAAAGCCACCGGCATTGTGAATGCAAGGGCGACTATGAAGGCGAATTGCATATAGATCGAGAGGGCTTCTCCCGGGGAGAAAATATTCAATTTCACCGTTTTTTCCAATGTTCCGTTAAGGATATCACCTATCGTCCACCGGATGATGGGCTCCGCGAAAAACAGACCTATCATCAAGCTGAGAATGAAGGCGGCTAACACCATCAGGATGCGACCGCGCATTTCACCCAGATGCTCTGTCCAATGACGTTGATTCATGATATGGTACCTTCCCTCTTCCGGTTTCCTACCTTGCCACCGACAGTCCTATCCCTTAGCCTTCCCGGGTGGGGTCGGGCAATTCCAATGGAGGGACGTACTCATCGATAGGGAAATTTTTCAGGAAATAGATCAGCGTCTGCAACTCGATGGTTAGATCAATGTTGTGCATCCGAACATGAGGCGGGACTGTTAACCGGGCCGGGGTGAAGTTGAGAATACCCCGGATTCCAGATCGAACAATCCGATCCGTGGTCGCTTGGGCCACATTGGCCGGAACGGTGAGGATGGCCACCTCCACATTGTGCAGCTCTCGGACCTCCGCGAAACGCTCCATGGAATAGACGGGGATCCCGTCCACTTCTTGTCCAACCTTGCCCGGATCGGCATCAAAACCAGCAACGATCTTGGTATTGTGACTGCGGTAGAAGTTGTATCCAAGCAGGGCGGTTCCCAGGTGACCCACCCCCACTAGAACCACATTGGATACTTCGTCCTGACGAAGAAAATCCCGCAGGAACTGAAGAAGATAGTTCACATTGTATCCGTATCCCTTTTTCCCTAGTTCACCTAGATAGGAAAAATCGCGTCGGATGGTAGCCGGATCGATTTGCAGGGCATCAGAAAGCTGGGCTGAAGAGACCCGTTTCTTCCCGATGGCGTGGAGCTTTTCCAGGTATCTGTAATAAAGCGGTAACCGTTTGGCGGTTACTTGCGGGATTTTTTGTTCAGACATCGTATGCCTCCATACCCCGGGTCGTCCCCGGATTGGATATGGGTTGGATGAATCCATTATCAACCAGTCTCTTCTTTCATCATACATACTGCGCTGCCCTTTGCCAAGGTTAACAGGAATGCAGGCCGCCGTACCCGAGAGCAACGATCTCTTCCCGGGTAATCTTCTCCCCAGCCAAAAGGCGTGGGAGGAGAACATCAAAGGAGGTAAAAGCGTCGTGGATTACACAGCCCGGAAGCCCCAGCACCGGCACCCCTCGATAGTAAGCAACCAAAAGCATCGATCCCGGCAGCATCGGCGTTCCATAGCTGACCACTTCGGCTCCCATTTCCGTGATGGCACCAGGGGTCCGATCATCAGGATCGACAGACATGCCGCCGGTTACCAACACCATGTCTGCCCCGCTATCAATAAAGGAACCAATCTGGTCCATGATCCGCTGTTTATCATCACTCGCCAGGGTCTGCCCCAGGATGCGGGAGCCGTATCCTTCCACCTTCTCTTTCACCACGGGGCCAAATCGATCCTGGATCCGTCCGTGGTAAATCTCGTTCCCGGTTGTAACGACACCGATGTTGTGAGCCCGATACGGTTTTACCTGTAGGACAGGTTGTGCCTCTCTGGCGATGACTTCCACTTCTTTCAATCGTTCTTCCGGATAAATCAAAGGGATCACCCGACAGGCAGCGACGATTTCTCCTGCCCGGACCGGTTCTTTGTCATTCAGAGTGGACAACACGGCCTGTTCGACGCCATTGATACGATGGACAGCATCGGGGTTCACTTGGAGCAGGCCGTCGATCTTCGCTTTCAGATTCACTTTCCCTTCCCGGGGTTGGGTTCCTGTCAGGTTGGGGCCCCGAACCGCGTCGGCGATACGAAGGGACGCATCGTTCTCGTGGAGCTCCCCAGCCGCCAACTCGATCACATAGATGTGCTCTTTTCCGATGGATAGAAGAGCCTCGGTATCTTCCTCCCGGACGACATGCCCTTTCCGGAATAGAGGGCCTTTGTACTGACCGGGCACCACTTGGGTCAGGTCGTGGGCCAACACCAGCCCGGCCGCTTGGGAGATATGCACCTCTTTTAACGAACTTTTCATGCTGGGACTCCCCCTCGCGGTGGTATGCTGCTTTTTTTCAGTCGGATTGTTTCTATTGTAACAACACCTGATCATCCTGTGTATGGTTTCACTGTTTCTTAACGGACGGCTACCAGACTTTTATTGCCAATCATGTACTAAGCGGCTTGTCCGATAATCTGTCGCACTCTGCATCTCCGTAAAAAAATTGCTTATTGCAGGGTAAAACCGGGAAAAACCGTCTAATATAGAATGAAAGGAGTGAGGATATGAAAGCCCTGAAAATCCTCGTCCATGCAAGTACCTGGTTCGCCCCCTTGTTGGTACCCCTGTTTGTCTGGCTGTTCACTTCGGATGAAGACCTTAAACGACTAGCTAAACAAGCCATGGTCTTTCACTTTGTGATCTGGCTATTGGTCTCCGTTTCGTACATCTTTTCTTTCCTTCTGATCGGAATTCCCTTCCTGATCCTGTTCGCTCTGATCGGATTTATCGCTCCCATCATGGGCATCGTCAGCGCACTCAAGGATCGCCGCTACGACTACCCCATCATCGGCTCTTTCATTCGCTAAGAACACGCTCCCTTTCACGTCCAACGACCCACTGACCGCCTTGATCCCCTCGACAGAAGGGGATCGAGGCGGTCTTCTGTGAGGAGTGGGGTCTATCGATCGTATGCTGCCCCCTTGAGTGGGAGGTCCAACACCCCATCAGGAATGGCCAACCCATGCAAGGGTTCATCGTGAGATTCGGGGTAAACCGTCGCTACCAGCTGAAAGCTATAGCTAACACCGATACGGTTGATGGAGGCCCCTTCATTGGCGAAGAACCGGTCATAATAGCCCGCACCGTAGCCAAGCCGGTAACCGGCGGTATCGAAGCCCACACCGGGCACCACTGCCAGGTCTACCTCCTTGGCTGCTACCTGATTTCCTGGCCGTTCTACCGGTTCCAAGATCCCGTATGCCCCGGCGGTCACATCCTCCGGATGGTCGACCCGATGGAGGGTGAGGAGACGACCTGCCGGATGAGCACGGGGAAGGAGCACCTGTTTCCCCATCTCCCGAGCCCACATCAGCAAAGGACGGACATTCACCTCCCCACGATGGGGCATGTAAAAAAGAACAGTCCCCGCTTCCCGGAAAGCGGAATACTCCCTGAAATGCCGGCAGATCGCCGCCGCCTCATGTTCCGCCTGCGTCGCTTCCATCTCTTTCCGCTTCTGCAATAACCGGGCCCGCAACGCTTCTTTTTCTCGTTTCAATCCTCCACCTCCTGAATGATTGGCTTCATTATATCACGTGTGGGATATGATCCACGGCAGGCTGCCCGCCCAGAGTGGATCCCTTACAAAGAGGCCATCGTTTCCTCCCGGACCTCCATCCGTTACAATGGAGGATGGTGAATCATGGAGGTGAGTACGGGTGACGATTCTACAAGCAAAAGACATCCATAAATCCTATGGTGGTACGCCGGTACTGGCCGGAGTGAACCTCAGAGTCGAAGACGGAGAACGAGTCGGCCTGATCGGACCCAACGGTGCCGGCAAATCCACCCTGTTGAAAATCTTGACCGGACGCCTTGCCGCTGATAACGGAGACGTGTCCGTTTCAAGACAGGCACGGGTAGGATACCTCGCTCAGGAGGGGGAGTGGAATTCGGAGCGTGGAATCTGGGAAGAAGTATTAACGGTCTTTGCTCCTTTGAAAGCGATGGAAGCGGACCTACGGAAGCTGGAAGAGGAAATGAGCTGGGAAGACGTCTACTCCGATGAGCTCCGTTACACCAAAGTGGCCGAACAGTACGCCCGCCTGCAAGAACGGTTTGAGCAAGCCGGGGGATATGGCTTTGAGGCCCGAGCGCGGGGCACTCTCCACGGGTTGGGTCTAGGGCATTTGGATTGGGAATCAACAAAGGTCAGCGCCTTGAGCGGTGGACAAAAAACCCGCCTCGCCCTGGCCAAACTGCTGCTGGAACGCCCCGACCTCGTCATCCTCGATGAGCCGACCAACTATCTAGATATGGATGCCCTCACTTGGCTGGAGCAGACCCTGGATACTCATCCCGGCGCCCTCTTGATTGTTTCCCATGACCGCTGGTTTCTGGACCGTCTTGTCCAAGTCGTCTATGAGATCGATCGCGGCCACGCAACGAGGTACCCCGGAAACTACTCTGATTACATGAGACAGAAAGCAGAACATCTCGCTCAATGGGAAAAAGAATACGAACAGCAACAGACGGAAATCAAGCGGATGGAGACCTTCATTCAGAAAAACATCGTCCGAGCCTCCACCACAAAACGAGCCCAAAGCCGCCGCAAAGCCTTAGAAAAAATGGAACGGATGGACCGCCCACCCTCTGAACGGAAAAAGGCGGGGATCCGTTTTGAACCCGCTGTCCAAAGCGGTCGCCAGGTTCTGGAGACGGAAGATCTCACCATCGGCTACGACCCGAACGCCCCATTGATTCATGGAGGAAGCTTGCAACTAGCACGCGGTCAACGGATCGCACTCCTAGGCCCCAATGGGACTGGCAAAACCACCCTGCTGAAAACCCTGGCTGGACACCTCCCTCCTCTCGGAGGCCGGATCACTTTCGGCACCGGGGTCGAGGTCGATTATTACGCTCAGGAGCAGGAAGAATTGTGCGAAGAAGAAACCGTTCTGGAGGAAGTCTGGAAAGCCCACCCGAAGCTGGACCAGACAACGGTCCGTTCTTTTCTCGGACAATTCCTGTTCAGCGGCGACGATGTCTATAAGACGATCCATGCTTTGAGCGGCGGCGAAAAAGCCCGTCTCTCCCTCGTAAAACGCCTCCTCAACCGAGGCAATCTCCTTCTGATGGACGAACCGACGAACCACCTGGACATGGACACGAAGGAGAGGCTGGAAGAAGCGCTGGAGAACTTCACCGGCACCATCCTGTTTGTCTCCCATGATCGCTATTTCATCAACCGCCTGGCAACGGGCATTTGGGAAGTAAAAAACAAAGGTGTTCATCCCTTCTCCGGGGATTACAACGCCTGGCTAGAAAGGAATCAGGCCCAAGCCGGAATAGCATCCACCCCTGAAACCCCCTCCGCCACCTCCTACACAGAGGAGGTCCGACTCCAACGACAACGGGAACGGGAGGAGCGCCGGATTCGAGAAGAAATCGAAGAGCTAGAGCGGGAAATCGAATCTCTAGAAACAGAGATTGCCCGCATCCAAGAAGAGCTTTGCCGTCCGGAGATTTTCGGCTCCCCCGACGAAAGCCTCTCCCGCCAACAGCGCTTGATGGAATTGGAGGACACCCTCGGAGAAAAGACGGAACGCTGGGCAGAAATCGCAGAATAAGGGAAATCCCCCGTCGTGGAAGGGGGATTTCTTTGTATATTCCAGAGAACACAAGCTATCGAGCCTCGAGGCCCCGGGCTCCTGCCTCCAGCTTCCGCAACAAGCGTTCCTGATCGATAGCCGTCTGTTGTGCTTCCTCCATATCCACTTGTCGGAAAGTGATCTTATGGCCAGGGGCGGCTTGGGCAAGCAATGGGATGTCCACGGAGATCACCGTTGCAACCTTGGCATAGCCACCGGTCGTCTGCCGGTCCGCCATCAACACAATCGGCTGCCCATCAGCAGGCACTTGAACCGAACCGGGAGCCGTGGCATCAGAGAGGATATCGGCCGACTGCCGGTGGCGAATGGTCGGACCTTTCAACCGGTAACCCATGCGATCCGATTGAGGAGTCACTTCGTAGGAAGAAGAGAGAAACGCTTTCACCCCTGCTGAAGTAAAAGCATCGTTCTGAGGCCCCATCACCACCCGTAACTCCGTCTCTTGTCGGTAAACAGGCCGTTGATCATGGGCCAGCCGGAGCCCGGCTCTCCCCGATTTCTCCTCGGATTGCGCGAGAGGAAGGCGGTCCCCCTCCTTCAGCTTACGCCCTCGCCAACCTCCCAGAGCGCCCTTTATATACGTGGACTTGCTCCCCATCACTGGCTCTACAGCGATGCCCCCGGCAACAGCCAGATAAGCCCTCATTCCCTGTCTCGCGCCGCTAAAGGAAAGGATTTGCCCCGCCTTCACTTGAAGGCTCCTCCACATCGGCACCTCTTCCCCATCCAGCTTCGGTCCTAAATCTCCCCCGGTCAGAGCGATACGGATATCACAGCCAAAATAGAGCACCGGCCCCGTGATCGTGATTTCCAGCCCTGCTTCTCCCCGGCGATTCCCTAAAAGGAGGTTGGCCACCTGAAAAGAAAAAGAATCCATCGCTCCGGCGACGACCATGCCGTACTGTTGATAGCCGGTCCGCCCCAGGTCCTGCACCGTCGTCAATAACCCACTTTTCAGTACCTGGATTTCCCTATTCACGACTCACCCACCCGTTTCACATCGATTCCCTCTGCTTCGAAGGCCCCGCAGAGGTGACGGACGAAAGCCACGGCTTTGGGGTCATCTCCATGAACACATACTGTATCCGCTCTTAATTCAATATCCGTGCCGTCAACGGCGCGAACTTTCCCTTCATTCAGCATCCGCACCACTCGGGCGGCTGCCTCGCCGGGGTCATGGATGAAGGCATCGGGGAGAGTACGAGGAGTTAGGGTGCCGTCAGGTAGATAGGTCCGATCTGCAAAAACTTCCTCTGCCACGGGGAGCCCTTCCTTCCGGCCCGCTTTCACCAATAGACTACCTGCAAGCCCGAATAGGATTAGTCCCTTGTCCACTGCAGCCACAGCCCCGGCGATCGCCTCGGCAATCGCTTCTTCCTTGGAGGCCATATGAAAGAGAGCCCCATGAGGTTTGACATGTTGGAGTTTCGCCCCTTCAGCGGTGGCAAAAGCGGCAAGCGCCCCGACCTGATAGAGGGTCAGATTGAAGACGTCTTCAGGCTCCATGGCGATGTACCGGCGACCAAAGCCCAACAAATCCGGCAATCCGGGATGAGCGCCAAGGCCTACTCCTTTGTTCACGGCTGCTCGTACGGTTTTCTGCATGACGTTGTGGTCTCCAGCATGATAGCCGCAGGCAATATTGGCGGAACTGACGTATTCCAGAATCTCTTCGTCCCGGCCCATGGTATAGGAGCCAAAACTCTCGCCTAAGTCACTGTTTAAATCAATCCGTAGTTTCATCGGTCCGACTCTCCCACGTTTTTTCCTTCACTGGATTCTTTCCCCGAGCCACTTCTTCTTCGATGCTGCTGTACTCTTCTTCTGAAATCGGTCGAAACTGCACATGGTCACCCGCAGCCAGCAACATCGGCGGATGTCGGTGCGGGTCGTACAGGCGCAGGGGAGTCCGCCCGATCAACCGCCATCCCCCTGGCGTTTCCAGGGGGTAAACGCCTGTCTGAGCCCCGGCGATCCCCACGGAACCGGCGGGGATTTTTTCCCGGGGCTTTTCCAGCCGAGGGACAGCAATGGTCTCCGACATGCCTCCCAGATACGGAAACCCGGGGACAAATCCCATCATGTAGATCCGATAGGGTGATTGGCTGTGGATACGGATCACTTCCTCTGGAGTAAGGCCGCTGTATCGGGCCACCTCCTCCAGGTCAGGCCCAAACCTGCCACCGTAAACGACAGGAATCTCTACCAACCGGCTTTCCAGCTCCTGATCGGATTCTATCTCCTCCACCAATTCCGAGAGGATGCGGACCAATTCTCCATACCTGACACGATAAGGCTGGTAGTAGACCGTAACCGCTGTATAGGAAGGTACCCACTCCACTACGCCTTCCAGCGACAGCTTCTTCAGTCGGCGGCAATACCTTCGAATTTGGTTATTGATCGCCGGATCGATGCGATCTCCAAACTGGACCCGCACTCCCGTGTCTCCCAGGGGTTGAAAATGGAGTGACAATACACGGCCCCCTCTCCCTCTTTCTCAACTTACTGCGAAAAGAGCTGCGGCAATTTTTCCATGAGGGTGACCCCTCCGAGCCAAGCTGTTCCCAGAGCGACTACTGTACCAAATGCCGTCATCCAGACGGGATGGCGATACGATCCAACAATCCTTTTTTGATGAGCCGCGATGAGAATGGTCCCCAAAGTAAGGGGAAGAATGAGTCCATTGAGCGCTCCTGCAAGGATCAACAACTGTACCGGTTGCCCGGCCATAACCAGGACCAAAGTGGATACCAAGATAAAACCGATGACAAACATGGGCTGTTTTTCCTTCACTTTCGGTGAAAAGGAAGTGAGGAAGGTCACCGATGTATAAGCGGCCCCCACAACTGAAGTGACGGAAGCCGCCCATAAGACAAGGCCGAACAATTTCAGACCGACCCCGCCAGCCGCCGTTTCAAAAACGGTCGCCATCGGGTTGGCGGGAGACAATTTCACCCCCTGGGCCACGACGCCCAGGACGGCCAAAAACAGGATCACCCGCATCAGGGAAGCCACTAAAATTCCCGAAACAGAGCTCTTTGTGACCTCCCTCAGACTCCCCTTTCCGCTGATCCCGGCATCGAGAAGTCTGTGACCACCAGCAAAAGTAATATATCCTCCCACAGTACCCCCGACTAGGGTAATAATGGCCATTAGATCCACCTTGTCCGGTGCCACCGTTTTGAGGGCGGCTTCTCCCACCGGGGGGCCGCTTACAAAGGCAACGTAAGCAGTCAGGAGGATCATTAATCCTCCCAACCATCGGGTGATCCGATCCATCGCCATTCCCGCTTCTTTCGACAGAAAAATTCCGATGGCCAGGATCGCGGTGAGGGCTGCACCCCATCGGGGATCAAGTCCTGTGATCACCTGCACGCCAAGCCCTGCACCCCCCAAGTTTCCGATGTTAAAAGCCAATCCTCCAAGGGAGACAGCAAAAGCTACCAGATAACCGAGACCGGGAAGTACGGCATTGGCAATATCCTGTCCCCGCTTTTCTGTCACCGCGATGATCCGCCAAATGTTCAATTGGGCCCCGATGTCCAGCAGGATGGAGATCAGGATAACAAAGCCGAAGCTGGCCAGCAACTGCTCAGTAAACACCGTCGTTTGCGTCAAAAACCCAGGCCCAATGGCAGACGTAGCCATCAAGAAAGCAGCTCCCAAAAGAACGCTCCGACGGGTGCCGGACCCCTTTATACCACCTGGTGCCTTCATATCCTTCCCTTCTTCCGCTGCAAGGTTTTGCAAAGATTCTATCATATTCGACTTCCGGTATTCTACCGGAAAAACGAAGCTGGAAAGCAGAACCGCGGCTTATATGGAAAATAAATCTTTCATTAGAACGAAACATTCCTCCAAAAGTTGTAGTTTATAATGGTGATGCTCCAAAACAAAAAGAGACCGGAGCGGGGTCAAAACTAAGGAGGTTGATGGATTGGAATTCTTTACGGATTGGATTAACCTTAAAGGATGGATTTGGTTCCTCTCTTTCTTTTTTATTAGTATCCTCGTGGTCACAGGCGTAACGATGATCGTCACGGAAAAGATCGAGCGCCGCCACAAAGAAGAATTCGAACAGGAATTTTCCGGCCCGCTAAAACCCGTTTCAGCCGAGGAAGAATAAAATCGAAAGCTGACAACCCCGCCCGGCCCTCACCCGCGGCGGGGTTTTTATGTACGGGAGCCCGTGATTTCTGGGGAGGGGTCATGAGACCGACTCCACTCCCGAAAGGCCAAAATCATCACCGGCATCACCGCGTATACGATCGCCGTCGCGGCGGCAACAATGCCCGAATCGTTGAAAGCGAGAGCAGCCAAAGAACCCGCCAAAATCGCGACGAACCCGTTGAAAAGCTGAGGATAAGCTTCCATTAATCGTTTTAACCCTCCCGCCGGTCGGAGAGAGAGAAGAATCATCGTCCCAAGGGAAACTAGAAACAGTTTTCCCCAGGATGAGAACTGGATCAACTTCCAATTCATGTGCAATTTTCGATCCATGATATGAAGGATTTCTTCCAAATTCCCTTCACTGAGGAGGCCAAAAGCACGCCCGATATGGGTGGGGGCACCAACATGGAAGACCATATTCATCAGGTACAGGACCAAACCGCCAGCAACCAAGAAAATCCCCGCTTGCCACAACAACCAACGGCGACTCCCCCGATGAAAGAAACGTACCCAGGCTACGCCGAAACCGACGGCACAGGCCAATGCACCACCCGCGTTGGTACCCCAGAATGGAGCTGCAAAAAAAAGGACGACACCGAGAAAAAGGATTCCTATCACCAACTGGACCCGTTTGGATATGGTCCCTCTCTTTTCCAGCCAGGCGGCGGCGGTTAGGATAGTGGAACCGAGAACCACCCCCATGTATTCATTACCAATCCCGTAGTACCGTGCACCTTTGATCGGATCATAGCCGAGAAAGGACTGTTGGATTAAGGGACCGCCCAGACAGCCATCCAAAATCACAGGTAAAAACCCGACCAGCCCTGTCCAAAACAGGAGAGGGAGAGTGCGGAGCCGGGACATCAATAGGGAAGCGACCATCCCCGCCGCAAAAACAAGAGCCGACACGATCCAGTAAGAACGCGCCGTTACACCCGACACCATCAGGAACAGAAAAGGCGTGAGCATCACCCCGAGCAAAACTGCCTGCACACCGCTCCCCGGTCGACGAGGTTCCCGCAACAAACGGGCCAAACCGATGAGGAGAACCATGATCTGGAACAAGACATAGGAGTACAGGACGGATGGGCGAAGCCGGTTGATGGTTTCTGTCCGTTCGACCGTGCCCCAAAATTCGGCCAAGGTACCCCCGACCCGTTGCATCGGCTGTCCGGCCATTTCCCGAGGGGAATCGATCCCCAGCAATTGGAGCAGGGTAGGGGCCAAGTCGATGTTGGCGATGATCCCGGGCCGTCGGGTGGTCGCTGAACGCAACAACCCTGTCGGCTCTCCCTTCCGATAGACGAGCAAAGGCAGCAACCCTTCTGCTTCCGATTTTTCCACTGGAACTCCGGTCCCTGGAGAAACGAGGACAGCCGCGGTATCGCGGTCCGCCTGGGCCATTACTTTCCCAATAAAACGATCCACTTCCCCCAATACTTCTTTTTTCACCCGCTCATGTTGCTCCGGGAGCATCTGACCGGCAAACTGCTGTAAGCGGTGAAGATCACCTAGGTCAATGACAGCCAACCCGGGCTTATTCCAGGAAAACAAACGCTCTTCCAACCGCCGGTAATTCGTCTTTACACCAAAAGGGCGACCGGGTGCTGAGGAAAGTGTGTTCACCCCGATTTCTCCTTCTTCCGTCACCCCCCTCTTGTCCATGGTTAAAAAAGGAGCGTAACGGACCGGTTTTTCCCCTTCGTCCATATTGCCGAGGGCAAGAACGTGTAACCCCTTCTGCTTCAAAACTTCCCCCAGCGCCCCCGGTTGAACCTCATAAGGGGATTCCTCATTCTGTCGCACATATTCCATAATACCGGGATAAATCACTGCATGAGAGGGAGGGATCCGCCCCATGCGTTGAGCGTAAAGGAGGCCCGCCGCGAGATGGGTCGGTGCCAAGGTGGGATCCGGTTGTTCCTTCGGATGATAGAACATCTCTCCAGTAGGAGCGACCGCCCGCGTCCCGGCACCCAGCGTCGCATAGCGATTGGCTTCCGTTTCCTTCCCTCCGGTTTTTAGATTCATCCCCCCGACAACGGAATGATGGAGCCATTCCCGCAAATGGGGAAAAGAGGTTTCCCGCAGATCGCCCAAGGTTAAGCCATGGATATTAACCACCCAAATTTGTCTGAGCGGCTCTTCTCCCAGCTTCCCAGGCTGTGCGGAAACCTTGAGATTTTCTCCGTTCCATCCCCCTGCCAGCAGAGAAAGGATAAGCACCAACCAGCCGATTCGCAACAACCGCCCCTCCCTCAAACATTCCACACTCCATAGCTAGGGTTCCCCAAGCCTGTGGTTGTATGTCCCCAGATCCTCCACAAGGTATCCACAGTTTTATCCACAATCAAACCACCGATATCTCGTTATCCACACAACTTATCCACAAAACCCACAGACATCCCCCTCTTTTTATCCACATCCATCCACAATGGAAACAGCTTTTTCTTCGGCAAAAAACAAAAGAACGGCGCTTAACGCCGTTCTTTTCCCTTACACTAAAGATAGATTGGGTTCTGCGTTCAGGTTTAACCCGGCCAGTTGACCGTCCCGGAATCGGTAGGTACCGGCGGCTGCGATCATGGCCGCGTTGTCTGTACACAACTTCAAGGGAGGCACTCGCAGATGCAGACCTTCCTCTTTACAACGGAGAGTAAGAGATTCCCGGAGGTGAGAGTTGGCGGAGACCCCTCCGGCCAGGACCAGCTCGGAAACTCCCTTCATTTTCGCCGCTCGGATGGCCTTTTCCACCAAAACTTCGACAACGGAATCCTGAAAGCTGGCAGCTAAGTCCGCTTTGTTCAGTTCCTCTCCCCGTTGGCGGGTATTATGGAGGAGATTGATGACCGCTGATTTCAGCCCGCTGAAACTAAAATCGAGAGAGTCCGGTTCCAGCCAGGCCCGAGGGAGATCCAATGTGGCAATCCCTTCCTTAGCCAGCCGGTCGATATGGGGGCCTCCGGGATAAGGCAGATCCAGCACTCGGGCCACCTTGTCAAATGCTTCCCCCGCGGCATCATCCCGGGTTTTGCCCAACCGTTCGAACCGGTTGTGATCCGGCATATAGATGAGCTCCGTATGGCCCCCCGAAGCCACCAAGGCCACGAGGGGAAACTGTAAAGGTTCCACCAGATGGCTGGCATAGATATGACCCGCTATATGATGGACCCCTACCAAAGGCAAGCCAGCAGCAAAGGAAAGGGCCTTCGCCGCTGAGACCCCAATCAACAACGCCCCTACCAGCCCTGGTCCCTGGGTAACAGTAACAGCGGACAGGTCGGTCAGCCGCACCTCTGCTTCATCCAAGGCTTGTTGGATAATCTGCGTTACCCGTTCCACATGGCGACGGGAAGCCACTTCCGGCACCACCCCGCCAAAACGGCGGTGTACATCCATCTGGGAAGAAATGAGATTGGATTTTAGGATATGTCCGTTTTCCACCACAGCTGCGGAAGTTTCATCACAGCTTGTCTCAATACCCAGCACCAAGCACTTCTCTGTCTGCTTCATCGGATCCTCCATCCAGTTTCGCCCACATGATCATGGCATCTTCTTGGTTATCTGTATAATAACGCGGTCGGATGCCCGTCATTTCAAAGCCTTTTTTTCGGTACAGTTGTTGGGCGATCGCATTGGAGACGCGCACCTCCAGGGTCATGCTGTCTGCTCCCGCCTCCCGTGCCAACGCCATCATGCCGTCGATCATCATCTCCCCGATCCCCCTCCCCCGGTAATCGGGATGGATGGCGATATTGGTAATATGCGCTTCATTCAAGATCAGCCACATTCCACAGTAGCCGATGACACGGCCTTCCTTCTCCACCACCATATATTGGGCAAATTGATTGTAAGCCAATTCGTTGTAAAAAGCCTGCCGTGTCCAGGGAGTGGTGAAAGAAGCCTGTTCCACTTGCAGGACGGCGGGAATGTCCCCCAGGGTCATCGGCCGAAATTCAATCGGTAGACGCTCCATCCTTGGTCACTCCGTTCGTCTGACCCTTCAACCATTTGGCTTCCGCCTCGGCCAGTTGCAGATAATTCGGGGCAGCATCTTCCAGTTCCGGATCTTCGCCCCGCCTCCGGCTGGCGATGGCCAACTCTCCCAAAAGAGAGGCACGAGACACATTTTCTGCAGCCAACCCGAAATGGGCTTCTCCTCCCAGCACCTCAATAATCCGGTCACGAAACCGAGCCGTATCATCTCCTAAAAAGAGAAGCGGCCCCTTCCCTCTCAACTCCATCAGCCACTGATCCAAATCGATGACCCGCTCCGGGAGCGCTGGGATGACCTCCCCCAGCCTCCCTTGATACAATCCGGTATAGACCCGATTGCGACGGGCATCAAACAGCGGGACGACCCCCCCGGGAAACCGGAGGCCGTTCATCGCCAATACCGCCAGACTGGATACACGGTACAGGGGAATATCCCGGCTCCAGGCGATCGTCTTGGCGGTAGTAAAACCGATCCGTATCCCCGTATAGGAGCCTGGGCCGCCCGCAACGGCCACAGCATCCAGATCAGACACCGACAGATCCAGATCCTCTAGCAGGCGAGCGACGGTGGGCATCAATCGAACAGAATGATTTTTATGTAAGTTCGTGGTAACTTCCCCGAGGAGGCCCCCTTCCTCCATAACGGCCACTCCCAATACCAGGGTCGACGTATCTATGGCCAACCACTTCATCACGCTTTTCCCCCCCGGCAGATTCGTTCCTCACACTCATCCGGCGGGAGAACGGTGATTTCCCTGCCGCCGCTTTCCAAATGCCGGATGGCTACCCGAATCAACCGGTCCGGCAGCCAGTTCTGGATCCGTTCTGCCCATTCCACCAGCGTCACTCCGTCTCCGTAAAAGTACTCATCCCACCCCAGTTCCTCATCGGGGGAGTCCAACCGGTAAACATCCATATGGTAAAAAGGAAGCCGTCCTTCTCCATACTCCTTGATAAGCGTGAAGGTGGGGCTGTCAATCGATTCTTCTATCCCCAATCCTTTCGCTACCCCCTGGGAAAAGGTCGTTTTCCCCGCACCCAGATCTCCCTCGAGGGCAACCACATCCCCAGGTTGGAACCGTTCAGCTAGCCGACCGGCTAATTCCCGCGTCTCATCCGCGCTGTTGGTAACAAATCGACATCCTTTCACTTGGATCACCCGTTTGCCGCAAAATGGTTATACCCTTTTTGAGTTAATGGTTTTCGTTTCCCGTTTTCTACATAGTCTACCCCTGGGGTTCCCGCTTCCACCCAGCCGACGGGGATCAGGTCAATTCCGCAAGCGGTCGCCCGCTCCCGGAGTGCCTCCCAGGTGTCTCTGGAGCCTGTCCCCAAAAGCTGAAAGTCCTCCCCGCCACTCAACGCCCAGTTGAGCGGATCGATTCCGCACTCCCATGCATAAGCCCGCATATCCGGCGCCAAAGGAATTCGCTCCCCCTCCAGCACCAGCCGGACTCCGCTCGCTTCGGCAATCTCGGAAGCCTCCTGCGCCAATCCGTCACTGATGTCATCACAGGCCGGGACTAAGCCGGAGGCAAGGAGCAAACGGCCTGCATCCACTCGGGGAATAGGGCGTTGATGAGCTTGAACCAAGGAGGAAAAACACCCTTGCCACTCCTCAGCATCTTCCCGTTGAAGGAGATGAAGCCCGGCAGCAGAGCTCCCCAAATCTCCCGTAACAAAGACGATATCCCCCGGTCGGGCAGATGATCGCAACAGGGCTTTCCCTTTCTCCACTTCTCCCAGCAGCGTGATTGTCAGGACCAGATGCTTCGGAGAACGGACGGTATCCCCGCCAAGGATGGATACTCCGAAGCGCTGGGCCGCTTCTCCCAATCCCCGGTAAACCTCCGCCAATTGGCCATCCGACCACTCTTCCGGTGCCGCCAGGGAAATGACCGCCCCAATGGGATTGCCGCCCATGGCCGCGATATCACTGATATTGGCAGCCATCCCCTTCCAGCCGATATCCGAGGCGGCCATGGTACAGGGAAGGAAATGAACGGTTTCCATCATCGTATCACAGGTTACCACCAGGGACATCCCCGACCGAGGACAGATAACGGCGGCGTCATCTCCTACGTCCACTTCCACCTCGTTTCCCGGTCGGGGCCGGTGCCGAAGCAACTCCCGGATCAACTGGAATTCATCCCTCATCATGGACACCCCTTCCCCTTTCATCTTCGACAAAAAACCTATACAAAAACCGCAGCCGATAAGCTGCGGTCCGTCTTTGGAGCGGGTGAAGGGAATCGAACCCTCGCATTCGGCTTGGAAGGCCGATGTTCTACCACTGAACTACACCCGCATAATCACTGGTTCTCTTTTAATGGTCGGGGTGACAGGATTTGAACCTGCGACCTCCTCGTCCCGAACGAGGCGCTCTACCAAGCTGAGCCACACCCCGGAAAGCAATGAAGAAAGAAAATTGGTGCGGTCGGCGAGACTCGAACTCGCACGGCCTTGCGGCCACTACCCCCTCAAGATAGCGTGTCTGCCGATTCCACCACGACCGCCCGTTTCTTAAAATTGTCTGGTGCGGGTGGAGGGACTCGAACCCCCACGCCGGAGGCGCTAGATCCTAAATCTAGTGCGTCTGCCAATTCCGCCACACCCGCAAAATAACGCTGTTTCAACCTCTGATTGGCTTCAGCGTCGAAATGTCTTCGCCTCGCGTCGACAAGAACTATCTTACCACGGGGCATAGGTTGAGTCAAGCGGTTTTTCAAAAAAGAAGTGAGGGATCCTTTTTTGGCTGCTTATCTAGGGTTCCTTTTGGGCATTTTCATAGATTTACCAGATGACTTGAGGTATCATTAAGAGACATAGGCAAGAAGAATCGTCGTTGTCCTGCCCCTTGGGTTAAGTTTCGACAGAAGGGGGGTAGGACAGTGGAGCTGGTTAAAATCGGCCTTTGTCAAGATAGTTATCGCAATTTACTTGAAATTATATTAAGACAAAAGAAAAGCGATTGAAACGATCTACAGACACATTGAGTTTTCTAGAATAGGAAACGAATTCATCTAAGAAAGGGTCATAATATTTTTGGTAGTGTCCACTTTCTTGACAGAGGCCTAATCATATTAAAGTATCTGTTTTATCTTACCTTACCATGTTATATTTTTTAAAGGTAGATATTATAGGGAGGTTAAATATGTTGAGAAAGAGTGCAAGTTCAGATAGAAGGTCTGCAGTAATTACTGGATTGTTATTAATAGCCGGGATGGTTGCGGGTATATTTAGTGTTGTTCCTGTTATAGATGGAGCAGACTACATAGTCAAGGCTATTACATATGAAAACCAGGTACTAATAGGAGCGTTTTTCCAGTTGTTAATGGTTGCTGCATATGTTGGTATTCCTATTTTGATGTATCCAATTTTAAGTAAGCATAATAAAGGTTTAGCTCTTGGATCTGTTGCTTTCGGCATTATTGCAGGTGTGTTCATTATTATTGGTGTAATCATTCTTCTGTTGCTATTGACATTAAGCCACGAATTTACAAAAGTTGGAACTCTGGATGAATCGTATTTTCAGACCTTAGGTGGATTGTTGCAAGCAGGACGTGATTTGGTAAACCATGTGGCAACGACACTGGCATTTGTTTTGGCTATGCTCTTGTTTAACTGCATATTTTACCAAACAAAACTAGTTCCACGTTGGTTGTCAGTTTGGGGTCTTATTGGATCTACATTGTCCATATTGGCAAGCTTATTATTTATGATTCGCTTCATCGGTCTGGATGAAACCTACATGATGTTGAACATTCCAATAGCCTTTCAACAATTGGTTTTGGCTATATGGCTAATTGTTAAAGGCTTCAACCCAACGGTACAGGATTCTGTATCAAATTAGTATGAAGGCTCTAGAAAAGCAGGTGTAAATGAAATGAATAAATAAGAAAGTTTTTGGGACAAAACAGCAAGCATACAGGTTGCGGTTGAAGTCAAGCAAGACGGATGAGGGGTACGAGATACGTAGTTTTTTTAAAGTCAGAAATGCGGGGGTTTTCTCTTACCTTAACAGACCACGTTAGAGATCAACGACGCTTATGGAAGCCCCCCGATTGATGCTCCTCTCACAATTTCCATCCATGGGACGTTCCAACCGCTATCACATACTCCTCCGGCTTTATCCATCGTTTTTGAATCAACTGACGGGCAGCGGCTAGAATCGTGGCGGAGGACAATTCCAGATAGAGCCCATGCTGCTCCAGTTCCTCCTGGGCGGCAGAAGCTTCTTCGGCACCGACTACCACAGCACTACCCTCGGTCTCCTGTAGTGCTGATACTGCCTGCCAAGCAACCGTGTTGCCTCCAATGGAAAGAAGCGGTGTATGGCCATCGGTAAACTCCTTGCGCCAGTCTTCTCCCACCAAGACTTCACTCAGACGTGGGATCGGCTCTATGGCTACCAAGCGGGGGATACGCTGGATGAGACCGATACGAGATAACTCATCAAAGCCTTCTTTGATTCCCCACAGTAGATCTCCGCGAGAGGTCGGTACCAGTACGGCATCGGGTGCCCGATTCCCTGACTGTTCGTAGATTTCATAGGCAATCGTTTTATAACCCTGAACACCACAGGGGTGGCTTCCGACCGGGGGATTGATGTAATTCGTGACCGGGAAATAGCCCTCTTCTTCCACGAAACGGTGCATGAGCTCCCAGCGTTCATGGGGCTGATTCATGAGAAGCAACTTTGCTCCAGTGCCTTGGATCGCTTTTTGTAACCCTTTGTTGAGGTTTTCTTGGGAGATGACTACACAGTCCAGCCCAGCAAAAGCGGCATAGGAGGTCACCGACAAGCCGGCGTTTCCACTCGATGCTGTGACAAGGACACGTGCGTCGGTCTCCAATGCCCGAGCTATAACGAGGGGACTAAAGCGGTCCTTGTGAGAACCGGTGGGGTTTTGTCCTTCATCTTTCATCCGAAAAGAGCTGATCCCTAGCTTGTCAGCTAGGCGAGGAAGCTCCAACAACGGGGTATTTCCCTCACCAAGCGTTGGAAAAATCGTATACGGCAACCGATTTCCATAACGCATCATGCCCGGTTTCTTCCCATCCCGATCCCAAGGGAGCATGGAACGGTAATCCACTCGCAGGCTAGACGGATGTCCCGATTGCCGGCAAGCCGGACATCCAGTAAAAAAGTCTCCCTCCTGATAAGAAGTACCACAACGGATACAGGTCAAACCCTTAACAAGAGGGTTCCGGCAAAACGTATGAATGGTCATCCCCTCCCAGTCCTTGTTGTCTCTTTATTCCGGCTTAAAATGCCTATCCAGGTTGGGACATAGTAATATGAATAAACTAGATTAGTTCTTCTAATTATTCTTGCCAATGCCGTTTAAAATCCCGATCCAACTGTTTCAGCAAAGCCGTTGGCTCCCTCTATTTATCCTTCTATAAATGATAGCACAAATTATTTAAAGGAGCGCGGACGACAGAGGAAACCCCGTTTGTAATCATGTCCAGTCATGAAAACAAAAATCCCCGACCGTTAGGCCGAGAATGGGTGTTCATCCAATTAGTCAGGTTGTAGATGGGCCATGAGCCAATCAAACGTAACCAACGACACGAGCGTGAAGAGAACAAAAAGGCCAATAAGGATACCTATTATTTTAACGAACTTGTATCCACTCATTACTTACCTCCCTCAGGGTTTTCATCCCTACTGCTGAAAAGATTCTAACAATCCGTCTTAACGATGTGATCCTCCCTGGCCTGAAACCCTTAAATCCCCAGTACTGAGGCGATCACCAAGGTCATGAAGGTAACAGCCGCTATCATCTTAAAAAGACAGCCCATGGGGGTCCCCCATTTCTTTTTTGCTCATAAAAAAGAACTCCTTGTAACTTATACGTTTTTTGGTATATTTGTCGAGGTTCCCTTTCGCTGTTTTTCCAAACCTTTACCGATATTCTGTATGATTGCTCTTTATAGCTGTCTTTTTCTATTAAATTTAACAGCCAATCTCAAAAATATCCCGGCACAAACCCCCGGGCCCATCTTCAAACCAAAGCCAGTTGTTTCTCCCGGCTTCTCTTGTCAGATGAATTTGTTTTCGTGAGTAGGAACCGACATATCTGCACATACTAAAAGCGGCAAACCATCCTGTCGGATTGGTTTGCCGCGTACGTTCTATATTGGTGAGCCATGCAGGGCTCGAACCTGCGACACCCTGATTAAAAGTCAGGTGCTCTACCAACTGAGCTAATGGCTCACGGTTGGCTGGGGCGGTAGGGATCGAACCTACGCATCACGGAGTCAAAGTCCGTTGCCTTACCGCTTGGCTACGCCCCATCACTTCAATAGGATAGAAGGATAAGGGTGCTTTAATAAAAAATTGGGGCGACCAGTGGGAATCGAACCCACGAATGCCGGAGCCACAATCCGGTGCGTTAACCACTTCGCCATGGCCGCCATAATAATGGCGGAGCTGACGGGACTCGAACCCGCGACCTCCGGCGTGACAGGCCGGCGTGAACTCCAACTTCACCACAGCTCCGCGTATGGTGGACGGTGACGGGATTGAACCGCCGACCCCCTGCGTGTGAAGCAGGTGCTCTCCCCCTGAGCTAACCGTCCGATACCTGGTGACCCGTAGGGGATTCGAACCCCTGAATGCCAGCGTGAAAGGCTGGTGTGTTAACCGCTTCACCAACGGGCCTTGTGTCTAAAGCGCTTGTGGAACAAATATGGCGGAGAGAGCGGGATTCGAACCCGCGCGGGGCCATAGAGCCCCCTAACGGTTTAGCAAACCGTCCTCTTCGGCCTCTTGAGTATCTCTCCTCATTGGCTCCTCCGGCAGGACTCGAACCTGCAACCTACCGGTTAACAGCCGGACGCTCTACCATTGAGCTACGGAGGACCACTTGAAAGCGACATGATTCATTATAACGGATGAGAGGAGAAAAAGCAAGAGTTTTTTTAACCTCTTAACCGCCGCATTTCATATGAGGCCCGTCCCTCAAGGCGCTTTAACAGAGTAGCATACATCTGATGAAGACGTCAACGGTTTTTTCGAGAAAAAATCGCCTGATATTCTCCTGCTCAAAAGGGCTGATCGAAGACTGTATGAAAGGGAACCGATGTCCTGTAGAATCCTTTGTGGTCGTCGAGCCTATATGTCTCCATGGCCCTTCAACGGTGCTTCAGACGAAGAGTATCCGGCGAAAGGGTTTGTCTGAAGCCGAAAGATGCCGACCGGTCTGCATCTTCCTTCTCCCGTGCGACCACTTGCACCTCGGTGACGGATTTGACATTGAGGCAGTTACTGCTCCCGTCAGGAACGTAGAGACGGAGGGGTCCTCCTCGTTCAAGAGGGCGTCCCTCCTGACGCTGATAAAGGAAAAAAGCTTGCTCCAATTCCTTCAGGGGAATATCCGCCTGAAATTCGTCCGCAGCGATAAAGCGTACATGGGTTGCACCGCGGGTAAGCACAGCATACCCTAGAACGGCTTTTAAGCTGACCGCCTTCCCGTCCACTCCTGGTACCCGTTCCTCGGGACGGACGGACCCATCATTCATTCGGTTGGCGATTTCCTCTGTCAATTCATAGGGAGACTCCACCGCTCCCACTACCTTCACACGCCAGTTTCCCATCAAATTCTCCTTTCCATCGACCCTCTAATCCGCCGTTGATAGATCCAGCCCCGGTTAATCGTGATCACCGAATCTTTCAGTCAATATTTCCAAGGCATGAGGAAGCACATCGAGGATCGCCTCTAGGCACTCACGTACTGCTTTGGGACTTCCCGGCAGATTGATGATCAGCGTAGAGCCTCGAATTCCTGCCACCGAGCGGGAGAGGACAGCGAACTTCGTTTTTTCCAATGAGGCGAGTCGCATCGCCTCGGGAATTCCCGGCACCTCCCGCTCGATGACGGAACGGGTGGCTTCTGGTGTAACATCCCGGGGAGCAAACCCCGTGCCACCCGTGGTGAGGATGAGATCCACCTGTTCCTGATCACACATACGGATCAGGGTGCGGCGGATCACTGCCCACTCGTCGGGGATCACCTCATGGACGATACGTTCCCCGCCGATACGCGTAACCAGGGTAGCAATTTCCCTGCCGCTCCGGTCTTCCCGTTCACCCCGGTAGCCTTTGTCACTGGCGGTTAAGATACCAACGCGCCACATGCTCATCTTTCCTCCCGTTGATAATCGCCGCTCTTGCCCCCGGTTTTGGATAGAAGGCTTGTCTCTTCCACCGTCATCCCTTTATCCAAGGACTTACACATATCGTAAATGGTGAGAGCGGTCACGGAAGCGGCTGTCAGGGCTTCCATCTCGACGCCGGTTACGTTGTCCGTCTTTACTGTCGCCTCAACCACCAGTCGCTCCACCCCTTCATAGGAAAAAATGATATCGGCTCCCCGGATCGGAATCGGATGACACATGGGAATCAGTTCCGGCGTTTTCTTGGCAGCCATGATCCCCGCCACCTGGGCTACCGCCAGTACATCCCCCTTACTTACGCTCCCTTCCCGGATCGCCGTCAGGGTTTGTGGTTGCATACGGATGACGGCTCTGGCTGTCGCTGTCCGCCGGGTGACGGCTTTTCCGCTCACATCGACCATGCGGGCTCGTCCTTGATCATTGATATGGGTAAACGGATTTTCCTGGTTCATCCTCTTTTCAACCCCCGATATAAGACATTTCTACTTTCTTGCGAGGCGCGGTCGGGGTATCGGCGAGGCGTTCTTCCGAGTAACGGTCCTGCCGGTCCCGCCAAATGTTTCGAATGTGATTCGCCAACTGTTCATCGGTTTCCGCTTCCCGCAAAGGGCCTCGCAGATCGGTCCCCTCTGAAGCGAACAGGCAGGTATACAGCCGACCGTCCGCCGACAGGCGGGCCCGGGTGCAGCTACCGCAAAAGGTATCCGTTACCGAGGAGATGACGCCGATTTCCTGATCGCTTCCCTCGTAACGATAACGGGATGCCACTTCACCGAAGTAATTGGGATCAACGGGTACAAGAGGCATCTCCCGATGAATACGGTTCACGATTTCCTGTTTGGAAACCACCTGGGAAAGATCCCACCCGTTGCTATTCCCTACATCCATGTATTCAATAAAGCGAAGGATGTGGGCTTTATCCCGGAAAAAACGGGCCATGGGCAAGATCTGACTTTCATTGA
Source organism: Salinithrix halophila (assembly GCF_042650125.1). Lineage (NCBI taxonomy): Bacteria > Bacillati > Bacillota > Bacilli > Caryophanales > Thermoactinomycetaceae > Salinithrix > Salinithrix halophila. Next base: position 43,454 of record NZ_JBHSAP010000003.1, read on the forward strand.
CCCCTTTCTGGACAACCATATTCACTTTAACCACCAAGCCAACCCGGGCGGCAGCCTCGATTCCCGAAAGGACACGGTCGACGGCGGATCGCCTCCCGGTCATCTCGGCAAAGACGGTTTCGTCCAAGGCATCGAGGCTGACATTGATTCGATCCAGGCCCGCATCCCGAAGTGCTTCCGCCTGCTTTTCCAGCAGAGAGGCGTTGGTGGTCAGGGCCACATCACGGATCCCCGGCACCCCTTTAATCATCCGAACCAGTTGGGGAAGATCCTTGCGGAGAAGAGGTTCCCCTCCAGTCAGACGGATTTTTTCCACACCGAAGCCCGAAAACAGGCGAACGAGTCGTGTGATCTCTTCAAAGGTAAGCAATTCTTTGCGGGGTAAAAAGGGATAATCAGGTCCGAAAACCTCTGCTGGCATACAGTACCGACAGCGAAAATTGCAACGGTCAGTGATGGATACCCTCAGATCTCGGAGCGGTCGTCCCAATCGGTCTGTCACTGGTTCTGGTTGTCCCATGAGACCACCCCTTCGTTTGATTGTTCCAATTTTTCTCCCGTCGACCGAGTGCTATAACCAGGCAGTTCCTCCGCCGCCTGCTGGAAAGCTCGGGATCGAAGGGTGGAAAGGAGCCTCCCTCCTCCCTCCGTTTTCAAGGTGGCGTTTGGAAGCCACAAATCCAGGGGGAGGATTCCAGCGGGGATAAAGGAAAGGCCAAATGGGTGCGCCGCCGTCCGGGTTCCAACAGCCACGTCAGCAGTTCCTGAGGCCACGGCTGCCGCCGCCTTCAGGAGAGTCGGCTCTCTCCGCAATCGCCCCTCCAGTAGCTCCTCTGCCTCTCGGTACTTCCTATCCAACCCGTCATCCAATCCGCTCCCAGCAGCCGGACGAATGAGACCAAGGTCTGCCTTGGGAATACCCTTCCCCCCGAATATCCTTCCCCGATTTTCCGGCATCGTTAGCCAGCCCCACTCCCGTTCCACCAAGCGAAAGAAAACTCCTCCTGCCGGATCGAAAGTTTCCCGCATCCTATCCGCAACGCCTACTAACCCGTGCCAATCGCCGCCAGAGCGATTATCGCCGTTCCCGGATAACCGCCGTAAGGACCAGCCCGGGTGTTGCTGTTGAAAAAGAGAAGCCAACCGATCCAACAGGGGGTCATCCTCCCCAGCCAACCACAAGGTGCGTGCTATTTCCGATGGGGAACGAAGCCCCTCCACTTCTACCCGCTCACCCGCTTCCCAACCGGATTCTTGGGAAGGAATGCGTAGGAGAGCATCGGCTTTCACCAGAGACATCGTTACTCCCGCCCCTCGTTGAAGGGGAAAAGCCCAAAATTCTCCTTCCTTATAGATAACGCCCAGCCGGATAAAATCCTCCGCTCCCAGCTTCCCGGAGATGGAACGGGATAGGCGCACCGTCAATCGACGACCCTCTCCTTCCCTTTCCCCATACCAGGTTTGGATCAAAGGACGGGCAAACCAGTCAAGGGAGTGGTAAGCGGACACCGGATACCCGGGAAGTCCAAGGACCGGCTTCCCCTTAACTACGGCCAAGACCACCGGTTTCCCCGGACGAGCAGCCACTCCATGCAGCAGGACATCTCCCAATTCCGACAGTACCTGATAGGTATAATCCCTGGTACCCGCAGAGGAGCCTGCATTCAGAATGACGAAGTCACAATCCGCTACCGAGTCGAGCACCGCCTGCCGAATCGCTTCCGGATCGTCGGGGACGATTCCTCGGTTCACCGCTTCGGCCCCCCATTCTTCCAAATAAGAGGCAAAAACCGCCCCGTTAAACTCAATAATTTGTCCCCGCTTTGGCAAAGTACCGGGAGTGACCATTTCCGATCCCGTCGGAATGATCGCCCCACGAGGTTTTTTCAATACCTTTACCTGCGTCCTACCGCCGGCCAGCATCGCTCCTATATCGACGGGACGAATCCGGTGACGAGCAGGGATGATCATTTCTCCTGCGGCCACATCCTCTCCCGCCTGCCGCACATGCTTCCAAGGGGGAATTGCTGTGCGAACTTCCGCCAAACCCTCTTCTCGCTCACGCACGTGCTCGATCATGATGACAGCGTCCCGGTTCGCTGGGAGCGGGTCGCCAGTATTGATATAGTCAAAGTCCCGCCCTTCCATCAACAGGATCGGGGACTCTGAAGAGGCACGTTCTGTCAAGACAGCCTTCACGGCGATCCCATCCATAGCTGCAGCGGGATAGGCTGGCATCGAAAAGCGGGCGAAGACCGGTTCTGCCGTCATCCATCCCGTAGAGCGGGTGACCGACACCTCTTCTACATCGGGAACCAGAGAGGCGGCGGCGAGTAACCGTTCCCGAGCCTCCGAGATCGGTACGTTATCCAATCGAGTCTTCCGCAAATGGACGCCCCCCTTTTCCCAGCCGTAAAGTTATGTTAAGGATAGCACCCGCTCTTAAGGCTGTCGAGGCGTAGGGAGGAATTAAAGGAAGAACGAACCGGTCACCGTCGATTTCTGTCCATTGCGAGAATTACAAATAGGTAAGGTCTTCGTAAGGAAAATCGATTCTTATTCGAATCTTGTGTCATGCTTAAGCCGGAATGCGTTCGACCTCCCAATCATTTACCAATTCACACGCTCAATTTCTTCTATAAAAAATAAAATTACCTTTTTACGACAATGATCACTCTCTGATCAAATTTCGTTAAAAAATGGTATAATATAAAAACGGAATAGAAGTCATTTAACGAATCTAGGAAGGGTAGGGATGTCAAACGCGTTCACAAAAGTTTCCTATATATCTGCAATCATCTACATAAGGAGGTTTACCCGTGAAAAAAGTATGGCCTGTGGTTGTATGTACCACGCTTTTATTATCCGGTTTGGGATTGAATTCCTCGTCCCCTGCTCAAGCATCTCCTTCAGAAGGATTTTTGAATGCGAAATTGCGTGAATTCCAAAAACACAAACTGGCTCCCGGGGTGCCCGTTCAATCGGGAAAGCGCGTTTCTGTACTGGTGGAGATGAACAGTGCTCCGACGGCTGCTTTTCAGAAGTTGGCTAAATCTGAGGAACTACCCAGACAAAACGCAAATCAATATCGGAAAGAATTACAGCAGGAGCAACAAACACTCACTTCGGACTTAAAGGAAGTCGCTCCTCAACTTCAGGTAAAAGAAACCTACGATACCGTTTTTGCGGGAATGTCCGTCCGCTTAAAAGGGGAAGAAGTAGAAAAATTAGCTGCTTTACCCGAGATTAAACGCATTTATCCGATTCGAAAATACCGAGCCACCATGAAAGAGAGCTCTCCCCTCATTGGTGCAACCTCCACGTGGAAAGAAAAAGACAGCCAGGGGAATTCTCTGACAGGGAAAGGCATGAAAGTCGCGGTGGTTGATTCCGGTGTGGATGCCAAACATCCCGATTTGAAAGGGAAAATCGTAGGCGGTTATGATTTCGTTGAAAAAGATCGCACCCCCCAAGATGAGGCCGGCCATGGCACCCATGTGGCAGGTACAATCGCGGCCAAGGGAAAGATTAAGGGCGTCGCTCCAGATGCTTCGATCTTGGCCTACCGGGTACTGGACGAAAACGGAGTAGGCACCAACGAGGACATCTTAGCCGGGATCGACCGAGCCGTAAAAGACGGAGCAGACGTGATGAACCTGTCCCTCGGAGCTTCCGTCAATGTCCCCGATGGCCCGCTGGTTCAAGCTGTCAAACGGGCAACCGAACACGGAGTCGTCACGGTTGTCGCCAATGGAAACGACGGACCTGAAGGATGGTCAGCGGGAACTCCGGGTACCGCTATGGACGTGATTTCCGTCGGAGCCTCTACAAAAGTCATTCCGTTACCCGTCGTCCAAGTAGCCGGCGATAAAAAGAAAATGGAGATGAACATCATTACCTCTTCACCGGCTTTTCCGATGAAAGGTACCCACTCGATTGTCAATCTGGGAAATGGAAAAGCGAAAGATTTCAAAAAGAAATCCCTCAAAGGAAAGATCCTCCTGGTCAAACGAAACAAACAAATGACAGAAGGCGGGATCACCATCGTGGATGATGTAGCCATACGAGCGAAAAAGGCAAAGGCCAAAGCGTTGATTGTCTATAATGATCACAGCGGTGAGCTCAGCGTAACCCCGATGATTCCCGATGACGAAGCAAAACCGGTTCCTACCGCCACCTTATCGGGAGCGTATGGGAAATATCTCAAAAAGAAAATCGCGGCAGGGAAAAAGAAAATTGTACTCCGTTCCGTAAAGCAGGAACGGATGATTGATTTCAGTTCCAGAGGTCCGGGCCTCGGCACTTGGGCGATTAAACCGGATGTCACTGCCCCTGGGGTCGATATCCTCAGCACTGTTCCCAGGAAGGTCGACAAAAAGGGCTACGAAAAGATGAGCGGGACAAGCATGGCTGCTCCTCACGTAGCTGGAGCCGCAGCCTTGCTCCGGCAAAAACATGCGGATTGGGATCCACAACAGATCAAAGCGGCTCTCTCCAACACCGCTGTCAACCTAAAAGATAGCGAAGGCAAACGGGCCCCATATATCCAACAAGGTTCCGGACGAATAGATATTCTAAAAGCCCTTCAGACCGATACATTGGTCACCCCGAACAACCTCAGCTTCGGATTGTTTAAACCCCAATCGGGCACACAAGAAGCCGAGCGAATGCTTCAAGTGAGAAACACCGTCAACCAAGCAAAAACCTATACCATCCGAGCCGAGTTAGACGGCGGAAAATCCGGCATTCGGGTGGAAGTTCCGTCGCAGCTTCAAGTAAATTCCGGCAGCACGGAACAAATTCCTGTCAAGATAAGCTTCGATACCGGATTACCTGTGGGTCAGTACACCGGCACGATTTATATAAAAGAGGGCTCCCAGGAATGGAAGGTCCCTTTTATCGCCTTAAATGACGCAAAGGATTATGAGCTGATCAACTCTTTCGGACTGGATACCCTGTTTTTGTCTCCCAATGGGGATAAAAAGCTGGATACGGCGCTGTTGACCTACTATATGCCGGTGTCGCCGGACCGTTTGAAAATCACGGCAAGAAAGGTCGAAGAAAATTCGAAGCCCATCACCCTACATTCTGCCAAAAATCCGCAGGAAGGTTATATGGATCGCTTCTGGAACGGTAAGGATGCGAAAGGGAAGAAGCTACCCGACGCTCTCTATTTACTCGAAGCTACCGCTAACAAAGGCAAAGCGCGTACTTCCGCACAATCCATCGTCTTTGTCGACAAGACGGCTCCTAAAATTAAATGGGGGAAAACCGGTAAAAAGCCGCAGTTGAAGGGCAAAATCCATGATCTACTGGTTAAAAAAGATTCTCTGGGTTTATTGCATTTCATGCATATCATGGCTGGAGTGGACATCAAACCTGTCACTCTCCAGTGGAAGCGGGAGAAAAGCAGCAAATGGAAGAGGATTCCGCTTTCCCTTGAAAAACTGCACAAAAACAAAGGGAAGTTCACCTATACCTTCAAAAAGAAGGAACTGAAAAAAGGGAAGAACACGATCCTTGTGCGAGTCAAGGACGCCGCAAAAAACAGCCGTACGCAAAAGATAAGGATCAAAAAATAAGTCGATTCCCCTATAAAACCGAGTCCCCCTCTGTATCCGATGGGGATTCGGTTTTTATATCCGGGATTGGGCTGTGCCTCATTATTTGATACGGTAGGAGAAACATCCCTACACAAAGAGGTGGACACATGAACCAGTCTTTTCAAAGGAAATGGAGCGAGATGGATGGAATTACCGCCGAACGCCGCCGACAGCTTCCTCTGCACCCTGCCATAGGAGGGAAGTCCTATGTCTAATCCTCCTCCTTTTTCACGCCTGGTCTCTTCCCTTCCCGCCTCTGTCCCCTTCGTTCCGCCGGAGGAGACGGAACGACAGAAGGGACGCCAGATCTGGTTGCGCCTGGGAGCCAATGAAAGCACCTTTGGCATGTCTCCGAAGGCCCTGGAAGCGATGCAGCAGGCGACGGCGCAATCCTATTTATACGGGGACGCCACTAGCTATGAGCTCCGGGGCGAACTGGCGGATTTTTACGGGATCGAACGAAAAAACATCCTAATCGGGAGCGGAATCGACGAACTCCTCGGCTTGACCGCCCGTGTATTCCTCAACCCTGGGGATGCCGTCACCACTTCTCTCGGGGGGTATCCCACCTTCAACTATCACGTGGACGGCTTCGGTGGCATCCTCCACACCGTTCCCTACCAAGACTTTCGCAATGACCTCACTGGACTAGCGGAAAAAGCACGGGAGACGGGTTCCCGCATCCTCTACCTGTCCAACCCGGATAACCCGACGGGCTCGTTTTATCCGCCCGAAGCAATCGAAAAACTCCGGCGGTCCCTTTCCCCTGATTGCCTATTGTTGCTGGACGAAGCCTATGTTGAATTCGCAGGGGAGAACGCAATCTGGCCCATTGACCCTGAAGATCCCCAGGTAATCCGTACCCGCACCTTCTCCAAAGCCCACGGAATGGCCGGGGCTCGTATCGGCTATATCCTGGGAAACCCGAAGACCCTAGCAGCCTTTGACAAGATTCGGAACCACTTTGGAGTTAATCGCCCAGCCCAGGCCGGTGCACTCGCCTCTTTACGCGACCGTACTTTTTTAGAGGCAGTCGTAGAAAGCGTCACAGAAGGAAAGAAGGAATACGCCCGGTTGGCTAAGGAAACAGGATTCATCACGCTTCCCTCATCTACCAACTTCGTCACCTTCGACATGGGCACCGCTGAACGAGCCCGCGCTACGATGGATGACTTATGGGAACGGGGTGTTTTCACCCGGGTTCCTGGCACTGCACCATTGAACCGCCTGCTTCGAGTCAGCGTGGGGACCCCCGAAGAACGGCGCGAATTTGCCCGCGTATTCCGTGAAGTGGTCTCCTCCCTCCCGGAATAAAGCCCCTTGTAAAAAACAGCCGCCTCCATACCAAGGGAGGTGGCTGTTTTTGGGGTTAATCCCGGTTTCCCAGGATGCGGAGAAGGAAGATAAACAGGTTGATAAAATCCAGGTAGAGAGCCAAAGCCCCCATGATTGCCGCTTTGGCGTGTGAATCTTCGTCCATCTGCATCTCCTGCATCCGCTTGATCTTCTGGATGTCATATGCGGTCAAGCCACAAAACAGGAGAACACCTGCATAGGAAATGATCCAGTAAAGCGTGGTGCTGTTCATAAAGAGGTTGACCACACTCGCCAGAATGAGGCCGATCACGCCCATCAGGAGGATGCTGCCTAGTTTGGACAGATCCCGTTTGGTAACGGCCCCGTAGACGGCAAAGATCCCAAACATCCCCGCCGTGATGAAAAACACGGAGGCGATCGAGAGGCTTGTATAGATCGCTAAAAGAGGCGTAAGCGTCACCCCATTTAGGGTGGCATACAGAAAAAAGATGAAGGTGGCGGTAGGAACCGCCATCTTGTGAACCCGTGCAGCCAGAAAAAAGACCAGTACGAATTCGAAAATGACGAGGCCGTAAAAGACCATCATGTTCTGTTCAAAGTAATGAATCACCTTCTGGTCGGGATCACTGACAAGAAGGAAAGAAATGATGCCTGTCAGAGAAAGACCGGCAAACATCCAGGAAAAAACACGGGTCATCAAGCCGGATTGAAGGGATGCAGTATTTTTGCCTACATAAGGGCTCATCGCCGTTAGCAGCCTCCTTTACTCGTATCCATGGGAACATCGCTCAACGTTGCGGCACCTGATTGGAAGCTTCCGTCGACATGGTCTTGGCTAGGGATTGGCGGAGATTCCGAAGGAGCCCTTCCATCATCTCCGATCGTTTCTCCCAGGGAAAATCCGGAACAAGAGCCGCCAGATCCTTCATTTTTTCTTTGTCATACTCCATAAACTGGACCACCAACTCACAGGTCCGCAGGAGTTCCTCCCACTCTTCTGCGGGCACGATGACGACATCCTGTTCTTCAAGCGGTTTATTCGACGAATACACAGACTCCCCGCTCCTTTCTCCGTCGGCTTGGTCTCCCGGTGACTGTACCGGCTTTACTTCAATCCGATATTCTTTACCACCGGCGAGGGCGACTTCCAGGCAATCCCCGACCAGTTCAATTCGCGAAAACAGGCGGTTTTCCTGCTTTGTCGCCTCCAGTTGGCTGACGATCAACCGGAACAAGGTCCGGGCCACGTCCTTTTCGTTACCCATCGTTTCTTCCTCCTCGCCCCGGACAGATTTTGGTAATGGGTTCCCATAACGGATGACGTCTTCATTCCGACTGTGTCTACGATATAATAGGGAGGTACTGTTGCGGCTAATCCGGCCCGCCATCATTCGGAACCTGCTGTCTGTCAGAAAAGCTGACTACCGAAAGGAGGAAGGCGATTTTCGCCGTACTTATGAAGATTAACGTGCTGTTTTTCGCCGGGGTTGCGGAAGCCGTCGGCAAACGTTCCGCCTCCCTCGACCTTCCGGAAAAAACGACCGTCCGAGACCTGTCTATACGGTTGGCCGAGCTCTATCCCGATGCGGCGGATACCATCCGCTCGTCACTGATTGCGTTAAACCAAGAGTACGCTGGAGCCGACCATATGATCCAGCCCGGCGACGAAGTGGCCCTCATCCCTCCCGTCAGCGGTGGGGAAAACTCGGAAGAGGATTGGTGTTTCGTTACCGAAAATCCCCTTTCTCCTGAAGTGTTGATCCGACGGGTATCCAACCCTCGTGCCGGTGCCGTCCTCACCTTTGCAGGAACCGTGCGGGAATTCACCGGAGATCAGCGCACCGTTTTCCTTGAATACGAGGCCTATGCCCCCATGGCAGTCAGAAAGATGGATCAGATACGGCAGGAGATTCTAAAACGCTGGCCTGGGGTCCACGCTGCGATCGCTCATCGGATCGGCAAGCTGTCCATTGAGGAGATCAGCGTCCTGATCGCCGTGGCATCTCCCCACCGGGCCGAGGCCTTCGAGGCAGGCCGTTATGCCATCGAACGTCTAAAAGAAACGGTTCCTATATGGAAAAAAGAAGTCTGGGAAGACGGTTCCGAATGGATAGGAGCCCAGACAGGCCCCTGGAACCACAACAAGAAAGACACGGAACCCTGATTGATTCCAGTGTAACCTAAAACCGGCGGTCCTTACAGGATAAAGCGCTTGTTCTCAGCAGGACTTGCCGGCTCGGAGGCGATATCCGTTGCAGATAGATCGAGAACGTTTTTCCAGGCAGATCCGCTTCTCACCCATCGGAGAAGAAGGCCAGGAGCAACTCAACCGGGCTCGTGTCGCCGTCGTCGGCCTCGGCGCCTTGGGAACCGCTCTTTCCCATCACATGGTACGAGCGGGGGTGGGCTTTGTACGCCTGATCGACCGGGACTTTGTCGAAAGGAGCAACCTGCAACGCCAAATGCTCTACGACGAAGCCGATGCCCGGGAAGGGCTGCCTAAAGCAGTTGCGGCAGAGCGGAAGCTCTCCGCCATCGATCCCACGACCCGGTTGGAGACTTTTGTCACCGACCTCACCCACCAAAACGCCGAATCCCTCCTGGCCGGAGTCGATCTTATTCTTGATGGAACCGATAATTTTTCCGCCCGCTACTTGATTAACGATGTCTCCGTCAAACACAGCATCCCTTGGATTTATGGCGGAGCCGTCAGTGCCCGCGGGATGACCTTTACAGTTCTACCAGGGGAAACACCCTGTCTTCGCTGTCTGTTCCCGGATGTTCCCTCTCCGGGCCAAGCAGAAACCTGTGATACCGCCGGGGTGATCGGCCCTATCGTCCAAGTAGTTGCTGCCTATCAGGCTACAGAAGCCATGAAGTTTCTCGTCGGAGACCGGAACTCCTTGGACCGTCGCCTGCGTCACTACGAATTGTGGGACAATCAAGATCACGCCATACAGGTGGAAAACCGTAAACAGGCGGATTGCCCCGCCTGCGGTCAATCTAGCTTTGAGTTCCTCACACCAGGTAATCATGAGGATTCTGCTGTCTCCCTTTGCGGTCGGGATACGGTCCAGATCACTCCGGCCCGAACCATGGACACCGACCTTGAACGGCTGGAAAAGCGGCTTGCCCCCCTCGCCCAGGTGGAACGGAATCGATTTTTGCTCCGGGCCCAGGTGGATGATACCCACCGTCTCGTGGTCTTCCCCGATGGACGGATCCTCGTTCAGGGGACCTCTGACCTTTCGACCGCCCGTTCCCTGGCAGCCCGCTATGTAGGGAGTTAACCCTCCAACGAGGATGAAAAATAAGGAAGCAACTTTCTAAAAAAAGCAAGGAAAGTGATGGGGGTGCTGTCCCGCCTCATGGGATCGGAAGTCCATCGAAGCAGCTGCTTCGATGGGCTTTTTCTATCACCTCACCTTGCTCATCGAATTCTATCATTTTCCATCTGTCTTTCATAGAGGGGACTGAATAACAACCGAGGGCTGATTCACTTCCCGTCGGTTGGGACGATATCCACGTTGCCCAATTGCTCCAATACCCGTATCAGGGAGTGCGTACCGTCTTCATTGCCGCCATGGGCTTGGACGGAGCGGAGGAGTTGGTTAACGGTTGCGGTCCCGATCAAGGGAAGCTCCAACCGTTCCGCTTCCTGAAGGACGATACGCAGGTCTTTCTGCTGAAAAAGGACTGAAAAACCCGGTTCCAAATCCCCTTTCACCACCCGGGGGGCCAGATTGGACAATGCCCAGGAACCGGCTGCCCCCTGGGTCGTCACCTGAATCATCTTCTCCAGGTCCACCCCTGACTTCTTGGCGAAGGAGAGAGCTTCCACCATCCCCAACAGATTCAACCCGCACATAATCTGGTTGCAAGCTTTCACCGTCTGACCCGCACCGACCGGGCCGCAATGAACGATATTTTTACCCATCGCTTCAAAGAGTGGCTGGACTCGCTCCAGATCCTCCGCTTCTCCTCCGATCATAATGGAAAGGGTCCCTTCCCTGGCCCCCACATCCCCGCCGCTTACAGGCGCATCTAACATGCGTACCCCTTTTCTCTTGGCCTGCTCCGCCAATTTACGGGTTGCATCGGAGGAAATGGTGCTCATATCTACAAGCACTAGACCCTCTCTAGCTCCGGCCAACACCCCTTTTGGCCCCGTCACCACCTCTTCCACATCGGGGGTATCTCCGACGATGGTGATGACTACATCGCTGGTTTGAGCCACTTCTTGCGGGGATTCCGCCCGTTTTGCCCCCCATTCCTGGGCTGCCTCCATGCGGGAAGCTGTCCGATTCCACACGGTGATCGGAAACCCGGCTTGATAGAGATTACGGGCCATGGAGCGACCCATGATCCCCAATCCAATAAAACCGACACGCATCTTTTCAGCCAAGTCGACTCCTCCTCTCCCCATCTAGGGGATTTCTTTCGATGTTCCTTCTCCATTGTACCGGTTTCAAGCGGGGAGCCAAATCCTCCGTGAGAGAAGGACTTTGATGTTACTCAGGGATCGTTGTTCCTGATACGATCTCTATCTCGATCTCCGTTTTTATCATCTCTTTACGGCCGGCAAAAAGAGATATGGATAATTCCATAAGGTCTTGCTGACATCGAAAGGCTTATTGGGCATTCCGAACTCATTGTATGGGAAACAAACAAATGCAAGTCTTGGAAGGAGAAAAATTGACCAAAGGCGAATATAAGATATCGATTGGAAAAAACAAATATAGCCGAAGAATGTAGAGGTACATTTATTGTAACCTATTTTTCATCAAAAAGAAGGCGATTGACCTTAAAAGCATGTGGTTATCCATCGTGATGGTTTTAATCGGTTCCATTGTTGGTGGATGGCTTATTTTTCATATAAATGCCAAATATCTCATAATGATATTCTTAGGAGGGAGAAGATGTCTAAGATTGTTGCGGCATATAGCCCTAATGTAAGCAAATTGATTTCATCTCTCTCGAACTCTCAATCAATGAAGATCATCTACCAGATTATTGAAACATCATCAATATGTGTCGAAGACATTGAACCTTATCGTCACTTTGAGACATCCTCGTATGGAAGAAATTTGATCTATGGTTGCAGTCAATTTGAAATGATTCTAATATGCTGGAAGCCAGAGCAAGAATCAGCAATTCATGACCATGACCAATCTGACTGTATTATGCGATGTATCAGCGGCAAGTTAGAAGAGACACGATACATTCAAACCTCTTGTGAAGATGGTTCTGCTTCAGAGATCAAGCAGGTCAATTCAAAAATAGTCCGTGAAGGAGATGTGACCTACATTAACAATGATATTGGACTTCACAAAATAAGGAATATAAACGAAGGCGTATCGTTTGCCCTTCATGTTTATTTTCCTGGGATTAGAAAGTGCCATATTTTCAATACAGAGGACAATAGCAAAAGAGAAATAATGAATTCATTTACCAGCGAGTATGGCGTTAAAAAAAATAAAGCGGGGATGGGTTATGATGAATACTGGAACAATTAAAAAACATGAAATTTTAGAAATAATGCTCTCTGAATACGTAAGCAATCAAATCAATAGGATCATAGAGAGCGAGTTGAAAGAGCACAATCCTTATTTTTGTGATGAGTCAGTGGTATTTTCATTTGCCCAAACGGTATTCACCTGTTTAGAGGATTATTCCAAAAGACATCAATGCCCGGATACTGAGAAGCTTATTACTATTATCAAAGAAGCTCATTCCGGTGGAAATATACCACCTCTCTTCATCAGAAATACTCCCTGTGACCCCGTAGAGACATTATTACCGGCTGAAAATCGTAAAGGGTTCGATTATGGTGAAAGTGAACATGACAGAATGAAGTTGTATTTTTATTCGGAATGGGTAACATGGCTCTTTGCGACGCTTTTGAATCATGATGCTCTCGTTCATCCGTCTGAGCATGGCGGTAAAAACAGATTTCATCTCATTTCACCTGTAAATAACCATGAAAATTTGCGGAATGTCGGTGCAAGTACTGGCGGCGGGAATTTTTATCAGCATAATGATGCAACGGTTCATACAGAGGTGAAAAATCAATCGGATGTCGAGGAGAGACTAAAAGCATTTAAAACTGATTTAAATACTACTTCACGCAGGCTTAATAAACCGGTTGAAACCATCATTTCTGAAATTACTTGCGGCAAGTTCACCAGAGTTGATGCCCTTTTGTTAAAGGGAATACTGAACTTACAAACGGAGACTCATATTGGAACACCGCGCTTACTTCAAAAGCACCTCGAGGAAAACTCCTTCAACAAAGACGATATATTATCCTTGAGTCAAATGCCCATTGCTCATATTGCAGGAATGGCAGACGGGAAAATATCCGGGTATGTTGGTGAAATAAATAGAATCATCAATTTGGATAAAGATGGAACTATCATTGCCACTTGTTTGAATGGAGCAGAGAACAGATTGATTTACGTTGGTAAAAGTGACCGGGATCAATTAGTCTTTGAAAGATTTTTGGAGTTATTGCGGACTATGCCGACATATAAGGTCTTGCTGACATCGAAAGACTTATTGTTCATTCCGAACTCATCGTATGGGAAACAAACAAATGCAAGTCATGGAAGGGGAAGATTGACCAAAGACGAATATAAGATACCGATTGGAAAAAACAAATACAGCCGCAGAATGATCTGCAGGCAATATGTTTCAAGCCGCATGCGTGATAATAAAGAAAGCAGGTTAGGAGAAATGATAAATGGACTTTAGTTTGGAGGTATTTCTTTTACTATTCCTGGTGGCCATTCTGGCAGGTTGGGTTGATACAATCGCCGGTGGCGGGGGTATGCTTACTATACCAGCTATGTTATTAGTTGGTATTCCTCCTTCAGTAGCAGTATCCACAAATAAACTTCAAGGCAGCAGCGGTACATTTATTGCAACCTTATTTTTCATCAAAAAGAAGGCGATTGACCTTAAAAGCATGTGGTTATCCATCGTGATGGTTTTTATCGGTTCCATTGTTGGTGGATGGCTTGTTTTGCATATAGATCCCAAATATCTCGTAATGATATTGCCCTTTTTGCTTATTGCTATTGGTCTTTATTTTTTGTTTTCCCCCAATGTAGAAAACAAAGATCGACCAATGAAAATCAGCATATCCGTTTTTGCATTAGCGATAGCTCCGATTCTCGGTTTCTATGATGGTTTTTTCGGGCCCGGTACGGGCAGCCTAATAGCATTATCCTTTATTACGTTATGTGGTTACGGTGCTTCAAAAGCAACAGCCAATGCCAAGGTTTTGAATTTCACCAGCAATATCTCTGCGTTACTATATTTTGTGATCTTCGGTCAAATCGCTTGGTCTATTGGATTGATTATGATGCTCGGTCAAATCTTAGGTTCATTTATTGGCGCAAGGATGGTATTCACTAAAGGGGTTTCGTTAATCAGACCCGTGGTGATCATCGTATGCTTTATGATGGCTGTACGAATTTTTATACAGAATTTTTAAAACCCAATACGTTTTTTTGGACATAAAAAGGGGGGTCGGGTAGGGCAGGCCCCCCTTATGGTGTCATGACATTCAATATGATGATCTGGGGCCTCAATACGGTCGCTCTCGAGCCATGGAATGGCCCATGATCCCCAATCCAATAAAACCGACACGCATCCTTTCAGCCAAGCCGACTCCTCCTCTCCCCATCTAGGGGATTTCTTTGAATGTCCCTCCTCCCTTGTACCCGTTTCAAACGGGGTGCCAACTTCTCCTTGCACAAACCATCCCAAAGCGCTAAAATTTAGGATAACGAAAAATTTCGGGCATTCAAGGAAGAGGCCTTTGGCCTTTTCCCTTTCTTTTATCTTCAGGAAAGAAGGGTTGGGATTGGATAAGAAAGCCGCTTATGGTGTCATGACATTCAACATGATGATCTGGGGCCTCAATACCGTCGCTCTCAAAGTACTGGTGGCCCATTTCCCCCCATTGGCGATGCAGTCTCTCCGGATCTTCGTCGCCGGCCTGATCCTGGTTCCCTTTCTGCTCGTTTTCAACCAATGGCGGAAAATGAGCGGACAGGAATGGAATTTAACGCTGGGAGCCGCCCTATTCGGTGTCCTTGGTCACCATTCCTTGCTAGCGATGGGCCTGGAAAAAACGACAGCGAGTCATGCTGCCCTCATCCTTGCCTTAAATCCCCTGGCCACTTCTCTCCTCGCCTTTTTCCTGCTGAAGGATCGGCTTACCCTCCTTCGCTGTTTAGGCATCGTCTTCGGTTTGACCGGGGTCTCCTTCGTGGTACTCAACGGAAGTGAAGGGTTACAGCAAGGTACCATCGGTGACTTATATATCTTGGCCTCCATGGCATCGCAGGCGCTCAGTTTCATTTTCATAAAAAAAGCCACGGATACGCTGGATGCTAAACAGATGACGTCGGTCATGTTCTTGCTGGGATCCTTGATGATCCTCACAGTCGCCTTTTTCACAAACCCGGTATCCCTTCCGCAAATGATCGGCAGCAGTCCATGGATATGGACCATCTTCTTTGGATCAGCGGTCATTGCAACAGGCCTCGGTCATCTCATTTACAACTCTGCCATCCATCGACTGGGGCCGGGGCAGACAGCCATCTTCATCAACATGACCCCTTTCTTCGCTCTCACCGGCTCCATATGGCTCCTGGGTGAGGCGATGGCATGGACCCAGGCCTTCGGCTTTCTTTTCATCTGCACCGGTGTCTTCCTTGGCTCGGGTGCCCTGGATGGGTGGTGGACCGCCATTTGGACCGGCTTCCGTCTTTCCCGGAAGCAGACAGATTGTCAATGAAACAGAAGAAACCTGGTCGGTTCACCCCCTAAAAGTAGACACAGGAAAATCTCCTCTGTGTAGAACTACTTTTACGGGGTGTTTTTCGTGAAACCGAAGTTCCTTCCTCTGAGGTACAACAAACCATTAACGAATGAAATATCCATTTGGACGTTTTGCGCCGATTACTGGATCCTGTTTTTTATCTATTTGATCATCGTTCCCAACTGTTTGGTGTATAATCAAGATATAAGGAAAAAAGGGGGAATTTATCATCCCTCTAAGGAGGTAGTAAAAAATGAGTGAAGCTAGTAGTTTTTGGGATATCATGGGCCCAATAGGTTTTGCCCTGTTCGGTATTTGTTTCGTTCTCTCTATTTGGGGATATCGAAAACATTCGGCAATGGTTGTTTTTATGTGTAGTTTAGTTAGTGGTGTTACTGCCTATATAATGATGTGGTCTTTCGGGCTAATTATCGGAATCGTGGCTGTGCTTCAATTATTAGCTGCTTTTTATCTTTATAGAAAACCGAGAGAAAGCAAAGAGCGAGTCGACAACTAATTGTCGGCTCGCTCTTTTTATCCTTTTATCCCGACTTTGTAGCAATATCAAGGTCTAACAAAGTATGACCTTCACCACTTCGCGCCCAATCTACATAGTAACGTGACTTCCCTGTATAGTAACCTTCAATTGTTATATAATGTGTTACTCTGGTCACTTTACCATCATTTCCGAAATCGTAGTTGTGGAACTTCGCCCTAGACTTACTCTCGACAGTTCTGTTACCATCTATAAACCTTAAGCCTGTAAACTTATTTTCATCTACATACCAGTGTGTGCCTAGAGAACTTGGATAAGCAGCCCAAGCAGATTTACTTCTAGATCGATAAGAAACACTACTACTACCTTTTGAGAAATTCAACTTTTGAGTGTGCTTAGCTAAGTCTACCCCAGCAGGATCATCCGTAATAGCGGTTACGGATCGATACCGTGATCCTCTCGCTGTAATCTTATCCTGCAGTTCTTCTTGGAAGGATTCTAACTTTTCACCCTCTATGTTAGTAGCTGTGTACGTTCCGGCTTTCTCATCAACTTCTATATTATAAGCCTCCACTTCATTCGCTTCACTAGCTTCTCCTTCTATTCTAATGACGTCCTCTTCATCACTTATCACGGTTCGTGTTACCTTTTTAAACACCCTTTCCGTACTATTAGATGGGTTAAGTACCTCAGATTCATTATATACTGGCTCACTTGCCGATGAAACAGATGGAAATGAACCTATTGCTAAAGTGACAGCTAATAATACAGCCCTTTTCAACATTAAAAACCTCCTTATCCAAATATCACAACAACATATTACTCTAAAGTGGTTCTGTTGTAAATACTTAATATTTTTAAAAAATTTTTATGGTATTAAGCTTTGTAAAAAGCCTAGGCGACGCGAGGTCGTGACAGAATTTAACCATTATAACCCCAAAAAGGCGCTACACTTGTCATGGGCCCACCATGCACTCAAAACTACCAAATCGATTATCCCCAAAGATCTCAAATAAAACAGAAGAAGCCCAGCACCAAGGATGGGACACCTCGCCGAACTTCCTGCAAAAACATGATAAATTCCCTCAGTGGAGGCCGGTTACCAATTGCCAGCTAATGGATGTGCCTCCGTATTCCCCCTGTAAGGTTCGTACTCCTACGGTTTTCATCATGGAGGGCACCCTTCTTTTGCTATCCCTTCTACAGCTCTTTCAAAGAAAGCGGCCCCCGGCAGTGGCCACATCGATAGCGACGGGGGTCCATCCTTTTTTTCCGGTAGGCTTTTTGGCCGCATTCCCGGCAGACCAAAACCCAACGAAAGGGCTTTTCCCCCTTCCCGCCGGGAAGGGTCGGTGTGTAACGCAGGCCCTTGACACGGGCGAGGAGTTCCTTAAACTCCCCGTCACGATGGCGGTACCCTTTCCCTTCTCGATGCAGGTGATAGTGACAGAGCTCATGGCGAATGATCCCCTCCATCACTTCCACCCCCAATGCTTCCAGGTGTCGGGGGCTGACTTCAATCCGATGGTCGTGAAGAAAATACCGACCGCCGGTTGTCCGTAACCGCCGATTAAACCGGGCCTGATGGAGGAAGGGTTTACCGAAATCCCGGAGGGATATAGCCTCCACCCAGTGCTGCAACGCTGTGTCATCCATCGGTGTACCCAAATCGGGATTCACGGAACAACAGCCTCCTTCATAAACTTTAACCACGGCACATTCGTCACAGGGGGAGGCCTTTTTCATGCCATACTGGCTGCGTCGTCAGCTACAACGGGCATTCCACGGAAAAGACCGGCGGCAGATCCGCATCCTGAACGACTGCTGGTTTCAATATCAGGAGAAAAACACGTTTCTTCCGTTGGAATCCCGTTAAGGCATCCACCTCATGGATAAAGGGTATCACATGAAAAAGCAGACGGCGAAACCCGTCTGCTTTTTTGTAGGAATACCATTTTATTCACCAACGGCCTTGGCTGCATTGATACGACCGTAAGCCCAATCGCTTCCCGTACCGGAAATTTTATCAGCCGTCCCTTCAATGGTGGAACGGATATCGGCTGCTTTTTTGCCCTGAGAAGCTAAGAGGCCCGCCAGCCCAGCCACATGAGGCGTGGCCATCGAAGTCCCGGAAAGGTTTTTGTAACCGCCTCCGGTGATTGTGGAGTAAATGTCCACGCCGGGTGCCGCCACATCGACCCAGTCAGCTCCACAGTTGGAGAAATCCGCCTTTTTATCGTTGGAATCCGTAGCCCCTACAGCGATCGTCTTCTTGTAGTAGCCGGGATAATTCGGAGTGGTTTTGCCTTCATTTCCTGCAGCGGCAACCACGATTGCTCCCTTGTCGGCGGCATAGTCGACCGCGTCTTTTAACGCTTGCGCCCCTTTCGAGGCGCCGAGACTGAGACTGATTACTTTCGCTCCGTGATCTGCGGCATCCGTAATGCCATTAGCGACGGCATCCAAAGAGCCCCTCCCGTTAGCATCGAGAACTCGAGATGCGTAGATCTTTGCATTTGGAGCCATACCAGCGATTCCGATCTCGTTATTGGTATGGGCCGCGGCAATGCCGGCACAGTGGGTGCCATGGCCATTCTCATCCATCGGGTCGGAATCATTGTCGATAAAATCCCGGCCTTTGATGACTTTCCCTTTCAGATCCGGGTGATTGTAGTCCACGCCGGTGTCCACAATCGCAATTTTGGCTCCTTTACCCGTAACGGTTTTCCAGGCTGTGGGTGCGTTGACCAGCTCGAGACCATATTGCTTGGAGTAATCCGAGTCATTGGGAGTGGCGGCCGCTTTGAAGGTAATATTCGGTTCGGCATACTCTACCAGGGGATTTTCTCGGTACATCTTGAGGGCGTTCTCTACAGAGCCGTGCACTTTCACGACATCGAACCCAAGTGCATGATTTTTGGATAAGATCTTGGAGTTCAGTTTATCGAGTGTCGCTAGCCGTTTGGTTTGGGCCGCACCTTGCTTGAACTTGACGACAATCTCTCCCGCTTGGTATCCCGCATCAGCCTTTGTTTTTTCCCCCCTGGAGGCAGCAGCCGGGGAAGAAGGAAGTACTACAAGCGTGAGAGCGAGAGTCATGACAGCGAGAGCGGACAATGAACGCTTGATCGAGAATCCCTCCTCTTTTCATCTGAATGTTGTTGCAAATCGGACAACACTTACTTCCTAATTACCTAATACAGGTAATTATTGTGTTCCACCTCCATAAAAATGGTAGTTATATGATAAAAAACGTCACCCTTATACAACGGGTGACGCTGTTTCCCAGTTTCATTTTTCGACAAAAACCACGATCATTCGCGCCACGAACCCTGAACAAGAGATAATCGGTGCCTCAACCTTGTTATGGGGTGGGCTTATACTGAACACCTTCATCCGTAACCAATGGCCGTTCGGTTTCCCCCGAGGTAACCATCACGATGGAGCCGAAGACGGCACTGCCGGCAAGGTACAGGACTTCCGCCATATCGGGACCGATGGTATAGTTCGGGTTCTCATCATGATGGGCAAAGAGGTCGCTCCCCGAAAACTCCGGATGTTGCTGCATCATGTTCTCCACCGACCGCCGACACTCCGCGGAATGAAGAACCAACGGAAAGATTCGCTCAAAGGTAGCACCGATAAAAGCATCCCGGCCTTGGCCTGCATTTGGTAAATCCTGTCCTTTCATTTCCGTCTCTACAAAAGCAGCGATTGTCGCCAGTTCATCGGGGCAACGTTCAAATAGTCGACTGCAAGAGAGGGCTGTTTTGCCCATTTTTCGCGCCATTTCTTGGGGTACTCCGTGTTGGATCATGAGAAATCCTCCTCTGACCTTATTGCTTTTAATTTTCCTAGCCTTGCGGAAAACATGCAGAGGAGTTGTTACATTCATCGTTGACGGCTTTCCCAGGTTCGCAAAAAAACATAAGGATTCATCGCCTCACGCATCGGAGAAAAGAGACTCTCCCGAACGTATATACCAAAATGGAGGTGAGGAGCAAATTTTCCTGTCGTTCCTTCGGGGCCGTATCCGCTGTCCCCGACGTAACCAATCACTTGACCCTTTTTCACCTTGGAGCCCAATTGAATGTCTTCGGCGTAGCGGGAAAGATGGGCATAGTAGTAAATAATCTGCGAATGCTCCCCATCCATCAGTGAAAGCCGCCAACCTCCGAGTTCGTTCCACCCTTTAGCCACGACCCTGCTATCACGGACAGCGCGAAGCGGAGTCCCTTTAGCAGCGAATAGGTCCGTTCCTTCATGGGTGCGCTTCCCGCCATAGGTACGGCTGACACCCCATGTATCACCGTAATCCACCTTGGCATCCTTAGCAAAGGGAAAGACTGCTGGTTCCGCAAGCGACGCTGCTGCCCAATCATAAGACTTCGCTAGTCGGATCGCCTGATCCGCCTGGGAAGGAGCGAGTAATTTTTTCAAGGCGCGCTCCGCTGCCCGCTCTCCCGTTCCGCCACCGGCTTCTGCCATCCTTTTCCCCCGACGGAGGATGGAGGCGGCATTGACTCCCTTGTAATTCAACTCCACCTCGTCGGCAGCGGCCAAGTATGGCCAGGGGATGCCCGTTTTCTTTCCCGATTGTATATAGGCCTTCGCCAGTTCATCTTTTACCTTCATCTCGGGAATCTCTACTGACTTGGTCCAGTCGTAAACCACGTATCCGACCACGGCAAGTAATCCGGTTAGAATAAAGCCCCCGATCCACTTCTTCCACACGTCTCCCACTCCCCGACTACATGGTTTGTTTTTAACCAAACCCACACGGATTTTCGGCCCTTCCCTTTCCATTGTAAAGGAAAGAATCTTCCTTCCGTAGGCTATTTCCTAATTTATAGACAAAGAGCCTCCTCGTCTGAGAGGAGGCTCTGCTCTGCTACTTACCAATTGGGAATCATACTGAGCGAGACGCGTTCCCGATCATGATCCACGTTGATCACCCAGACATCCACGATGTCACCCACGCCGACGACATCCATCGGGTGTTTAACAAATTTATCGCTCATTTTGGAGATATGGACAAGGCCATCATTTTTCAGCCCGATATCGACAAAGGCTCCGAAATCAACCACATTGCGTACGGTCCCTTTCAATTCTAGGCCTTCCTTTAAGTCTTCCAACTGTAGGACATCGGAACGGAGCACGGGAGTGGGCAACTCTTCCCGGGGGTCACGTCCTGGGCGCAAGAGAGCCTCGATGATATCCCGTAACGTCGGCACACCACAGTCGAGGACGGATGCCATGGCCGTGATATCCACCCGGCGCAGTCGTTCGTTCAACTCCGGAGTACCGATCGCATCCGCTCGGCTATCCAGCTCCGTCAGGAGTTTTTCCACCGTTGGATAGGATTCCGGGTGGATGGGTGTTTTATCGAGAGGGTTTTCCCCGTCTATCACTCGTAAGAAGCCAATGCACTGCTCAAAGGTCTTGGCCCCCAGCCGAGGCACTTTTTTCAGCTGCTTCCGATCTCCGTAACGCCCCAGCTCCTCCCGGTATTTAATAATGTTTTTGGCGACGGTGGTATTCACTCCAGCCACATACGAGAGGAGCGGCGCCGAGGCGGTATTCACATCCACGCCGACATGGTTTACGGCTGACTCCACGACCGTACCCAGGCTCTCGGTCAGCCGCTTCTGAGAGACATCATGCTGATACTGGCCGACACCAACGGCTTTGGGCTCGATTTTGACGAGCTCAGCAAGCGGGTCCTGTAACCGGCGAGCGATGGAGACGGCACTTCGCTGGGCGACGTCCAGATCCGGAAACTCCTCCCGAGCCAGCTTGGAGGCAGAATAAACGCTGGCACCGGCTTCATTCACCATGATGTAATAGAGGTCACGATCCACTTCTCGCATCAATTCGGCGATGAAGGATTCTGTTTCTCGGGAAGCGGTCCCATTGCCGATGGCGATCAAGTCGATGCTGTATTCCTCGATCAGACGGCGAACCGTTTGTTTCGCCTCTTCGACTTGTTTTGGGGAAAGCGTGGGATAGACTACGCCGACATGCTGCAAACGCCCCGTATCGTCTACCACCGCCAGTTTACAACCGGTTCGGTACGCGGGATCGACACCTAATACCTTCTTGCCCCGGATCGGCGGCTGTAGCAAAAGCTTACGCAGGTTCTCAGCAAAGATGTGGATAGCCTGTTCCTCAGCGGCCTCTGTCATCTTCGCCCGGATCTCCCGTTCTACCGAGGGGAAGATCAGCCGTTTCCAACTGTCCACCGCCACTTCCTTCAAATACGGATGGGGTTTTTTAGGAAACCAGCCCTCCAATTGGCGAAGAATGGCCTCTTCCTCCACCTCGATGGAGAGCTTCAACACCTCTTCCCTCTCCCCCCGGTTGACGGCCAGTACACGATGAGAAGGCATCTTCCGTACCGGCTCGCGGCGGTCATAATACATCTCATACACCGTGCGGGCTTGCCCGTCCTTCGCCTCGGAGGCTAGGATGCCGTTTTTCCAGGTATAATCTCGCACCCATTTTCGGATGTCCGCATCATCGGCCAAATCCTCAGCGATAATATCCATCGCTCCTTGGATCGCCGCTGCTGCATCCTCCACACCCTTTTCTGAATCGACGAAACGAAGGGCTGCTTCATCCACTGATAATGGTTCCTCAGCCGCTAGCATGTGTTCCGCCAGTGGAGCCAGTCCGCGTTCCCGGGCGATCGAGGCACGGGTCTTCCGTTTGGGACGGTAAGGACGATAGAGATCTTCTACGGTCTGCAACTTGTCTGCCGCTTCAATCCGGGCCTTCAGTTCGTCATTGAGCTTCCCCTGGTCGTCGATCAATCGCAGGACTTCCTCTTTACGCCCGCCCAATTGGATCAGGTACCGGTTCCGTTCTTCGACGGACCGCAGCACTTCCTCGTCCATCTCTTTGGTCCGCTCTTTCCGGTAACGAGCGATAAAGGGGATCGTGTTGCCCTCATCCATCAACTCGACGGCTGCCTGTACCCTTTCTACAGCAAGGCCCAATTCCTTCGCAATCACCTGGTATCTCTCTCTTGCTTCCATAAACGCCTCCGTATCCAGTAGATTGTCGCTTCCCCATCATACCGCTTTGCCGACAGGGGCGCAATTTTCCGACGGAGGATATCTTTGCCCATTCCGTGAAAACGATTCGAATAGTTTCCTGAATTTCCTTCTGATCCACCTTGCGGGATTCTCCTATTAGCAATAGCATCCTTCCTCAATTCATAGTAGAATAGAGTTTATGTGTAACACGGATCGTAAGGAGGAAAAACCATCATGGCTTTAATACATCCACAAGGAGACACCTTACAGGAAAACCGAGGGCGAATCCTGATTTCCTGCCCGGATCGGCCAGGGATTGTCGCTGCGGTATCGCGATTCCTGTATGATTGGGGAGCGAACATCATCCGTTCGGATCAACATACCACCGATCCGGAAGGCGGCCTTTTTTTTATGCGGGTCGAATTCCAAATGGACGATCTGGCCCGGCGTTTCCCTGAGGTGGAAGAAGGCTTCCGCGAGGCGGCCAGGCCCTTCGGGATCTCCTGGCGGATGAGTCGGTCAGGCCATAAAAAACGGCTGGCCGTCTTCGTTTCTAAAGAGGACCACTGCCTGACCGACTTGTTGTGGCGGTGGCGAATCGGGGAACTCAATGCCGACATCTCGATGGTGGTAAGCAACCATCCCGATATGGAACCCCTGGTCTCCCCCTTCGGCATCCCCTACCACCATGTTCCCTGTAACCGGGACATCCGGCTAGAGGCAGAAAAAACCCACTTGAAACTGTTGGCGGAAAACGAGGTGGACACGGTGATTCTGGCGCGGTACATGCAGATCATCCCTCCGACGATGATTCAGCGTTACAAGAATCAGATGATCAACATCCACCACTCTTTCCTACCGGCCTTCGTCGGTGCTAAACCATACAATCAGGCTTATGAACGGGGCGTTAAAATTATCGGCGCTACGGCCCATTATGTGACAGAAGATCTGGATGAAGGCCCGATCATTGAACAGGATGTTGAGCGGGTCGATCATCGCTGCCGGGTGGAAGACTTGAAGCGGATCGGCCGCGATGTGGAACGCCTTGTACTCGCCCGTGCAGTTCAGTGGCATCTCAACGATGAAGTGCTCGTTCACGGCAACAAAACCATCGTCTTTCGCTGAGAGGGACGGGAAAAACCTTCCCCCTGTACCGGCGATATTCGAACCGCCTCCCTCATCGCAGGGAGGTGGTTTTTTAACGCGTTTTGAGTTACGGTTGAACTATAGCCTTGTTCCGTATTTTCCGACAATGGATCCCGAAAGGGCGGTAGTCATGAAAACGAGCCGACGATCCCGAATCTTCCGACAGCGTGTTCAACAAGTGGAGGGAGAAACATCCCGCATCCGACAGGATGTCCTGGCGGTGGAGGAGCCGCTGGAGATCCGCCTCACTTCTCCCCAATTATCTGATCCTGTGCCAATCTCCGTCACCATGCGTACCCCGGGAGACGATTTCGAATTGGCTGCTGGATTTCTCTTTACCGAAGGGATTCTCCCCTCCCATAACCTTATCCATTCTATCACCTATTGTCAGGAACCGAAGGTAGATGGAGAACAACACTACAACATCGTCAATGTTCGCCTCCAATCCGGAGCTCCCCTCGATCTGAAGCGACTTACACGCCACTTCTATACCGGTTCCAGTTGCGGTGTTTGCGGAAAAGCTTCTTTGGAGGCGATTCGGGTACAAGGGGTGCAACCCCTACCCGGTGGATTTTGTGTGGATGTCTCCATCATCTCCCGACTGGGTAAAGCTTTGCGTCGGGAACAGCAGATTTTTGAACAGACAGGAGGCCTTCATGCAGCCGGACAGTTCGACGCTGACGGCAACCTGATCGCCTTACGGGAAGACGTGGGACGCCACAACGCGGTGGACAAACTATTTGGTCACGCCTTTCTCAACGGGCAGACCCCCCTCCACCGCTCCATCCTGATGGTGAGTGGCCGAACCAGCTTTGAAATCATGCAAAAAGCGGCGGTGGCAGGGGTCCCCATCGTCGCCGCCGTCTCCGCTCCCTCTAGTCTGGCCTGTGACCTAGCGCGGAAGTTCAACATCACCTTAATCGGGTTTGCCCGGTCAGATCGTTTCAACCTCTATTCTTGCGGGGAACGAATCCGTTCTATTGGGGCTAATCAGCCAAAATAAAAAACCGCGGTACCCATGACCGACGGCCTCACGGTTATATTCAAATAATTTCAGTTGGCTCCACTCGAATCGCTTCCCTCAGTTTCCGAAGGGCACGCCGCTGGAGTCGGGAAACATGCATCTGAGAAATTCCCAGGTTTTCTCCGGCTTGTTTTTGACTTAGATTTTCATAAAACGTCATCCGGATGATCTCCTGCTCCCGCTCCGACAGAACCTGAAAAGCTTTACCCAAAAGCATCTGCTGATCCACTTGATCAAATCCGTGGTCTTGGTTACCGACCAGGTCGAGGAGGGTAACGTGGCTGCCGTCACTGTTGGCTTCAATCGGACTATCGACAGAGACAGCATTGTAGCTCCGACCCATCTCCATCGTCTCCAGCACTTCTTCCGTCGTAACACTGAGATAATCGGCAATCTCGTCCACGTGGGGGGAGCGTTGAAATTGAATGGTAAGCTCCTCGACAGCCTTCTTGATCCTCGGCCCAAGTTCCTTGATCCGGCGGGGAACATGGACACTCCAGGTTTTATCTCGAATATAGCGCTTAATCTCTCCAACGATGGTGGGCACGGCAAATCCTTCGAAACTCCTGCCATAGGACGCATCATAGCGCTTTAAGGCGGCAAGGAGTCCGATCATTCCCACTTGGGCTAAGTCTTCAAAAGGCTCCGACCCCCGTGAGAACTTGGAAGCCAGCGTCTCTACCAGGGAGGTATAGTGGTCGACAAGGCGAGCTTGCACCTCATTGTCCCCTTCTTCCTGGTACAGACGAATCATCTCCAGGATATCTTCATCCGTGAGATTGCGTTTCTGTGGGCGAGTCGACAACGTGATCCACCTCGTCCCTATCTATAAACTTGGTCAAGGTAACGACGACACCGCGATCTCCGTCGATATCGACCCGATCCATCAACGTTTCCATCAGGTGGAGACCCAGCCCCCTTTCCCTCATGGCGGTCAGCGGCATGTCGTTTTCAATCGGTCCTGAACGTTGTTTAACGGCAGCGATATCAAAGCTGTTGCCTTCATCCTTCACCTTCATCTCTAACCGATCATCATGAACGAAAAAGGAGACTGCGATTTGCCCCTCCCTCCCGGAATAGGCATGATCAACCGCGTTGGTGCAGGCTTCCGCCAAGGCCAGTTTCATATCTTCGATGTCGTCATAGTGAAACCCCATCCGATTGGCGATTCCTGACACGGCCAAACGCACCACACCTACATACTCGGCCTTGGCTGGTATGGTCAGTTCAACCAATTCCTTCGATTGATCCATCATCATCCGTTCACCCCTAGGCTCCGTCTTCAATATCGATGATCTCTGTCAGCCCGGTGATCTTGAGCAACCGGCTCAAGCGCGGGCTCATGCCAACTAATACCAGACGTCCCCCTTGGACGCGCAGCGATTTGTAGGCACCGATCAATACACCCAACCCCGTACTGTCCATATAATTTACTTCGGATAAGTCCAGATAAATTTCCCTGCTCTCTCTGGTCAGCGGCATCAGCTTTTCCCGGAGTTGCGGAGCGGTGAATGCATCCACTTCACCGGACACCACGAGAGTCGTTACTTTATCTGATTGGGTTTGTTCCTGGATCGATACATTCATATCCTCTCAACCTCCATACTTGTGACTTTACCCTACCCATTGGATTTTAAACCGGTGTTTCTATTCTTGGGGGCGTCGGAGCAGCATGATGGTCTGGTCATCCTTCAATTCATAATTCGCCCGCTCATAGAGGTTTTGGTAAATCCCCTCTACCGCCTGTTGAGCCGGCAGATGAAGGTATTCGTGGAATAGATCCTTCAGCCGTTCCCGACCGAGAAATTGCCCATCAATCCGCGCTTCCGTGACCCCATCGGAAAAGAGAAGGACAGCATCCCCTGGTTCCAGCTCGACGGTGAACTCCTCGTAGGAGATGTCTTTAGCTACCCCTAACACCAGTCCCTTGGTCGTTAAGTCCTCAAAGGAGCTACCTCTTTCCCTGTAAACAAAGCCGGGCTCATGGCCGGCGGTCGCGTAACGGAAAATATGCCGGACGGTGTCGTATACCCCGTACACCATGGTAATAAACATACTGGCGTCCACATTCCGTTCCACCACGATATTGAGTCGACGAAGGATCTCCGAAGGACCGGAGGGATTGTCCAGCTGATCCATGGCGTATTTAATCATCGACATGCAGAGCGCAGCAGGAATCCCCTTGCCGATAATATCGGAAAGAGCCACCCCCAGCGAACCGCAGCCATGGTCCACAAAATTATAATAATCCCCGCTCATACGATTGGCCGGCACGCTGATGACTCCAAGATCCAGAGCCCCCACCTCAGGGGGGGCATCGGGGAGGAGAGTCTGCTGCATCCCGACCGCTACTTCGATTTCATACTCCAGCTCTTTTTGCCGGTTAACAAGGCTTTCATGCTCCTTCAAGGCGATCCCATACCCAATCATCATCTCGATCAGCAGATCGAAAGAATCCTTGACCGAGGGGGATAGATGGGGCAACTTTTTCTTCACAGCCTCCGCGTGAACGCTGACCATCTCTTCGGGAGGGATTCTCTGTTCCATCATCCACCTGCTCATCTGCTGGGCCGTGTACAGGATGTCTTCCCGTTTTTCGTTCAGGTAGGAGGTGAGTAGCTCCTGGTATTGTTGCAATAGTTGATCTCTCATCATGTCACCTCAAATCGATGGGTGCCGGTCCCCCCGACACCCTACCGGCAACCTGCGCCATCGGCGCAAGGAGGCTCCGTCTTTTTAAACACTGTCTCTTAGAACCAATCCTCAACGGGGCTACCGGAGTCAATCGTTTCTATTATACAACACAAAGATCTCAATTGGAGAACGGGGATTTTTCCCTTCAGAAAAAAGAAGATGTGCCCCATGCACACCTCCTTGACCGCTTTTCTAAAAATCGATGAGGCCCAGGCTGATATTGAGCGCCTCGTTCACCCGGGACATCATTTCCTCATCCAAGTGGGTGATTTTATCTGTCAGGCGCTGTTTATCAATCGTTCTGATCTGTTCCAACAGGATGACGGAATCCCGGTCAAACCCGTAGGTTTTTGCATCGATTTCCACGTGAGTGGGAAGCTTCGCCTTTTGGATCTGGGCGGTGATCGCGGCGATGATCACAGTGGGGCTGAACCGGTTTCCGATGTTATTTTGAATCACCAGAACAGGCCGAACCCCACCTTGTTCAGATCCGACCACAGGAGAGAGATCGGCAAAATAAACATCGCCACGCTTGACTATCAAAGGTTTACACCCCGCTAACCAGACGAATCGTCGTATCGTCAGCTTCTTCTTCCGCCTCAAAGGCTTCCGATGCGATATTGAGATTGATCTTAGCCATCTCCATATAACCGCGTTGCATCATTTCTCGGATCAAACGCTTCTTCCGTTCATACAGATAGAGCTTCATCGCCTGGCGTACAAACTCGCTGCGATTGGAGTTTTCTTTCTCCACCATGCCGTCCACTTCCTGAAGCAAATGTTGCGGCAGGCTGATCATGATTCTCTTTGTCTCGGACAACGTACGCACCCCCAACCAATCATCACCGTTGGCGATTTCCCTTATCAATACTACCATTATGTTAAACCAGTTGCAAAAATATACTTACGGAGCGGGCTTCTGCGGGCTTTAGGGGGAACGGATTTTCCCTTCCCGCCGCCTTCGGAAACCGATTTCCTCTACCGGGCCCATCTTCCCGGCATACCCTCCACAGGCCTTCACAGCGGCGGCGAAGGACAATATTAAATTTATTCGCCCCACACGACAAAATTCCTTCCCGTTCTTCCCGGTTCTTAGTCGGGATTTCGCTCCCCTTCTCTCTCACCCAGAGACTTAAGGCGTCGGAGATCTCCTAAGAGATTGGAACAACCGATCACTTGGCCGTTCCTAAGGTAGACACGGGGAACGCGCCGCCCGACCCAACAGGTTACCTCGTAAGAAATCGTGTCGAGGTGTTGGGCGATTTCGTCCACATGAATCATTCCGCTACCCTGGGTGCCGTAAAGAACAACTTCGTCCCCCAGTTGAACAGGCATCACATCGGTAACATCGAGCATGGTTTGATCCATGCAGATCCGTCCTATTATGGGGACTCGTTTTCCTCCGACCAGGGCATGACCCCGGTTGGAGAGGCTGCGGTTTAACCCGTCAGCATAACCGACAGGCAACGTCGCCACCCATTCCCCTTCCCGTGCAATATGCGTTCGGCCATAACTGATCCCGGTACCGGGTTCCGGTTGTTTCAGATGGACAATTCGCGTCTTCAAAGTCATCGCCGGGCGCAAGTTGACGGCCTCCCGATCCACTTCAGCAGAAGGGTAGTAGCCGTACAAGCTGATGCCTACACGGATCATGGCATGGGCATATTCCGGCAGATCAATAGAGGCAGCACTGTTAGAACAGTGAACAAGGGGGACCCGAACCCCTCGTTCCGCAAGGTGTTCCACAACCTCCATTAGCAGCTCGTGCTGCTTGTGAGTGTAACGCTTGTCCTCGTCATCCGCTGTAGCAAAATGGGTATATAGCCCTTCCACTTCGATACCGGGGAGTGTTACAGCCTCTTCCGCCAAGGGCAAAATGTCATTTCCCCACAGGCCAATCCTCCCCATCCCCGTATCCAATTTTAAATGGATGAGTGCCTTCTCCCCTTGTTTCTCCGCTTCCCGGGAGAGCGATCGCAAGGAATCGGTATCGTATACAGTCAGGGCAATCCTTTGCTGAATCGCCTCTGCAAAGCCCCGCTCCGGGGTATAACCCAGAACCAATATGGGAGCTTGGATCCCCGCCGCCCGAAGCTCCAGCGCTTCGTCAAGGAAAGCGACGCCCAAGTCAGTGGCTCCCCCATCCAAAGCGGCCATGGAGACTGGCACCGCCCCATGGCCGTAGGCATCCGCCTTTACCGCCGCCATCAGGCGCCGGGAGCTGGGAAGCCGGCGTTGAAATTCTTTTATATTGTGCCGTATGGCATCCAAATCGATTTCCGCTACTGTGTCGCGGTAAAATGTATCCTGGTTCATATCAATCCAACCTTCGTTTAATCCGTTCCAACTGGGCATCCAGGGACTCAAGAAAATCGTCGTCCACCAGGAGCGGCCTCTTTTTTCCCCGAATCTCATAGATATAAGGAAGGTCGTAGGCCCGCTTGACTTCGGCCAGATCAAAGGTCTCTTCTTTCCCCCGGGAACGGATCGTTAATGCGTTCGGATAAAGCGTATATCGGAGCCGGAAAATCCCGAGGTAAACTGCTGGGACGGCGGCCATTACCAAGGCTCCCCAGACGAGAAGCGTCAATACAAAAGAAGCGGATCGCAGTTGAAAAAAGGGGATCATGGCAAAGAAACCCGCCAGAAAGACGACAACTTCAGCCAGGCGTTGCACCTTATCTTTCCGATAAAGCAAAATCTTATAGGAAACAACTTCGTCATGAATCGGCTGGTCAGTCAAATCATCGACCCCTTTGTTCACGGGGAACCAGTCGAAAAAACCCAAGTTTATCATACAACGGATTCCCTCGTATTTGCAAATGATGGAAAATGATGGTTTATCCTATTGCGTACCGAAGAGCACGTCCGGTACGGCTGGATTCCATCGCCCGCTCAATCACTCGGATGACACGGGTAGCCTCGCCAGCAGTAACCGGAACGGGAGCCCCGTGGGTGAGTGCATCCCGAATCTGCCGATAATACTCCTCGTAGCAACCCCTTAGGGTAGGGACGGTTTCGATTACCGTCTCTCCATGGCGATCCAGTGTCAGCTGCCCATAATTGCAGGGATCATCTTCACCCCAGCCTGCATCCCCAGGCTTGGCTCCTTGTTTCAACGCTTCCTCCTGACCATCGAGGCCGTATTTTATAAAGCTGCCCTTAGAACCGTGTACTTCGAACCGGGGCCCCGCTCCTTTCACGATCGAACTTGAGCGCAGATCCACACGCCGATAGTCCCCGTATCCTAGAACGAGATGAAAATAATCAGGGGCGCCTGCTCCATCACGCTGGATCAGAACATCCCCCCACACGGTGTCCGGTTCTCCAAAAAGGTGTAGCGCCTGATCAATCAGGTGGGACCCGAGATCAAAGAGGGTACCTGCCCCCTCCCCGGCCGTTTCCCGCCAACGATCCCGTACGAGGGGACGATAACGATGGTAATGGGTTTTCCAGGTGTGCACCTCACCGAGATGTCCTTGTTCCATGCAGGACTTAATGGTAAGAAAATCATTGTCCCAGCGCCGGTTATGATAAACACTTAATGCCAACCCTTTTTCCTCAGCGATCCGGGCCAGCTCTTCCCCTTCCTCCGAATGGATCGTGAAGGGTTTTTCCACGACAGCATGCTTTCCTGCCTGAAGAGCCTCTTTGGCCAGAGGATAATGAAGGGTATTCGGAGTGGCGATTACCACCAGATCAATGTCCGGATCCATGATCAGGTCCTTCGGTTCCTCCGTCACCGACACCTGCGGCCAGTCTCTCCTCACCTCTTCTCGCCGACTCGTCACCACTTTGGTCACCTGCAGTCCTTCTGTCGCCCCGATAATCGGAGCATGGAACACTTTCCCCGACAGTCCGTATCCGATGATACCCACTTTGATATCTTTTCTCACCCAGTCGCCTCCTCCTAAGGATCCATGAAAGGGTTAATACTTCTATCCTACCATGGGATGGGGAGCGGATAAACGGACGAACAAAAACAAAAAAACCGCCAACGATGGGCGGGTGATTATTTGGAATCCTGGCCGTACACGGATTGGGCGAGTTTGATCATTTCCTTTTCCTGTAGGGCACCGTACAGATCGAAGTCCGTCCCTTCATAGGTCCAGGAGAGACGTTTTTTTCCGTCCATTTCCAACAGGACACCCATTGTATAGCCGAGATCGATGGGCTTCCCGTAGACCTGTATGCTCGTTTCTATTGCTTCCGGATTCCGTTGCGTCAAAGTAAAGGGCTTCTTCCCCTTGTAGCGCATGATCACTGTCTTCCCTCTCGGTGTATCGACCGTCTTCTCCTCCGCCAGTTTGCTGCCTTCGGGAATCCATTCCGGGGTCAAGACGCGAACAGCGTCTTTCTTTTTCCCAGCAGCTTTTTTCTCTGCTAAGGTTGGGACGCTCCGACCAGCCAGCCCGATCATATTTCTTTCCATGTCGAATGCGTCTTTATCAAAGGAAGGATCCGCTTCAAATTGATCAAAAAGGACTTCCACCATCAATTTTTGTTCGTCGTTGAGAACTTCCACCTTTTGTGGATTGTAGTCGTCATCCATCCAGATTCGTTGGACCTTTAGGGATTGGTTTTGCGGATAGTTGGCAGCCACTTCAAACTGGAGGCTTTTTTCGCTGGTGGTCAGTTTGCGAGCGGAATCATCGATAATACTTTCCAACAAGGACTGGTAGAGATAAACCTGCCCGCTGTTTTCCGGCCAATCACTCTGAAAACGGAAACTCTTTTCTAAGTGAGGGGTGAGAACATAAACCCCCTCATCGTTCCGGAGCAGGATCTGGGTGATGTCTTTTTTGGTATTTTTCAGGGAGACCCGATAGAAATGAGGTTTTTTAAACCAGACCTCCACTTCATAGGCCTGAGGAGTCTTGCCTGTATGGATCGTCATTTTTCCCTTGCTTTTGTAGCTTTCCAGTTTTTCCGACCGTTTGGAGAGGTCACTCACGACTTCTTCGGGACTCTTCTCCCCGCACCCGGAGATAAAGGCGAAGATACCCAAAATGACAACGAAAACCCATGCAATCCGACGCATTTCATCAACCCTTTCTCCGACGGAGCAACAGCACTCTGATGCTGTTGATTTCCCGGGAAATGTGTCGGTCAGGGCACGGGCGCGATCAGTGAACCTGATGGATTGCATCACCGATGCGGGCGATCACATCGGTAGCAATAGTGCTATGGGCGGATGCCTTGACTGCCAACTGACCGGCTTCGCCATGGAGCCAAACGGCGGCGGAGGCAGCATCTGTCGGCGGAATCCCCTGAACCAGCAGAGCACCGAGGATCCCCGTCAAAACGTCACCGGAACCGGCTTTCGCCAAAGCGGGACTTCCCGTCGTATTCACCCTCTGGGAACCGTCGGGGGAGGCGATGATCGTATAGGTCCCCTTTAGCACCACCGTCACCTGATGAGCTTCTGCCCACTCCCGAGCAACCCGCTGTCGGGAAGCCTCCACCGACTTTACCGAAGAGCCCACCAGACGGGCCATCTCTCCCGGATGGGGAGTAACCACAGTCGGGTGATTCCTTCCTTTCAATACCGAGGGGTCTTCGGCTAGAATGTTGAGGGCGTCGGCATCCAGTACCAAAGGTCGTTCCGTTTTCAACAGCTTTTGGAGCCACTCCCGTTCCCCTTCAAAACGTCCCAGTCCGGGACCGACAGCAATCGCTTGAAAACGTTTTACCCTTTGTTCCCAGTCTGGGGGGAATTCAGCCGTAAAGCCGCCTTCTCCCCGATCCGGCCAACCCCAAACCAGTGCCTCAGTTACCCGGGAAGCCATCACCTTCTCCTGGCCGATCGGTACACCTAGGGTCACCATGCCAGCACCGGTCCGATAGGCCGCTGCTTCACTCATGGCCGCCGCCCCCAACATCCCCTGGGCGCCTCCAAGGATGAGCAGATGCCCGTAAGAACCTTTGTGGGACCATTTGGACCGCGGGGAAAGATGCTTCCCCCACATCGCCGGATCATTCAGGAGAGCTGCAGCCGGTCGTCTACCCGCCACCGCAGGGGGGATACCGATATCCGCAATCACCAGTTCCCCGGCGTATTCCGCTGCTGGGCGCAGGTAATGGCACCACTTGGGGCCCGCAAATGTGACGGTGACATCTGCCCGTACCGCCTCAGATGAGATAGCCCCAGTGTCCGACTGCACTCCGCTCGGCACATCGACAGCAAGAACCAGACCGGAATGCTCTTGGTTGATTCGCTCCACCAACTCCCGGTAGGGGGAGCGAAGATCCCCTTTGACCCCTGTTCCCAATAGAGCATCCACCACGGCATCTGCCCGGCGGAGGGATTCAGACAGTTCCTCTCCACGACCGGAACTCCAACGTTCCATTTGAAGATCGAGATTAGAACAGACCCGGTGGAATAAACGGGCCTCAGGCGACATCTTCTCCTCGTTTCCCGCCATCCACACCGTGACCTTCCAACCCGCCGAGGACAACAGCCGGGCGATGACAAAGCCGTCCCCTCCGTTATTACCGGACCCGGCCACCACTACCGCTGACTGCTCCCCAGGCAAACGTCTCAACAACTCTTCAGCCGCCGCCCGACCTGCGTTTTCCATCAGGACCGAACCGGGAATGCCCACCTGCTCAATGGCATACCGGTCCAGATCGCGCATTTCCTGTGCAGTGTAGAGATACAAAGGATGTCCCTCCCAACCGCGTTACCATATTTATGTCTCCCCCTGTCCGGTTATGCAGACAAGAATGACAGGCGTTGCCGGTTCTCAGGATTGTTCGATCACGGCAAATGCGGCAGCTGTGTCCCGGCTGTGAGTAATGGATAGATGGACCTTCACTCCAGCTCCGTATCCGAGGGCGTCCGATCCCTTTTTCGACAGCCATACCGTCGGTCGTCCTCCCGCCTCGGTCTCGATACGGATATCTTTAAAAGAGAGCAGGGAGCCGATCCCACACCCCGCCGCTTTAGCGATGGCCTCCTTGGCTGCGAAACGTCCAGCCGACCACTCCAGGCGACGCTTTTCTTCCTGTGGGATTTCCGCTACCTCCTCTTCCGTCAGAATCCGCCTCGTCAGGCGCTCCACCCCTATTTGTTTAACCCGATGCATCTCCACAAGGTCTGTTCCAACCCCGATAATCAAACCGCTTCACCTCCAACGGGTTCTCATAGCTGCCTGTTTTAAGTGGAATACCATCCTCACTTCACATCCCAGCGAAAGGTGACTGTAGCTACTAGGAAAGCGACGATGAGCCAGGCAGCTAATACCGACGTAGGCAGCCAAAGCTGGACGAGAGTGGCTCCTTCGTTCATCACCCCGCGCAGGGAATCGGTTAGGTATCCGATCGGGATCGCCTTCACCACTGGCTGCAAAAGACCCGGCAAATCTCGAACAGGAAAGAAAATCCCCCCGACGAAAATCATGGGGAAAGAGATCAGACCGGCAATTGGGGCTGCACTTTCCGGGGTACGGGCCAGGCTGGCGATAATGAAACCAATCGACATAAAAGTGAGTGTACCGAGGAGGATCATCCCCAAAAGGAGAAGCCAGGAACCATAGACTTGGACATTGTAGACGAAATATGCCACCAAGAGAACAACCACAGCCTGTAAGGTGTTCAGCAACACCCGGGCAGTGATCTGTCCGGCGATAAATGTCGAACTCTTCAACGGGGTTCCCTGCATCCGCCGCAGAATGCCGCGCTCCCTCCAGGAAGCGATCGTGGCCGCCACCCCGTTCAGATTGTTACTCATAATCATGAGGGAGAGAATCCCCGGTACCAGGAAATCAATCGTACGCAAGGGCCGGGTTTGCACGTCCAACTCCTGGGTCGTCACCGCAGGGCGAAAACCGACCGCCTCTTTATTCAGCTTGTCTACCGCTTGCCCGACCACCGTCGTCCCCACCTGAGAAACCGTGGGATTGCTCTTGTCCAGATACAGGCGAACTGCATCGGTTGGGGAGGACCCTTTGTCTGCGTCTGCCCTGGAAAGAGCCTCACCCATCCCTTTTTTCAACCGAACCAGGATATCAGCGTCCCCTTTTTTCAAAGAGGCCAAACCAGACGGAGCATCCGTTCGGTTCACCTTGACCCCCGCAGTTTTGGAAAGCTCTTCCGTCAGGTCCCGGGAAGCATCGCTTCCATCTTCGTCTGCCACTGCCACCGTCAAGGAAAATTGCGTCCCGCCGTTTCCCATGAAGGTGCCCAGAGCCAGCATCATGAAGATCGGCAAAAATAAGGACCAGATGACGGTATTTTTGTTACGGGCAAACAACAGCAGTTGAGCCCATGTCAATCGCCAGTATGCTTTCATGCCTCCGTCAACCTCTTTCCCGTTCGGGTGAGAAACACGTCTTCCAATGTGGAGGTTCGAGTCCGCAATCCGGAAAGGGTGAACCCTTTCTCATCGGCCAGCGGAATCAGGCCGCGCAGGGTTCCCTGGAGATCATCGGTGAGAAGCATCACCGCACCGTCCTCCCCCCTTTTCACTTCCTTGACGCCGGCGAGATTTTGGTAGGTCACACTCACGTCCTCCTGCCCAGGCACGAATTCCACCACACTATCCGAAGCCAGTCCCCGGATCAATCCCGCCGGGGTATCCAGCGCAATCACCCGACCGGCGTCCATGATCGCCACCCGATCACAAAGTTGCTCCGCCTCCTCCATATAATGAGTGGAGAGAAAGACGGTGCGTCCCTCGTTCCTTAAGCGCAAGATGATCTCCCAAAGGCTTCGTCGCGCCTTTGGGTCCAGTCCGGTGGTCGGTTCATCGAGGAAAATCACCTTCGGGTCATGTACGACTGCGATGGCAATGGCCAGGCGCTGCCTCTGTCCTCCGGAAAGGTGTTTAACCAGGGTTTTTCGCTTTTCTTCCAGAGCGAAGGAAGTGAGCAACTCGGACAAGGAACGCATGTCCCTGTAAAAGCTCCCATATAATAGGATGATTTCCTCCACCGTTAAATGATCGAAGAGTGCGGTGGACTGAAGTTGGATGCCGATCAAACCTTTCACCCGGTTCCGCTCCCGGATCCCATCATACCCGCCGACACACACTTCGCCCCCATCGGGTATGCGAAGGCCTTCCACCATCTCCATCGTCGTCGTCTTACCGGCGCCATTGGGGCCCAATAAGCCGAAAATCTCCCCCTTTGCTACTCGGAAAGAGACACCATCAACCACCCGCTCGCCGCCATAGATCTTCACCAGGTTATGTACATCAATCATCTTATCCTCCAGACCGGGGCCGGCCATGCAGCCCGTGTTCTTCTATTCACCTGCTTCCCCCTTTCCCCCGCATGAGAATGAAGATGGAAATGGAGGCGAAAAAGGGTACCCCAGGCTCCATGACGCACCGGCGGCACCCCGTCAATCCAGTAGTTGGCGATACGGCGAAAGATCGATCTGTTTTCGTTTCAGGGTTTTGACCAGCCACTTGTGATCCCGCTTCGGCGTAGCTAGGATATAGCCCCGAACGATCAGATCCTCCCTTATCCGCTGTGCATTCTCTTTCACTGCCAGCTCGCCGATCTTGCCGGCAATCGTCCGTTTCGCCGTCTCCCGGAACAATTGGGGGACGGGCCGGACCAAATCATCCAGGAACTCTTGTTGCTCCTCGGACCACATATGCCGGGTTTCATTGATATAATGATCCTGCCAGTCTAACGCCGACTTTCCGTCTTCCTTTGGCATCCCCTTTAAAAACTTGCGGAACATAAAGTAGCCGCCTGTCGCAAAAAACCAAAGCATGAACAGAAACCAGGGAATCATCACCCATAAGATCCAGTCCGGCATCCACCATCACCTCGAAATCGATCAGGATCACGGGGATCCTTCTCCGCTTTCATCTCTGCCTCTATTGTAGCATGACTCGTTGTTCGACACTATCAAGCCGAAATTAAGGAGCTTTACACTGACAATGTGTTCATGGTTTGTTTACAATTGATTTAAAGTCTTTTGTTTCCAGAAGGGCGCCGATATGATATATATTGTAATCTGGGGGGGGAGTGCAATCCGATGAATGTTCGATTACGACGAAATATGAAACGATCCGGCCGTCTATTCTACAGGGCCATGATGACCAAAAAATGGTGGCTGCTCGTCCTGTCCACATCACTGCTCTTCATGATGGGCGGATGCGCCGCTGTCCTTATGACCACTGCCTACTATAATTTGGACAGCCTGAAGAACATGAAATTCGCCACCACCCTCTACGATCATAAGGGAAAACCCATCGTCCCTCTCGGAGACACCAAGAGAGATTATGTCTCCCTAAAGAAAATAAAATCCGCTGAGCTGATTGAAAAAGCCTTCATCTCCGTAGAAGACGAGCGCTTTTATCAACACAACGGAGCCGACCTGAAAGGCATCGCTCGCGCCTTAGCTGTTGATATCCTCACCTTCAGCCCAAAGGAAGGCGCCAGTACGATCACCCAGCAAGTAGCCAGGAATGTCATCTTGAACGAAAATGAAAAAACGATGCTCCGGAAAGTAAATGAGATCGCCATCGCCTACAACCTGGAACGCAAATACACGAAAAAGCAGATCCTGGAGTCTTATCTCAATTATATCTACTTGGGAAATGAAGTTCGCGGCATTCAGATGGCATCCAAGATCTACTTCGGCAAGGACCTGACTAAAACCGAGTTAGAACCCTACGAAGCCGCACTGCTCGCAGGCTTACCCAAGGCCCCGGAGGGTTACAACCCCTATATCAACCCTGACCGGGCCAAACAACGGCGCAATGTCGTCCTTGCCAAGATGGCGGAAAAGAAGATCATTACCGAAGAAGAGAAAGAGAAATATCAGGAACGGGGTCTCGGCGTCAACAAAAAGTATTTACAAAAACACAAAGGCGATAACCGTTTCCAGGCATACAAGGATTATCTGATGAAGGAAGCGGAAGAACGATACGGCCTTGACGCTCAAAAGCTGGTGAATGGCGGTTACAAAGTCTACACGGGCATGAACAAAAAAGCCCAACTTTCCCTTGAGCAAGCTTTGCAAAATGATACCTTTTATCAGGGGCATGAGAAGCTGGATAGCGGTGCAACGATGGTCGACCCCAAAACCGGGCGGATCGCTGCCATCGGCGGAGGACGCCAGTACATGCGAGGCTTTGAAAACCGGGCGCTGGCCCATATCCAACCCGGATCATCGATCAAGCCATTGACCGTATATGGTCCCGCGGTCCAAGAAAAGGGGTACAACGAGAACTCTCCCGTTTCCGACGCACCCTACACCTATCGTGGCTGGAGCCCGAAAAACATGGATCGTACCTACCATGGAACCCTTCCCCTAAAAGAGGTGGCCGCCAAGTCCCTCAATGTAGCAACGGCACGCCTATTGACACAAGTAGTGGGTGTCGACACAGCCTTCAGCTATGCTGAAAAATTGGGTCTCAATTTGGACGAAAGGGATAAATCCCCCGCTCCTCTAGCACTCGGCGGGCTAACCAAAGGGGTAAGCACCCTTCAGATGGCCCAGGCCTACTCTTCCTTCCCTAATAAAGGGAAATATACGGAAGCCCACGCCATCAAAAAGATTGTCGATGCCGATGGAAACGTGGTGGAACCGAAAGAAGAAGTGGCGAAGAAGAAAAAGGTCTTCAGCCCCCAAGCTGCTTTCACCATGAACAAAACCCTGAAACATGTCGTTACCAGCGGTTCCGGCAGGAACGCTCAACTGGCCGACGGGCGTGACATCGCCGGCAAAACAGGGACGACCCAAAACAGCAGGGAAGCCTGGTTTGTCGGTTACAGTCAAGAATATGTGATGGCAACCGTGGTCTTTAACCAGAACGGAAGCGGGGTAGACTTGACCGGCGGTGAATACCCCGCCCGTATCTTCCGTAAGGTGATGACCGACACCCTGAGGGGAACCAAGGTCAGCCGTTTCAAGGCCCCCGGTGGTGACGGCAGCTCCGGCGGCGGATGGAAACAGTTCTTCGGCGATGACGAACCGGAGCAGCCGGAAGAACCGGAGCAACAGGAACCGGAGCAATGGACGCCCCCGACAGAAGATCCCGGTAACCAGGGCGACTCAAACCCCGGCAACCAAAACGGTAATCCTGGTAACCAGGACGGTAACCCTGACAACGGCGACCAGAGCGACCCCCCCGGCAATGATAATCAAGGCGGTCCAGGTACCGATGACCAAGGCGGGGGTCCGGACCCTGGAAATCAAGACGGTAATGATGATCAAGGCAGTACCGGTGACCAGCTTCCTCCACCTCCTGACACGGGAGAGGATGGAGGCTGACGCTTGACCTTTCGTCCGAAGCCCCTTCACGGCTGAATCGTGAAGGGGCTTCTTCTTTTGTCATCTACTACCAAAGGATGAATTCCCTTGACGCCAGCACCTCAGAGGTGGATCCATGGGGCTTCTATAAGCGCCAGTGCACTTCTTTTGTCGCCTGGCGGATGAATCAACGAGGCGTTGCCTTTGAAAACGGAATGCGCGGCGGCCACTGGGGAAACGCAGAACATTGGGATGAGAACGCTCGCGCCATCGGCTACCGGGTGGATAACCAGGCTGCCGTCGGAGCCATCGCGCAGTTCAACCCTGGTGAGGGAGGCAACGTTAGCTTCGGCCACATCGCCTATGTAACGGGGATTTCTGGGGCTACCATTACCATTGAAGAATACAACTTCGACCCGCCTTACGAGTTCAGCCAGCGACAGATCCCCGCCTCCCAAGTGAGCAACTTTATCCATATCCAGTAAGATTCAAAAACCCGAACCTCTAACGGTGCGGGTTTTTTCCTCTTAGCGGATCAATCCTTTTTTCTTCAGAAATTCCCGCGCCACCTTCTCCGGGTCTTCATCGTGGAAATCGACTCGGTAATTCATGCGGCGCATTTCCTTCTCCGTAATCCTTCCGGCCAGCTTGTTGAGGGCTCCTGCCAGCTCGGGGTGCTCATCCAAGGTTTCCTGCCGAAGAAGCGGGGCTCCCTGATAAGGCGGGAACAGGTTTTTGTCGTCCTCCAGCTCCAATAGGCGGTACTGGATCATATACCCGTCGGTGGAGTAGGCATCAATTAAGTCGACATCACCCGCTTCCAAAGCTTTCGACCGGAGACCGGCATCCATCGTCCGGATCTGTTTTAGGTGAATCCCGTATTTTCGTTGGATTCCTTTATATCCGTCTACCCGGTCCTTAAACTCGAAGGTAAAACCAGCCCTAAGTTCTTCTTCATACCTCTTCAGATCGGAAATGGCTTTTAGATCGTACTTCTTAGCTGTCTCCTGTTTTACTGCCAGAGCATACGTATTGTTGTATTTCATCGGCTTCAAATAAGCCATCTGATACTTGTCGGCCAACCCTTTCCGAGCCGCCGCGTAAACCTTTTCTTCTTGCGTCGATTCCGGCTCCTCCTTCAATAAGGCGGTCAAGGCGGTGCCGGTGAATTCAGGATAGATATCGATGTCCCCTTTGTTCAGGGCTTTGAAAAGAAAATCGGTTCCTCCGAGATCCGGCCGCAACCGGACGGTCAAATCCGTCTCCTCTTCGATGAGGAGCTTGTACATATGAATGAGGATATTGGGTTCAGCCCCCAGTTTTCCTCCGATCACGATGTTGCTACCGCCTCCTTGGACAGCCAGCGGGGCCAGCACCACGAGCGCCGCGACCGTAACAACGGAAGCAATCGGTTTGAACCCGGCTCCCCGGGACTTCTTCTCTATCAAACGCAGAATACCGTCAAAAAGGAGGGCCAAAAGAGCCGCTGGGATCGCCCCCAACAAGATATATCCGTTGTCCGCCCGCTGAATGCCGGTAAGAATTAAATCCCCGAGACCACCGGCACCGATTAGGGCCGCTAGCGTGGCTGTACCGACAATCAGAACCATGGCCGTTCGGATCCCTGCCATAATCACCGGCATCGCCAGTGGAATCTCCACCGTACGGAGCCTCCGCCAGGAACTCATCCCCATCGCTGTCCCTGCCTCAACAAGAGCGGGGTCAACCTCCTTGATCCCCGTATAGGTATTCCGTAAGACAGGTAGGAGAGCATAAGCGGTCAGAGCGATGACGGCTGGTACCTTGCCGATCCCGATCAAAGGGATGAGGAAACCGAGCAGAGCAAGACTGGGGATCGTCTGAAGTACCGCCGTAATGCCGATAATCACTTCCGCAGCTTTTTTTCGCCGTGTCAGCCAAACACCGAGGGGAACGGCAATCAACACCGCTAGCAAGAGGGAAATCAGGGAGAGTTGCAAGTGTTCCCACGTCGTAGTGATCAAGACATCGGACCGCTTTTGCGCCAAGTGGAACCATTCATTGAAGGTGTTCTCCACTGGCTTCTCCTCCTTCCCGGTTTGTTCTTTCCAGATAGTCCACCATGTTTTTATACGAGAGAACCCCCACCAATCGATCTCCCTTCACGACTGGCAGTCTTTCTAACTCGTTCTTGCGGAAACGGGCTAGTGCTTCCTGAAGGGGAAGATGATTGTCCAGGGCGGGGCCCTTGGACAGCCATTCTCCTCTGTTCCACCGCCCCCGGTATCGTCCCTGTCCGTCTATGACGTAGAAGGGGCCGGTTTTCTCTTCTTTCTTGGCTAGCGCATCCTCTCGGATAATCCAAGGGCTCTCGCCGTCTGCAATGACATCCACCGCCGTTCTCCACGGGGATTTGCGGTCCCCAATAAATCGGCGTACAAAGTCATCTGCTGGATGGTGTATCAGGTTTTG
Source organism: Salinithrix halophila (assembly GCF_042650125.1). Lineage (NCBI taxonomy): Bacteria > Bacillati > Bacillota > Bacilli > Caryophanales > Thermoactinomycetaceae > Salinithrix > Salinithrix halophila. The sequence goes on from NZ_JBHSAP010000003.1 coordinate 86,271, forward strand.
CGGCGTATCGATCTGACAAATGGCCCCTTTTTTCATCAAGCACACCCGATCTCCCAGCGCCAAGGCTTCATCCATGTCATGGGTGACGAAGATGATGGTCTTTTTGATTTCCTGTTGCAGCTTTTGGATGTCCTTTTGCAGCCGTTCCCGACTGATCGGATCCAGTGCGCTGAAGGGCTCATCCATCAGGATGATATCGGGATCAGCGGCGAGAGCCCGAACCACCCCCACCCGCTGCTGCTCCCCACCAGAGAGTTCTGAGGGTCGTCGACTCCGGTAGGTAGCAGGATCTAAGCCCACCATATCCAGGAGTTCGTCGGTTCGCCGCCGAATCTTCCCTTTGTCCCACTTTCGCATCTCCGGCACAACCGCGATATTCTCCGCCACGTTCATATGAGGAAAGAGAGCAATTTGCTGTAGTACATACCCGATATTCCAGCGCAGTTCATGAATATCAAAGTGGTGGATTTCCCTGTCGCGGATCCTGATTTCACCTTCTGTCGGCTCGATCAGACGGTTGACCAGCTTCATCGTCGTGGTCTTTCCGCACCCCGAAGGGCCGATTAAAACAAAAAATTCCCCTTCCTCCACCTGGAAGTTGAGGGACTTCAGCGCTTCAGTCCCGTCCGCATAGGTTTTGCTCACAGCTGAAAAGGTAATCACCGTCTCACTCCCACCCTTTTTCGTACTTGGCCAACCCTGACTTTTTTTCCCTAACCGTCGTGGAAACGACCCTTCTCATTCTCCCCTCTCACGATCTTGAAACAACCATATCAGATTGATCCCTTTCCTGACATCCTTCGGTAGGGGTATACAGAATAGAAAATCTCCCTATATAATGAAACCAAAATCAGACAAAATTCTGGGAACCAATGCAATCATTCCCGGTTTCGAAGGATTGCCCCGGTAGCATGTCCAACATCCAGGCAGATTATCGCTAGCTTCCCAAGCCGACATCTTCACGACATGAACACGGAATGAAAAATTTGTGTTAATTTCATGTCGGTCAGCGAAGAAACGGACGGAACAGCAGGAAAAATCGTGTTTTCCCGTGTACAATGAAAACTGGAGAGGAGTGAAAGACATGTACCAGGTGAACAATCGGATCACCCTTCGGTCCGAGGAGCAATTAGACCACCTCCGCAAGATGTTCGATGGTGCCGCCGGACGAATGGAGACGGTACCGGGCTTTGTTTCCTTCCGGCTGCTAAAGAAGGAGGACGGTTCCCAGCTGGTAGTCGAAACAGTTTTCGAAAGCAAAGAAGCTTATATCAACTGGACGGAGAGCGAACACTTCGCCCGCGCCCATGGCGGAAAAAGCGGCTCCCAAGGAGAGCGGCAAGCCGACCTGGAGCGATTCGAAGTGTTGATCGGCTCCCATTGATTCGAGAAAGGCTTGGTGATTTGAGATGGTAGGTTACAAGATCGCCCTCTTTATCCACATCCTCAGCGTAGCCAGCTGGTTTGGCGGTCTAGCCGTCATGTCCGTTTGGCTGCGTAAATCGATCAAACTGAATGAAACCGGCATTTCGATGACAAAGAGTATGGAAAGCGTCCACAACCTAAACGTTCGCATGATGATACCGGTGGCGATCCTAGCCCTGGCGGCTGGTCTCTACATGCTCGTCTCCGGCAACTTCGGTGCAGACAAGCCCCTATGGCTCACGATCAAGGAGCGCTTCGGCAGCCTTTTTATCCTATTATACGCGATCGGGCTGCCGATCTATGGAGGCAAACTCTTCAAAAAGGTGGCGGAAGGCGGCGATCAGGCTGTTTCGGTTGTAAAACGTTACATCGCCCTGCTCAATACTACCTTGGTGGTCCTTCTCTTTATCATCTTCGTTGTTAGTTTCAAATTCTAATGGCTATACGGTTATCAAAAGAACACCGTTCTCTTCCTTCATGAACAGGAAGAGAACGGTGTTCTTTTTTGAAAAAATGAAACCCTCCCCTCTTTCATCCGTATCATTCAATGACATACCGGTGAAGGGGGTGTGGACCCAATGGAATGGACGACGATTTACTGGGCTTGTTTTTTTATCGGGTTAGGTTTGACAGGGATCATCTGGCTGTTCGGAGATTTGCTGGACGGCGTGTTGGATGGCCTGATGGAGTTGGGTGCTCCTCTGGTAACCCCCCTAACTCTGGTCGGCGCGCTAACCGCTTTTGGAGCTTCGGGGATCGTGCTGGGACAGACGACCCCTTTGGAGGGGCTCCTGCTGACAGGTTCAGCGCTCTTCACAGCGCTGGCCGTCTTTTTCACTCTTTATCTGTTCTTTGTCAAACCCATGGAAAATGCGGAAAGTTCCATCGGCTTTCGACTGAGTGACCTCACGGGCCGGAAGGGGGAAGTCATCACGACGATCCCAGCCACGGGTTGCGGTGAGGTCCTAATCTGGACAGGTGGCGGCAACACCAATCAAATCGCTTCCAGTTTCCATGGAGAATCGATCCCCCAAGGCAGCCGCATCGTGGTACAAAAAGTGGAGGAGCACACGCTGTGGGTGGTACCGGATGAACCTAACGAGGAGTGAACTCAATTTGACCATTCTACCCGTACTGATTCTCGCGGGAGTCGCTTTCTGCGTCCTCGCGATCGGCTTCTGGGCCCGTTACAAGACTGTAGGGGCCGATGAAGCCCTCATCGTCACCGGCAGCATGTTGGGACGCAAAAACGTGCTCACTGACGACTCCGGAAAAAAGATGAAGATCATTCGCGGAGGCGGGGCATTTATCGTACCGATTTTCCAGAGAGCTGAACGCCTCTCTCTCCTTTCCCACAAACTGACCGTCTCCACACCAGAGGTGTACACCGAACAGGGCGTCCCGGTGATGGCCGACGGAGTCGCTATTATCAAGATCGGCGGCTCACTGGATGACGTAGCCACCGCCGCCGAACAGTTCATGGGTAAAGAGGTCGACTTGTTAAAAGATGAAGCGGAAGAAGTGCTGGAAGGCCACCTGCGGGCGATCTTGGGTACGATGACCGTGGAAGAGATCTACAAAAACCGCGACCGCTTCGCTCAGGAGGTTCAGGCGGTGGCAGCTAAGGACCTGAAAAAGATGGGACTAGCCATCGTTTCTTTTACCATCAAGGATGTCCGGGATAACAACGGCTACCTTGACGCGCTGGGTCGCCCTCGGATCGCTGCGGTCCGCCGGGATGCGGACATCGCCGAGGCCAACGCCCGCCGGGATACCGAGATCCAAACCTCCAAAGCCCGGGAAGAAGGGACCAAAGCCACCCTTGTCTCCGAAACCCATATCGCCGAAGCTCAGAAAGAAAAAGAGCTGCACGTCGCTCATTTTAAAATTGAGCAGGATATGAAGAAAGCGGAAGCGGACCAGGCTTATCAATTGCAGGAAAACCGCTACAAGCAACAGGTCGTCGACGAAGAGATGAAAATCGAGCTCGTCCGGAAGCAGAAGGCGATCGAATTGGAGGAAAAAGAAATCCTCCGCCGTGAAAAACAATACGATGCTGAAGTGCGTAAAAAGGCGGACGCCGACCGCTACTCCCAGGAACAGGCCGCCCAAGCTGCCCGCTTTGAACGGGAAGCACAGGCCCGGGCTGAAGCGGAAGCGATCCGTACTAAGGGGTTGGCTGACGCCGAATCCCACAAAGCACAGGGTCAGGCTCAGGCGGAAGTCATTCGATCCAAAGGGTTGGCCGAGGCGGAAGCCAAAGAAAAGCTGGCGGAAGCCTTTGAACGCTATGGCCAGGCTGCCATTCTCGACCTGGTGGTTAAAATGCTTCCCGAACTGGCCGGCAAAGTGGCCGAACCGATGGAACGGATCGATCGTATCACCGTCGTTGACTCCGGCAACGGCGGCGACGGCGCCGCCAAGGTATCTAACTACGTTACCCGCTTGATGGCCCAGGCCCCGGAAATGGTCAAACAGGTCTCCGGGATCGACATCAACCAGATGATCCACGACGCCAACACTCGTAATGACAAACCGGCACACCCTGTCCCATCCCGTCCCGAAACGGAAACCGCAACGGAGAAAACTGCCGGATAACATCTGATATGAAAAAAGAGAGGGGGAAATGCACCCCTCTCTTTTTTAGTCGCTGGAACCATCACTTTAACAGCCGCAATCCGTTCAAGATGACAAGGAGGGTACTTCCTTCGTGGCCGATGACCCCGAAAGGGAGAGAAATTACCCCGAGGAAGTTGGCCGTGATCAGGCAAGTGATTACCACCGAGGCGAAGAGAAGGTTTTGCCTGATGATAAAACCGGTTCGCTTCCCGAGAGCGATCGCATCAGCAACTCGGTTCAGGTCGTCATGCATCAGTACGACCCGGGCGGTTTCCAGAGCAACATCGCTTCCCGCAGCACCCATGGCTACCCCGATATCCGCTACAGCCAAAGCCGGGGCATCGTTCACCCCGTCTCCAACCATCGCCGTCAAGCCGAAACGCCGCTGCCACCGATGAAGAGCGTTCACCTTTTCTTCGGGCAACAGCTCCGCTTCTACCCAGTCTATCCCGACTTCATCGGCAATCGCCGCTGCTGCCTGCCGACGGTCACCCGTCAACATGACTACTTGGACTCCCAGTTCCTTCAACCGTCTCACCACTGTCCTGGCTTCCGGGCGGATCGTATCTCGTAAAGCAATCAGGCCGACGGCACCGTGATCGCTCCGGATGCAGATCACGGTCTTCCCTTCTCCCTCCAGACGGCAGAGCTCCTCAGCCTCCTCGTCTCCGGCCAGCCAGCCCGGCTTTCCCAACCGCCAGGTGGTTCCGTTCCACTCCGCTTCCACCCCGTATCCCGTTTTAGAGCGGAACGATTCTGGCTGGGTACAAGAAATCCCTCGTTGATTCGCCTGTGTAACAATGGCACGGGCGATGGGATGTTCTGACAGACTTTCAACCGAAGCCGCTGCCGCAAGCAGTTCTTTATCATCTTCAGCACCGAATGTGAGGACATCCGTTACCTGCAGTTCCCCTCGGGTCAGTGTGCCCGTCTTGTCGAAGGCGACTACGTTCACCTCGCCAAGGGATTGCACGTAGGCACCTCCTTTAAACAACATCCCTCTCCGTGCTCCCCAGGACATGGCGGACAGTACCGCTGGCATGATGGAAGCAACGACTGCACAAGGAGAGGCCACTACCAGAAAGACCATTCCCCGGTATACAGACTCCTGCAACGTCCATTCCCAAAGGAAGGGGGGAACCAGGATCAACCATAGGGTAACCGCTACGATGCTCCAGGCATAGAGACCTTCCAGACGATCGATGCGTCGTTGAACGGGGGGCTGCTGCGTTTTTGCTTCCTCCACCAGTTGAACGATTTTGGAAAAGGTGCTCTCCGATGCCGGATGATCTACCCGTACAAAGAGAGAGCCCTGGCCATTCAAGGTGCCTGCAAACACCTGGTTCCCCGCTTCTTTGTCCACCGGAACGGACTCCCCGGTGATGGCAGCTTGGTCTACCTCGCTCCGACCTTCCAGAACCGTCCCATCGGCGGGAATCTGCTCCCCTGGTTTAACCGCTACCACATCACCGATTTTCAAGGCATCGATGGAGATCCGCCGTTCCCCTGCTTTCGTCCACAACCAAGCGGACTGGGGCTGGAGGGACAGCAAGGAGGACAGGTCCCGTCGGCTTCGCTGCTCACTGTAGCTTTCAAGGGCACCGCTCAGAGAGAAAATAAAAATGAGCAAAGCTCCCTCCATCCAAAAACCGATCACCGCAGCTCCCCCGCCGGCAAACAGCATCAGCAAATTGACGTCTAGTTTCCCCGCCTTATACAGCGCCATGATCCCTTCCCCAGCTTTGACGAACCCCCCTACCACATATGCAACCAAGTAAAGGAAAGGACTCACATATCCAGCGTTTCCTTCTGTCAGCCAAGCAACTAGGATCAACAAACCACAAAGAAGAGCCGCCGCTCCTTCACCATGTCGCTTCAGGTTTCGTCTCCATCCTGCACCCTTCTCTATACATTCAACCGGACGGCAGGCGGTCATCGGTGACAACCCATCGCGCTTGATCCCTTCCTTCATCATTCATACCGCCTTTCCCCCATAACCCTTGAGAATAAAATTCATTGTTAATAGCCGTATAACAACGCATGCTGCCCGCTCGAAGCGGACAGCATGATGAAAATGAGTCTCAATTTTGGCACCTGTAAATAAAGTTTCCCACGGGAAATTTATTTGTAATTATTATAAATAAATCACAGCCCTTTGCATACCCTTATTTAGAATCACTATCGATTAAGTAGCAGACCCTTTCCCTATCCTATGCTCCTCTCATAAGAAAAGGGACTGGACAAATGGGCGAAGAACTGTGGCGAAGAGGTGAAACCGCGTGATTTCAACCTCAGGTCGATTTATACTACAGGAAAGGGGTGGTGATTCAAAATGAAACTGTTTATCCTGTTGGGAGCTATCAACATGTTTCTGGCGATCTCCCTTGGTGCTTTCGGTGCCCATGGGCTAGAAGGAAAAGTCTCCGACCGCATGTTGTCCAACTGGCAGACCGGGGCTCACTATCACATGATCCATGCCTTAGCTTTGCTGTTCATCGGGCTTTTGATCGATAAGATCGGTCCCTCTCCCCTTGTCAACGTCGGCGGCTGGCTGATCCTCGCCGGCATCGTCCTCTTCGCTGGAAGCCTGTATGTGTTGGTTCTAACCAATATCAAAGTACTTGGTGCCATTACCCCCATCGGGGGGATTTCCTTCCTCACCGGATGGATCTGTATCGCCATCGCCGCCCTCCGATAACCTCTAAAGGCCCCCCTTTTCCTTGAAAGGGGGGTCTTTGTATCGCCCGAAAAACAGAGCAGCCAAACTTTCCCACTCCCCTTTCTGGTAAAAGGGGAGTGTTATCTGTGCCGGTTTTTTGTAGAATTACTGGTATGCTTAATCTATCTGAATAGGCTAACCACGACTGATTTTAATTGAATAAACGCGGGGGAATCTTACCCCTTTTATACCAAATGGTGCTTCCATATCTTCGATCTTCGTAACCATCACCAAGAAGGAGTTGGTCCAGCGTGCCACCGCATCATGAGCTCTCCCTTTATGAACTACTGGGTGACGAGGGCGTATCGGCAGTGGTTAATGATTTCTACGACCGGGTAATTCAAGACCCTCGCTTAAATCATTATTTCCAGGGGATGGACATGAACCGTTTGCGTCAACACCAGATGCATTTTTTGGTCACCTACGCCTTGGGCGGCCCTGAAATTTACAAAGGCCCCAAACTGAGTTTGGCCCATCGGAACCTACACATTACCGATTCGGATTATGAACAAGTCATCCGCCACCTCAACCGGTCCTTGATTCGATTCGAGGTGCCTTTGGAGATCCGCATCAAAATCGAAGCTTTCATCCGAGGGATCAAACCCCACATTATCAACAAATGAATCCCTTCACACCGTCCAAACCAAAGAAACCACTTCCGGAGCTCGGAGGTGGTTTCTTAGCGATAACACGAATGATGGCAGGCGGGAATATCTCTCAGGCGCTGATCACTCTGATAAACATTCCGCGTCCCCCGACCCCATGCAGGCCCGAGGTATAACCCAGTGATAACCCAATCAATGTGTCCCGTTCCTTTCCTTCCGATGTTGATGGACGGCTGCATTAATCACCCCGCCCATGATCAGGATCAAAGCCGTCAGATAGAACCAGACCATCAATACGATGATACCGCCCAGACTGCCGTAGGTTCCGGAGTAATTATTGAAGTGATTGACGTAATAAGAGAACCCAAGAGAAATCAGATGCCAGCCCAGGGTCGCCGCGATTGCTCCTCCAACGACTTCCCGAAGCGGGAGTCTCATGTTGGGAGCAATCTGATAGATGGCTATCAGAACCAGAACGGTTACCACAACCGCGGCTGCCCACCGAAGAGGTCCAAACAATAACTCCGTTCCGACAGATAGGGGGAGGGCACTATCAAGGTAACCAAAAAGCAACTTGCCGAAAACCTGCAAGGTCAGCATCACGGCAAATACCAGAACGATTCCGACTGTCAGAGCCAAGGACAACAGACGGGCCCGAATTATATTACGACTTTCTTCCACTTGATAAGCAATATTCAACATTCGGATCATGGCACTTACCCCATTGGAAGCAATCCACAGGGTGGCGAGGAGACTGAAGGAGAGCAGACCTCCCTTGCGTTGGCTTAAAATCTCCCGGATCGGCTCATCAATCGATTCAGCCGCCGTCCTTGGAACCATCTCCTTCACAAACCGGATGGCTTCGTCAGGATCGATGGAGAAATACGGGAGTAGCGAAACGATAAAAATCAGGAGAGGAAAGATCGAGAGCAGAAAATAATACGCCAAGGCCGCCGCAAGATCGATGACCCCATCATCCATCACCGACCGGTAGACATTTTTCATCACTGGCCAAATTTTTCGTTTCGTTTCTTCTGGCGTCATCTTTTCACCTGCTTTCCCTAATCCTACTATACCCGTTTGCAAGGGTTCCGGCATCAGTATAGCCGAACCCTTCAACAGAAAAAGCCCGCTAAGTAAATGAGCGGGCCTTCCTCTATATTTCTCATTTTTCAGTGATTAGTGCCGCGCTTACGGTAAAATACACCCCGCCTGCTCCCAAGACCAGGATGACCAACCCGATCAGAACGTGGAGCAGATGGGTTTGGGGCAGGTCCGCTCCGTCGTCATCCGTCTGGTTGTTAAAACCTTGGTCGGGTCCGGGTTCACAATAGGCAGGTACCAGTGTCGCTCCGTAAAAATCCTATTCCGGGATGTCCTTCACGCTGATACATTGCTATCAGGAATAGCTGGGGTGACCCCGTTCCGCCTTCCGGTAGTGGACAACGAGTAAGGAGAGCAGGAACAGATTGGCCAGGGCAGACCAACCGATATTCCACCCATTATGATAGGACATCCGACCCTGAGACCCCAAATGAAACTCCACCACCAGGAGAACAATGGCACCACCGATAATCCAAAGAACCTGCCGGAGTCGGTCCTCCGGAAGCTTTTGTACAAAGATCCAGGAACCCACCGGGTAGATGCTGAAATTAAGCAGAATATTGGGCCACAATCCACTAAGTAAAGGATCCGGGTAACTCCAAAAACCCCCGCTGACGGAAGCCGTATCGATAAAAAAGGACCCCAAGCTTCCTGCCAGCGCCGTCGGATATCCTATACGCCACCGTTTCCAGTCAATATAAAGGAGGCCAATGATCCACCAGACAACAAACCAAATCAGGAACACCAACTCGCGATCCCTCCTCTTCCCTAACTTGCCCGAGTTTATTTCTAACCATCCCGTTCCATGAAAAACCACCCCTACTTAACAGGAGCGGTTTTTCTGATATGGTCACGCCACTTCATCAGAGGCGCAGCGATTCTGTGAAGCGGTTTTGAGGTTTTAAGGGGGGATCCACCTAAGGTGGTGGCAAGAGGACACTGCTTTCCCCGATCCCCGACCCCCGTCGAACGACGGGTATAAGTCCCTGTGTTCTTCTCATTATCGGATCACCCGGCGAGCACTAGCATACCGCTGACTCCAGTAGGATTCGCTCAATCGATTGATGCAGACATCGTCCCTGGGATTGGTGGCATGGATGATCTTATCGTCCCCCATGTAGATGGCTACATGGCTGATTCCCCCGCCAGAACCTGTCCGGAAAAAAACCAGATCTCCTTCGCGGAGATTGTTACGGGAGACGGAAACTCCCGCCGTAGCCTGGGCAGAGCTGCTCCGTGGCAGGCTGTAGCCGTTCTTCTTAAAGACATGACGGGTAAAACCGGAACAATCGAAGCTCCCCGGCCCTGCCGCCCCATACCGGTAAGGGTCGCCCAAATGACTTTTTGCATCACCCAGCACGGCATTGGCTTTTTTGCTCCAGCCGGCGGAAGGTGAAGAAGGCTTTTCATTGGGCTCTGACGGCGAAGAGGAAGTCCCCTCCGTGATCCGGATCTTTTGTCCAGGATAAATGAGAGAAGGATTCTTGATCCCCGGGTTTAACTTTAGGATGGATTTCAATGTTAGGCCATGACTGGCCGCAATTCGTCCTAGCGTATCCCCCCGCTTTACCTTGTAAACTCCAACCCCCACAAATTGGGCTTTTGTGTCTACTTTGACGCGAATTCCACCGGAGGCGACATGAAATTGACGCTTTATCGGAGACTGTTGGACGGATACATTTTGGTCGACATGCTTGGTTTCTCCACGGGTCGATTTCTCTTTCTCCACCGGGTAGGCCGCCGCATCAGCCGTTTGAGAACCCAGAATCAGCGAGCCGGCCACCGTCAGTGATGTCATCACCTTCTTATCGGGATATACAGGCATGGGTTAAATTCCCCCGTTTCTCATTTTTCGGCCGTTTTTCTTATCGATCCCCCTTTCTCCAACGGAACTCCCTGACCAGAGAAGCCACCGGCTTTTGTTTCAATGGAGATGCCACCGTTGGTTAAGTTGCTTTTACAAGGGTTACAGCCCAATCATATGAAAGGCGGCCGAAAACATTCCGCTAAATCTCAAAACCTTCCTGGAAGCGAACGTATCCCGCGAAAACATGGCAGGAAGGTTTCACAGGGTAACCCATGAAAATTAAAGAACCCTGGATCAGGGTCCAGGGGTTTGGCGTCCTTATCGAAAGCCGCCGTCTGAATGAATGATTTGTCCGGTGATCCATGCCGCATCTTCACTTGCTAAAAAAGTAACCAACTTCGCTACATCTTCAGGTCTCCCCAATCTGCCCATGGGGGAGCGAGCCAGCAATTCTTTTTTCAATGCTTCCGTTACCCATCCCGTGTCGGTAGGGCCCGGGTCCACCGCATTGACGGTAATCCTAAGGGGAGACAACTCCGCCGCCAATGAGCGAGTAAAAGCCGATATAGCTCCCTTGGTAGCGGCATAGGCCAGCTCCTTCGGCTGCGGCTCTTTGTCTTGCCCTGAAACCATATTGACGATGCTGCCACGCCATTGATTGTCTAATCTTTTCGCAAACTCGACACAGAGAAGACTAGTTCCTCTGACGTTAACCGCATAGTGGTTATCCAAACCCTCCGCATTCAGGTTCTTCCATCCATCCTCTGTCGAATGGGTAGCATTGTTAATCAAAATCGTCGGTACACCAAGCTTCGCTTCGACACGGTCAAACAGCTGAGACGGGACTTGGGGATCCGCCAGATTCCCTTCGAAATGATCCGCATGAACTCCTTTTTCGCTAAGTTCCTCACAAAGCAAGGTGGGCCAATCATGATCCGCACCCCACTCCATGGTTTGGTCATAGGTTTTCCAGTGGGTAAAGAAAACGTCAGCGCCTTCATCTGCTAAGGCTCGACAGATGGCCGTCCCTATCCCTTGACGGCGGCTAGCCCCCGTAACAATCGCAACCCGTCCACTTAAACGACCTTTACACCGATGATTGATCGAACTCACCTCATAGATAAAGATTGGATGAGGAAACATCGATTTTTGTCACCCATTTGGATCCACCTCCTACCGTCCCACAGGATCGTTATAGAATGGGGGATAGTAACCGGGAAATCGACTCTTTAAAACGAACCGTATAAGAGCGCTGTCGGTAATCTTCCAGCGTCAGGGGAGTGGCTTGGAGGATATCCTTTTGGAAGATTTCAGCCAATTGTTCAGCGGTCCTACGGTGATATAAGAAGGCATTTACTTCAAAATTCAGGCGAAAACTCCGCATGTCGATATTGGCTGTTCCTACCGAAGCAATTTTTCCATCGACCACAATCGTCTTCGCATGGAGAAAGCCGTTTTGATAGATATAGACCCTTCCCCCGGCTTTCAAGAGCTCCCCCACATTGAAGTAGGTAGCCCAATAGACGAAGGGATGATCCGGCTTGTCGGGGATCATGATGGATACATCGACCCCTGATAAGCAGGCGATTTTCAAAGCGGCCAACAAGCTGTCGTCCGGAATGAAATAAGGGGTTTGGATATGGACATATTTTTTTGCAGATAAAATCATTTTGATATAGCCGTTTTTAATGGGCTCCCACTCGGAATCAGGCCCGCTGGCTACAATTTGAGCCCCCACTCCTCCTAAAGAGGAGGATGTCGGGTAATACTCATCCTGAAAGGAGAGATCATGGCTAGAAGCCTGGTTCCAATCGAGAATGAAACGGGATTGAATGTGGTGAACGGCCTCCCCCCTGATCTTTAAATGGGTATCCCGCCAGTATCCAAACCGGGGATTTAACCCCAAATATTCATTACCGATATTGAATCCTCCGATATACCCGATCTTTCCGTCAATCACGACCAGTTTTCGGTGGTTGCGATAATTCAACCGCATGTTGATCAAGGGAAGCCTAGCAGGGAAAAAAGCCTCGATTTCCCCGCCGGCAAGGCGAAGGTCTCGGATAAATGCTTTGCTTAACCGTCTGGAACCCAAATCATCATAGATAACCCGGACTTGAACCCCTTCGCGGGCTTTTTTTGCCAGTACCTTAGCTATCTTTTTCCCGAGCTCATCGTTGCGGATAATATAGTAGAGCAAGTGGATATGATGTTGGGCTCCTTCAAGATCTTTTAATAAAGCATCGAATTTCTCATGGCCATCGGTGAAAATCTCCACTTCATTGGTCTGGCTTAAAACAGACTGATCTTTGTTCAAAAACATCAGCACTAATTCTTTGTATTCATTTAAAATCGAATCACGAAATAAAAATTCCCGGTTACTCCATTTCACCTTTTGGGCGGTTACCGCTTTTTTTAACCGGGTGTGGATTTGTTTATCCCAGGTAAAGATCTTTTGTTTGCTTAAGTTCCGACCAAAAAGCAGATAGATAAGAAACCCAAGGACAGGAATGAAGGTTAACACCATCAACCATGCCCAAGTAGAACTAGCGTCCCGACGTTCAAGAAAGATAAGGACTGTCGCGAAAACCATGTTTAGGATCAGCAGGATACTTAATACTACTGTAGCACCATCCAAGTTCTCTCTCTCCTTATAACCCTATCCGTCTTTCGCGGGAGAAGGGTAAACGCCTCCTGAACGGAGGTCTCGAAGGCTCCATCCGATCCTAAATTTGCCCATCTTGCCAATTGATGAGCTCCCTGTCCCTATTCTACCAGGTATCACCGACCATAGTGTATGATACCTTTGCGAGCGATACTTCAGTGATGAGACTTAACCATCCGGGTAACCGATAGGTAAATTTCTCGTCATTGAGGTCCCCCCCCTTTATACTGCTCTTTTATGTACCCGTTTTCCCGCTACTGAAAGCCCTTCCTGATGAAAAAGGTAAGCGGTGCAAATATAGAACATGCCCTTGAAAGAGCATGCTCTTTGTATCCGGTCGATGTACTTTCGGATAAGCAGGTTTTACTCATCTTCACCAAAATCATATTCCTTCAGGATTTGCTGGACGATTAACGCATATCCGCGATGATTAGGGTGAAGTGAATCGCTGAAATAGACTTCTTTTTGCTTATCCCGGAACAATTCATTCGTCGGAATAAAGGTGACACCGGGGTGTCTTCTGATGACTTCCCGGCTGGTTTTATTCCATTCCTTCACATACTCATCCAGCCCAGCCGGTCCTGGATAAGGGTCATAAAGACCTAAGAGCAAGACGGGGACATCCGGATTCTCTTCTCGCAAGGCGGAGAGGATTCGATCAAGATTTCGTTTTAAATCCACTCGGCCTTTTTTCGTCCCCTTACAGTAAGTTGCCGTTTGAAAGCCCACGGTTTCCAATCGTGGGATGAAAGACGGCGTTGCTCTTTCAACCCCCAAAAAAGGGGGTGGAAAGAGCAACCAATCCCTAATATAATCGAACATATGAGCGATGCTCATCCCACTGGTAGTGGGTGGTTCCTTGAAAACGTTATGGTATGGGGTTCCAGCGGCGAACGAATCTCTCCCGCTGGGTAAAACCATAAGAGTGAGCGATCAGGAACTAGAACGCTGGTAACAGGCGTTCCGCCCATGTGGGTACACTCTAACTGCATGGGATGGGCTGATGAGACAGCCCTGAACTTGGGAGTTGTCCGAAACAGAAATGGACTGAGGGCGCTAACTACCCAAAAATCCCATGGCTTCAGCCGTGTGGAGTCTCAATATTAATCAGATCATTGGTACCGATAAACAGGATTACCGTATCGGCTTTTTTGACTTCTTGCTGGATATTCCAGTGGGCCAGCTGCTTTAATACCCCGTCGGTTTCCTGCCCCCGGATTCCATAATTTTTGATCGTGAAGGTCTTTTCATATTTTTCATTCAGTCGTTCTTCCAGACTATCCACATATCCGTTCCCCAAGCGATCCCCATAGCCATAGGTTAAGGAATCCCCCAAGGCGACCATTCGTTTATCGCTTCCCCATGCAGCCGGCCAAAGCTGACCCGTAATCCCCGTGAGCAGGATCACGATCAAAAAGGCCCCTGCCATTGCAGAAGATAGTATCCAGCTCTTCTTCAAAAAATCCTCTCCTAACCGAACACACGCTTCTCGATCCAACCTTTCCTACCAGGGCACTTGTATTCCTATTTCACCGGTGCTGCTGGACAAAACGCCTGTCGTCCGACGACCTTTCTCGTCCTGCACCCTTTCTCCTCATAAAAAAACCACTTTTCGGGAGATCATGACCTCCCAAAAAGCGGCTGCTGTTTCTATCTTTATTTATGCTTGACCCTATTTACTCCACAGTCACGCTCTTGGCCAGGTTGCGCGGTTTGTCGACGTTGTGGCCGCGTGCGACGGAGGCATAGTAGGCCAGAAGCTGAAGAGGGATAACGGCGAGGGGCGGAGTCAGGAGGGGCAGGGTTTTCGGGATCGTAATTACTTCATCCACGGATTTGCCCAACTCCTGATCGCCTTCCAGACCCAAGCCCAGAATGTGTGCACCCCGGGCCTTCACTTCGATGATGTTGGAAACCATCTTGTCGAAGACAGGCTGTTGGGTTGCAAGGGCGATCACCGGAATCCCTTCCTCGATCAGGGCCAGTGTGCCGTGTTTCAGTTCCCCAGCGGCATAGGCGTCGGAATGGATATAGGAGATCTCCTTCAGCTTCAGAGAGCCTTCCAGCACCACGGCATGGTCAAGACCCCGACCGATAAAGAACAGGTCTTCATGCTTGGCAATGCTTTCCGCAAATCGCCGAATGGGTTCAGGATTCTCCAGCTGCTCTTCCGCCTGTCCTGGGAGTTCGAGGAGCGCTCGGGTGGCTTCGGCCAGTTGGCTTTCAGTGCTAGTCCCAACAACACGGGCCAGGTAAAGGCCAAACAGATAAATGGCAATTAATTGGGATGTATACGCCTTGGTAGAAGCGACAGCGATTTCCGGGCCGGCCCAAGTCATCAGGACTTCGTCAGCTTCTCGGGCAACGGAGCTACCCACCACATTGGTGATGCCTAGCACTTTGGCTCCCGCCTTCTTCGCTTCCCGCATGGCAGCCAAAGTATCGGCGGTTTCCCCCGACTGGCTGACGACGATGACCAAGGTAGAAGGTGTAATGATCGGATCCCGGTACCGATACTCCGAAGCTACATCCACTTCCACCGGGATGCGGGTTAGCTTCTCCACGACAGATTTGCCGATTAAACCGGCGTGGTAGGCGGTACCGCAAGCGACGAAATGGATCTTGTCAAAACGCTTCAGGTCCTCTTTCGTAAAGGAGAGATCCTGGGAAAGATCCACGATTCCATCCTTGATCCGTCCTGCGAGGGTATCCCGAATCGCTTTGGGTTGTTCATAAATCTCTTTGAGCATGAAGTGGTCATAGCCGCCTTTTTCGGCTGTGACAGCATCCCAGGTGACGTGCAGGACTTCTTTTTCCACCGGTTTCCCCTCAATGGAGGATAGCTTCACATCATCTCGTGTGATGACAGCCATCTCCCCATCTTCCAACACATAGACATCCCGGGTGTGTTCCAGGATAGCGGGAATATCTGAGGCGATGAAGTTCTCCCCGTTTCCGAGGCCCACGATTAGTGGGCTGGCGAGGCGGACCGCCACCAGTTTATCCGGTTCTTTGATGCTGGTGATCGCCAGCGCATAGGCGCCCTCCATCCGCTCGACTGCTTTCCGGACGGTGGAGACGAGATCTCCGTCATCAAGATCCTTCAACAAATGGGCGATCACTTCTGTATCTGTCTCTGAGGTGAAGAGGTAGCCCTTGGATTGCAGCTCTTCTTTGAGTTCGATGTAGTTTTCGATAATCCCGTTATGGACTACAGCAAACTGGAAGTCTTCGTCCACATGAGGATGGGAATTCTCATCGGAGGGCTTCCCGTGAGTAGCCCAACGGGTATGTCCGATCCCAATTTGCCCCGGCAGAGGGTGGTTGGATAGGTTCCCCTCGAGAGCCAAGAGGGGTCCCTTGGTCTTCTCCACGTCCAGCCGACCGTCTTGGTTTACAGCGATGCCTGCTGAGTCATACCCGCGGTATTCCAGTTTGCGTAAGCCTTCCACCAAAATGTCCTGGGCGTTCTTCGCCCCGATGTAACCGACAATTCCACACATTGGTTTCACCAAACCCCCTAATGGTTGGGAGAAAGCACCGCTCTCAGGGGTCGTTCTCTGACAGCGGCGCCCCCCGTGCTTGTTTTTTGTCTCTGGGTTCTGCCGCATGATTTTCCGGCATTCTTGTCGTCAAATCTATCCGTTTTCTGATTCTATTAATCTATGCTTCCATCCGCATGATCGTGCGTGCATCGTGCCGGCGCCTTTGTCGGACGAGTCGCCCCACCCTTTTGTACGCCGGCCCCTCGGCTTCGATGCCAAGCCGGGAGGTATCCGCCGAATGATCGATTCTCCTCCACCTCGTCAACTGCAGCTTCCTCCACCGCAGCCCTGGCGCTTTACAACAAGAAATTTCCAGATGTTATCCTTGGTTTATCCCCCTCACCTCCCTAACAGACATAATACCATGCTATGCAAATCCAGTTTGTTTGTAAAGTAAAGAAAATTTAAAGGAAAAGGGCCGGGAACCTTCCCCGGCCACTTCACCCTACCATCTCGACATGGGGGATGGTGGCTCTTGGTCAGGCCAGTTCGGCACGGATCACCTCGGCAATCCCGTTTACGTATTCATCCAGCGATTGGGCGTCCGGCCCCTCGGCCATGACCCGGATCAAGGGTTCTGTACCAGATGGACGGACAAGGACACGACCGTCATTACCAAGAGCCGCTTCCACTTCATCGATCTTGGTCAAAATAGCCTTGTTCTCCGCCCAGCCGTCCTTCTTTTTCACCCGAACATTGACAAGGGTTTGAGGATATTTTTTCATCTTTTGCGCCAGGGGATTTAAAGTCGTGCCCTTTTCCTTGACGACACGGCAAAGTTGGAGGGCGGTCAGCATCCCGTCACCGGTGGTGTTGTGATCAAGAAAGATGATATGGCCCGACTGCTCGCCACCCAGGTTATAGCCGCCTTCTCTCATCACTTCCATCACATAGCGGTCTCCGACCTTGGTCTTTTCGGTCCGGATCCCCTCGGATTCCATCGCCTTGAAAAACCCAATATTGCTCATGACCGTGGTGACGATGGTGTCCCCTTTTAGCTCACCTAACTCCTTCATGAAGCTACCACAAATACAAAGGATCTGATCTCCATCCACCAATTGCCCCCGTTCGTCGACGGCGATCAACCGGTCAGCGTCACCGTCAAAAGCGAGGCCGAGATGAGCCTGACGCTGAACCACTTCCTGTTGCAGCCGACCGGGGTGGGTGGAGCCGGAATCGACATTGATATTTACTCCATCGGGATCAGCGTGAAGGGCCGTGACATCCGCGCCCAAATCCCGCAGGAGAATTGGCGCTAGTTTGGAAGCAGCCCCGTTTGCACAATCGACAACGATGTCCATTCCGCACAGGTCGGTCTGGATGGTGGAGCGCAGATGAGCCAGATACTCCTGGTATGCCTTAAAGCGATCTTCCACCCGACCGATCCCATCCCCAACGGGCCTTGGCATCGATTTCCCCGATCCGTCGAGGTGGGATTCAATCTCTTCTTCCAGTTCATCGGATAATTTGAAACCATCAGCGCCGAAAAACTTAATCCCGTTATCCTCAAAAGGATTATGGGAAGCGGAAATCATTACGCCGGCCTCTACAGAGAGACTCCGGGTAAGAAAGGCAACACCCGGGGTGGTGATAACACCGAGTCGCCACACATCCACCCCAATGGATAACATGCCGGCGATCAAAGCAGCCTCCAGCATTTCCCCGGAGAGGCGGGTATCCCGTCCAACGATGATCCGAGGCTTTCTTCCTCTCTCCCCATCAGTCTGTTTCGTCAAAACATATGCGCCGGTGCGTCCTAATTGGTAGGCCAACTCAGGGGTGAGCTCTTGGTTGGCGACTCCCCGAACACCGTCGGTTCCAAAATATTTACCCATGATTCTCCTCCTTCAGCCCGTTTGCTGTTTATCTCCTGATGCTGACCGTCACGGAGGGTTCTTCTCCCTCCAGGCGGATATAGTTGGGCAAGTTGAGCCGTACCGGCACCCGGTGCTCCCCATTAGACAGGTTGGAGACATCGATGTAGGCTTCTACACCCGACTTCTTTATTTTCTTTAAAAGAGAAGGAGCCCCATGTAAGGGAAAGTCCAGTTTGGTTTCACCCATGATGGAAGCCCGGCTTCCATCATCCTTCCCTTTAATCTTGACGGGCACGTCCTTCATCGTTTTCGTCGCACTTTTTACAATGTCGACTTTGATTTCCGCCTTATCGGGCTCCACCTTCACTGCCCCCTCTGTCAGCGGAATGGGAAGCTCGAAGGTACGATCGTTTTTCGCTTTTGATAAGTCCAGCTTGGGACCGGGATAATATTCCAGAGCTTCCACATCATTTTTCGATCCATAAACGGTCACCTGATCAGTATTAACCGTCAAATTCTCTATGGCATAGCCCTTGGGCGGATATTTGCCGATATCTACTTTCAGCGGAACGATGGCATTGGGACTGGCCACCGGAAGGGTGACATCCACCAGTTCCGGATTGACCTCTACACCGCTCAAGAGTCCATTTTCTCCGTATATCTGTAACGAGGCCGATCGGGATATCGTTTCCTTTGCCCCCTCCGCGTTGACGGTCGCCTTGACCGCCTTCACCTGATCTAAAACAGATTCTGGGCCTCGAACCAATACTCGGGCCGGTTTTACTACCGGCTCACCCATTTTGAATTGATCGTCCGGTTTGCCGATCACGTTCACCTGAACGGCCATTTCTTTTTGCTGTTTTTTCTCCATCACGACGTCAACGCTGCTGGGTCTCACATCCACATCGACACCCCGGGGCAATCCCTCCACCTTGACGGGGACGTTGGGATGCCTTCCGGCTTTAAGCTCCCGCAAATCGACAAAAGCCTTGTATCTGCCGGGCGTAACCATATTGAGAGAAAACGCGTCCCCACGCAAAACAAAGTTCACGGAATCAGGGACCTGAACGACCTCGAAGCGATCCTCGTCATAAAGGGCTTCCAACGTAACGTTGTTGATCATTCGGGTATCGTCCCGATCTTGGGGGAAATGGAGAGATGTATCATTGACCGACATCCATAGCATGATAGCTAACGCCAGTGCCACGAGCTTGATGACGGTATTGTTCTGAAGCCATTTATCCATCCTTCTCCCCCCTCCGGTTCCAGAAAGACGGATTTTTATCAGGGGGCTTCAGCTCTTCATACAACCGGGATATCAGATTTTCCTCCGATAGACCCCGCTCCAGTTGTCCTTGGATGGCGAGAGAAATATGGCCGGTTTCTTCCGACACGATAATGGAGAGAGCATCAGAGACCTCGCTCATCCCCATACCTGCTCGATGGCGGGTTCCCAGCTCTTTACTGATAAAGGGATTCTCAGACAAAGGCAAATAACACCCGGCCGCCATAATCTCCGCATTGCGGATGATGACAGCACCATCGTGAAGCGGGGTGTTGGGCAGAAAAATATTAATCATCAATTCGGAGCCTAATTTGGCATTCAGCTGGATTCCCGTTTCGATATAGTCGGACAAACCCGTCCGGCGCTCCACGACAATAAGTGCCCCGATCCGACGTTTGGAAAGATGAGAAACAGCCTTAACGATGTCACTAACGGCCTTGGTGACCACCTGCTCCTCCAACTGCGTACTACGGCTGAAGAGACGACCTCGCCCTAATTGCTCCAGGGCGCGTCTTAGCTCTGGTTGAAAAATGATGATAATGGTAATAACTCCGACGGAAAACAGATTTTCCATCAACCATTGTAGCGTGGATAGTTGAAAAAAACTGGATACCATCCATGCTACAATCACGACCGAGATCCCCTTTAACAGTTGAACCGCTCGTGTTCCCCGCAAGAGCATCAGCAATTTATAGATGACATACGTCACAATCAGGATATCGACGATGTCATTCACATATTGGGTCAATCCGTCCAATACTTGCATGGGCCCCCTCCACAGTCCATTCCTTCCATCACCATATAGCCTACCCGTTTCACCGAATTCCTCCCTCTCCACACCATTATGCGATAAGCGCAGACAAAAAGAAATGCCCCCGGTCGAAAAACCGGTGGCTGGAGAAAATCGGAGAAAAAAGACTGGAAAAAGACTGCTGGCAAAGCCCGTCCGTACCATAAAAGATGGCCTGGTTTTCGGCGGAGCACCTGTTAGCACCAACAACCCAGCGGATTTCTGAGGCTCCACCCGTTTTAAGGCCATACACGTTCCCTTTGGCCACTGGTTAGAGCCGGAGGGTACGGAGCGGACAGACGGCGGAACATCCGGCGCGGAGTCGAAAATCCCGCTCCACGCCCCGTTTTGGGGTTTGGCATGAACCTTGGAAAGGGGGTTCTTACAAACAAGAGGCCAGTTGGCTGCGAAGGGCTTTCCTCCCTCGATGAACACGAATTTTCACCGTAGTCACCGGCAGATGAAGGATCTCACCGATATCAGCAAGCGGAAGCTGCTGCATATAACGAAGAATCATAACGGAGCGATATCGCGAAGGCAGCCCTTCTAGAGCAAGGATGATCTCCCGCTCCGTCTCCCGGCGGATCAAACTTTCTTCCGGTGTAAGGCCTTTCCCTGGCAAATGGTGATACCAATCCTTGGAATCCCCCCCGGTGGGGGCATCCAGATAAAAGTCCGCTTTCTTCTTTCGGAGTCGGTCTATACAGAGATTGACTGTGATCCGATACAGCCAGCTGGAAAAACGGCGATCAGCATGATATCTGGCCAGATGGGTATAGCTTCTCAGGATAACCTCCTGAGTGACATCTTCGGCTTCCTGCGCGTGATTCAGTTTTCGGTACGCCAAAGCGTAGACCTGTTTTCGATAAAGTTGAATCAATTCGACAAAGGCATCGCAATCACCGGTTTGGGCTTGTTTAATCAGTATTTTTTCTCTCTGTTCGGTCAAAATGTTCAACCCTCGCCTCAATATTCCTGGGAAAAAAGCCCCAGCACTTGTAAAGATCGCCTAGGCGCTTCATTCCGGAAAACAGAAAGACTTCCCATGAAATTCTCCTGTTATGTCCGATGATATCCCGTATTTTTCCTAGAAATTCATTTCGTTTCTCTCCATTTTATCCGATGTTTCGTCCATTTTCTACAAATTCTCCTCAAGTTTGACTTCCCTCCAATAAAAATAGGCCATAAAGACTAGAAACGAAATCCATTCACATACGTATCTGGCAACGCCCACGCAAAAAGAGCTTCCATCCCTAGGGATCGGAAGCTCTTTTTTTACAACAGATTTCATCAACCGGTGTTGCGAAGGCCAGCGGCAATTCCATTAATGGTCAGAAGCACCTGCTCCAGTTCATCCTGTCTCTCCTTACTCTCCTCATCCGAGCGGAGAAGGCCAAGCAGATACACCTGAATGAAACTGAGCGGGTCCACATAGGGGTTTCGCAACCGGATAGACTCCTGAATCACCGGAAGATGATCCAGGATCTCCGTCTGGCCGGTGATGGCGAGCACCACTTCTTGCGCCTTCCTGTATTCCTCTTCCACTTGGCGGTATACAAGGTTTCTCACTTCAGGATCGCGGGCCAGATAGGAGTATTCTCGGGCGATTCCCAAATCCGCTTTCGCCAGGGCCATCTGTAAGTTATCCACCAATGAACGGAAAAACGTCCAAGAGCGGTACATCTCTCTTAACCGCTCCAATCCACCTGTTCCCTCGGCATACTCAGCCAGCCCCGTCCCCGCCGCATACCAGGCAGGAAGGAGATTCCGGCTTTGGGTCCAAGAAAATACCCAGGGAATTGCCCGCAGATTCTCGAAAGCACGGCTATTCTTCCGCCGTGAAGGCCTGGAACCGATCTTTAACTTTCCGATCTCAGGCAGGGGAGTCGCCTCATTAAAATAGTCGAGGAACCGGGGATCTCCGAAGACCAACTCCTGGTACTTGTGCCGAGCAACCTCTGAGATGTCAGCCATCGTCTCCATCCAGGCTTCTCCCGGAGCGTCACCCCGTCCCTGAAGCCCATCCGCGTAGGAGGTGAGAAGAGCTGAAGTCGCCTGTTCCAAGCTGCGGTAAGCAATGGGTTTCAAGGCGTAGCGGGAAGAAAGTACCTCCCCTTGTTCCGTGATTTTCACGCCCCCTGCCAATGTTGCCGGGGGTTGGGCTTGGATACTTTGGTTGAGGGGGCCTCCGCCCCGTCCCAGGGCGCCTCCCCGGCCATGGAAAAAGCGAACCTCTAAGCCGTAACGCTTGGACAGGCTGTACAATTCCTCCTGGGCCCGGAAAAGTTCCCAGTTAGCGGTCAACATACCGCCGTCCTTATTGCTGTCCGAGTAGCCCAGCATGATCTCCTGATAAGGGCAGTCTTTCATTGTCGCCGGTACATACGCCGGATGGCGGTAATAAGCTTCCATGATTTCCTCGGCCCGGTGCAAATCGTCGATGGTCTCCAAAAGGGGAACCACATGCAGGCTTGCGACGGGTTTCCCCTCCTCTTGCCGCCACAGGCCCACCTCCTTGGCGAAGAGGACTACTTCTAGCAGGTCGCTGGTGCCCTGGGTCATACTGATCAGATAATTGCGGATGGCTTCATCTCCGAATTCCTTTTTGGCTCGGACAATGAGAGCGAACAGATCCAAACATTTCCGTGTGTCCTCGGAAAACTCCATAAAGGAAGACGTAAGAGGGCGGGGATCCTGCAACAACTCCGTCAGCAAAGCCATCTTGTCCTCTTCGCTCAGGCTGGCATAGTCCTCCGCGATACCGAGCGTGGAAAGGATCTCACTCAGAGCACTTTCGTGCTCCCCGCTGTCTTGACGGATATCCAAGGTTAGCAGGTGAAAGCCGAACAATTCTACTTGCCGGATCAACAAGGCCAAATCCCCGTCAGCAATGGATTGTGCATGGTGAATACGCAACGATTCGTCGATCAGTCTCAGATCAGCTAAAAACTCTTCGACATCCCGATAGCACCCCTTCTCCTTTTGCCCAAGGCGGGTATGCTTTAAGCGGGCGAGGATATAGGTGCACTTACGACGGTAGAGTTCGTGCTCATTGCGCCACTCTCCCTGGCCGATATCACCGGGTTCCACTTCTTTCCTGTCCTTCTCCAGGGAGTCCAGCAGGGAGTCCGCCACACGGATCACACGGGTCGAATGGCTGAGCTTTTCGACCAGGTTGTGAAGGCTTGCTTCGTACTTGCTTATGACTAATTCCCGCTGCATCTCCAAGGTGCGCCAAGTAACTTCAGGCGTAACCCAAGGGTTGCCGTCCCGATCCCCGCCGATCCATGATCCAAACTTCAGATAACAAGGGACGTGCCACTCCCTGTCAGGATAATGCCGATTCAGGGAGTGTTCCAACTCCCGATGCACCTGGGGAAGCACATCAAAAAGAGTCTCATCCAGATAATAGAGGCCATTACGAACCTCATCGATCACCGTCGGTTTGCGTTGGCGAAGCTCATCGCTCTGCCACAGCGTGACTACTTCCCCTTGTAATTCTTGCTGATAGTGATCCTTCTCTGATTCAGTCAACAGCGGGTCATCCAACCGGGCCATCAGATCGGAAATACGGTGGTGAATGTCCAGCACGGTCCGCCTCATCGCTTCCGTTGGATGGGCAGTCATCACCAATTCCAAGGAAAGCTTGTCCAGGATCCCTGCCACCTCTTGTGCTTCCATCCCGGATTCCTTCAACATCTGGACAGCACTTTCAATGGACCACCGTTGACCTCCACCATCCCTTCGGTATTCCCTATGGCGACGGATACGGTGGTTTTGTTCCGCGATGTTGACCAATTGGAAATAGATCGCAAAGGCACGTATCACGTCCCGTCGAGTCCCAGGGGAGAGACTTTGGATCTCTTGCTTACACTGCTCTAACCGGTCGGAGTTATGGGAGATACGTAACTCCTTGGTCATTTCCCGAATGTGTTCCACCCGTTCAAGCAACTCCTGGCCTCCCTGCATCACCAGGACTTCACCCAGGATGTTTCCCAAAAAGCGTACATCTTTACGAAGAGGTTGTTCTTTTCCCTGTTCGATCGTGCTGATTTCTGTGCTCATCAGCTATCCTTCACCTCACCATGGAAACTGTAATCGATGGAGTATTCGTTCATTTCAAGCGGACATAGCCCGGACAATCCCCGCCGCCAGGCAAACCGCTGCTCCCCTTATTGTAACAGATTGAATCGGTGTATAACGAAATCCCGCCTATAATCATCAATTAAACCAATCGGTCTGCTTTAATTTTGGG
The DNA here is from genome assembly GCF_042650125.1 of Salinithrix halophila. Classification (NCBI taxonomy): domain Bacteria; kingdom Bacillati; phylum Bacillota; class Bacilli; order Caryophanales; family Thermoactinomycetaceae; genus Salinithrix; species Salinithrix halophila. Next base: position 110,907 of record NZ_JBHSAP010000003.1, read on the forward strand.
CAAATTGACGACTTGCCAATAAAAAAACCCTCTGCTCAAAGGCAGAAGGTTTCCCCATCCGTTAGAGAACTTTTTCCCCAAATACGGAACCGATCAAAGCAACAGCCGCTTTGGCAGTCTTGTTTTCCACATCGAGGATCGGGTTAACCTCCACGAATTCAGCAGAAGTGAGAATCCCCGATTCAGCCAGTAACTCCATCGCCAGATGACTTTCCCGGTAAGTCATACCCCCTGCCACCGGTGTACCTACCCCCGGTGCGTCATTGGGATCCATTCCGTCTAAATCTAGACTGAGATGGACACTATCCGTACCTTCCGTAACGATCCGGATCGTTTCATCCATCACTGCACCCATGCCCATCCGATCAATTTCATGCATGGTAAAGACACGGATCCCTTTTTCCCGAATCAGATTGCGCTCCCCTTCATCAAGGGAGCGGGCACCAATCACGACAATGTTTTCCGGATGCACTTTAGGTGCATAGCCCGCGATATTGACCAAATCTGGATGGCCCAGCCCCAGGCTTACGGCGAGAGGCATACCATGAATATTACCGGTCGGGGATGTTTCCGCAGTATTCAGATCCCCATGGGCATCAAACCAGATCAGACCCATTCGTTTTCGTTTCTTGGCAACACCGGCAATCGTACCGATGGCTATGCTGTGGTCTCCCCCCAATACCAGAGGGAACCGGCCACTTTCCACGATTTTTTCCAAGGATCCTGCCAATTCTTCACTGACTGCCACGATCTCTTTCAGATATTTCAACTGTTGCTGCCCGACTTCGTATGATTCCGGTGTCGGAACCTGCAAGTTTCCGATATCTTTTACCTCATAACCGAGATGAGTCAATTTTTCCTGTATGGAAGCGTAACGGATGGCGCTTGGCCCCATATCTACCCCCCGCCGATCTGCGCCCAGATCCATCGGGACTCCCAGAATGGAGATCCCTTGTTTTCGCTTATCCATTTTCACATCATCGCCCCCTCGATAGCCCAAAGCATATCCTCTATCCTTCCAACACTCTTTCATTTTAGCATAACCATCCCCAGCATCTATGTCTCATCCCCTGTTTCCTCATTTTTTCATCCTCACATACATAAAAGAGAGATAAAGTGATTAAAAGGGACTATATAATGAATACAAGTGGGTAAATAGGAGCTAATCACTTTTAATGAATATTCATTTCACCCTTTTAGCCCAAATAAAAAGGGCTCCCCACTGGGAGTCCCACCACTCAGTTGCATGAATATAAAAAACCCCACCTCATGAGGCAGGAATCTGGTTTGGAGCGGAAGACGGGATTCGAACCCGCGGCCCCCACCTTGGCAAGGTGGTGCTCTACCCCTGAGCTACTTCCGCATATTATGTAGTTGGTGGGTCGTGCAGGCCTCGAACCTGCGACATCCTGATTAAGAGTCAGGTGCTCTGCCAACTGAGCTAACGACCCATCCCCGCTTGGGAAGATGGAAATGGTGAGCCATGCAGGATTCGAACCTGCGACACCCTGATTAAAAGTCAGGTGCTCTACCAACTGAGCTAATGGCTCGCAAAAAAATGGCTGGGGCGGTAGGGATCGAACCTACGCATGACGGAGTCAAAGTCCGTTGCCTTACCGCTTGGCTACGCCCCATCATATATGGTGGAGGGGGTAGGATTCGAACCTACGAAGGCAAAGCCAGCGGATTTACAGTCCGCCCCATTTGGCCACTTTGGTACCCCTCCATATATTTATATCTTATGGTGGACGGTGCAGGGCTCGAACCTGCGACCCCCTGCTTGTAAGGCAGGTGCTCTCCCAGCTGAGCTAACCGTCCAAGTGGACTCGGCGAGTCCTTTAAATGGTGACCCGTAGGGGATTCGAACCCCTGAATGCCAGCGTGAAAGGCTGGTGTGTTGACCGCTTCACCAACGGGCCCTAGGTGGAGCTCCCAACCAGACTCGAACTGGTGACCTCTTCCTTACCATGGAAGCGCTCTACCGACTGAGCTATGGGAGCAGGTGGCTCCTCAGGCAGGACTCGAACCTGCAACCTACCGGTTAACAGCCGGGCGCTCTACCATTGAGCTACTGAGGAACACTTGGCCGTTTTTTCAACGGACATCGTTTATTATATATCGTATCCTCATTTTTATCAAGAGGAAATTTTAAACTCCAGAAAGGTATGCACCCTGAAAACCGGATACGGAAGAAAAGCGTGGCTGGAATGAATCCAGGAGAAGTCCTCGACCGATTCGTATCCGTCAGCTGAACGCATCACTGCGCTTACACCTCGGACCGATCTACCTCGTCATCTTCAAGGGG
>NZ_JBHSAP010000004.1:0-182129 GCF_042650125.1 Salinithrix halophila
CAGGATCAAACTCTCCGATAAAGGTGAGCTTGAAACGCTCAAATGAATTAACAAGGTCGAATCAATTGCTCTTCAGTTTTCAAGGAACGCTTTGTTGTTCCCGCCGTTTTGGCGGTGCCGCTCTCTTACGGCGACAAGATCTATCTTATCAAATCTATCGGATCCTGTCAACAACTTTTTTTCGTTTCTTTTTGCGGGGAAGCTTCCCCCAAACCGATCCGTAAAGGCTTCGGTCCCGCCGTTCTCGCGCCTTTTGCCTGTGGCGCCGTCGCAGCGACAAGTAATAATTTATCACGGACTGGGACAACCGTCAACCCCTTTTTTTTATTTTCATTCCGAAAGAGGACCCTGAAGCTTTTTTTGCTTCGGGCCCTCCATCACCTGCGGGTTCATTGATAGGTTTGACCGTTAATTTCAAAGCTGGTTACCACTTCAGCATTGAGGGATTGGGAGACGGAACAGTACTTGTCACGAGAAAGCTCGACGGCCCGACGTACTTTGTCTTCGGGGAGATCTCCCGTCAAACGATAATGGATATGTACCCGTGTGAAGCGTCGGGGGTGTTCCTCCGCTCGCTCACCGGAAACTTCCATATCGAAGGATTCCACCGTCAGACGCATCTTTCGTAGAATATCCACGATATCGATGCCAGAACATGCCCCTGCAGCTGCCAATAAAACCTCCGTGGGCCGCGGGCCGCGATCTTCCCCGCCCACATCGTGAGCTGCATCCAGAAGCAGACTATGACCGGAAGGAGCAGTAGCTTCGAACTGCATCTTCCCGTTCCATTTTAGGTTGGTTTTCACCTTGTATCACCTCTCAAACTTGTTAGGAAAGAAAAACGATCAAACTGGATTCAATGACGGCGGCAATTATCAGCATGACAGAAACACCTAACACAACGACAGGAATTCGTTGAAAGAGTTGTTGCCACTCCTGCATGTTCTGCACGCGCAGGGCCGGCGAAAATAAGCTGACAAGCCCACGGGCAGCGAGAATCCCCAGTCGAATCCCAAAGGCTGCAGCGATAAGGATCGCAGGCAATTCCAGAATGCCATGGGGTAAGATTTTCGTCACCAACACAAAGAAAGGATTGGCTCCAGATTGCCCCGCGATAGCCAATACCAGTCCCAGCAATACACCATTGGAAACGAGGGCGATCATTGGGAAGACCCCGAAAAAAAGGCCCAATCCCAACATGGTGGCTGCTGCCCGCAGATTGTTCAAAAAGATGATTTGGAAGGCATGAAAGAAATCCGGCTGCCTCTTGATCGCTTTCACTGTTTCCTGAATCTGTTCCCACATCGGGGAATTTTTCATTACGCTGAGAATGCTCTCCGAGGCCGCATAACCAAGAATGGCGCTGCCAACCAGCAGCAGGGTGGCTAACCAGATCAAACGACGTTCGGACCGCAATGCTTCCAAAAAGCGCCCCATTGTCTCTCCCCCTGTTCATTTTTGCGATCATAACCCTCGTCCTTCAGAATACATTTTAGTATGGGACAGGTGTCAGGTCGTCCATACCGAAGCAGTCGGAGGTGGCGTAATGAAATTCATATGGGTACTTTCGGGTAAACGAATCAAGCGTGGTCTGATGGTGTTCGTCGCTTTCTTTTTCGCCTTTGGCATCTATTATGCCGAGAAGGAAAATATCCAGGTCTTTATGCCTCTAGATTCCGGCCCTGAGGCCATCTACAGCGTGGATACGGAAAAAAAACAGATTGCTCTAACCTTTGACATCAGTTGGGGGGAAGAACGCACCGGGCCCATCCTAGACGTCTTGGAGCAAAAGGGAGTAAAGAAGTCCACCTTTTTCCTTTCTTCCCCTTGGGCGGAAGCTCACCCGGATATCGTGAAGCGGATCACAGACATGGGATACGAGATCGGTAGCCACGGCCATCGCCACGATAACTATAGCACCCTGAATGAGGAACAGATCAAAACTCAGATCAGCAAAGCCCATCAAATCTTATCCAAACTGACAAAGCAAGAACCCAATTTGATTCGCTTTCCCAACGGAGACTTTGACAAGCGGGTACTAAAAATCGCCGATGAGTTGGGTTATACCGCGATCCAGTGGGATACGGATTCACTCGACTGGATGAACCCCGGTAAAGAAAAAATCATCCATCGCGTGACGAGCAAGGTTCATCCCGGCGACATTATCCTGATGCATGCCAGTGATTCCAGCAAACAACTGGGAGAAGCTTTACCCGCTATCATCGACAACTTGAGGAAAAAGGGCTATCAGTTCGTCACGGTATCCGAGCTGATCGCAGGTGCTGAAGTCGAATTAAATCCGGTAGATTAAAAACCAGCTGTTAGCGGCTGGTTTCTTTATGTTTCATGGGGGCTGTATCCACTAAGCGGTGCAACTGCATGATTTGCCAAGTATTGCAGACCAGCAGCGTAATAACCATCAGCAATATCAACACCAAAGGCTGACTGAGGGAAGGGATCGCTTCTAATGTGGTCGCTGCTGTCATGAAAAAAAGAGCGGGAATGAACCCATGGGGGTTGGTTGCTTTCATTTTAAACCATGCCACAGCCAAGCTGAAAAGCAGGACTGTCAGGGCAAGGATGGGCTGTAAGGTAAAAAGATTGGCAAGGATGATCCCAGTTACCAGCAGTTGCAACCCCTGATAAAGATTCCGGCTGCGAATGAAACCGGTAAAAACCATATTAAACACCATATAAGCAAAAAAACCCATCTGCGCTACTGCACCAAACATGACCCCGGCCCATAGCTGGCGCACCAGATTCAATCCGATGTCGCCAAAGACCTCCTGCAGGATGAATCCGGCGACAGGTGCTGTAACCGTTCCGATCGCGCAGGTCGTCCAAAAGAGAAAAAAGAGTTTTCGTATCGTCATCAGCTGTCGCTCCTTCGAAACCCTTGGAGGTGCTGGGCTCTCTGGTCGGCCCTCATATTCCTCCCCCCATTATACCGATCCTCGTGGTGAAATTGAACGTCCCATCCCTTTCCAACTGTGACACCTTCCGCAACCATCAGGTTCGGGCATAAACCTTCCCTAACCCGATCATATTAATGGTGAGACTCTTGGAAAGGCGGCCAACTAATGCTTATACAGCCCCGTATGCTTGGACTGATCCTCACATTGATCCTATTTCTGACGGCTGCGTGCAGTCCGAACCCCAAACCGGAATCCCAGCCGCCGGATTACAATGAAATGAAGCAGATGGTAACTGACGTTCTTCACACAAAGGAAGGGAAAAAGGCGATTCAGGAACTGATGAAAGATCCGGAGTTCCGCAAGGAAGTCATCATAAACGACAAACAAATGGAACAGACGATCAGTGATACCCTCACCAACCCCAAAATGCAGCCACAGTTGGAAAAAATGCTAGAAAAGCCTAAAGTAGCCTCTAGCTTCGCCAAGGCAACCGAAAAGCAGCATAAAAAAATGATCAAGCAACTGATGAAAGACCCGGAGTATCAAAAATTAATGATGGATATCATGAAGGACCCCGAATACACCAAACAACTGACCCAAGTGATGAAAAGCCGGGAAGCTCGTAAGCAGACCATGAAGGTCATGGAGGATGCCCTTGAAGATCCGATGTTCAAAGAAAAGTTTATGAAACTGATGCAAGAAGCCGCCAAAAAAGGGCAAAAGAAAGGTGGCGGCGGAGGTCAACAAGGTGGAGCCGCTGCTGGCGGTGGCGGTGGAGGAGCCGGTGGAGGTGGCGGTGGGGGCTAATCATTTCTCCTCATCCATCCAAAACAAAGCCTCGGCATTTAGCCGAGGCTTTTGAATGTGCGATGACCTAATTCCGTTTTATCACTTCTCGAGCCAGTTCCAAGTACCGTTGTCCGGTAGCTGTATCCGCCTTATAAATCGAAGGAGAATATTCTGGATCCTCGGGAGTACCGTTTTGGGGAGCTCCTAGAGGAATTTGGACCAGAAGATCGGTGTTCAGTTCCTCCGCCAGTTTCTCTCCACCACCGTGACCGAAGACAGCCTCTTTGTGGCCACATTCGGAGCACTCATACCAAGCCATGTTTTCCACAACACCGAGGATCTCATGCTCGGTATGGATAGCCATCGCCCCGGCACGGGCAGCCACAAAGGCAGCAGTGGCGTGGGGAGTGGTGACGAGAAGCTCTTTAGACTGAGGAAGCATCTGATGGACATCCAGGGCCACGTCCCCGGTCCCCGGCGGCAAGTCGAGAATCATATAGTCAAGCTCCCCCCACTCGACTTCCTGGAAGAAATTTTTCAGCATTTTTCCTAACATCGGGCCACGCCAGATAACTGGAGCATTCTCCTCGACAAAAAAGCCCATCGAGATCACTTTCACCCCGAACCGTTCCACCGGGTAGATGGTCTTGTCCACCACGGTAGGGCGTTCGTGGATTCCCATCATATCTGGAACGCTAAACCCGTATATATCCGCATCGATAACTCCGACACGGGCACCTTCCCGGGCTAGAGCAACAGCCAAATTCACGGTGACCGTTGACTTGCCAACGCCTCCCTTGCCGCTGGCTACAGAGATAAACTGGGTTTTGGACTCTTTAGATAAAAGTGGAGGAGCATCCGATTCCGACGCGAGGGCCTGGCGACCCCCTGATCGTTTACTACGCACTTTGGCTTGGTGTTCCTGTCGGATGCGCTCGGCTAGGGCCTCCTTTTCCTTTTCGCCTAGAACATCCGTCTCCACTTCAACCTCAGAGGCTCCGATTCCTTTCAGAGTATCCTTGACCGCCTGAACCAATTCCTCCCGGTGAGCAACTTGCTCAGAAAGGAACATCAGGGTCAGGACGATTCTATCGTCAAAGATTCGAATATTGCGAGCAAGGTTGAGTTTGACCAGGTTGTGTTTTAACTCCGGTTCTTCGACTTGCCGGAGGGCTTCCAAGATCTTTTCGATGGTGAGCAAGGTCAACACCCCAATGTGTCGGTTCGTTTTTCGACCCAATTATATCATACGTCACCCAGAATCTTCAGGGGTACTAACATCTCGCGAGTAGTAAAGCATGATCCCATGGTAGATGGCTGCCGCCAACTTTTTCTGATAGGAAGTATTACGAAGCATTTCCGCCTCTTCCGGATTGGAGAGGAAACCTACTTCAACCAAGGCCGAAGGGATCGGGGACGTTCGCATGATATAGACCTCACCACTGTGACGGGCCAAGCGCTTGGTGTTCTCCAGGTTGCGTTTCAGCTCGGACTGAATCGCTACCGCCAGTTTTTTATTAGCCTCTAGCGTAGGATAGTAGAAGGTTTGGGCCCCTTTCCATCGCGGGGAAGGAATCGCGTTCAAATGAATGCTTATAAAAGCATCAGCGCGGCTTTTTTTCACCAACTCTGCCCGACGGATCAGATCTTGAGACTTGCGGCTCTTCACATGCTCGTCTGCCAGGTCCCTGTCTGTCTCCCGAGTCATAATCACCATGGCCCCTGCTTCCTGTAGATAATCACGCAACGAGAGCGCAATCGCCAGAGACACATTTTTTTCTAATAATCCTGTTGCACTAACTGCCCCACCGTCCCGTCCTCCATGGCCTGGGTCGATGACGATTAAACGCCCTGTCAGCGGCATACTCCAAGTGCTCTTGCTTCCGTCCCAGGGTAATCCGTTCAGACAGAGGACAGTGGCGGTAAGTAATAACAATCCGATGAGGCGCCAAAATCCTCTTTTTTCCCTGACCCATTCCCGCCACAGCTCTTCCATGCTTCCGGCCTCCCCCTGTCCTATTGACTGATGTTTCATGTATATGGGACAGGTTGGTCCGTTATGTTAGAGAAGACGCCGTTTGCGAAGCCGAATCCCATAATCAACCCCGTGCAGGAACCAACGAACGGTGACTTCTTCGAAAAAGACAAGGACCGACTGACAAGTCCAATCGTCCAGGCAATGAAAAAGCTCCATATCCTGGGCGATCCGGCTAATCAGTTCGTCTCCTTCTCTCCCAAATATGCGTTGATACCAACTTCGCCGCTCTGGTTCCGGGCGTTCCGGCGGGCATTCCGCTTCCCCACGCCGGTTCATTTCAATGCCGGAAACATAGGCCTCAAAAGCGAGTCGGTAAACCGCCTCGTCAACCGTGAACCGCTTCGGGGGAGAAAGATGGTCGAGGCTTGGCTCCAGCATCTCTTCCAGAAACCGGGATAGCTTGCTCCAGGGGAACCCCTGCAGGGCTTCTTGGCGGAGTTTTTCAATTCGGTTGCAGCGCCATGCTTCAAGCCAGACGATTTTGCCCACCGGATTCCCCCCTTATCACTCAAGGCTTATTGTTACCGAGCACGGTACGATGATACTCCGACAAAAAACAAAAAACCCCTCTCGGGAGAGGGGTTTTTCTGGCAAAGATCAGCGCTTGGAGAATTGAGGTGCACGCCGCGCTTTTTTGAGACCGTATTTCTTCCGTTCCTTCATCCGCGGATCCCGGGTGAGGAATCCAGCTTTTTTCAGGGACGGACGCAGTTCCGGATCCACTTTCAAGAGGGCGCGGGCTACGCCGTGACGGATGGCACCGGCTTGGCCGGTGGTACCTCCGCCTTCAACGGTGACCAACACGTCATAGCGGTTCAGGGTTTCCGTCAATACCAGCGGTTGCTTAACGATCGCTTTCAGGGTTTCGAGACCGAAGTACTGGTCCATGTCTCGGCCATTGATAACGATGCGGCCATCACCCGGCACCAAGCGGACGCGGGCCGTAGATTCTTTACGGCGACCGGTGCCGTAGAATTGGACTTGAGCCAAGATTGGTTCCCTCCTTAGACATCTGTTGGCGGCTTTGCCGCATACAGGTTCTTATGATTAACCGCGTACTTCCCAAACCTCAGGCTTCTGGGCCTGATGGGGATGGTCCGTGCCGGCATAAACTTTCAATTTCTTCAGTTGCTGACGACCGAGTTTGTTCTTAGGCAGCATGCCCTTGACGGCCAGTTCCAACATGAGTTCTGGCTTCTTCTCGCGCAACTCACCGGCGGAGATGGATTTCAGTCCACCCGGCCAGCCAGAGTGACGGTAGTAGGTTTTATCTGCCGGTTTACGACCAGTCAGATGTACCTTGGACGCGTTGATGATGACGACGAAGTCCCCCGTGTCCACGTGGGGGGTGTATTGAGGTTTATGCTTTCCGCGAAGCAGGGTCGCGACTTCCGTTGCCAGACGACCCAGCGGTTTATCCGCAGCGTCGACCACATACCATTTCCGATCCACTTCGTTCGGTTTGGCCATAAAAGTGGTTCGCATTGTGTTCCCTCCTCATGAAAGACCCTATGGAAATTGAGGTATATTCCAAAAGTGGTCAGGATTTTACATATGTGTTGCGCCGAACGTTCCACCGGGGCAAGTGGAAAAATACCAACGCTCATAATACACCATCTGGGATTCCGTGTCAATAGCGTGACCGGGGAGCGAAGCGACTCTTGGCACGGCTTGTACTGCCGCCGGGCGCATAGTGTGACTGGAAAGCGAGAGGATGATAGCTGAGCCTACGAGTATATCAGACTAAAATCGGGCAACAGATGCGCTTATTCGGGCCATGGTTCATAGTGAACCTCTACCATCGTCAACCCTTGAGCGGGCAAGGTCTTGCCCGCCCGGCTGCGGTCGCGGCCCTGCAGGATATCCGAGACCGCAGCCGGGTCAAGTTTGCCCATGCCCGCTTCAACCAGGGTGCCGGAAATGATTCGGACCATATGGTATAAAAACCCGTTCCCCGCCGTCACGATTGCAATCACACCGTCTGCCAACACCTCTACCTCACACTGATAAAGGGTGCGGACCTTGTCTTTCACTGTGGTCCGGGCGGAAGAGAAGGCGGAGAAATCATGGGTACCCACGAGATAGCCCGCTGCCTGCCTCATCCTCTCCACATCCAATCCCAAGGTCAGATGCGTACGATAGCGTCGGGTAAAAACGTCAGGAACCGGACGAGTATCCAGTGTATACCGGTACCGTTTCCAGCAGGCATCATAGCGTGCATGGAAGGTTTTTGGTACCGCTTCTACGGAAAGAACAGCCAGATCTTGGGGAAGAACATGGTTTAATACCCTCGTCCACCGTTCCAGAGGGACCCCTGCCTCCGTCTCAAAATGAACCACCTGGCCCCGAGCATGAACGCCAGCATCGGTCCGACCGGCTCCGGTAACGGATACCGGGCTCGCCGTGATACGGCCCAACGCCTCCTCGAGGGTGCTTTGTACGGTTCGCCGACCGGGCTGCCGCTGATAACCGGCAAAGTCCGTCCCATCATAAGCGATGGTCATTTTCACCTTCTGCATACCCGTCTCCCTCTTCTTTCCTTAGTTCCGAAGCAGGAGCAATCCGGTAATTAACAAAATCAGCACAGCAAAAGCGGCTGCATCCCTCCGGGTATAAGCGAGCTTCCGGAGTCGGGTCCTCCCCTTTCCTCCTCGGTATCCCCGCGCCTCCATGGCCATGGCAAGCTCCTCGGCCCTTCGGAAGGCAGAGACAAAAAGGGGGATCAGAACCGGGATGTAACTTTTCGCCCGTCTAAAGAGACTCCCACTTTCAAAATCAGCTCCGCGTGCCTCTTGTGCCTTGATGATCTTTTCCGTCTCTTCCCACAGAGTGGGGACAAAGCGGAGGGCAATCGACATCATGAGTGCCAGTTCGTGGGCGGGAACGCCGATCCGTTTGAAGGGCATGAGCAAACGCTCCAGGCCGTCTGTCAAATCGATCGGGGAAGTAGTTAAAGTAAGAAGCGTCCCCATTACTACCAGCAGGAGAAACCGGAGAGAAATCCACCCCGCTTGCGCAACACCGGCCTCCTCAATCGTAACGAGGCCGAAGGAAAACCAGGTCTTCCCGCCCTTGGTTAATAGGAGGTGGAGAAGGCCGGTCATGGCGATTAGATACAGAATGGGCTTCAGCCCTCGAAAAAGCATTCGAAGCGGAACATCGGATATCAAGAGAGCCGTTCCCGTAACCGCCCCCAGCAGGCCGTAAGACCAGCCGTTGTTGGCGAGGAAGACAATCAGCATATAGACAAAGACAAAAATTAACTTCGCCCGGGGGTCCATCCGGTGCAGGAGGGAACGTCCGGGAACATATTGTCCCAGAACAGGAGCAGCTATTGTGCTCACAGGATCTTCCTCCCCGTCCATCGTTTCCACAGATACTCCTCAAGGGCTTCCACTGTCAGCAAATCACTCGGCACTCCAGGCTCCAAATGCTTACTGAGAACGGCGGCCAGCTGGGTAGCAGCCGGGGCTTCCAGCCCCCACTCCGAAAGGGCTTCTCGGCGAGAAAAGACCTCAGAGGGAGGGCCTGACAGCACCAATCTCCCTTGGTCCATGATAAACAGGGTATCGGCGTAACGAACAGCCTCTTCCATCCGGTGGGAGACTAGAATGACAGTCATTCCCTGTTCCCGGTGCACGTCATCAATCCGGTTCAGCAATTCCTGCTGTCCGGCGGGGTCGAGGCCCGCCGTCGGTTCGTCCAGTACCAATACCTTGGGCTTCATCGCCAGCACTCCGGCAATAGCCGTTCGACGCATCTGCCCCCCGGATAAATGGAAGGGAGAACGCTCCCGCAGTTCAGCAGGTAGTCCCACCCACTCCATCGCCTGCCGGACGCGCTCTTCAATCTCCCCTTCTTCCAACCCTTGATTGCGAGGACCGTAGGCAATATCCTTCGCCACCGTCTCCTCAAACAGTTGATATTCCGGATATTGAAACACGACGCCAACCTGACGGCGCAAGGAACCTAATTTTTTTGTCTCCGGCCCTGATTCTGCTTCAAATACCCTTACCGTCCCTTCTGTCGGATGTAAGAGACCGGCAATATGCTGGATCAGGGTAGACTTTCCAGAACCGGTCGCTCCCAGGACAGCAGCGAATGCACCCTCCTCGACCTCCATGTTTACACGGGACAGGGCGATTTTTTCAAATGGTGTGCCCGCCATATAAACATGACTCAACCCTTGGATAGCAATCCCCATAGTTCTTCCACCAGTTCCTCGGTGTTTGCGGTCTTTTCAGAGAGAGGCATCCCTCGGCGGATCAGGCCCTCCCGCAGTTTCACATGAAAAGGGACATCCAAAGACCATCTGGAGAGGGCCTCTGCACGGGAAAAAACCTCTGCGGGAGTCCCTTCCAACTGAAGGCGCCCCCCTGCCATAATCATGATCCGTTCTGCCTCCAGCGCCTCATCGGCAGAGTGGGTGATGTGAACGATGGTCGTCCCCCCCTCGTGAAGCCGACGGATTGCTTCTAACACTTCCCCTCGACCAGTGGGGTCCAGCATCGATGTCGCCTCATCAAAAACGACGACACGGGGGCGCATCGCGATGACACCGGCGATGGCAAGGCGTTGTTTCTGCCCCCCGGACAAGTGATGGGGAGGGGTTTCCTCCAATCCGTCCAGCCCCACTTCGGCGATCACTTCTTCGATGCGGGGGATCATCTCTTCCCGGGGCATTCCCCGATTCTCAAGTCCGAAGGCGATGTCATCACGAACCGTCGTTGCGACAATCTGGTTATCGGGATTTTGAAAAACCATACCGACCCGCTGCCGAATCTCCCATAAAGCCTCATCGTTCCGAGTATCGAGACCGTCTATGAGAACCTGCCCCCCCGTTGGGACCAGTAATCCGTTCAGCATACGTGCCATCGTCGATTTTCCGGACCCGTTGGGACCCATTACTGCCACATACTCTCCGGAAGGGATGGACAGGTTTAAGCCGGAAAGTACCCATTCTTTCGAGGACACACCTTCTATTGCATAGTGAAAACGGACTTCCCTGAGCTGGATCACGAGACCACCGCACTTTCCATCAAAGACCGTTGGCGGCTCCACTGCTTTGGTCTATCTGTATCCTGCATAGTTTCCCTATATAAAGAAAAAAGGGCAGATTTCAGGACCGGATCGATCCTGCCCTCTCCCTTTGATCCACAAAGCGTTGTTATACCAGTTCCAGATAGACCATTTCCGTGGCGTCGCCGCGACGGGGGCCAATCTTGATAATCCGGGTGTAGCCGCCGTTCCGCTCTTCGTAGCGGGGACCCACTTCGTCGAAGAGCTTCTTGACCGCATTGACCTGCTCGTGGGTGACTTCCTCCCCATCCTTTTCCGTGCGGGAACGCTCCTGCCGGACGTAGGCGGCGGCCTGACGGCGGGCGTGCAAGTCGCCTCGTTTGGCCAGGGTGATCATTTTCTCAGCGATGGAACGGACTTCCTTCGCCTTGGAAACGGTCGTTTCAATCCGCTCGTGGATGATCAGGTCGGTGACCAAATCCCGAAGCAGGGCTTTACGAGCTCCGGTATTGCGACCCAGTTTCGAATATGCCATGGATTTCCCCTCCCTCGTATTCAGATTGGACTGTTAGTCATCGCTGCGCAGGGAGAGCCCCAGTTCGGACAGTTTCTCCTGCACTTCTTCCAACGATTTACGTCCCAGGTTGCGAACTTTCATCATGTCCTCTTCCGACTTCTGGGTCAGTTCCTGGACAGTATTGATTCCGGCCCGTTTCAGACAGTTGTAAGAGCGCACCGACAGATCCAGCTCTTCGATGGTCATTTCCATAACTTTTTCTTTCTTGTCTTCTTCTTTCTCGACCATGATCTCCGCATCCTGGGCTTCTTCCGTCAATCCGACGAACAGCATGAGATGCTCTGTCAGGATTTTGGCACCTAGGCTGACGGATTCGTCGGGCCTTAAGGATCCATCGGTCCACACTTCCAGGGTCAACTTATCATAGTTGGTAACCTGACCAACCCGGGTGTTTTCCACCTGATAGTTGACGCGTTCGATGGGTGTATAAATCGAGTCGATCGGGATCACCCCGATAGACTGCTCTTCCGTCTTGTTCTTGTCTGCGGGCACATAACCCCGCCCGCGGTTGGCCGTCAACCGTACATGGAGACGTCCGTCTGCGGCTAGAGTGGCGATATGCAGATCCGGATTCAGGATTTCCACATCAGAATCGGCGCGGATATCGCCGGCTTTCACTTCGCCGCCGCCCTCCACGTCGATCTCCAGCACCTTCTCTTCGTCAGAATGAACCTTGAGCGACAGGTGCTTCAGGTTGAGGATGATTTCAGTCGTATCCTCAACCACACCAGGAATCGTGGAAAACTCGTGGAGCACCCCGTCGATCTGGATCGACGTTACCGCCGCACCCGGAAGGGACGACAACAGGATGCGGCGTAACGAGTTGCCTAAGGTGGTACCATAGCCGCGTTCCAAGGGTTCCACGACGAATTTTCCGTATCGACTGTCGTCGCTGATCTCTACGGTTTCGATCTTCGGCTTTTCGATTTCAATCATACGGTCGAACCCCTCCTTCAGAACGTCGCATTCCGGGTGATCGGTTTTCTGTGCATCTCTCTGGTGTAAACCGGTGACTCGCCCGGCAATCGAACGATGGGCATACTACAAGCCATGATTTGTCCACTACCAGTATACACAAGCCATTGGAAATGTAAACCAATCTCACCCCCGGAATTCAACCGATATCAGACGCGGCGACGCTTCGGCGGGCGGCACCCGTTGTGAGGAATCGGGGTGACGTCTTTGATCAGGTTCACTTCCAGACCGGCGGCCTGGAGGGAGCGGATCGCCGCTTCACGGCCGGCTCCCGGCCCTTTCACCGTTACTTCGACGGTCTTCATTCCGTGTTCCATTGCCTGCTTGGCAGCGGCCTCGGCAGCCATCTGGGCGGCAAAGGGCGTGCTTTTACGGGAACCTTTAAAGCCCAACGTACCGGAGCTCGCCCAGGAAATGGTGTTGCCCCGTTTGTCGGTGATGGTCACAAGCGTGTTATTGAAAGTCGACCGGATATGAACCGTACCCGATTCAACGTTTTTGCGGGCTTTCCGCTTGACGCGTTGGTTAGTGGCACGTTTTTTGACAGCCATGGTTATCCCTCCTTATCGATTATTTCTTCTTGTTGGCGACGGTCCGACGCGGGCCTTTCCGCGTACGGGCGTTGGTCTTGCTGCGCTGACCACGGACCGGCAGACCACGGCGATGGCGCAAGCCGCGATAGGATCCGATTTCGATCAGGCGTTTGATGTTCAACGCCGTTTCCCGACGCAGATCCCCTTCAACAACCAGGTTCTTGTCGATGTAGCCACGCAACTTTGCGACTTCTTCTTCAGTCAGATCACGGACGCGGGTATCGGGATTGATGCCGGTCTCTTTCAGGATCTGGGTCGCTTGGGGACGACCGATGCCGAAGATGTAAGTCAGTGCGATTTCCACGCGCTTTTCGCGGGGAAGGTCAACACCTGTAATACGAGCCAAGGCGAAACACCTCCTGTCTTATCCTTGTTTTTGCTTATGCTTGGGGTTTTCGCAAATAACCATGACGGTTCCTTTGCGGCGAATGACCTTGCACTTTTCGCAGATCGGTTTCACACTCGGTCTTACTTTCATTCTGCTTCCCTCCTGTCTTCCCCGCAGATGGCAGGGCGTTCGTTAGAAGGCCCTAAATCCACGGGGCCTCGGTGTCTAAAGAAGCGGCCGAAGCCCTTACGCGACATCCGAGTGACCTCAAGGAGCTCCCTTACTTATAACGGTAAGTGATGCGGCCCCGGGTCAGGTCGTAGGGGGAGAGCTGGACCGTCACTCTGTCCCCCGGCAGGATCCGGATAAAGTGCATACGGATTTTGCCGGAAACGTGGGCGAGGACTTTGTGACCGTTCTCCAGTTCCACCCGGAACATCGCGTTGGGCAGAGGCTCGATAACCCTGCCTTCCACCTCGATCACATCTTCTTTGGCCATTGACTCACTCTCCTTTTTCTTCTCCGATGCGGAGGAGATATTGGTTTAAGGCGTAGCGCAGCTTCGCGTTGGTAACTCGGCCTTCTTTGGCCAGGGAGTCCGCTACTTCCCGGGCGATGTGGTTCGTGGGTTGGATATGCTTGACATTCTTTTTCTTCGATTGGCCATATTTGCGTTTGTCGCCGTCCACCAACCAAACGAAATGCGGTTCTTCGAACCGGATTACTATGGCATACCTCCCTGCCTCACGGCCCCGGAGCACCTGGACGATCTGCCCCGGTCGGAGCCGCTTCCCGGCATCCATCATCCCATCACCCTTCACCTTTACGCTGTGGTCAATACTTCATGGCCGTCATCCGTGATCGCGATGGTATGCTCGAAATGGGCACACAGGGAACCGTCCTGCGTGACGACGGTCCAATTGTCAGCCAGCGTTCGCACGTATCGGCTTCCCACATTCACCATCGGTTCGACGGCCAGCGTCATCCCCGGCTTCAAACGGGGGCCTTTGCCCGGCAGTCCATAGTTGGGAATGCTGGGCTCTTCATGCAGGTCCTGACCTACTCCGTGTCCCACGTATTCCCGGACGATCGAAAACCCGGCTTTCTCGACGAAAGCCTGGACGGCATGGGAGATGTCTCCGATCCGGTTGCCGGGCTTCGCCTCGTTCAATCCCTTATACAGGGATTCTTCCGTCACCTCCAGCAATCGGATGGCGGTGTCGGAGACCGTGCCGACCGGGTAAGTCCAGGCCGAATCGCCGTGGTAACCCTTCAAGCACGCGCCGATATCGACGCTGATGATGTCTCCATCCTGCAGTTCACGATTGCCAGGGATTCCGTGGACCAGCTCTTCGTTTACCGAAGTACAGACGCTTCCTTTAAACCCGTTGTAACCTTTGAAGGAGGGAGTCGCACCGCTCTTTGTAATAAAATCCTCGGCAATCCGATCCAATTCCCGCGTGGTAATCCCCGGTCGGATCGCATCTTTGACCCGTTGATGGGCTTCAAAGACGATCCGCCCTGCAGCACGCATGTGCTCCAGTTCCTTGCTCGATTTAAGGATAATCATCGGGCTGCTCCCTTGAGATGACCCAAAATCGTTTCGGTTACGTGCTCGATCGGCTGCTGGCCGTCGATCGGGCGCAGGTTGCCTTGTTTCTTGTAATAATCGACGAGCATCTGGGTTTTTTCCATGTTGACCGCCAGCCGCTTGGCCACGGTCTCCTCCGTGTCGTCTTCCCTCTGGTAGAGCTCACCTGAACACCGATCGCAGACCCCTGGGGTCTTCGGCGGGTTAAACACCACATGATAGGTGGCTCCGCAGTCACGGCAGATACGACGACCGGTTAGTCTCTTTAAGAGCTCTTCCTCGGCCACCTCGATATAGATGACGTGGTCGAGGCTTCTCCCCATCTCCTTCAGGATCTCGTCCAGAGCTTCCGCCTGGGGAACAGTACGGGGAAACCCGTCCAGCATGAAGCCTTCGGCACAATCATCTTTGCCCAACCGTTCCCGGACGATACCGATCGTGACGCGGTCAGGGACCAACTGGCCTTCGTCCATGTAGGACTTGGCTTCCAAACCGAGAGGGGTCCCTTCCTTCACTGCCAGACGAAACATGTCACCGGTGGAGATATGGGGGATGTGGACAGCCTCGGTGATCCGGTCGGCCTGGGTGCCTTTCCCGGCGCCGGGCAGTCCCATCAGCACGATATTCAAGCCTCATCCCTCCTGCTGTTCAACAGAACAGGGCGGTCCGCCTGAAGGACGCCCCTCGACAGGGCATCCCGAACGCCGGGAAGGGCTCCCGGCGACGGTGGCTTCGTCCTGCTTTCCATGCTTGTTACCGGAAAAACTCCGGTTCTATGCATGATCCCCGGATAAGGTCCGGGGCTTGTGTCTCACTTGTTGATAAAACCTTTATAGTGCCGCTTGATGAGTTGGCTCTCGATGTTTTTCATCGTCTCCAGGGCAACACCAACCACGATCAGGAGAGACGTCCCGCCGATCTGCACCGGCTGCGGAAGACCGGCCACACTTGTAAAGAAGACCGGCAAAATGGAGACCGCTGCCAGGAAGAGCGCCCCGGCGAGAGTGATCCGGTTCATGATCTTGGTCAGATAAATGGAGGTGTTCTTGCCAGGGCGAATCCCCGGGATATAACCGCCGTTTTTCTTCATCTGATCCGCCAGCTGCACCGGGTTGATCTGCACAAAGGTGTAGAAATAGGTGAACCCGATGATCAGGAGAACGTAGACCGTCATCCCGAGGGGCGCATCAAATGCGAAATTAGTCATAAACCACTTGGCAATCGCGTTTTTCGGCCAGAACTGAGCGATCGTCGACGGGAAGATCAAAAGGGACATGGCGAAGATCACTGGGATCACCCCCGCCGCATTCACTTTCATCGGAATGTGGGTGGACTGACCCCCGAACATCTTACGCCCGACAACCCGCTTCGCGTACTGAACCGGGATCTTGCGAATCCCCTGTTGAATAAAGATAACACCCGCGATAATCGCAACCACCACAGCGAGAATCAGCACCACTTTCACGATGCTGAGGAAGACCTGATCCCCCGCTTCGGTGAACATCGTTTTATAGATCTTCTCCCCTGCCGGTGGAATGCCTGCAATGATCCCGGCGAAGATCAGGATGGAGATGCCGTTGCCGATCCCCTTCTCCGTGATCTGTTCACCCAGCCACATCAGGAAGGCAGTCCCTGCGGTCAGGGTCAGAGCGATCAGAGCGTAGGTCGTAAAGCCCGTGTCCTTGATGAACTGGAAGCCAACCCCTGCACTTGCCTGGTTAAATCCGAAGGTTAAACCGACGGATTGGATCAGCGCCAATCCGATCGTACCGTAACGGGTTACCTGGGCCAACTTTTTCCGACCGACTTCCCCTTCTTTCGCCCACTGGGCAAACCGCGGGATCACATCCATGGTCAGCAGCTGCACGATGATGGAAGCCGTGATATAGGGCATGATACCCATGGCAAAGATCGAGAAGTTGAGCAGCGCGCCCCCGGAAAAGGTGTTGATCAACCCAAAGGCTCCGCCCCCAGCCTCTTCCGCAAAGGCTTGAAGCGCCTTATTGTCTGTATTGGGGACCGGGATGAACGTACCTACCCGAAAGACAACCAGCATCGCCAGGGTAAAGAGGATCCGGCGACGGAGGTCCCCCACCTTCCAAATGTTGCTAACGGTTTGAAACATCAGAGCACCTCCGTCGTGCCTCCTGCATTGGCGATTTTTTCAGCCGCAGCTTGAGAGAACTTGTGAGCTTTGACCGTCAGTTTCACTTTGAGTTCCCCGTCAGCCAGTACTTTCAAACCGTCTTTCATGTTCTTGATCACGCCGGTTTCCTTAAGCAGTTCCGGAGTGACTTCGGCACCCTCTTCGAACCGGTTCAAGGTATCCAGGTTGATCACGGCATACTCTTTGCGGTTGATGTTCTGGAAGCCACGCTTCGGCAAACGGCGGTAAAGCGGGTTCTGGCCGCCTTCGAAACCAGGGCGGACACCACCGCCGGAGCGGGCTTTCTGCCCTTTGTGACCGCGACCGGAAGTTTTGCCCTGCCCGGCGGAGATGCCGCGACCGAGACGCTTCCGATTTTTACGAGCTCCGGTAGCCGGTTTCAGTTCATGGAGATTCATATCTTCGCACCTCCTCTTTGGATCTCGCCTTCCAAGAGATTACTCCTGTACCTCTTTCACGTCAACCAGATGGGACACTTTGTTAATCATTCCGCGGATCGCCGGGGTGTCCTCTTGAATGACGGTCTGTTCCCGTTTCGTCAGACCCAGGGTCCGTACCGTCACCCGTTGGGGTTCCGGACGGCCGATGAGACTCCGTTTGAGGGTGATAGCCAGTTTGTTTGCCACGATCATCCCCCCTTATCCTAACAACTCTTCGACAGATTTCCCACGCAGTTTGGCCACTTCTTCGGGCCGCTTCATGCTCTCGATCCCTTGGAGAGTAGCGCGAACCATGTTGATCGGGTTATTGGAACCGGTAGATTTGGTGAGGATATCACCGACTCCTGCTACCGTGAGAACGTCGCGGACAGCACCGCCGGCGATCACACCAGTACCCTTGGAAGCGGGTTTCATCAGAACCCGACCGGCACCGTATTGCCCGATCACATCGTGAGGAATCGTCGTCCCCTGAAGGGGAATGCTGATCATGTTTTTCTTCGCGTCTTCTACACCTTTGCGGATCGCTTCCGGCACTTCAGCTGCCTTGCCGTAACCGGCGCCCACTTTGCCTTTACCGTCGCCGACGACGACCAAGGCGCTAAAGCTGAACCGACGACCGCCCTTTACCACTTTAGACACGCGGTTGATGGTGACCACTTTTTCGATCATGTCGTCTTTGGCCTGATCGTTACGCATGGTTCTACCTCCTTTGCTCAAAAGTCGAGACCTCCTTCACGGGCACCCTCAGCCAACGCTTTGATCCGGCCGTGGTAGATATACCCACCGCGGTCGAAGACAACGTTTTTGATGCCCTTTTCGCTAGCACGCTTGGCGACGAGTTCGCCTACTTTGCGGGCTGCTTCCACATTGCCGCCATAGACTCCGCCCTCTTTCACTTCGGTGTCCAGGGTGGAAGCGGAAGCCAGGGTCACACCTTGCGTGTCATCGATAACCTGAACGTAGATGTTCTTAGCGGAACGGAATACGTTCAGACGGGGGCGTTGAGGCGTGCCCATGATTTTTTTCCGTACCCGAAGGTGACGGCGTTTCCGGCTTTTGTTCCGGTCAAGCTTCCGAATCATGCCGCGTTCACTCCTTTCCTGTCAGGCTTACTTACCGGTTTTCCCTTCCTTGCGGCGAATGCGTTCATCGGTGTACTTAATCCCTTTACCCTTGTAAGGTTCCGGTTCACGGATCGAGCGGATGTTGGCGGCCTGTGCCCCCACCTTCTCCTTGTCGATCCCTTTGACCACAACCTGGGTTTGGCTGGGGACATCCAGTTCGATCCCTTCGATGGGATCCACTTCCACCGGGTGGGAGTAACCGACGTTCAGGACAATCTTGTTGCCCTGCTTCTGAGCCCGGTAACCGACGCCGACGAGCTCCAGCGTTTTCTGGTAGCCGTTGGTTACGCCTTCGATCATGTTGGCGACAAGACTGCGAATCGTGCCGTGCAGGGCACGGTGTTTCCGGTTGTCGCTCGGGCGTTCCACGATCACTTCGTTGTCTTCCACTTTCACCGAAATCTCCGGATGCAACGCGCGGGAGAGAGAGCCCTTCGGCCCTTTCACACTGACAGTTGCTCCGTCCAGCTTCACTTCCACCCCGTTTGGAATGGAAATCGGTTTTCTACCGACGCGGGACATGTACGTTCACCTCCATCCTTTCCGACGAGTTTACCAGATATAAGCCAGTACTTCTCCGCCCACTTTCGCGTTGCGGGCTTCTTTATCCGTCATGACCCCTTTGGAGGTCGAGACGACGGCGATCCCAAGACCGCGCAGAACGCGGGGAATCTCATCGGACTTGGCGTAGACGCGCAGTCCGGGTTTGCTGATCCGTTTCAGCCCGGTGATCACCCGCTCGTTGTTGGTTCCGTATTTCAGGAAGATGCGGATGATCCCTTGTTTGCCGTCTTCGACGTATTCCGCGTCGCGGATGAAGCCTTCACGCTTCAGGATTTCGGCCAGGTCCCGCTTCAGCTTGGAAGCCGGTACCTCCAGGCTCTCGTGGCGAACCAGGTTCGCGTTACGGATCCGGGTCAGCATGTCAGCAATCGGGTCAGTCATCACCATGCGGGGTTCCCTCCTTCCACTTCTTAATTACCAGCTCGCTTTTTTCACACCGGGAATCTGCCCTTTATAGGCCAACTCCCGGAAACAAATCCGACAGAGACGAAACTTCCGAATCACGGAATGCGGACGGCCGCAGCGCTCGCAGCGCGTATAGGAACGCACTCCGTACTTCGGCTTCCGGTTCGCCTTGGCGACCATCGATTTCTTGGCCAACGGATTCCCTCCTTTAGATAGAGTTGCAGCTTCGCTGCTTACGGCATCTTATACTGGGCGGAGGCCCAGTGTATCCAATGCTAAAGACTCCGCTGCTTACTGATTTCTTAACCTGGGCGGAAACCCAGTGTATCCGTTCATTATTGCTTACGGAAAGGCATACCAAGCTGAGTCAACAGTTCACGGGCCTCTTCATCGGTCTCAGCGGTGGTGACGATGATGATATCCATCCCGCGCACTTTGTCTACCTTGTCATACTCGATTTCCGGGAAGACCAGCTGTTCCTTCAGGCCCAGGGTGTAGTTGCCCCGACCGTCGAAGGCCTTGGGAGAGATCCCGCGGAAGTCCCGCACCCGGGGAAGGGCGACATTGACCAGCTTGTCGAGGAAGTCGTACATGTGCGTGCCCCGGAGGGTCACTTTGACGCCAATCGGCATCCCTTCCCGCAGCTTGAAGCCGGCGATGGACTTCTTCGCCCGCGTGATGACCGGCTTTTGACCGGCAATGGTGGTCAGATCTTCCACAGCGGAGTCCAGAACCTTCGGGTTTTGGACGGCTTCACCCAAGCCCATGTTGATGACCACTTTCTCGATCTTGGGCACCTGCATGGAAGATTTATACTCGAACTTCTTCATCAGTGCAGGCGAAATTTCCTCGTTGTAGCGCTCTTTGAGACGTGCTGCCAAGGTCTCCATCCTCCTTTCCTGTCACTTCGATTACTTATCCAGCGCTTCGCCGGATTTTTTGGCATAACGGACTTTTTTCTGTTGTCCGCCTTTGCCGTCGACAAATTTATAACCAATCCGGCTCGGTTCCTTCGTCTTGGGGTCTTCTACCATCAGGTTGGAGACGTGAATCGGAGCCTCCTGCTCGACGATGCCCCCTTGCGGGTTGTCTTGGGAAGGGCGGGTATGCTTCTTCACCATGTTGACACCTTCGACCAGGGCGCGGTTTTCCTTCGGATACACTTTGAGGACGCGGCCTTTGGTATAAACCATCTTGCCGTCTTTGTCCCGGGTCGGGGCTTCCTTCCCACGCATCACGATGACCGTGTCACCCTGTTTGATATGCAACTTGTTCGGACGCTTGGTTTCCATTCTCGGCACCTCCTTGCTCACAGGAGTGTTAATCGTTCAAAAGCGGTCCGGTTTACAGTACTTCCGGAGCCAGCGAAATAATCTTCATGAAGTCACGCTCGCGCAGTTCCCGGGCAACGGGCCCGAAGATCCGGGTGCCCCGCGGGCTTTTGTCGTCCCGGATCACCACGGCGGCGTTCTCATCAAAACGGATATAGGAGCCGTCCTGACGACGAGTGGAACGTTTCGCACGTACTATCACGCACTTGACGACTTCGCCCTTCTTGACAACGCCCCCGGGTGTAGCTTGTTTTACCGTAGCGACGATGACGTCGCCGATCCCAGCAGATTTGCGCTTGGATCCGCCCAACACTTTGATACACATCAGTTCCTTCGCGCCGGAGTTGTCAGCGGCACGCAGTCGGGTTTGAGCCTGAATCATCGGTTTCCCTCCTTCCGCCAGTCAGGTGACTTAAACGATCACGGCTTCTTCTACGATTTCAACCAGACGCCAGCGTTTGTCTTTGGACAGAGGCCGGGTCTCCATGATGCGGACGAGGTCGCCGATTTTGGCTTTGTTCTCTTCATCATGGGCCTTAAACTTCTTGCTGTATTTCACGCGCTTGCCGTAGAGCCGGTCTTTCTTGTAGGTCTCCACCGCCACGACGATCGTCTTATCCATCTTGTCGCTGACGACTTTTCCCACGCGCACCTTGCGGTTATTGCGTTCGGTCATGCCTGTTTCCTCCTTTCGATCCCAAGCTCGCGCTCCCGCATAACGGTCTTGGCACGGGCGATATCCTTGCGGACCTGACGGATCCGGGCCGGATTGTCCAACTGGCCGGTTGCGGCTTGGAACCGGAGGTTGAACAGCTCTTCCTTCAGGGAGGTGAGTTTCTGTTCGATCTCTGCGGTGGTCATTTCAATCAGCTCTTTAGCCTTCATCGCTACCACCACCCGCTTCATCACGTATTACGAATTTGGTCTTCACCGGCAGCTTGTTGGCAGCCAGGCGCATCGCTTCACGAGCGATATCCTCCGGCACACCCGCCAGTTCAAACATGATCTTGCCCGGTTTCACGACGGCCACCCATTTTTCGGGGGAACCTTTACCGGAACCCATCCGCACCTCGAGAGGCTTTTGCGTAACCGGTTTGTCCGGGAAGATTTTGATCCATACTTTACCGCCCCGTTTAATGTAACGGGTCATCGCGATCCGAGCTGCTTCGATTTGCCGGTTGGTAATCCATGCCGGCTCCAAGGACTGCAGGCCGTATTCGCCGAAGGCCACTTCCGTGCCGCCTTTGGCTTTACCTTTCATGCGACCGCGATGCTCTTTCCGATACTTGGTGCGTTTCGGCATTAACATGGTTACTTGCCTCCTTCCGCGTCTCCCTTTTTCTTGGTCGGGAGTACTTCACCGCGGTAGATCCACACCTTCACTCCAATCCGTCCGTAGGTGGTGTGGGCTTCCGCGGTACCGTAGTCGATGTCCGCCCGCAGGGTATGCAACGGGACGGTTCCTTCATTGTAACCTTCGGTCCGGGCGATATCGGCACCGCCGAGGCGGCCGCTCACCTGGGTCCGCACCCCTTTAGCTCCAGAACGAAGCGTACGCTGGATCGTCTGTTTCATGGCGCGACGGAATGAGATCCGGCGCTCCAGCTGCTGGGCGATATTTTCCGCCACCAGACGGGCGTCCAGCTCGGGGTTTTTAATTTCATTGATGTTGATGTGGATTTTCTTACCGCTCAGTTTGCTCAGTTGCTGGCGCAGGGCTTCCACTTCAGAACCGCCCTTCCCGATTACCATGCCGGGCTTAGCCGTATGGATGGTCAGGTTGACACGGTTGGCGGCCCGTTCGATCTCCACGGTGGAGACGGCCGCGTCTTTCAGCCGCTTAGCCAGGTATTCACGGATTTTAATGTCTTCGTGCAGCATGTTGGCGTAATCTTTGTCGCCATACCACTTGGATTCCCAGTCGCGGATGACGCCGACACGCAAACCTACCGGGTTTACCTTCTGACCCATGCGCTATCCCTCCTTATTTTTCAGATACAACCACCGTGATGTGGCTGGTCCGTTTATTGATCCGGCTAGCCCGTCCCATGGCACGGGGGCGGAACCGTTTCATCGTCGGTCCCTCGTCCACAAGGGCCGTCTCAACCACCAGATTTTCCGGGTTCATCTCATAGTTGTGTTCCGCGTTGGCAATCGCCGATTTGAGTACTTTCTCGATGATCGGCGAAGCGGCGCGGGGCGTAAACTTCAGAATGGCCAGGGCCTCACCCACGGATTTACCGCGGATCAGGTCGATGACCAGACGAGCCTTGCGGGGGGCGATCCGCACGTGGCGTGCCACCGCCTTGGCTTGAGTCGCTTCCATCATCTGACCTCCTCTCTGTCACCCGTGGTCAATTACCGTTTCCGCGTCTTCCTGTCGTCACCGGCGTGGCCTTTAAACGTCCGGGTGGTGACAAACTCGCCCAGCTTGTGGCCGACCATGTCCTCAGTGACATAAACCGGCACGTGCTTGCGGCCGTCATGAACAGCGATCGTATGGCCGATGAAATCAGGGAAGATCGTCGAACGGCGAGACCAAGTCTTGATGACCTTCTTATCATTCTTCTCGTTGAGCTCCCGCACTTTCTTCAGCAAGTGATCATCTGCAAAAGGCCCTTTTTTCAGGCTGCGACCCATGCATTCAACCTCCTTTCCAACTTTCCATCCGTCAGGCGGCGCTGATTACTTCTTGCGACGACGCACGATATACTTGTCGGACGGCTTGTTCTTCTTGCGGGTCTTGTAACCGATCGTCGGCTTGCCCCAGGGAGAAACAGGGGATTTGCGGCCAATCGGGGCACGGCCTTCACCACCACCGTGGGGGTGATCCGCCGGGTTCATCACAGAACCGCGAACCGTCGGGCGAACGCCTTTCCAGCGAGAACGTCCAGCTTTCCCGACATTGATCAGCTCGTGATCCAGGTTACCTACCTGGCCAAGGGTTGCGCGGCATTGACGGTTTACCATGCGCGTTTCACCAGAGGCGAGACGAAGGATCGCATATTTGCCGTCTTTTCCGAGCAGCTGGGCCGAAGCTCCTGCAGCACGAGCCATTTGCCCGCCGGCACCCGGCTTCAGCTCAATGTTGTGGATGGTAGAACCCACTGGAATGTTTTCCAAGGGCAGCGCGTTCCCCACTTTGATGTCCGCTTCCGGACCGGAGACGATCGTGTCGCCCACTTTTAGCCCGTGTACGTGAAGGATGTAACGCTTTTCACCATCCGCGTAGTGGATCAATGCGATGTTGGCGGAACGGTTCGGGTCGTATTCGACCGTGGCAACCTTACCAGGAATGCCGTCTTTGTTCCGTTTGAAGTCGATGATCCGGTATTTCCGTTTGTGACCGCCGCCCTGGTGACGCATGGTCAGCCGGCCTTGGTTGTTGCGGCCCGCTTTTTTGATCAGGTTGGTGGTCAGGGATTTTTCCGGCTTGTCGGTAGTGATTTCATCAAACGTGGAAACCGTCATCTGCCGACGACCGGGAGAGGTCGGTTTAAAATGCTTGATACCCATGGGTGATTCCCTCCTTTACCGTGGGATCAGGATTCGAAGATCTCGATACCCTTGCTGTCTTCAGTCAGTTTCACAATCGCTTTTTTCCGGTCGGAAGTACGTCCGGTATAGCGACCAAAACGCTTCGGCTTGCCTTTCACACGCATGGTGTTAACCTGGTCCACCTTGACACCGAAGATCTTTTCAACAGCCTTTTTGATCTCGGTTTTGTTGGCTTTCAGGTCCACTTCAAATACATACTTGTTCTGTTCCATGAGGTCGGTGGACTTCTCCGTCACCAGCGGGCGGCGGATGATGTCGCGAGGATCTCTCACTGCCCAAGCACCTCCTCTACGCGAGACACCGCATCCCGGGTAATGATCAGCTTATCAAAGTTCAGCACGTCCAGGACGTTCAGCCCTTGGGCGTCGATCACTTTTACTCCGGGGATGTTCCGCGCGGACAAAGCGACGTTCTCATCGAAGTCGCGTCCCACCACCAGGGCTTTACGGTCGGCTTTCAGATTGGAAAGGACCTTCACCATATCCTTGGTCTTGGGAGCGTCCAGCGAAAGCTGGTCAAGTACAATCACGTTTTCGTCCTTTACTTTGGAAGAAAGCGCGGAACGAATCGCCAGGCGGCGCACTTTTTTCGGCAGTTTGTAGGCGTAACTGCGCGGAGTCGGCCCGAAGGCAACCCCACCGCCAACCCAGATCGGGGAACGGATGCTGCCGTGACGAGCACGACCGGTCCCTTTCTGCTTCCAGGGCTTCCGGCCGCCACCGCGGACCGCCGAACGGTTCTTGACGGCATGGGTGCCGCGTCGCTGGGAAGCCTGCTGCATCACGACGGCTTCGTGCAGGACGGATTCGTTGGGCTCAATCCCGAAGACGGAATCGGATAATTCCAACTCGCCCACCTGGCCGCCGTTCATATCCAGTACGTTTACTTTAGGCATGACGTCTCCTCCCTTCCCGGTGAAGTTACTTCGCTTTCACCGCAGATTTAATCACTACATAGCTGTTTTTCGGCCCCGGCACAGAACCCTTCACGAGGATCAGATTCTTATCGGCGTCCACTTTGACTACTTCAAGGTTCTGGATGGTCACTTTATCAGTACCCATCCGGCCCGGAAGAGTCATACCCTTGAATACGCGCATCGGATCGATGGCGCCCAGGGAACCGGGACGGCGATGATAGCGGGAACCGTGGGACATCGGGCCGCGGGCCTGATTGTGCCGCTTGATGGCACCGGCAAACCCTTTCCCTTTCGACGTGGCGGTAATATCCACCTTTTCCCCTTCAGCGAAGAGGTCCGCTTTGACTTCCGCGCCCAGTTCGAATTCAGCGGGGTTCATCCCGCGAATCTCGCGGACGAATTTCTTGGCAGCCACTCCCGCTTTTTTCGCATGGCCCGTCTCCGGACGGTTAGCCCGGTGATCTTTCTTATCGGCAAAGCCGAGTTGGACGGATTCATAGCCGTCACCAGCCGCCTCTTTCTTTTGAAGAATGGCGCACGGGCCGGCATTGATGACCGTAACGGGGATCGAGGTTCCGTCTTCGGCGAACACCTGCGTCATCCCCAGCTTTTTACCGAGAATCCCTTTCACGTCGTACACCTCCTGTCGGCAGTTTCATAAATGCTTAAAGTTTGATTTCAATATCGACGCCGGACGGCAAGTCGAGACGCATCAGCGCGTCCACGGTTTGCGGCGTCGGGTTGACGATGTCGATCAGCCGCTTGTGGGTGCGCATCTCGAACTGCTCCCGCGCGTCCTTGTATTTGTGAACCGCACGCAGCACCGTGTAGACAGCCCGCTCCGTCGGAAGCGGGATCGGTCCGGATACATCCGCCCCCGTCCGATTGGCCGTGTCGACGATCTTCTCCGCCGATTGATCCAACGCGCGGTGGTCATACGCTTTGAGGCGAATGCGAATCTTTTGCTTTGCCATGTATGCCCCTCCTTTTCGCTCATTTTTAGAAATGAACTTGCTCCGTAGAAATATCCCGATCACCACCCATGGCAAAGGGGCCGGGTGTGTCGGCAACCTTCCACATCATCGCCGTCCATGACCAACATTCCTCATTATACTGGAATGTCTAGTCCGTTGCAAGGAAAAACACGCCTCTCCCAACAGCTTTCCAGCGTCGGGTACAGACGGTTCTCTCATCTCATAGTTGGCAACCTTATGTATCCTATCATGTGACAAGGGGGTAATGCAAATATATGGGGAATCACGGATGCCCCGTACCCTCACCGGCTGCAAGAAGATGAGTATGAAGGTGAAACCTATTAGATAGAAATCTCTCGAAATCTGGCATTTCGAGGGATGAGCCCTTCCTTCTACAAACAACCCCTATTCATGGTAGTTTCTTCCCTGTCGAATGGGTATAACCGAATCACCAAGACAAGTGATGGCCGGGGGTCGGTTGCTACTCCCTGAGGAAAGGGGGTGTGGCCTATGCCAGAATAGATTCTGCTGATCCTCTCCGCTATTAAGGTGTCGCTTGAGATCTGGCGTTTCGTTGAAGAACGGATCACCAGTAGAAAAGGCAACCGCCCCCGGTCTAAGCGTAACGGTTAACGGCCCTTTCGCTTAGTTGGGGGCGTTGCTGCTCCATTTTGCGACCGGTCTAAGCCAGTCTCGGTGCATCGACCATTGGAGATGCCTTCCCGGCGGCCTTTGTTATTCTACGTTTATCCATACCCAATTTATTGCCAGACAGTAAACGATTCACTGAACGAGTAACCATGGGAATTACTTAGGCGGGTTGCTACGTAATGACAAGGTTCGAAGCACCCTGCTAGATCCGTTAATCCCTCAACTTGTAACCTACCTTACAAGGAATATTTCACTCTCATATGATTTTTCCCACCTTGGAGGAAAAGAAAGCTAACACGAAGCCACTATCCCTAGAAAAAGGGGGTTGCCGACATCATAGAGAAATAACTTTCTAGGTATCCAGAATCCCAAAACCAAACAATCGAATTGGAGGAGTTCAAGTGAGTCATGAGGTTTTGACCCTATACGAGTATCATGTCTGGGCCAACAAGCGGATCTTTGAGCATTTGAAAGGGTTGCCGCAAGACCTTTTCCATCGTCCTATCCCAAACGTTTTCCCTACAATCGCTGAGACATTTGCCCATATCTATATCGTGGATCGTCTGTGGTTGGGTGTCATGGCCACCGGTGATCCAACCGACGAAATCCTAGCGATCGTGAAAAAGGTAGAAGAGGAAACCAAAGGGCTGGAGCGAGAGGAAATGAAGATACGGTATAACCAGTTATCTCAGGAGTACCGAACCTTTTTTAACGGTGTAGAAGGCTTCGATCAACCTGTTTCTATCAAGCATCCCCGACTCGGGCGCTTTGAGACTCGTCTCTCTGAACTAGTCAAACATGTCGTCAATCATGGGACGTACCACCGAGGTAATATCACATCGATGTTAAGGCAGACAGGCCATCCCGGCGTCTCCACCGATTATGTATTTTACCTCTACCAGCTTCAAAAGCAGAGTCACTAGGTTGGTTAGACAGCGGTGTACACGAAAAGGCGATCTCCCGATACCGGAGATCGCTTTTTAATGGTTCTAATATACCTTTCCCTCGCCATCCATGTAAACGCTTTCAACAATCGTGCGCGTAAAAGGCATCCCCTTTGCGTCCACCCCTTTGACATCCAGCGTCATGTTATAGACGCCAGGGCCTTTATCAGGAATCTGGATGTCGTTGGAAGTCGTCTGCTTGGAGCTCTGCACTTTTAACACGCGTTGCTTCCCTTTGTTCCCCTTTTCCGGAATGAAATTTACCTGGAGACGGGTCTTCACCTTTGATATCGTCGGCCGGTTGGCTCCGCTTTTTTGCCGCTTGGAATCCGACGATCCGTTCACCAGCTTCCAACGCGGCTGATTACCCTTTTGCTTGAGGTGTAATTGCTGAAGCTTATTTGTATCATATTTGACTAGCAACGCGTAGGCGGTTTTTTGTGAGGTAGATGTATTCACCTTCCACTGTCCCGGTTGGGGGGTATCCACTTGGACCAAATGATGCCATGCCCCTTTAAACACCGTTTTATCTTGGACAGCTTTCACCTTGACGGTCCGTGTCCGCCCACTGGGCTCCGTTACTTCAACACTGTCCAGTTTTCTCTCGCTCATCCAGTCGACGGTGATCGATTTTACCCCGTTTTCAACGGAAAAAGCCTCCGACTTCGCTCCTGATTGCTCCCCTCCCCGAATAAAGGAGTCACTATTCATAGGGCTGGCAGCGGGCTCTTTCGCTACAAACTTTTCCGGACCTTTAACCATCGGTTTCGAGGACTCGATGTTCCGGGATGTCGTTAGGTAATCTTTAAACACGTCAAAGGTGCTCCCGCCTTTGAAAATATTGAGGTGATGCCATTTCCTTACAGCTAATCTCTTTCCGTAGGGAAGACTGGCGCTGGAAACCGGAACGATGCCGTCACTGGCTACACCCATATAGAGACCACCATACCAGGTTGGACTCAAGAACCACCCCCAACTGTTCCCCGTGAGCGTCAAATAGGTATTTTGACGGATTTCATCTTTGCTGTCGGTCTGGGAGCGAAAATGATTCATATAACCGGTCTGCAGACTGTACACCGCTTCGTTACGTGTGCCCAGCAGGGAGGAGAGCCACCTGATCCAGTTGCTATATGCAAGGTCTGCCAATGGGCTTCCCTGGTGCGGAGATCCCAACGTGATCACGTTGGATACGAGTGGATACTTTCCATAGTGGACAAGAGCCGTCTGTGTATCGATCCCCCCTTTGCTGTAGCCGACGACCACCAACTTCTTCCCCTCGAAATGGTCCGAGATCTTTTGCAATTGATCCGCTAACATTTTGCCGTTATCCCAATTGCTTTTTGGCGTTCCTCCCGCATCGTTTAATTCGACGAAAGCGGTTTCATATCCGGCGTTGCGTGTTCGGATAGGCATATCATTATAGATCCTCCAGATACTGGCTGAATTATACAGCCCTTGAACGAAGACAACGACAGGCTTCTCAGGATCGGGATTCTCGGGTGGCTCGCCAAAATAGATCGTCCCCGGTTTACCTGGCTTGCCAATAACAATGGGAAAAATAGATCCCGCTTCCGTCTTTGTCGGCGGAATTGTCAAAGAAAACAACAAGGCAAAGGTCAGACACAGTACAAGCCACTTTTTCATTCATATCCCCCTCCTCGATAACCGATTATAACATTAATCCAAATATTTGGAATAGAGTACGAAAAAAAATTATTTAACCTCTTCCCTCGATTTCCTCCATCCATGGTTCGGGATCCATCTCCGAACCCTCGAATACCATGACCGTCATTCCTGTGTCACTACCGGATTCGTGTCTCTCACCCCGGGTCCAGAAAACAGCCTGCCCTGCACGGACCGGAAACCGGGCCGTTGTCTCCGCTCGGACCCACCCATCCCCCGCCACGACCATAAATAATTGTGGGCATATCGCAGAATGAAGTCCCAGCACACTACCGGGGGCAAAATGAAAACACCCCACCTGAAGCCACCCCTCCTGCCGTAGGATCGGAGTACACCCGATCCCTTTGCTTTCGAACTGTTGAATTTCTTTCGCCTTCTCCGCATCAAACCGAAAAAATCGCATTCTTTCGCCCCCCGACGCCTCATAGTGGATTGAGCATTTATCATACCATGGGAAACAAAGCTAGAAAAAAAGACCCCCAAAAAGGGAGTCTTTTCGTTCTACGACCTATATTACTCGGAGATGACGGTCACGGCGCCGGCTCCGACGGTGCGGCCGCCTTCGCGGATCGCGAAGCGGGTGCCATCTTCGACAGCGATCGGAGCGATCAGTTCCACGTCCATCTCGATGTTGTCACCGGGCATCACCATTTCGGTACCTTCCGGCAGGCTGATCACACCGGTCACATCCGTGGTACGGAAGTAGAACTGCGGACGGTAACCGTTGAAGAACGGGGTGTGACGGCCACCTTCGTCTTTGGACAGGATATAGACCTGAGCCTTAAATTTGGTATGAGCCTTCACAGAACCCGGCTTGGCCAGAATCTGACCGCGCTGGATGTCTTCACGGTTCACACCGCGCAGCAGGGCGCCGATGTTGTCCCCGGCTTCCGCTTCGTCCATTAGCTTGCGGAACATTTCCACGCCGGTAACAACGGTTTTGCGGGTTTCTTCTTGCATCCCGATGATCTCGACTTCGTCGGAGACCTTGATGATACCCCGCTCCACACGACCCGTGGCAACCGTACCGCGGCCGGTGATGGTGAAGACGTCTTCGATGGGCATCAGGAAGGGTTTATCTTTATCACGCTCAGGGTTCGGGACGTAGGCATCCACTTCCCGCATCAGCTCGAGGATCTTTTCAGCCCATTCGCTGCTCGGATCTTCGAGGGCTTTCAGAGCGGAACCGGAAACGATCGGAATGTCATCACCCGGGAAGTCGTACTCGGACAGCAGTTCGCGAACTTCCATTTCCACGAGTTCCAGGAGTTCTGCATCGTCTACCATATCCACTTTGTTCAGGAAGACAACGATATGTTCCACGCCAACCTGGCTGGACAGCAGGATGTGTTCACGGGTTTGCGGCATCGGGCCGTCAGCGGCGGACACAACCAGGATCGCACCGTCCATTTGGGCAGCACCGGTGATCATGTTCTTGACGTAGTCAGCGTGACCCGGGCAGTCTACGTGAGCATAGTGACGGTTTTCGGTTTCATACTCCACGTGAGCGGTGGAGATGGTAATCCCGCGCTCGCGCTCTTCCGGGGCTTTGTCGATTGCATCGTAAGCCATAGCGGTTGCGCCGCCGGTTTGAGACAGAATCGTGGTGATCGCGGCGGTCAGGGTGGTTTTCCCGTGGTCGACGTGACCAATCGTGCCGATGTTAACGTGGGGTTTGTTACGTTCGAACTTGGCTTTTGCCATGTCGCTAAATCCTCCTTTGGTATCCTTGCCTGAGGGTTTTTGGATGTATAGGGGAGAAAGCCAGGGAGACGGCTCCCGCCTCTCCGCTTTCTTCACCGTGATGTCAGCCGAAAATTACTGTCCGGAAGCTTTCGAGATGATCTCTTCCGCGATATTCTTCGGCACTTCTTCATAGTGGTCAAATTGCATCGAGTAGACGCCACGTCCCTGGGTACGGGAGCGCAGGGTGGTCGCATAACCGAACATTTCGGCCAGCGGAACCATCGCCCGGATCACTTGGGCACCGCCACGGGAGTCCATCCCTTCCACGCGGCCACGCCGTGAGTTGACGTCACCCATGACATCGCCCATGTATTCTTCGGGGACGATGACTTCCACTTTCATGATGGGCTCTAGCAACACGGGGGAGCACTTGGATTTGGCCGCTTTAAGCGCCATGGAACCGGCGATTTTGAAGGCCATTTCCGAAGAGTCCACATCGTGGTAGGAGCCGTCGACGATGGTTGCCCTGACGTCCACCAACGGATAGCCGGCGAGAACCCCGTTCTGCATGGATTCTTCGATCCCTGCTTGTACGGCCGGGATATATTCTCGCGGCACCACACCACCGACGATCTTGTTGACGAATTCGAACCCGCCACCTTGATCCATCGGTTCAAACTCAATCCAGACATGACCGTATTGACCACGGCCACCAGACTGGCGGATGAACTTCCCTTCCACCTTCGCTCCGTTGCGGAAGGTTTCGCGGTAGGCCACTTGGGGCGCGCCCACGTTGGCGTCCACTTTGAATTCCCGCTTCAGACGATCGACGATGATGTCCAGGTGCAGTTCACCCATTCCATGGATGACCGTCTGCCCGGTTTCTTCATCGGTCTCGGTGCGGAAAGTGGGATCTTCCTCTGCCAGTTTAGCAAGAGCAAGACCCATTTTGTCCTGGTCGCTCTTGGTCTTCGGTTCGATGGCCAGCTGGATCACCGGCTCGGGGAAGATCATGGATTCCAGGATAATCGGGTGTTTCTCATTACACAGGGTGTCGCCGGTACCGGTATCCTTCAGGCCCACGGCGGCGGCGATATCCCCGGCATAGACAGTCTTGATTTCTTCCCGGGAATTCGCGTGCATCTGGAGGATCCGTCCAACGCGTTCCCGTTTCCCTTTGGTGGAGTTGAGAACGTAGGAGCCGGAGTCCAGTGTTCCGGAATAAACCCGGAAGAAGGTCAGCTTCCCGACAAAGGGATCTGTCATGATCTTAAAGGCCAACGCCGCAAAGGGTTGGTTGTCGTCGGACTGTCGCTTTTCCTCGGTTCCGTCCGGCAGCTCACCCTGGATAGCGGGTACGTCCAGCGGAGAGGGCATATAGTCAACGACAGCGTCCAGGACCAGCTGGACCCCTTTGTTTTTATAGGAAGAACCACAAAGTACAGGGATGATCTGTACGTCACAGACCCCTTTCCGAAGGGCGATCTTCAGTTCCTCTTCGGTGATTTCTTCCCCTTCGAGGTATTTCATCATCAGCTCTTCATCGAGCTCAGCGATGGCCTCGATCATTTTGGTACGGTATTCTTCTGCTTTTTCTTTGTACTCGTCCGGGATCTCCCGGGCTTCCGAACGGGTGCCCAGGTCGTCCAGGTAGAAGTAGGCCACGTTCTTGATCAGGTCGATGATCCCTTCGAAGGTATCTTCGTACCCGATCGGCAGCTGGATCGGAACCGCGTTGGCATTAAGCCGATCGCGCATCTGTTCGACCGCGCCAAAAAAGTCCGCACCGATAATGTCCATTTTGTTGACGTAGGCGATGCGAGGAACGTGGTACTTGTCAGCCTGGCGCCAGACGGTTTCCGATTGGGGTTCCACGCCACCCTTGGCGCAGAAAACACCCACCGCTCCGTCGAGCACACGCAGGGACCGCTCCACCTCGACGGTGAAGTCCACGTGACCTGGGGTGTCGATAATGTTGACACGATGGTCTTTCCACTGAGCAGTCGTAGCGGCGGAGGTAATCGTGATCCCCCGCTCTTGTTCCTGTTCCATCCAGTCCATGGTGGCGGCGCCTTCGTGCACTTCGCCGATCTTGTGCACCCGGCCGGAATAAAACAGGATCCGTTCCGTGGTCGTGGTCTTGCCGGCGTCGATGTGAGCCATGATCCCGATGTTGCGCGTGTCTTTCAAGGAGAACTCACGTGCCATCGGAAATGTCTCCTTTCATCTTGGCGAAAAATATGAGACAACCTATTACCAGCGATAGTGAGCAAACGCGCGGTTCGCTTCAGCCATCCGGTGGATGTCTTCTTTCTTTTTAACAGCTGCGCCCGTATTGTTGGCAGCGTCCATCAACTCGTTGGCCAGGCGCTCCTGCATGGTCTTTTCACCGCGCAGACGAGCGTAGCTGACCAGCCAACGGAGCCCTAAGCTGGTGCGCCGCTCCGGTTTCACTTCCACCGGTACCTGGTAGTTGGCACCACCGACACGGCGGGCCTTCACTTCCAGAACGGGCATCACGTTTTTCAGGGATTGTTCGAAAACTTCCATGGGGTCCTTCCCAGACTTGTCGCGTACGAGTTCAAAGGCATCATACAGGATTTTCTGGGCTTTACCCTTACGTCCGTCATACATGAGCCGGTTGATCAGACGGGTGACCAACTTGCTGTTGTACATCGGATCGGGCAGGACTTCCCGACGTTCCACGGGTCCTTTTCGAGGCATCGGTTTCCCTCCTTTACTGCAATGATGGGTTTAGCTCTTATTTCTTCGGACGCTTGGTCCCGTATTTGGAACGGCCTTGCATCCGGTTTTGCACACCGGCGGTATCGAGAGCGCCCCGGACGATGTGGTAACGGACACCGGGAAGGTCTTTCACCCGGCCGCCGCGAACCAGCACGACGGAGTGCTCTTGCAGGTTGTGACCGATCCCCGGGATGTAGGCCGTCACTTCGATGTTGTTGGACAGACGCACACGAGCGTACTTCCGCAACGCGGAGTTCGGCTTCTTCGGTGTCATCGTGCCCACACGGGTGCAGACCCCACGTTTTTGCGGAGAGCTTTGGTTGGTTGTTTCTTTGCTGTAGCTGTTGTAACCGTGTTGAAGGGCGGGAGCGGTGGATTTCTCCACTTTGCGCTTCCGGCCTTTGCGGATGAGCTGGTTAATCGTCGGCATAGTCGTCACCTCCTTCGTTTTTTAAGTCCACAGAGCCAGGCGGTTCATATTGAGGCATAAAATTGGAACCCACTCCAAACCGAACCGCGTCCGTCTCCGCGGCACGCGGTTCGGTTTGGATTATCGCGGGCTTCCAATGGTTTGCTCTCATCTCAGGATGGCAGCCGTTGCCGCTCCCACGTCGATCCCGCAGGCTTTCCCCAACTCTTTCATCGAGTCGACGTAGTGGAGCGCGACGCCATGGTTCCGGCACAGGCTGGTTAGGGATTGCTTGATCCGCTCATCGGCATCCCTCGCAATCAGCACCTCCTGCGTCTTCCCCTGTTCGATCGCTTTTTTCGTCTGCTTGGCTCCAATTAACAGCGAACGCGCCTCTTTCACTTTTTCATAAGACAAGGAAGTAGCCCTCCAAAGTGAATTGAACCCTAAGCACACGACGATATCTTACCACCTGGGTCCGGCGTTGTCAACAAGTGGTGGATCGGATCTGCCCCGGAAAAATCCGGGCCGATCTCTCCCACTCCTCTACTCTACCAAGACCGTTTCGGCGGTTTCTTCTGCATCGGTGTCCCCGGCGGTTTCTTCCAGGGAATCAA
This sequence comes from Salinithrix halophila, assembly GCF_042650125.1. Taxonomy (NCBI): domain Bacteria; kingdom Bacillati; phylum Bacillota; class Bacilli; order Caryophanales; family Thermoactinomycetaceae; genus Salinithrix; species Salinithrix halophila. The sequence goes on from NZ_JBHSAP010000004.1 coordinate 35,040, forward strand.
CAGCCATGTGACGGTAACGGGACATCCCGGTCCCCGCGGGGACCAATTTCCCGATGATCACATTTTCCTTCAGACCGAGCAGGCGGTCCACTTTCCCTTTGATAGCAGCATCGGTAAGCACCCGGGTCGTCTCTTGGAAAGAGGCAGCGGAAAGGAAGGATTCCGTTTCCAAGCTGGCCTTGGTGATCCCGAGCAAGATCGGACGGGCCACCGCCGGCTCACCGGCAACAAGGAGGGATTTCTGGTTCGCCTCTTCGTACTCGTGAATGTCGACGAAGGAACCGGGCAATAGATCCGTATCGCCGGAGTCGGTGATCCGCACCTTGCGCATCATCTGACGGATCATCACCTCGACGTGCTTGTCGTTGATCTCAACCCCCTGCAGACGGTAGACCTTCTGCACTTCCTGCAGGATGTATTCCTGAACGCCATGCACACCTTTGACACGAAGGAGTTCCTTGGGATCGATGGAGCCTTCCGTCAGCTCATCCCCGGCCTCCACTGTATCCTCCAAGTTCACTTTCAGGCGGGAACCGTATGGGATCGTGTAGGTTTTCGTCTCCACATCGCCTTCGATTTCCACTTCCCGGCGGTCCTTCACCTCGCGGATATCGGACACTTTACCGGCGATTTCCGTGATGGTAGCCTGCCCTTTCGGGTTCCGAGCCTCAAACAGCTCCTGGATCCGGGGCAAACCTTGGGTGATGTCGTCACCAGCCACACCGCCGGTATGGAAGGTCCGCATCGTCAGCTGGGTACCGGGTTCGCCGATGGACTGAGCAGCGATAATCCCAACGGCCTCTCCGATTTCCACTGGAGTGCCCAAAGCCAGGTTGCGACCGTAGCACTTGCGGCAGACCCCATGGTGGGTGCGGCAGGCAAGAACGGAACGGATCTCTACTTCTTTGACACCGGCTTCGATGACGGTAGAGGCCAGTTCCTCGTCGATCAGCTTATTGCGCTCGACGATGACGTCTCCCGTCTCCGGATGGCGAACGGTCTTGAAAGCAACCCGACCGACAATCCGGTCATATAGTTCCTCGATGACTTCTCCGCCGTCGGCAATCACACTGACCGCCAAGCCTTTGTCGGTGCCACAGTCATCTTCCCGGACGATCACATCCTGAGCGACGTCAACGAGACGACGGGTCAGATAACCGGAGTCAGCGGTACGAAGCGCCGTATCCGCCAGACCTTTCCGGGCACCGTGCGTGGAGATGAAGTACTCCAACACCGTCAACCCTTCCCGGAAGTTGGACTTAATCGGCAACTCGATGATCCGTCCGGAGGGGTTGGCCATCAATCCGCGCATCCCGGCAAGCTGGGTGATCTGAGAAACGTTACCCCGTGCCCCGGAGTTGGCCATCATATAGATCGGGTTGAACTTACCCATCTGCCTCATCAAGACTTCGGTGATATCGTCCTTGGCCTGGCTCCAGATCGAAATAACCCGCTCGTACCGTTCCTCTTCCGTGATAAGACCGCGCCGGTACTGCTTCAGCACCGTCTCCACTTTTTTCTGAGCTTCATCCAGAATCTCCTGTTTCTGCTCAGGTACGATAACGTCGGAGACGGACATCGTAATGCCAGCTTTGGTGGAGTAGGAGTAGCCGAGAGATTTGATATTGTCCAGCAACATCGAAGTCTCTTTGGTACCGAAACGGCGGAAACACTCGGAAATAATTGCCCCGAGAAACCCTTTCTTCAAGGCGCCGGCATCCGGCATCGACTTAATCTTTTCAGGGATGTCGACTCCCTTGTCGTAGATGAAGTACTTCTCCGGCGTTCCCTTGGTCAAGTTTTCCTTGGACGGTTCGTTGATATAAGGGAATTCATCGGGGAAGATCTCGTTGAAGATCAGCTTGCCGACGGTGGTGAGCAACAACCCTTCCTGTTGCTTCTCGTTGAAAGAGGCCTTATTCAAACTCTTCACCGGGATCGCGATGCGGGTATGGAGCGTAGCAATTCCCTGGGTATAGGCGTTAATCGCCTCACCGACAGTGGAGAGAACCAGCCCTTCTCCCGGTGCGCCCTCTTTTTCCAAGGTGAGGTAATAAGAACCCAACACCATGTCCTGAGAAGGAGTAACAACCGGCTTACCGTCCTTCGGGTTCAAGATATTCTGGGCCGCCAGCATCAGCAGGCGCGCCTCGGCTTGGGCTTCAGCGGAGAGGGGAACGTGAACGGCCATTTGGTCTCCATCGAAGTCCGCGTTGTAGGCGGTACAAACGAGAGGATGGAGACGGATAGCCCTCCCTTCCACCAGGATCGGTTCAAAAGCTTGAATTCCGAGACGGTGAAGGGTGGGAGCACGGTTGAGAAGCACCGGATGTTCCTTGATGACCGCTTCCAGCACGTCCCATACCTCGGGGTGAACCCGTTCCACTTTCCGCTTGGCACTTTTGATGTTATGGGCGAGCCCTTTGGCCACCAGTTCCTTCATGACGAAGGGTTTGAAGAGTTCCAGGGCCATTTCCTTCGGCAGACCGCATTGGTACATTTTCAGATACGGCCCGACAACGATCACAGACCGGCCGGAGTAGTCAACCCGCTTACCCAACAGGTTTTGGCGGAACCGACCCTGCTTCCCTTTCAACATGTGGGAAAGAGATTTGAGCGGGCGGTTGCCTGGACCCGTCACAGGACGACCGCGGCGACCATTATCGATCAGGGCATCGACAGCCTCCTGTAGCATCCGCTTTTCATTCTGAACGATGATGTCCGGGGCCCCCAAGTCAAGGAGACGCTTGAGGCGGTTGTTCCGGTTAATGACCCGGCGGTACAGATCGTTCAAGTCCGAGGTAGCGAATCGGCCCCCATCCAGTTGCACCATCGGGCGCAATTCCGGCGGGATCACCGGCAGGACATCCAATACCATCCAGTCCGGGTCATTGCCAGAAGCACGGAACGCTTCCAGCACTTCCAGACGCTTGATAGCTCGGTTACGACGCTGTCCCTGGGCGGTTTGCATCTCTTCCTTCAAACCCTGCACTTCTTTGTCCAGGTCGATGTCGGCAAGGATCCGCTTGATCGCTTCGGCACCCATCATCGCCGTAAAAGCATTGCCGTACTTTTCCCGGTAACTCCGGTACTCCTTCTCGGAAAGGAGTTGCTTTTTCTCCAGAGGCGTTGCACCGGGATCGACGACCACATAGGATGCGAAGTAAATCACTTCTTCCAGAGAGCGGGGGGACATATCCAGTACCAACCCCATGCGACTCGGAATCCCTTTGAAGTACCAGATATGAGAAACGGGTGCGGCCAATTCGATATGGCCCATGCGCTCCCGACGCACCTTAGAACGGGTTACCTCCACGCCGCAACGGTCACATACGACGCCTTTGTAGCGAACACGCTTGTATTTCCCGCAGTGACACTCCCAGTCCTTGGTCGGTCCAAAGATCTTCTCGCAGAAAAGACCTTCTTTTTCCGGCTTCAGGGTCCGGTAGTTAATCGTTTCTGGCTTCTTCACCTCACCCCGCGACCAGGAACGAATTTTATTCGGCGAGGCAAGGCCGATTTTCATAAACTCAAAGTTATTGACGTCCAGCACTGGGCTTTCCCTCCTCAGGATCATCCCGTATCAAACGCGAGCTTCACAATGATCCCTTGATGGCAAAACGCCTCATGGATCGAGGCCCAACGGGTAGGTTACGAAGACCGGTCGACTTCCGTTTCCATCTCCAGTCCGATTTTATCGGAAGCCGGTTCGTCATCCTCGTCAATCTCCCGGATCTCGATCTCCTGTTCGTCTTCCGCAAGGATCTTGACGTCCATGCCCAGGCTCTGCAGTTCTTTAATCAGAACTTTAAAGGACTCGGGCACACCGGGTTCGGGGACATTCTCCCCTTTGACGATGGATTCATAGGTTTTCACGCGGCCAACCACGTCGTCGGACTTGACGGTGAGAATCTCCTGAAGGGTATAGGCGGCGCCATAGGCTTCCAGCGCCCACACCTCCATCTCCCCGAACCGCTGCCCGCCGAACTGGGCTTTCCCGCCCAGCGGCTGCTGCGTGACGAGGGAGTACGGACCAGTGGAACGGGCATGGATTTTATCGTCTACCATGTGGGCCAGTTTGATCATGTACATGACCCCGACCGTCACCCGGTTTTCAAAGGGTTCACCCGTCCGACCGTCAAACAGGCGAGTTTTCCCGTCGGCATCAAGACCCGCTTCCACGAGAGCGTCGAAGACATCCTGTTCCGTCGCTCCGTCAAACACCGGGGTTGCCATGTGCAGACCCATCTGCCGGGCCGCCATACCCAGGTGAATTTCCAACACCTGTCCGATGTTCATCCGCGAGGGGACACCCAAGGGGTTGAGGACAACCTGAACCGGAGTCCCGTCGGGAAGGAAAGGCATATCCTCTTCGGGCAGCACCCGTGCGATAACACCCTTGTTCCCGTGACGACCAGCCATTTTATCCCCTTCGGAAATCTTCCGCTTCTGGGCGATATAAACCCGCACCAGCTGGTTGACCCCTGGAGGTAACTCGTCGCCGTTCTCCCGCTCGAAGACCTTCACATCCACCACAATCCCGTCGGTACCGTGGGGAACGCGCAGGGAGGTATCGCGAACTTCTCGGGCCTTTTCGCCAAAGATCGCGTGCAGAAGGCGTTCTTCTGCAGTCAACTCTGTCACCCCTTTGGGGGTCACTTTGCCGACCAGGATGTCGCCGGATTTGATCTCCGCACCAATTCGGATGATCCCGCGTTCATCCAAGTGCTTCAGCGCTTCCTCACCGACATTGGGGATGTCCCGAGTAATTTCTTCCGGCCCCAGTTTGGTGTCCCGCGCTTCTGATTCGTATTCCTCGATGTGGACCGAGGTGTAGACATCCTCTTTCACCAGTTTCTCAGAAAGAAGGATGGCGTCTTCGTAGTTGTACCCTTCCCAGGTCATGAAGGCGACGACAACGTTGCGACCGAGGGCCATCTCACCCTGATCGGTAGAAGGACCATCTGCAAGGGTGTCGCCCACCTCGACCTTTTCACCGGCTCGAACGATCGGGCGCTGGTTAATACTGGTTCCCTGATTGGATCGGATATACTTGTGCATCTTATACTTATCGAGATCTCCTTTGACAAGGCGTCCGTCCACTTCTTCCTCGTGTCGGACCCACACCTCGTCAGCGGTTACCCGCTCAACGGTACCGGGCCGCTTGGCCAGCACCATCACCCCGGAATCCTTAGCTGACTTGTACTCCATCCCGGTGCCGATAAAGGGGGCTTCCGGTTTCAACAAGGGCACAGCTTGCCGTTGCATGTTGGAACCCATCAGGGCCCGGTTGGAGTCGTCATTTTCCAGGAAGGGGATACAGGCCGTCGCTACGGACACTACCTGTTTCGGAGACACATCCATGAAGTCAACGCGTTCCCGGGGAACGGGCATCGTCTCCTCCTTGTAGCGAACAATCACCTGTTCATTGACGAATTGGCGGCTCTCATCCAATTGCGCGTTGGCCTGAGCGACATAGTAGTTGTCCTCTTCGTCCGCCGTCAGATAGACGATCTCGTCCGTCACCTTGTTGGTTTCCGGATCCACTTTCCTGTACGGGGTTTCAATGAACCCATAGTCGTTGATGCGGGCGTAGGAGGAAAGGGAGTTGATTAGCCCGATGTTGGGACCTTCCGGGGTCTCAATCGGACACATCCGTCCATAGTGGGAGTGGTGAACGTCCCGAACCTCGAACCCGGCTCGTTCCCGGGTCAGCCCTCCAGGACCGAGAGCGGAGAGACGCCGTTTGTGAGTCAGTTCCGCCAACGGGTTGGTTTGATCCATGAACTGGGATAGCTGAGAACTACCAAAGAACTCCTTGATGGACGCGATCACCGGTCGGATGTTAATCAAGGCCTGGGGTGTAATCGCATTGGCGTCCTGAATGGACATCCGTTCCCGGACCACCCGTTCCATGCGGGAGAGACCAATGCGGAATTGGTTCTGCAACAGTTCACCCACGGAACGGAGACGACGGTTACCCAGATGGTCGATGTCATCGGTGTTCCCTACCCCGTGAAGCAGGTTGATAAAGTAGTTGATGGAGGCAATGATGTCCTCCGGAGTGATGTTTTTAACGGATTGGTCCACCAAGCCGTTGGACATCACTTGGATCACCTTGCCGTCTTCGATAGGGGAGAAGATCTTGATCGACTGCAACTTGATCAAGCCGTCTTCCGGAACACCGCCTCGCACGGAATGTTCTATCCAGCCGAAGCCATCCTCTTGTTCCAGGATCGGCATTAACCGGTTGGCGACACGCCGATCCACCACCTGACCCGCTTCGGCGATGATTTCGCCGGTTTCTGGGTCTACTACCGTCTCAGCCAGCCGCTGGTTGAGTAGACGGTTTTTAATATGGAGTTTCTTATTCATCTTGTACCGGCCCACATTGGCCAGATCATAACGCTTAGGATCGAAAAAGCGGGAGAACAGGAGACTGCGCGCGTTGTCAGCCGTTGGCGGTTCGCCGGGGCGCAATCGTTCGTAAATCTCGATCAGCGCTTTTTCGGTATTGCCCGTATTGTCCTTGTCAAGGGAGTTGCGGATGTACTCGTCTTCCCCTAGCAAGTCCAGGATTTCGGCGTCACTCGAATATCCGAGAGCACGCAAAAGTACCGTCACCGGGATTTTCCTTGTACGGTCGATCCGTACATAGATGATATCTTTGGCGTCGGTTTCGAACTCCAGCCACGCCCCGCGGTTCGGGATCACCGTGGCAGTGTATGTCGGTTTACCGTTCTTATCTACTTTGCTGTTATAATAGACGCTGGGCGAACGAACCAGCTGGCTGACGATAACCCGCTCAGCACCGTTAATGATAAAGGTACCGGTATCTGTCATCAGCGGGAAATCGCCCATAAACACTTCCTGCTCTTTTACTTCGCCCGTTTCTTTGTTGATCAGCCGCACTTTCACACGAAGTGGTGCAGCGTAGGTAACATCCCGCTCCTTGGATTCATCGACGGAATACTTGGGCTCTTCCAACGTATAGTCGATAAACTCCAGAACCAGGTTCCCTGTAAAATCCTCGATAGGCGAAATATCCTGGAACATCTCACGCAGCCCCTGATCCAGGAACCACTGATACGACCTCTGCTGGATTTCGATCAGGTTGGGCAGATCGAGAACTTCATTAATTCTCGCGTAACTCCGCCGCTTTCGCCGACCGTATTGGACCAGTTTACCTGCCAAACGTGCTCCCCCCTCGAACCCAGTCGGTTGCGTCCAGTCCCGGGAAAGGACCGTCCGCTTCGATTCCCTGCGTATTGCACGCAGACATCGTCACATTCTTACCCAATAGATTTCAGATGTGAAACCATCCCCGCTCCGCAAAGGGCTCGGTGGCCACATCCTCTATCCAATATATAATTGAACCCTATAGTACCTCATTTTTCCAACCATGAGGGTCTATTTACACAGGGTAACCAAAAAGCCCGTTACTCATACACAACAAAAAACACCCGAACGCTGTTGGATTCCAGTTTCAACAAGCAATGGGTTTAGCATTCTAAAACGATATCACAGAGCAAACCCCATGTCAATAAAAATTATGGTTTCTTTTTTGCCTGCAAAACCCAGAATCCCTTCTTCTTATCTGCTAGCTTCACTGAATCGAAGAGCTCTTCCAGCTTCGAGCGTGCTGAGGGTCCTCCGTGCTGCTTCCGTATGACCACCCACAGTTCTCCGCCCGGGGCCAGGTGGGCGAAAGATTCCTCAAACAGGCGATAAACCGTTTGTTTGCCGGCCCGGATCGGCGGGTTGGTTAAGACGGTATCATAGTTCCGTCCGGATAGGGCAAAAAACCCGTCACTTTCCAGAACCTCAACTCGGTCCTCTACCTTGTTGAAGTGTGCGTTCCGTTTTGCAAGGTCCAGGGCACGATGGTTGATATCCACCATCGTCACCCGGCAGCCCGGTACCGTGCGAGCGATACTGATACCCACCGGCCCGTATCCGCAGCCAAGATCCAATACATCACTCTGCTTCGGCACCTGCACTGTATCGATTAACAGGCGTGTCCCGTAATCGACGCCTTTTTTGGCAAAAACGCCGGCATCCGCGATGAAACGCAGGTGAACACCCCGCAGTGTGGTCTCAAACTCCCGCTCCCTGCTTTCCGTACCCGGGCGGGAACTGTAATAATGGTCAGTCATTGCAGCATCCCTCTTCTTAACTTATAGGAATTCTTTTCCTATACGGAGGTATCCATCCCGATATAGAAAAAGACCCGTCGGCTCTTACGCCGGCGGGTCCGGCAGACCGGTGGGAGTTACTTCAGTTCCACCGTGGCACCGGCTTCTTCCAACTGGGACTTGATTTCTTCGGCATCTTCTTTGGAGATGCCTTCTTTCACCGGGCTCGGAGCACCGTCAACCAGGGCTTTCGCTTCTTTCAGGCCCAGCCCGGTGATGCCGCGCACAGCTTTAATGACATTAATTTTGGAAGAACCAGGGTTGGCCAGGATCACGTCGAATTCGGTTTGCTCTTCAGCGGCTTCAGCAGCAGCGCCACCGCCAGCAACAGCCACCGGAGCAGCAGCGGTTACACCGAATTCTTCTTCGATCGCTTTGACCAGGTCGTTCAGTTCGAGCACGCTCATGCCTTTGATGGCTTCGATGATTTGCTCTTTACTCATGATACTACCTCCCAAATATGTTGGTTATACGTGTGAAATTCCCTACAAAATGCAAACGAGATCAACCCGCTTCCGGCTCGCCGCCTTCTTTGTCGGCCACCGCTTTGACGGCGAGGGCGACATTTCGCATCGGGGCTTGCAAGACGGAAAGCAACATGGACAAGAGCCCTTCGTGAGAAGGCAAGTCGGCTAGTGCCTGGATTTCAGCCGTGTCCACCACGCGTCCTTCGACGACTCCACCCTTGATTTCCAGGGCTTTGTGGTCTTTGGAAAACTTATGGAGAACTTTGGCCGGAGCCACCACGTCTTCATTGGAGAAAGCGATGGCGGTCGGTCCCACCAGGTGTTCGTCCAGAGCCGTCAGGTCGGTTTCTGCCGTGGCCCGACGGGTCATGGTGTTTTTCAGTACATGGTATTCGACACCTGCTTCCCGCAGTTGTTGCCGCAGCTCGGTCATTTCAGCAACGGTCAAACCACGGTAGTCTGTCAGGATGGTCGATTTGCTGTCCTTTAGCTTCTCGGCGATATCGGCTACCACTTGTTTCTTTCTTTCAATTGCCGTAGACATGAACACACCTCCTTGGGAGAAATCAATCCCGCACAACGAAAAAGCCTTCGCTGCAGACAGACGAAGGCCGGGAACAACCGCAACCGTCCCCCTTACGGGAAACACACGGATCCGTTCCATTACCTCGGCTGGTTTTTTAAGCGCAAAGCGCCCCTGCTGTCTGCGGTAAGAACTGTATTCGATTGTCGCGGTCTGGTTTATTTTATCAACCGCCTAAAATCAGCGGCCGGTAAAACGCGTAGTGCTCACAGTGACACCAGGTCCCATGGTGGAAGTGACGGTGGCATTTTTCATGTAGGTGCCTTTGGCGGCAGCTGGCTTTGCTTTTAGCAAGGTATCCGCCAGTACGGAGAAGTTCTCTATCAATTTCTCGGTGTCGAAGGAGACTTTTCCGATCGGCGCGTGGATGTTGCCGGACTTGTCAGCACGGTATTCGATCTTACCGGCCTTGACTTCTTCGACGGCCTTGGCCACATCGAAGGTGACGGTTCCGGTCTTCGGGTTCGGCATCAAGCCGCGAGGACCCAGGATCCGACCCAGCTTACCCACTTGGCCCATCATGTCCGGCGTGGCGATCACGACATCAAAGTCCAGCCATCCCTGGCTCACTTTGTTCACCAAGTCTTCTTCACCCACATAGTCGGCACCGGCCTGCTCGGCCTCTTTTGCCTTTTCACCCTTGGCGAAAACGAGGACACGTTTGGTCTTCCCTGTGCCATGGGGTAGGACGACAGCACCACGGACCTGTTGATCCGCCCGTTTGGTGTCAATCCCGAGCCGGAAAGCCGCTTCGACAGTTTCATCAAACTTGGCCGGAGCCACCTCTTTTACCAGCCGGAGCGCCTCTTCCACTTCGTAGACTTGTTCCCGGTCGATCTTCTTCAGCGATTCTTGGTATTTCTTGCCATGTTTAGCCACGGATATTCCTCCCTTCGTGGTCATAACGGATGATCCTCCCACTCGCAGGGACAGCCCGTGGCGGCTGGCCCCGCGTGTTTAAACGCCTTAGTCTTCGATGACGATACCCATGCTGCGGGCAGTTCCTTCCACCATTCGCATGGCGGCTTCCACGTCAGCGGCGTTCAAATCGGGCTTCTTCAGCTCAGCGATCTCGCGGACTTTCTCCCGCTTAATCGTGGCCACTTTGTTCTTATTGGGCTCCCCGGACCCCTTATCGAGACCAGCAGCTTTTTTCAGCAGAACCGCAGCCGGCGGCGTCTTGGTGATAAAGGTGAAGGAACGGTCTTCGAAAACCGTGATTTCCACCGGGATAATCATACCCGCCTGGTCAGAGGTACGGGCGTTAAATTCTTTACAAAAGCCCATGATGTTCACGCCGGCTTGACCGAGCGCCGGACCGACGGGCGGTGCCGGGTTGGCTTTGCCAGCGGGAATTTGCAGCTTGACCATTTTGATAACTTTTTTGGCCACACCATACAACTCCCTTCAGTAATGTGGTTCCCTCGGGTTAAACCCTCCCACGGTCGGACGACCGATCCATACGAGAAATCAGCACGGAGCGGCTCCGAATGAACCCAAACATTCATACTGTAGCACATTTTCCTCCATATGGGAAGGAAAGTGACGGTTAAAGTTTTTCCACCTGGTAGAAATCCAGCTCCACCGGGGTTTCCCGACCAAACATGTTCACTAGAACCTTCAGCTTCTGGCGATTGATGTCCACCTCTTCGATCGTACCCACGAAGTTGGCAAATGGACCTTCTTTCACCTTTACGCTCTCGGAGATTTGATAGTCCACTTTAGGCCGGGCTTCTTCCATCCCCATCTGGTTGAGGATGGTATGAACTTCGTTCGGCATAAGGGGAGTTGGTTTGGAGCCGGAGCCGGTGGAACCCACGAAGCCCGTCACGCCCGGGGTGTTACGCACCACGTACCACGAGTCGTCGGTCATCACCATTTCAACCAACACGTAGCCCGGAAAAACCTTACGCTGGACGGCCTTACGCTTTCCATCCTTGTGCTCGATCTCTTCCTCCGTCGGCACGAGGACGCGGAAGATCTTATCCTCCATCTCCATGGAGTGGACCCGTTTCTCCAGGTTGGTTTTCACCTTGTTTTCATATCCGGAGTACGTGTGGACGACATACCAGTTCTTCTCCATGAAATCAGGGCTATAACGCCCTGTCCCCCCTTATGACAAATTTGACCCCGTCATCCGTCACGGACGAATCATTTTGACCAATTCGTACATGCCGAGGTCAACGACAAAGATGAACAGCGTAACAAAAAATACCGTCACCAATACCACCAGAGTGTAGTTCACCAGCTCCTGACGGCTGGGCCAGCGAACCTTTTTCAGTTCAGCGACACCGGACTGGATGAAGCTGGCGGTCCCGGTTACACTTCTCTTGATACCGGTTCCGAGTCGGCCGAGAAAACCCATGCGCTGATCCCCCCTGCGAAATAATCAGTCCCTTTACTTCGTTTCGCGGTGCTGTTTGTGTCCATTACAACGGGGGCAGAATTTGCGGAATTCCATCCGGTCCGGATGTTTCCGTTTATTCTTAGTGGTAGAATAATTTCGCTCTTTGCATTCCGTGCAAGCCAGCGTTACCAATACCCGCATGTTGAAACACCTCCTTGACTCCGCGGTACGCGGACCCTATTCACGGGCGTAATACAAAATACCCAAACAACTTTATCATACCGTGTTTGGCATGTCAATGAATGACAGTCCTACACTGGGAGCCGTCGTCAGCCCCTCCCAAAGGCAGTATCCTCTTAATTTTTGTGGGCTCCCAGACCTTCTTTTCTTCCCTATCAAAAAAACGCCCGGAAACCATCACAGCCGTCTCTCCAGTATACCCTCTCCTTGCAATTCTTCAAACCCTACCGGAATTTCTGATTTTCTTTTGGAGTCGGAAGGATTTTGACGATTCGTGTCGAAATGTTAGTCAAAGAGAAAGAAAACGAACAGGGGAACCATACCCTGTTCGGCTTCTACCAATGTATGCGGTTCCGTTTTATGGAGCAACTTCCCTGACTTCCAGGTAACGCTCCAGCTTCCGCTTCACCCGTTGCAAGGCATTATCAATGGATTTGACATGTCGGTTCAAGTCGACAGCGATCTCTTGGTACGATCGACCGTCTAAGTAAAGCATCAATACCTGTCTCTCTAACTCGCTTAAAATTTGCGACATTTTATCTTCGATGTCGTCAAACTCCTCCTGGTTGATGTACAGTTCTTCCGGATCGGATACACGACCACCCGTGAGGATGTCCATCAACGTCCGGTCCGAATCTTCATCGTAAATAGGCTTGTCCAGAGAGACATAGGAATTGAGGGGGATGTGCTTCTGGCGCGTCGCCGTCTTAATGGCAGTGATGATCTGACGAGTAATGCACAACTCGGCAAAAGCCTTAAATGAGGCCAGCTTGTCCCCGCGGAAATCACGAATCGCCTTATAAAGGCCGATCATCCCTTCCTGCACGATATCCTCGTGGTCCGCGCCGATCAGAAAATAAGAGCGTGCTTTGGCCCGGACGAAGTTTTTGTATTTGTTGATCAATTGCTCCAATGCGGTGCCGTCAGCCATCCGTACGGCTTCCACCAGCTCTTCGTCGGTCATCGTCTCATAGCCTGTCAACGCGCTCCATTGAAGATTGACGCTCACCTTCATCCCTCCGACCCGTTGGCTGGAAAACCATGATAGGTACATTATATCTGAGTTGCAACAAAAACGTCAAATTTTCACCTATTTTTTCCGTCTCCATTTTTCCAGCGCTTCCAACAACTCTCCTTTTAACCCCTGCCCTAACGTATACCGCTCCCTTTCCGCTTCCCTGATCCGCTGGGCAATGTTTCCCTTCATGGTCGACAAATCCCGGATAAGTTCCCGAGCGGAGAGCCGGTAGGCCCCCTGCCCGAACACCATCCGTTGTTCCAGATAATCCGAGGTGGCCACGTAAATGTGCCGTCCCGGTTTTTTATGTTGCCTGACCAACCGCTCAATCAGCTGATCCGCGGTCTCATGTTCCCGGGTGAACCAGACGGTGATCCCACTCGCCATTTCTCTGTTCTCCGCCCCTGGGGAACGGTGGGCATCAAAGACGAGCATCACCTTTCTCCCTGTAACGGCTTTGTATTCCGAGAGTAATGAGGCCAATTGGCGCCGAGCTTCCTCTAATGGAAGAGCAGACCAGTCGGTATGTGCCCCTATCACGTTGTAACCGTCGACGATCAGCCACTCTTCCATATTCGTTCACCCGTTACCCTTCACGCTTCCGCAGGACTTCATACATGAACAAAGCAGCTGCGACGGAAGCATTCAGGGAGGAGACCTTTCCTTTCATCGGGAGCTTCACCAGAAAATCACACCGTTCGCGTAAACGGCGGCTGATCCCTTTCCCTTCATTGCCGATAATCAGGGCGAGAGGCACCGCATAGTCGACAGCATCATACCGGTCCGGGGAAGAAGCATCGCTTCCAACCAACCATATCCCCTGTCCCTTCAATTCCTCCGCCGTCCGGTTCAAGTTGGTCACCCGGGCGACGGGGACATGTTCGATGGCACCAGCAGATGTTTTGGCTACAATGGACGTCAGTCCAACCGCCCGCCGTTTCGGAATAATCACGCCATGAACGCCGGAAGCATCCGCTGTCCGCAGGATCGACCCCAGGTTATGAGGATCTTCGATCCCGTCCAATAGTAGGAAGAAAGGAGGCTCTCCTTTTGCTTCCGCCCGCCGGAACAGATCATTCACGCTGGCGTAATCGTGAGCAGCCACCAACGCAGCTACTCCCTGATGATTCTCCCCCTCCGCCACTTGATCCAGTTTTTTGCGGGGAACTTCCTGCACAGGGATACCGGCTTTTTTCGCCGTCGAGAGCAGATCACCCAGAGGGCCCTTACCGCTTCCTTCTGCTAGAAGCAACTTTTCCGTTTTTCGTTCCGCCTTCAGCGCTTCCCGCACCGCTTGTCGACCAATTACCCATTCATTCGCCACGGCTCTCTCCCTCTTCCAGTGCATGAATCATCTTTGTCATCATCTCGGTAAGCCGGTCCGTACGCCCTGTCAGATACCAGTGACCGACAAGCGCTTCTAGCCCTGTTGCATAGCGGTATTCCGAGGGCTTTGCGTTTTTGGGAATACTGCCCGATTTAGCGTTTCGTCCCCGCCGGAGGATATCCCATTCTTCCTCGGTCAACAAGCTTTCTACCTCCCGCAATACTCGGGCCTGAGCCGGAGCGGATACAAACTTAACCGCCTCTTGATGGACTTCATTGGGCCGGATGTTCCCCCCAGTCACCAACTTACAGCGGACATAAAGTTCATAGACTGCGTCTCCGAGGTATGCAAGCAGGAGAGGATTCACTTCACGGGTCTCATCAAAAATAGCCGGTTCTGTCATTCCAATTTGCATGCCGCTCCTCACTTTCGTCGCCAGCGCACGCCTTGAGGCGTGTCTTCCAACAGGATGCCTTTTTCCGCGAGCTCGTCGCGAATGGCGTCTGCCCGGGCAAAGTCTCGGGCTCGCCGCGCCTGCTGTCGCTCTTCGATTTTAGCTTCAATTTCGTGATCCAGGTCCTTTTGCCTCCCGGTAACAACAAGACCGAGGATTTCCTCCCCAAAGCGTTCAAACCAATGGAACATAGCCTTCAACGAGCCACGGGAGACCACATCCTCCGCCACCAACTCGTTGGAAAAACGTACAGCCTCAAAGAGGACGCTGATCGCGTTCGCGGTGTTCAAGTCATCATCCATCTCCCGCTCGAAATCCGCGGTAAGCGCATCGAGTCGCTCTGTCACCCAAGATACGGCCTCCCCGTCCATCGCCGCTTCCATGCGGTGCTGCAGGTTGGCAATCGCATTGTC
The DNA here is from genome assembly GCF_042650125.1 of Salinithrix halophila. Classification (NCBI taxonomy): domain Bacteria; kingdom Bacillati; phylum Bacillota; class Bacilli; order Caryophanales; family Thermoactinomycetaceae; genus Salinithrix; species Salinithrix halophila. The sequence goes on from NZ_JBHSAP010000004.1 coordinate 50,084, forward strand.
GAAGCGTTCCAGCCCGGCTTCGATCTGGGGCATTGATTCAGCGGTGAAGGAAATCGGATTGCGGTAGTGAGCAGAAAGAAGGAAGTACCGAATGACCCGCGGATCATATTCTTCCCGTAAATCTCTCACGGTCACCACGTTGCCGAGGGATTTGGACATCTTCTCCGAGCCCATGTTGATATAGCCGTTGTGTAACCAGTAGTTAGCGAAGGGTTTTCCATTCCAAGCTTCACTCTGGGCGATTTCGTTCTCATGATGGGGAAAACAAAGATCCATCCCGCCAGCATGGATATCCAGCGTTTCCCCGAGGTATTGTTTCGACATGGCGGAGCACTCGATGTGCCAGCCCGGCCGTCCTTCCCCCCAAGGGCTCTCCCACGAGATTTCGCCGGGCTTCGCCTTCTTCCACAAAGCAAAATCCAGCGGGTTTTCCTTTTTTTCGTTCACTTCGACCCGGGCTCCGGATTTTAATTCCTCTGTCGACTGGTGGCTCAGTTTCCCGTAGTCATCTTTTTTCAGGGAACGGTAATAGACATCCCCGTCGGCCTCATAGGCGTACCCTTTGTCAATCAGGACTTGGATCCCTTCGATCATCTTTCCGATGTGATCCGTGGCTCGCGGATGGATGTCTGCCCGCCGAACTCCGAGGGCGTCCATATCCTCAAAATAGGCCTCGATATACATTTCAGCCAGTTCCGGAACCGTCGTACCTTCTTCCTCCGCACGCCGTATCAATCGATCATCCACGTCCGTGAAATTCTGTACATAGGTGACGTCAAAATTCCTGTATTCCAGGTAACGTCGAAGGACGTCGAAGAAGACGAATACCCGGGCGTTTCCGATGTGAATATAGTTGTAAACCGTCGGGCCACATACGTAGACACCTACATTGTTTCCCTCTATAGGACGGAAAGTTTCCCGTTTTCTAGTCAGAGTGTTGTACAGGCGCATAGCCATCTCGCTTTTTCTCCCTTCGTTCTGACTCCCACTCGTCCTTCAGCCTACCCAACTCCATCCGTAACGAATCAATCTCCCGCTGCAGATCACGGCAAGTTTCCGCCACAGGGTCCGGAAGGTTCACCTGGTCCAGGTCGCTCTTATCTACACGGACGCCATCCCGGATCACCACACGACCCGGCACACCCACGACCGTAGAATTAGGCGGGATTTCACGCAGCACGACAGAACCTGCGCCGATCTTGGAGCAACGCCCGATCCGCATGGAACCTAGCACCTTAGCTCCGGAAGCGATCAGAACACCATCCTCGACAGTGGGGTGTCGTTTCCCCTTTTCCTTGCCGGTTCCACCCAGGGTCACCCCCTGGTATAGGGTGACATAATCACCGATTTCACAGGTCTCCCCGATCACGACACCCATACCGTGGTCAATGAAAAACCCTTTGCCGATCCGTGCACCGGGATGGATTTCGATCCCAGTAAAAAAACGGCTCATCTGAGAGATGACACGGGCGATCAGAAACCGATTGCGCTTATAAAACCAATGGGCCAGGCGATGCGCCCAGATGGCGTGAATACCCGAATAGGTGATCATCACCTCAAAAACACTTCTTGCCGCTGGGTCCCGATCAAAAACGGCATCGATATCCGATTTCAACAACGCGCGGATTTCGCGGATTCGCTTCATCAGAGCCATTTCGCCTGCACCACCTTTCAGTCGGAGCGAGAAACCCGCCCCGGATTCCTGGTATAAAAAAATCCCTGCAACCCGAAGGCTGCAGAGACGGTTGATTCCGCGGTTCCACTCTGCTTGACCGATGCGCCACAGCATTGGTCCGGCTTGATCCCTGTAACGGCGGGGTTACCGGCCCACCCTACTTCCCAAAGGGGTTCGGGCGGGCAGCTCCCGGGGGCATTTCCGGCGGATGGGGAACAGGGCCTTCTCAGCCTCGCGGCCCCTCTCTGGGGTTCCATCCCCGCCGTACTTTCCCGGTCATCGCCCGGTTTCGTCCTTTTGGTTCGGTTGTTAGTCCTCATTGTACTAAAAAAACGCAAGGCGTGCGACAGGAATGAACCGGAACATCCACATATTTTTGCCGGATAGTCACTTCTCTGCCAACAAAGCCTGTAGGCGAGCGATCACACGTTCTTTCCCAAGAAGAGAAATCGCTTCACGGAGGTCTGGGCCGTGGACTTCACCGGTAACGGCAGCCCTGACAGGCATAAAAAGCTGCTTCCCTTTATACCCTGTCTCTTTTTGGACGGCCTTCAACATCCCTTTTACTCCATCCGGGGTGATCTCTCCCTCGGATTCCGTCAGTTTCTTCATGAAAGAGGCGGCGACTTCCGGCACCTGCTCTTGGGCGAGGACTTCCTTTGCCTCGGCGGAAGGGACTGCTTCCTTCCGGAAGAACATCTCGGTCAGTTCGACGATTTGAGCCACATAATCCAGCTGTTCTTGATAGAGCCCCACTAACCGTGTGACCCAGGTCCGTTCCTCTCCAGCAGGATTTTCAGAGATCCGGCCAGCCTTGGCTAAGTGGGGAATAGCCAGTTCCGTAATCCGTTCCAGGGAAGACTCCTTGATGTAATGGTTGTTCATCCATTTTAGCTTCCCGTTATCGAAAACAGCCGGCGCCTTGGAAACCCGCTCCAGGGAGAAGAGACCCTTTAGTTCTTCGGCGGTGAAAATCTCCTCTTCCGCTTTTTCTCCTTCCGGCGCCCAGCCAAGAAGGACGAGGAAGTTGATGATCGCTTCCGGCAGGAATCCGAGATCCCGGTATTGGTCGATAAACTGGATGATCGACTCATCCCGCTTACTCATCTTCTTCCCATCGGGGTTTAGGATAAGCGGGACATGGGCGAATCGGGGGGGCTCCAATTCGAAAGCTTCATAGAGAAGGATCTGACGCGGGGTATTAGAGAGATGCTCCTCTCCCCGAACGACGTGGCTGATTTCCATTAAGGCGTCATCCACGGTGACAGCGAAGTTATAAGTCGGACGTCCATCAGGCCGGGCCAGGATAAAATCGCCGATTCCTTCAGTCTCAAAGCGGACTTCACCCCGGACTAGATCCTCGACCATGATCGTGCGCCCTTCAGGCACACGAAAACGGATGGAAGCTTGGCGACCCTCCGCTTCAAAGGCGGCCCGCTCGGCCTCCGAGAGATTTCTACAGCGTCCGCTGTATTTGGGGGCTTCCCCCTCCGCTAGCTGCCGCTCCCGTTCCCGTTCCAGCTCTTCCTGGGTGCAATAGCAGGGATAGGCCTGTCCTGCCTCCAAGAGACGGCTCAGATATTCCCGGTAGAGATCCAGACGTTCCATCGACCGATATGGGGCAAAGGGCCCGCCGACGTCGACACTTTCATCCCATTCAACCCCGAGCCACTTCAAGGCAGCCATCTGTTTTTCCTCGGCGTCAGCCAAGTTCCGTTCCACATCGGTATCCTCGATTCGCACGACGAAAGCCCCGCCGTGTTTGCGAGCCCATAAATAGCTGAATAGCGCCGTCCTCGCCCCACCGATATGCAGGTGCCCGGTCGGGCTCGGGGCGTAGCGCGTACGTACTCGATCCGCCATTCTTCTCGTCACCTCATCTATGAACTTGTTGCCCAACGGCAGCGGTCGCTTCCCCGAAAGTGATCATCCTTCCCGAAACAGGCAGACGACAGCCATCGCGGCAATCCCTTCTTCCCTTCCGGTGAAGCCCAGCTTTTCGGTAGTGGTCGCTTTTATATTAATATCCGATAATTCCGCTTGAAGAAGCTCTGCCACTCGCTCCCGGATCTCCGGGATAAAAGGAGCCATTTTCGGTTTTTGGGCAATCACCGTCGCGTCCAAGTTGCCTAGTTTATATCCGGCCTCAGCGGCCATCTCCCACACCGTACGCATCAATTCAGCACTGTCGGCCCCTTTGAAACGGGGATCGGTATCGGGAAAGTGTTTGCCGATGTCTCCTTTCCCGAGTGCCCCCAGCACAGCATCCGAGATGGTATGCAGGAGGACATCAGCATCGGAGTGACCCGCCAGCCCCCTAGGATAAGGAATCGTAACCCCTCCCAGGATCAGCGGCCGGCCCTCGGCAAATGCATGTACATCAAACCCTTGTCCCACTTTGATCATCGGCAGATCTCCTCATCTTCCAAATTGCTTCCGCCAACACCAGATCTTCCGGCGTAGTCAGTTTCAGATTCGCATAGTCCCCCCGAACTACTTTGACAGAAACCCCGAGAGCCTCCGCAAGCATGGCATCGTCAGTCGCTGGAAGATCTGCTTGCGCCCCCTTCGCATGGGCTTCAAGAAGCAAAGCACGGGAAAAAGCCTGGGGAGTCTGTACCGCCCACAGACGGCTGCGTTCCAACGTCTTCTCCACATAACCCGCTGGGGACACTTGCTTCACCGTATCCTTAACAGGGACCGCCAGGATAGCTGCCCCCGTTTCCTGAACCGCTTTCAGCAGTTCATCGATGTTTTTCTGGGTTACAAAGGGGCGAACCGCATCATGGACGAGAACCCACTCGGCATTCACCCTTTTTAACCCCTGAAATACACTTTCCTGTCTTTCCTCGCCGCCCTTCGTCAGGAGCACCCGGCCCGGGTCGAACCCATGGCGAGCTAGGAGGCTTTCCACGGCTTCCTGCTCTTCTTCCCTCACCGCCAGCACAATATGGCCCACAGCGGGATGAGAGTCAAAGATGCGAAGGGTGCGAATAAGGACAGGCTCTCCCGCCAGATCAAGGAACTGTTTGCTTACGGTTGACCCCATCCGCTTACCAATCCCTGCTGCAGGGATCACGACTCCAACTCGCAACGATTCGTATCCCCCTTTAAAAACACAAGATCGCCCGGCGACGGCGTTTCCACCCGTCGCCGGGCGATAAGGTTGACCGGCCCTTTCCTGCTTTCGGTTACAACGCCCGTTCGAGCAGTTTGGGTTTGGCAAAAATCATTCTCCCTGCAGATGTTTGTAACACACTGGTGACCAATACGTCAATCCGTTCACCGATGTATTCGCGTCCGCCTTCAATGACAATCATGGTTCCGTCATCGAGATAGGCCACACCCTGTCCGTGTTCCTTCCCGTCTTTGATCACCTGCACGTTGATCTCTTCGCCTGGTAGGACAACGGGTTTGACAGCGTTGGCTAGATCATTTATGTTGAGGACTTTGACGCCCTGCAGCTCACACACCTTATTTAAGTTAAAGTCATTGGTCACCACTTTGCCGGAAAGCACCTTCGCTAGTTTCACCAACTTGCTATCCACTTCGGAAACTTCTTCAAAGTCCCCTTCATAGATCAGGACCCGCATATTGAGTTCTTTCTGGATTTTATTGAGAATATCCAACCCACGCCGACCTCGGTTTCGTTTTAGTACATCGGAAGAATCAGCGATATGCTGAAGTTCTTCCAAAACGAAACTAGGAATGACCAGGGTTCCCTCCAGAAAGCCCGTCCGACAGATGTCGGCGATCCGTCCATCGATGATAACGCTGGTGTCCAGGATCTTGTGCTCTACCTCACGAGCTTCTTTGTCCTTTTTCACTTTTTCCTTTGTCTGCCGACCCATCGTGAATATCGAGATTAATTCGTCCCGCTTCTTGTATCCGACACGGAAACCGAGATAGCCTAAGAGTGCTGATACCAGAATCGGAAGAATGGAAGAGATACCGGGAATCGGCAGCTCCGCCAGGGGCGGTTCGACCAAATAGGCTACAATAAGACCCAAGATCATCCCCAACGCACCGAATAGGGTATCTGCAGCAGGAACTTTGACCAGCCGCTCCTCACTCCATTGAATCCACCGGACGACATAATCGGAGAACCACAGGGTGGCCACATACAGGAGGACCGCCCCCAAAACGGCTCCGATATATTGGGGACCCGGTACATCACCCAAGTCTAAGGGGGGATTTTGAAGCAGCTTCGGACCGACATAGAATCCGATTGTCGCTCCGATCAATGCGAACGCAATTTGTACAAACCTCTTTAACACGGGGCTTCACCTCCTCATTAGCATTATAGACAATCCTCTTAGATGGAAACCCTGTATTTTGCAAAGTTGTGAGGAAAAATCCCCGCCTTTAATTCTTTACCCTTTTCACCCTGAAGCTTTTTCACCTGATTGGATAATTTGATCGAGGAGCCCGAAAGCTTGATGTTCATCCATCTCCTTAGCCAACACCATCTCGCTGATCAGGATCTGGCGGGCATTATCCAACATCTTGCGCTCCCCGGTGGAAAGCCCTTTTTCTCGTTCTCGGAGTACCAAACAACGGACCACATCAGCCATATCGTGGATGTCCCCGCTTTTCATCTTATCCAAGTTAGCCCGGTAGCGGCGGTTCCAGTTGTTCGATACATCGTGGTCACCTGTGCTCAGGCGTTCAATCACTTCGGTAATGGTCGCTTCGTCAACGACTTCCCTCAGGCCGATGCTATCTACATTATTCATCGGGATCATCACTTTCATATCCCCGATTGGCAGCCTCATGATGTAATATTGCTGCGACTCCCCGAGGATTTCTTTCTCTTCGATGGATTCGATGATGCCTGCACCGTGCATGGGGTAGACCACTTTGTCACCGATATTGAACAAAAAACCCACCTCCAAGGGCAATATCCATTTTCCAAGATATCACAACCCAGGAGAGATGTCAATAAATTTAAACCAAATATATTAGCACAGGTTATCGAAGACCGTCAACACTTTTTTCAAAAATTCCGGGCATATTCCGGTTTAGGCAGAGACGAAGCTGGATTGACACTTTTTGCAAAACATGGCTATAATGGTCTCGTATCGAATCTTCAGTCGCTTCCGACATTTTCCCTACGCCCCTTTACGGGGCCCCGGGTTCCAACAGGGTGAGGTGAACAAGATGGATCCAAGGATCCTGGAGGCTTTCCAACAACAAGTGTCCGAGCTTCTGCTCCGTCACCGTAGTTTTTTGGACGTCTCCTCAAAATTCCAAGAGTCAAACAGTCGGATCAACCGTGCGGTAACCAAGTCGGTCACCGAATGCGGCTGCATGGAAATTCAAGCAAGCTGCCAGCCTTTTCAGGGAGATCTCCCTCTGACGGAGATGAAAGATCAAGTCCATACCCATCTGTCCGGCCGACTTTGCGATCACTGCTTGGATGTGGTAAAGGAGGAAATGGGCAAAAACCTGTTTTATATGACCGCTCTATGCAACCTTCTGGATATCTCCCTGGAGGAAGTCGTGGAGAAAGAGGCAAACAAGCTTTCGACTCTTGGCGTCTTCAACCTACGATAAACGGGGTGAGCTAGCGGGTGGCGGGAAAAGGTTAAGGCCGAGGGCCTACTATTCCTTTCTCCAGATCCGACCTAAAACCTTCTTTATTTTTCTATAATTGGAAAAGTCAGCTCTTCGCCAAAAGAGCGGAGACGGTTTTTCTTTCTTCCCTTTTTCGCAACACCAAAAACACCCCTTCAACGTGAAGAGGTGTTTTTCTTTACGGTTTAAATTCCTCAATCGGTTCATCCCCATTCCCGCGGCGCCTCCGTGTGACGGTCCGTTTAACTCCATAGAAGGCGTAAAGAGCTAGAGGGATGAAGACAATTTTGGGGAACTCCTCGGGAAATCGCGCCGCCATCCAGCCAAGGAGGATAATGATCAACGGAGCTACCCAATAAGCACTCCGTGGGATGCCCACCTTTTTGAAGTTGGGATATTTAATCTGACTGACCATTAGGAAGGAGAGGAAAAGCATCCCCACGACGAGGATTACTGGATTGTCAACCACACCGCTGTATAACGCCATAGTGGCTAGAACCCCTCCAGCCGCCGTGATCGGAAGGCCGATAAAGTAGCCGGGAATCCCCGGGTGGACGTTGAACCGGGCGAGGCGGAGAGCACCGCAAATCGGGAAAACAGCGGTAATAATCCACCCCAGAACACCCAGTTCATGTAGGATAGTAGTATACATGATAAGTGCAGGGGCCACTCCGAAAGAGATCACGTCCGAAAGGGAGTCCAGCTCTTTGCCGAATTCGCTCTGGGTATTCAACATACGGGCAACTCGGCCGTCTAATCCATCCAGAAACATACCGATAATCACCATGATTGCCCCGTACTTCCACTCACCCTGAACGGCTAGAATCATGGCCACGATGCCTAAGAATAAGTTCCCGACCGTAAAAACGCTTGGTAATGCTCGTGCAAACATGACTGGGAACCTCCTAAATCGATTGATATCGTTATCCGCCTATCCAGCGACAGACCCCTCCCCGTTTTAGAACTTCTTGTACTGCGCGGAGGCTCAGTGCCTCCATAGTGCCTTCGCGCATCGGGCCATAGGTGCTTTCATTCTAGGGAATTTAGATATGTCTGTCAATAAAGACTTGTTCCTGAATACGCTTGAGCCCTTCTTTAATCGCACGGGCCCGCACATCCCCGATTCCCTCCACATCATCCAACTCTTCGATGGTGGCCATCATTACCCGGGGGAGAAATTCAAAGCGCTCAATGAGCTTCTGGATAATGGAACCCGGAAGACGCGGGATTTTGTTAAGAATACGATAACCCCGGGGGGCGACAGCCTCATCCTGTAAGTTAGTGCCGGCGGGATAGCCGAGGCTCCGTACAATATTTCCATGCTCCAACAATTCGTCCGCCGATAGTTTGTTCAGTCTCTCTAAGACCTGGGATGGGGACTGACAATCCTCGTCCTTACAGTAGTCTTTGATGACCAGATAAGCTTCTTTCTCTACATTGACCACCAGCTCTTCCAACTGCATACTGATGAGTCGCCCTTCTGTCCCTAACTCATTGATATAGCGCTCAATCTCACTCTTGATGCGGAGAACCATCTCAATTCGCTGCATCACCATCGCTACTTCATTCAGTGTAACCAGTTCTTCAAACTCGAGAGCAGATAGGTTGGTCATCGACTGGTCTAGGACCGATTTGTATTTTTCCAGGGTCTGAATCGCTTGGTTGGCTTTTGTTAGGATGACGCCGATATCTTTCAGGGCATAACGGTTGTTTCCCTGGTAAAGGGTGATGACATTGCGACGCTGGGAAATGGAGACGACCAGCTTCCCCGTCTGCCGTGCCGTCCGTTGTGCAGTGCGATGCCGAATCCCCGTCTCTGTCGATGGGATCGAGGAACTGGGAACCAGTTGGGCATTTGCATAAAGGATCCGCCGCCCGTCATTAGATAGAATGATCGCTCCGTCCATTTTAGCAAGCTCATAAAGGTAAGCGGGAGCGAAGGGGCAATCGATATGAAAGCCTCCGTCCACCAGTTCCCGTACGGAATCATCATACCCCACGACAATCAGGGCGCCGGTCTTCGCTCCCAATACGTTGTCCAGTCCTTCCCGGAAGGATGTCCCCGGGGCCACCATCCGGAGCGTGACCGGCTCAAACAGATTTTTTCTCGTCTCTTCTTTCACCGATTCTACCCTCCCAGCGCCGCTTCCAACGCTTCTTCCACGGTTTCCACCCAGAGAATGTCCAGATTTTTCGGCGGATTCCATCCCCGTTGATTCTTAAGAGGCAAAACAGCTCGTTTGAAGCCCATGTTGGCCGCTTCCGCTACACGCTGTTCGAGGCGGGTCACCCCCCGGACCTCCCCGGTCAGCCCCACTTCTCCGATAAAAACATCCTTCGGTTGGGTGGGCGAATCCCGGAAGCTAGAGGCCAGGCTGATGGCAACAGCCAGATCCACAGCCGGTTCATCCAACCGTACTCCGCCGACCACATTCACATAGGCATCCTGGTTTTGCAGGAACAACCCGAGTCGTTTTTCCAGCACCGCCATAATCATGGTGACCCGATGGTGATCCAACCCTGAAGCCATCCGCTTCGGTGTGGCGAAGCTGGTGGGGGCCACCAGGGCTTGTAACTCGATAAGCACCGGGCGCGTCCCTTCCATACTGGCCGTCACCGCCGAGCCCGCCACCCCTGACGGTCGTTCGGAGAGAAACATCTCCGAGGGGTTTTCCACTTCAGTGAGACCGACATCCCGCATTTCGAACAACCCGATCTCATTGGTGGAGCCAAAACGGTTCTTTACCGCCCGTAACACCCGGTAGGTATGGTGACGCTCCCCTTCAAAGTAGAGGACACAATCCACCATGTGCTCTAACATACGAGGGCCAGCGATCGCACCTTCCTTGGTTACGTGTCCGACAATGATTACGGCAATGCCCATGCCTTTGGCAATCCGCATCAAGCGACCGGTACATTCCCTCACCTGGGCTACGCTTCCCGGAGCCGATGTTACTTCAGGATGGTAAATCGTCTGGATCGAGTCGATCACCAACAACTTGGGTTTCTCATTTTGGACCAATGCTTCGACCGAATCCAAATCCGTCTCCGCTGCCACCAAGAGCCGCTCATCCAGAGCATTGAGTCGACCGGCCCGCAATCGCGTCTGTTCAACTGATTCTTCTCCGGATACATAAAGGACCGGGAGTCCCTTTTTCGCGAGTCGGTGAGAAGCCTGCAGCAACAGGGTGGATTTTCCAATCCCCGGGTCACCCCCCACCAAAATCAAGGATCCCGGTACCAGCCCCCCGCCCAACACCCGATTCAACTCCCGGATCCCAGTGTCGGAACGAGGCTCGTCGACCTGAACCACCTGAGTGATCGGCTGGGCCGGTTTTTGTTTCATGCTGACCCTGCTCTTCGCCTGTACCGGTCCCGATGCGGCAGCCTGCCGCTCCTCCACCAGGGTATTCCATTGTCCGCATCCGGGGCATCTTCCCATCCATTTCGGAGTTTCGTAACCACATTGTTGACAAGCAAACTTCGTTTTATGTTTCGCCACTCCGGATCTCCTATTCATCCTTATAATATGTCAGGGGTTGACCCCCCTATGATCGTGACGAGGTTCAACACGGATACCCATCAAACCATCGGACAGGATAGACAGTCGTAAACAAGCCTTCAGCCCAGAACGGCATGAATAATTCTTTACGATTTCAAAACCCATTATATCAAAATTCTCCATAAAAAAGCACCTCCCCCACTTTGGGAAGGTGCTTGATCCGGTTTATTGCGTGGAGGGGGACAACTCCGAACGACGGACGGTCAGCTTGCCGTCTTCTTCATCGATTTCCACGGTATCGCCATGTTTGATGTTCCCCTTGAGGAGTTCCTCGGAAAGCCGGTCTTCGATATGTTTCTGGATGGCTCGGCGCAGGGGTCGTGCTCCATAAGTGGGGTCGAAACCGGCTTTGGCCAGGTTTTTGGCCGCTGCTTCGGTAAGGACGAAGTCGATTTCCTGTTCCTGTAGCCGTTTGCGAAGCTGGTCGGACATCAGGGTGACGATTTCCTGAAGGTGCTCTTGTTTCAAGGAATGGAAGACGATCACGTCATCAATCCGGTTGAGGAATTCAGGACGGAAGCTCTTTTTCAACTCATCCATCACATTGTCTTTCATCGCTTCGTATTCATCGGCGGAGGTGTCTCCAACGGTAAAGCCAAGGCGTTGGTTCTGTTTGATCAAATTAGCCCCTACGTTGGAGGTCATAATGATCACGGTGTTGCGGAAATCCACCGTTCGTCCCTTGCCGTCGGTGAGTCGACCGTCTTCTAGAACCTGCAACATAATGTTGAAAACCTCGGGGTGGGCTTTCTCTACCTCGTCGAACAGGACGACGGAATAGGGCTTGCGGCGCACTTTTTCCGTCAGCTGCCCCCCTTCGTCATACCCTACATAGCCTGGAGGGGCCCCGACAAGGCGGGCGGTGGAATGCTTCTCCATGTATTCGGACATATCGATGCGGATAATGGCATCCTCCGCTCCGAACATCGCCTCAGCTAGCGCCCGAGCCAATTCGGTTTTCCCAACCCCCGTCGGCCCGAGGAAAATGAAAGAGCCGATCGGCCGCTTGGGGTCCTTCAATCCGGCCCGGGCCCGTCGGATTGCCCGGGAGACGGATCGAACCGCTTCGTCCTGCCCAATCACCCGTTTGTGAAGGATGGATTCCATGTTCAAGAGACGGTCTGATTCCTCTTCAGCCAGTTTCCGTACAGGAATACCCGTCCAACTGGCCACCACTTCTGCGATGTCCTCGGCATTCACTTCGGAATCGGTTTTTCCTTGATCCGCCTTCCAATTGTTCCGAGTGGTCTCCAATTCTTCGCGCAGTTTTTGTTCCCGGTCCCGCAGGTTGGCCGCTTTTTCGAATTCTTGGCTTTGGACAGCGGCATCCTTCTCTTTACGCACCTCATCCAGCTTTTGCTCCATTTCCTTCAGTTCCGGTGGAACCGTATAAGAGGAAAGGCGAACTTTGGAGGCGGCTTCGTCGATCAGATCGATGGCCTTGTCGGGCAGAAACCGGTCGGTGATGTAACGGTCGGAAAGTTTCACCGAGGCTTCAATCGCCTCGTCGGTAATTTTCACACGATGGTGGGCCTCATACCGGTCGCGAAGCCCCTGCAGGATCTGAACCGCTTCTTCCGCCGAAGGCTGATCCACTGTGATTGGTTGAAAGCGACGCTCCAGGGCCGCATCCTTCTCGATATATTTACGGTATTCATCCAAAGTAGTCGCCCCGATGCACTGCAAGTCACCTCGAGCCAGGGCCGGTTTCAGAATATTAGAGGCATCGATCGCCCCTTCTGCACCCCCGGCTCCGATCAGCGTGTGCAACTCATCGATAAAGAGGACCACATTGCCTGCCTGACGGATTTCATCCATAATTTTCTTCAGACGATCTTCAAATTCGCCCCGATATTTCGTTCCGGCGACGACGGTCCCCATATCAAGGGTCATCACACGCTTGCCACGCAAGGTTTCCGGGGTCTCCCCGTCAACGATCTTTTGGGCGAGCCCTTCGGCAATGGCTGTTTTCCCGACTCCGGGCTCTCCGATTAGCACGGGGTTATTCTTCGTACGGCGGGAGAGGACTTGGATGACCCGCTCGATTTCCTTACTACGACCGATCACCGGATCCAAGTTATCCTCTTTGGCCGCGGCTGTCAGGTCACGGGCCAGGCTATCCAAGGTGGGGGTATTGGCGTTTGACCCCGCTCCCTGGTTGGAAGAGACGGCTTCAGAACTACCTAGGAGCTGCAATACTTGTTGTCTGGCCTTATTGAGGGAGACACCGAGGTTGTTCAATACCCGAGCCGCTACTCCTTCTCCTTCACGAATAAGACCCAGAAGGATATGTTCGGTACCGACATAGGTATGGCCCAGTTTACGGGCTTCGTCCATGGAAAGCTCGATCACCTTTTTCGCCCGGGGTGTGTAAGCAATGTTGGTCGGCTGCCCCTGGCCGCGTCCGATCAGGGTTTCCACTTCCTTCTGGATTTTCTCCAAGCCGAGCCCCAAACCCATCAGGGCCTTGGCGGCAATCCCTTCTCCCTCTCGCACTAGGCCCAAGAGAATATGTTCGGTACCAATATTGCTGTGGCCAAGACGGACAGCTTCTTCCTGTGCCAGGGCGAGAACTTTTTGAGCCCGTTCCGTAAATCGTCCAAACATCATAGCTGATCCACCTCGCTTTGAATGTTATTAATCAACCGGAAGCAACGGTTACCCATTCCCGTCAGGATCATGAAGGCGTTCCCGGATCATCACCGCACGACGGATGTCCCGTTCGTCAGAATCCAGCCGGGCTTGTGCATACTGTTGTAAAAAGCCGGGTTGGGTCATCACCATCAGTTCATTCATCACATTGGCCTCCACACCGGTGAGAAGGCCCATATCGATGCCGAGCCGAAGGTCGGAGAGGCGTTCCATCGCCTCTTTGGAGCTGATCACCCTGGCGTGGGAGAGGACCCCATAAGAACGGTGAACTCGGTCCTCCAACTGCGTCGGGGAGATCTCTCGAAGGCGTTCCCGGGCGTCCCGCTCGTGCTGGATCATCTGTTTCACCACGCCTTGAAGCTTATCGATGATCTCGTCCTCCCGCTGTCCCAAGGTTACCTGGTTGGAAACTTGGTACAGGTTCCCAAGAGCTTCCGAGCCTTCTCCGTAGATACCGCGGATAGCCAGCCCCACTTGTGTAATCGCCGGGAAAAGACGGCCCAATTGCTGGGTGATCGCCAAGGCAGGCAGGTGAACCATGACCGATGCCCGGATACCGGTTCCCACATTTGTGGGACAACTGGTTAGATACCCCGTTTTCTCACTAAAGGCATAAGAGAGATGTTTCTCAAACCAATCATCCAGCTCATCAGCCGCTTTCCAAGCCTCTTGAGGCTGAAATCCGGGATATAGGCACTGGATCCGGAGGTGGTCCTCCTCGTTAATCATAATGCTGACCGCTTCATTCTCCGACAATACCACCGCCCCGTGGCGGGACTCCTCCGCCAAGTGGGGGCTAATCAGGTGCTTTTCCACCAGTACCCGTTTCTCCAGTTCGGAAAGATCGTCCATCCGGACAAGTTCCGCTCCCTGGAGAATAGGATGCTCCTTCGCCTGGCCAAGTGCATCTTCCACTCGGCGGACCACTTCGGAGGATTGAGAAGAGGTAGCCAGCATCGGGAAGGGGAGCCCGGACAGATTTCGAGCCACCCGCACCCGGCTTGAAATGACAATGTCCGACTGGGGCCCCTTTCCTCGCATCCATTCACTCAATGCGTGTTCCGTAAAGCGCTTCAGCGACATTTCCGGCTCTCCTCCCCCTAGCTCTCCAATTTTTCCTGCAAGGACCGGATCTGATCCCTGATGCGAGCGGCTTCCTCAAATTCTTCATTCTGGATCCGTCTGGATAAATCCTGTTTCAGTTGTTCCACTTCCCGGCGAATCTTTAGTTTGCCACCGGTCCGGCGGGGAACTTTCCCCCTATGGGCCGTATGGCCGTGAACTCTCCGAAAAAGCGGTTCCAACCGCTCTCCAAACGACCGGTAACAGTCACTGCATCCAAAGCGCCCGATCTTGGAAAATTGCGTGTATGTGAGACCACAGGTCGGACACCGAAGCCCCTGTCCCTGACGACCGTCCCGAACAGGCTGCTGATTGTCAGAAACGGGGGCGTCCAGATTGAGAAGCCCTGACAGCAGATTGTGGATGGAGAAGCCCCCTTCAAAACCGGGTATCTGTTCCCCCTTCTCCCGGGCACACACTTCACACAGGTGAAACTCCGTCTTCTCTCCATTGATGATCTTAGTATAGTGAAGAGTCGCCTGCCGTTTGCCGCATTGCTGGCACTGCATCCCGGGTCACTCTCCTTTGCTTGCAAATAGCATCGTTACCACGGTGCGCATCATCCGGGCACGCACCGAATCCCGCAGGGCGATCGGCAGATCAAGCACCTCACGGGAAATCATTTTTTTCACCATACGTGCTTCCCTCGGCGTCATTAGACCCTCATCGGCAAGCCGGGCGACGAGGTCCTCGGCGGAGGTCTGGCTAATCTTTGAGCCAATCAGGCGCAAAAGGACGTCATAGTAAGCTTTAGGTGACGGGAACCGCACCTTGCGGATACGGATATAGCCGCCGCCTCCTCTTTTGCTTTCGACTATATATCCTTTTTCCACCGTGAATCGGGTGCTAATCACATAGTTGATCTGCGACGGTACGCACTGGAAAAGATCCGCCAGCTCGCTCCGTTTTACCTGGACCACTTCCGAAGGGGCTTCATTCAGAATTTTGATCAGGTAGCGTTCAATGATGTCCGAGATACTCGACATCGGACGACCTCCCGCTGACTTTGACTAACTTTGACTTTGTAATTTCATTTTAACGGATGCTTTTCTTTTTGCCAAGGGGACTGCTTGTTCCATGTTTTATCTACCCTTCTGTCCTTTCACATTCTTTCCGTCCCGCCCCCTATTTCATACGAATCGACAGGGATTCCGCTCCCTGTACCGGGATACCCGTTCACCATCCGATCCTAGACCGGCACCTGGGCCCCTCATCCAAAAAAAGACCCTCCACGGGCCTTTTCGATTATACGGCTGTCAATGCGGATTCCCGTCAAGAGGATTTAGTCCACATGAACTTCCTTTACCCCCTCGACCTGTCTCACCTTTTCCAAGAGCCGGGTAACTTCCAGCTCTGGGGGTAACCGGAGGGTAAAGTGTATCTCGATCTGTTTATCCACAGGATCTGCGTCATCAATCTGCATTTTGCGAACGCGGGCACCCAACTTACCGATAGCAGTCGTCAATTCACCCAAGATGCCCGAGCGATCATCCACCACCAGGCGGATCATCTTGAAACGTTTTCGCTTGAAAATCCAGCCCTCCACCCGGTTTAACAATTCCAGGCTGACAAGAGCTAGGATCGTGGTTAGGAGAGCGGCAAAATGGAACCCCGCCCCCGTCGCCAGCCCGATCGCCGCCACCACCCACAAGGAGGCGGCGGTGGTCAGCCCACTGACGGTAAACCCTTGGCGGAGGATCGTTCCCGCGCCGAGGAAGCCGATACCGCTCACCACCTGGGCTGCAATCCGCCCCGGATCGAAACGGACTTTATCCTCATCCATAAAATCGGCAAAACCGTAGATCGACAGTAGCATAATAAGGGCCGAGCCGACGGAAACCAAAATGTGCGTTCGAAGGCCCGCGGGATGATTGTTGTGTTCCCTCTCCCATCCAATCAACCCGCCAAACGCTGTTGCAAGCAATAGCCGCCAGGCCGTTTCTCCGTGAGAGATCACCCAAATGCTGTCCGCTTCCATGATGCCCACCTCCCTTTTATCATCTCAAATCCGGTATGGCCTTATCGTATTTTCGGGGTGATCCTACGATTTCCAACAACTGAGGGAAGGCATCGATTACCCCATCCGCCCCCGTTAATTCATCCCCCTCCCCGAACTGAGGAAAACCTGCATACCGACAGCCGATCACCGTCAACCCGTTGGCTTTGCCCGCACGGACGTCGGAACTACGATCTCCCACCATATATCCGCTGTCGATTCCCTGTTCTTTCATCAACTTTCCGACCAACCGATCTTTCTCCCCGATTGCATGCTCTCCCGCTGAATAACCCTCCTCGATCAAGTCCTCCAAGGAAAATGTACGGATCACTCCTCTTATATAGGGGCCCAATCCGTTGCTCGCCACAAAAAGACGCCACCCTCTTCCGTCAAGTTCACGGAGCGTCTCTTCCACCCCCGGATAAAGGGCCCCCATTTCCTCTTTCAGGCAGTCGAGTTCATCCTCCAGCCACCATCGATCCGCCTGTTCTTTCACGCTGTCGGAAGACCCGGGAAGCAGGTTCTCCCAGATATCGGCTTGAGTCATTCCGAAGACGGATTGTACCTGGGAGTCGTCGGGCCGCTCTCCCGTGTAGAGCCCCTCTTCGTTCAATCGTTGAAAGGTGCGATGAAAAGCAGGAACCGCCACCTTTTCCGTCTGAAACAACGTACCGTCCATATCAAAAATAATCCCGAATCGTCCTTTATCCGTTGTCATGAGTCAAGCGCCTCCCCGTCATCTATTGGCCCTCTTCTTCCCTATTGTATTGATTACCGGGTGAACTTAACATACCCGAATCCTTACTAAATCGTTCACCGGGAAAAAGCGCCTCTTTTTTAAACATTCAGCTGTAATCCAATTGACATCCCTTAAGAAATATGTGTACAATCAAAGGGCTTTTATTTGTGACGAAATTTTGAAAGGAGGTCGTTGATGATGATGTTATTTACGGGATTCCGTCACCAAGGGGATCGTATGCCTTCCTACGGGGGCTCGTCTGTCCGCTCCCAGTCCATTCGTTCCCGCTCTTCCCTCAATCATACCGCTCATACCGGTGGCTTCATCCATCCTGTATCCAAAACTGCACATCAGAACCGACGACCTCCGTTCAGGAACTGTTTCTGTTCCTGAACGTCAAAGCGAAACAGCGCCGCGGGTCGTTGAGGCCCGCGGCTTTTTTATATCGATGAACCGCTTTTTTTAGCGGTTGTCGATTCAGCGCCGCGGGCCCGTGCCCGTGGCGCTTTTTATAAAAAAGGAGGAACCCCCATGCTGATGCACAACACCTATGATCTCGAGTTATACATCCACCAGAAACAAGAGGAATTAAGCTCCTGCTTAATCCCAAAGAAAATCAGACCCTCCCTCTTTCATCGAATATGCAAGGGGCTGGGGTTCGCCAAAGAACCGCCGGCCCCTGCTTCCCAACCCGCCTTACCTGCGAAGATCCAGGGTACCGCCACGGCATCCAATCTGGTCTTCCTAAATCTGCACCGAAAACGGAACCCATACAGAAAAAGCCGCCTCCGGTACCAGCACCCGCTCTCCCGGTTCAGTGACTACCTTCACCCCAACGATCCTGATCGCTATTGACAGAAGAAAAAAAGCTGAGGAAAAAGCCGAAACGGCTCCTTCCTCAGCTTTTTCATAGCTCCAAGCGCTGATCAACTTACTACTTGTGGACCGGTGAGGGAAACTGATCCAAGCAAGTACAGCATGTAGAGGAGAAACACCGCCAAACCCAGATAAGCTACACCATAGGCAAAGCGTACTTTCGGCGATACCTGATAATATTCCTCATCCCGGCGAAGCGATGTTTCCTCCGCTCCAGGGTAGTAATAGGCTTGGAGTTTCATACGAACCTTGTCTTGCTTCTCTCTTTCCGTTCCCAGGAGCCAAACTTGGCCGAAGCGACCAGTAAAGCCATTCATGCGATGGATGGCCCCCACTCCGGGGTAATGGATGTCACACCAATGCTCGTGATCGGAAAGGGTGCAATACTGAAAAGTAGGCAGCTCCCGCTGGTGTTTCTCCGAAGGGGGCATAACTCCATTGTTTTCAAAAAGAGCCCTCTCCACCTCCGCTCGCACATTCAGGCTTCGAGGCTTTTCTTTTCGGCGTGAGAGGAACGTTTCCCATAGTTGAAAGGCAAACAACACCCAGATAAGAATCAGGATGGGGTTCATGGAGTACACGATCAAGGCCAGACCTCCTACAAGGCCCAATACCCAGAACCAACGGGAAATAGCGGTAACAATCCTCCCCCCATCGAGAGGGTGGATAGGAAGCAGGTTAAAGAGATTAATGAGAAAACCGATTAAGGCGATAGCATACAGTACCTTATAGTCTGTCCAATGGGCTAACCCGTAACAAGCGAAAGCCCCCAGACTGCCGATCAACGGACCGCCGTAGGCGACATAAGCCTCTGTTTCCGCATCTTGGGGCTGCTTCTTCAAAGTGATCAGGGCACCGAGAAAAGGAATGAAAGCCGGTGCCGATACCGGAAGCCCCTTTTGCCGGGCCGCTAGGATATGACCCATTTCGTGGATAAAAATCATCACAACGATCCCGATGGAAAAGGACCAAGGGAAGATGAGTGCGTAAGCCCACACGGCAACCAACATGCTGATCAGGGTCCCGCCCGCTTTTCCCAGCTTCAGGAGAGATGGGATATACTTCGCCACACTGATGAGGACAGCTCCCAACCCGCTAAGCCAACCCAAAAGGCCTCGCCCGTTTCGCTTTTTTTCATGGATTCCCAAGGCGTGCCCTCCTTCATGTTCATGCCACTCCCTCCCTACCATATAATACCCTTACCCTTTCACGCTACACTTTTCAAAACAAAAAAGCCGCGGTATCCCGCGGCTTTCCGTCCCTCATCATCCCCCGTTCATCCCCTGCATCTGTTGCGTAAATTCGGTCATGGCACCAGTGGCTCCTGCAATCAGAAGACCGGCGACAAAGATGATCAGGGCGGCTGTCCAGGCTTTCCCTCTGGAGATACGAGCGATAACGGACAATCCCATCGCCGTTAGCACCAGTTGCCAGAGGGCAAAAACCTCGATCCCGCTCAGAATCCCCCCGATAAATCCCTTCGCGTCGATGACGGCTGCCAGGCTCGTAGGAGCAACTGGTTGTAGAGGATCTACATCAGTCAGAGACGCCACCGTATAAGTGACGATCATCGACAGCAGGACCAGAATATAAAGGTGGGTATTCAAGGAGAAAATTTGCTTATAGGACGCCTCTCCCCGGAAAAGAAGGGTGAGCAGCCAATGAAACAGACTGGTCAGTAAGAGGGCGACCCCCACGCCCAGCGCCATTACGATAGCGGCCATGCCAACCGTCAACCACACAGGCACCTCACTCCCGGTGGTGGGGCTATCCGCAGAAAGGAATCCCGTCCACGTTCCCACCAAACCAAAAGCGACGAGCAGCAGAATCAACGGCAGGGCTACCCGGGGGTTTTCCCGGATCCGCTCAAACTGCTTGGTCGGTTCCAGAATGATTCCCAGCATGGACGGTTTGCCAACAGGACGCGGTTGTTGATCGATTGGTGTTTCCATAGACAACCTCCCATTTTTTGTCTTCATTTCCACCCCTCCATCCTAACACACTGGCTAAAAAATAGGACCCCTTCTATAATAAAAAAACCCGCCAAAGGCGGGCTTATCCAGAACATTTTATAGGGTTACTTGGCTACCGGCAAAATTCCTCGCTACTTCCTCCGCTCGTTTCATCGCTTTGGCTTTGATTTCTTCTGCTTGATCCGGCATTTGATTCATGCCTTCCACAATAATGGACTCCACATCAGAAACCCCGACAAAGTTCAAAATCGTTCGGATATAGCGATCTCCAAATTCCAGCTCCTTAGCAGGCCCTTCTGAATAAACCCCGCCGCGGGCTTGAATATGGACGGCTCTTTTACCGGTCAATAAGCCGACAGGCCCTTCGGGTGTGTATCGAAAGGTTTTTCCCGCAATACAGATGGTATCGATATAGGCCTTCATCTTGGGCGGGACACTAAAATTCCACATGGGGGTAACCAGAACATATTTATCCGCAGCAACAAATTGGTCGGTCAATTGATCAATCGCCTTAACTTTGAATTGTTCATCTGCCGATAGTTCATGAAAGGCTGTCCCTTGTTGTAGTTTGCCCCATCCACTAAAAACATCCGGGTCGATATAGGGAATATCCGCTTGATAAAGATCCAATTCGATGATTTCATCCTGGGGGTTTTCCTGCCGATAGGTTTCCAAAAAAGCCTTTGTAACCGATAGGCTGTAGGATTGTTCGGCTGTTTTCGGGTTGGCGGTAATAACCAATACTTTGGCCACTTGTCATCGTTCCTTCCTATATAAAGGATAAGGGGTTTGAGAGGGTACTTCGATCATGATCAAACGCACTTCGTGGTCCGGCTCCGCTTGAAAAACTCCGGCTACCTCAGACTCTGTACGTAGGAGAACAAAATCTTTTGGTTGAAACCGATAGCTGTTGGCTTGATGGTCCTCTTGCGATTTCCAGGCACCACCCCCTCTGATCACTAGGGTTGCTAAGGAACGACCTGCAGGAAGAAGGTGTGGATATACGGCTCCCGGTTTCACGGTGACATCCCAAAACTTGACGTCCGTCTCTACTTGAACCGGGAAGCCTTCGCCGATGACCATCTTAACTTGATACCCCGCGTCGGAGGTAACGGGAAATTCATCCTCTTCATATTGCTTATAAGTTGGGTTTCTCCTAAGGGCTTTATTCAGATGGGGTTCAAACCAAATTTGGAACCCTTCCATATCAGGGCCGATCAAAGCCTCCTCATGATACAGGCCTGACCCCGCCTGCATGACCTGAGCCCCGCCTGTTCCTACCACACTTTCCGTGCCTAAAGAGTCGCGATGCTTCGCTTTCCCTTGAACAAGGTAAGTCATGATTTCAAACGCCTGATGGGGATGCTTTGGAATCGTGCCTCCATTTTTCGCATGCATCCAAGCCCAATAGAACAAGGGGCCGACTCGTTTCACAACGGATCCTTCACCCGAAAATCCAATCGGTTTCTGCTCGACAATGTTTCCCCCGTCGAATTGGCCAACTCCCTGTTGCTCCAGTGAATAAATGTCTATGTGCATTGGATTACGGCGTTCCCGACTGATTGTTTTCATGGGTTCCTTCGCCTGGCGATGTCGGTTCAGATTGTTGCGGTTTCGTCATCGCGCCTAAAACCACCCCGTACAGGATATGGCCAAGGAAATTGAAAACGCCTGCTTTCACACCAAATCCAAGTCCAAAAAATCCGGGATCGGGGATGACTCCTGCTTGTACCAACGGATGGGTCAACCCGGTAATCGGCATCATGATCAATCCGGCCACTACCCCCATCGCAAAGATGACGGCATAAGCCATTCCCGTCCAGATGTTTTTCCTCGGTATAAACCGCTCATACAAGTAGGCGAATGCTACCCCACCAAATAGAAAAATCCCATATCCGGCAAGGAGGGTCGTGAAAGACTCGGGATCTAGCCCGAGAGAAGTTCCATTCAGCCAGGCAAAGTTCACCCCATGATGAAACAAGAGATCGGTGATGCGTAGAAAGACTTCCATGACCACCGTTGCAATCAATCCGACTTTCAGTGCAGAGGTTATTCGAGACAAGACCATCCCTCCAATATTCGTTATTTACTTACCTTTATAAATTACATTAAATCAGTGACTTACTTTTGTAAAGTTTATTTCGATGCCTTCCTAACAAAAAAACCCGCCAGGAGTAAGCCTGGCAGGTCCATGCTGTCGATATATTATATGAAAAATAATCGGGCTCCACGAAAAAAACCCTTGTCGGCCAAGGGTTTTTTTCGTGGAGCTGAGCGGGCTCGAACCGCCGACCTCCTCGTTGCGAACGAGGCGCTCTCCCAGCTGAGCTACAGCCCCGTATACGTTGTGTATCTGAATCACCAACGTATATAGTACCGAGGGGTCGTTGTTTTGTCAACAAGGCCGGGACCCAACGGAAGCTTCCGTCGATTACAGAGGACCAAATCGCTCCTCGTACAGCTGAAGCCGTGCAGCCAAGGCCTGGTTTTCCTCCAGGGTAAGAGCGTAATCATGGATGATCCGGTCAAGGAATCGGTTGACCTCTTCCATATCATACCCCGTGGAAACACGGCTAAACTCCTGTTGATGGATCTCATCAGGGGTGATCCGGGGAATCATCTCAGTGGGAGGCGCTACAGCCTCCATTTCATACAAGGCCGGTTCCGTTCCCTGCAAAAGCAGCGCTTCATAATCCTGAATCACCTGATTGAGGAAATCATTCACCTCATCGATGTCGTAACCACGTATGATCTTGGAAAACTTTTTGTTCTGAATCTCCTGCGGGCTCAGTTTCAACATGCCTTCCCCGCCGAGCAAGATATCGAAGTCCTTGATCACGAGATCTAGAAAGTCGTTGACCTCATCGGTATGGTAACCGCGAAAGGAGATGGAAAACTCCTTCTGGTGAATATCCAAAGGGGTAAGCATTCCAACGCCTCCCACTGTCAACGGGGGTCTTACCCCGCCACGCCTGTTTTTTCGAAGTTGCGTGCTACAATTCTCTCAGGTGGGGCTGGATGGAGAGATATTCTTCTCCCCGATCTTCAGCAGTCGCCTCCTGACGTTCCCGGCTGATCGCGCCATAAAGCTCCACCAGCCGTTTTTGCTCCTGCTCCCAGGTCATTCGCTTTCGTGCCTTCAAGGTACCGATAAAGTAGGGGAAGGGTTCACTCAGGATCTCTTCAATCGCTTGAGCGATCTCCGGCACACTGAGAGGATCCACTAACCTGCCTGTTTTGTACGTGCCGACAATGATCGATTTCCCCGGCTGCTCACTGGCGATGACTGGGAGTCCCGCTTGGATGTATTCAAAAATTCGATTCGGGGTGGACAGGCTGTGGTTGAGGCAATTGCTCTGGTGAAGGGCGGTACCGAGATCGGCGTGGGCGCTGATCTTCAACATATCGCGAGGCAACAGCGGCGGATGGAAAAAGATCCGACCTTCCAGTTTCTTTTCCCTAATCAGGGACTCCAGGACTTCCTTCCGCTCTCCGTCCCCGAGCAACACCAGTTTCATCCTCGCGGGCAATCGGGTAAAAGCTTGAATCAGCTCTTCCAGCCCGCTATTTTTGACGAAAGTACCCTGGAACAAGACGACCTTGGACTCCGGCTCTAATCCAAAGTATCGATGGAAATAGGTTTTCTCTTCCTCATCCGGAAGCCCTTCCAGCGGGTCAGGGATGCTGCGGACCACTGTGGTTTCCACTCCGGAATAACGGTTTTTAAACTCTTGTTCCATCAGTTCGTTGACCGTGACCAATTGGTCCACGTGATCGATCCAAAGGGATTCTGCCCGGTACCCCATCGCCCGCTGCCAGCGCCCTTTGCCGTTCCTTTCGTTGAACAGCTCATGGGAGTCATAGACCAGTGTACAGCCTTTTTTTCGCTTGAGGTAAACGCCGATGCTGAGGGTGCTCAGATCGTGGCAATGGACCACATCGTAGTCCGCCCCTTCGCAAAGGCCCCAAATCCGCAAAGCAAACTGGCGCTGGGCCACCACATCTTTTGCCAGTTTGACAAAAGGGTTGCGGACGACCCGGTAAACCCCCCGTTTCACCCGTTGATCCGCCTTCCGTTCTACATACCGTTTGAGCCGTTTGGTGTGGATCGGAAACCGGAGCAACCGGATTCGTTCATGGAGTTCCGGCGGAGGTTGGATGGTGGTATATACACAGGCGATATCCACCTCCCAACCGGCTTTGGCGAGAGCGACCGCTTCCTGTTGCACACGGGCATCGTAATGGATGTCTCGGAAAAGAATCATCAATACGCGCATTACAAGCCACCCTTACTTCATTTTAATGGAAGGTCTTTTCTCCACCCCGGTGTCCAACGGTCTCTATCTAGCCGGGACTTTTCTTGCCAACGGCTTCCCTTCCCATCCCTTCTTACCGGATCTGCTCCAGCGCTTTCTGATAGCGGGTGTTGTTGGGCTCTAGTTCCACGGCCATTCCGTAGGCTTTTTTCGCCTCTTTCTTCCGGTTCAAACGTTGCAGGGCGACACCATGTTGATAATGGCGGGAGGCGTTTTTCGAGTCGAGGTGGACGGCTTTATCAGCACTCTTTTCGGCAGATTGATATGAACCGTAAAAGTACTGGGAAATGGAAAGATAATAGTATGCAGAAGAATTTCGGGGATCCAAGCTGGCTGCCTGACTAAAAGCGCGAATCGCAGCCTCGGTCCGCTTCGCCATACGGGAACGGGTTTTTTTGGAGGAACCTTCCCCTGCTTTGTACACACGCTCCCGGTCTGCCAGGTAGGCTTGTCCCGCCTTTAACCAATGATCTGGATTGTCCGGCTCCAGTTTGGTCGCTTTTTTCGCATGGCGCTTTGCACCATCGATCTCTCCGGTACGGAGGAAATAGGCGGCTAGGCTGTTGTGGTAGGCGGCATTGTCGGGATCTAGTTGAACGGCTTTTCCCATCGCTTGAGCCGCAGCATCATAGTTTTCCCGCGCCCCGTATATTTTCCCCCGATGGTAATGGAAGAGCGGGTTTTTCGGTTCCATCTTGAGAGCTTTTTCCACGGCGTCCCTTGCCTGATCCGGCTCCCCGGCAAGGAGGAGATAAACAGCCAGGCTATCATAGACCTCGCCTTTAGGTACTTCCTTGACTCCCGCTTTCAGGGTTTGCACTGCTCGGTTATACTGCTTCTTCTTCCCGTACAGATTGGCCAAGTGAAGAAGGTATTCCTCGTCGGTAGGGTCCGCCTCCACTGCTTGCTTCGCCTGGGAAATGGCCTCGTCGATCCGATTTTCCTTCACCGAACGAACGGATTCCCCATAGTAGCCGGCGGCCTCCTCAGCATCTCCTGCTAGGCTGCTGCCGATCAACAGGTAGAGCCCCGTCCCCGCCCCGATAAGAAAGAGAGTTGCTGCGACAGCCAGGACCGAACGTCGTTTCCAGAAAGCTCGGTCCGTCCCCAAGGGATTCCCCGGCTCTGGTCTGTTCGCTTCTGTGACATCGGGCCCTTTTTCCGGCTCCTTCGGCTTGCTCCAAACCCGCTCTCCGCCAGGCTTTCGCTCAGGCCTGGAAACGGTTCGCTCCTCGGTGATGGGAAACCCATCCATATTGCCCGCCTGCCATCCTTCCCATTCCCCGGGATCCAGCGGAGTTTCAGCGGGGGCATCGCCGTCTGCGACTTCCGGAAGGGTAAACAGGTATGCACCCACAGTCTCCCGGTTGGACTTTAGATCGGCGCCAGTGTCAGCTTTTTTTTTTTGAAATTCCCTGTCAACGGGCATCTGGCTAAGCCACCGCCATAGGTCTGCCACACGGGGCCGACTACGGGGATCGCCGGTCAGGCTTTGCATCACGAAATGCTCCAGTTCCCGGGGCACGTCCCGACGGTAAGAGCTAATCGGCCTCATGTTCCCTCCGGGAGAAGGGCTCGCCCCAGTCAGCATAATATAGGCTAATGCCCCGAGAGAGTAAGCATCGAGAGGTTCCTCTCTACTTCTGTCCCCGGCAGGAACAGGCACTTGACCGGCACCACCGCCTCTTTTGGGAAGCATATCTGTCGGGCCCCCATAAAGGAAACGGACGGAATCCTCCGTGAGAATCATGTTCTGGGGATGGATGATCGTAAATTCACCTTGCTCATACATCCGCACCAAGTGACCCGATGCGCCCTTTAAGATGCCAACTGCTTCCCTCAGGGAGAGGGGCACTTCCCGGTAGAGGTGGTGAGCCATCAGCGTCCCTTCCAGTTTTCCGAGCACCTGGTACAGGATACCCTCCTCCACAAATAGCCCCTGAAGAGGGAAGAAGGCGGAACGATCCCGTTTGAGCAGTGCATCCGGAGGAGCGCCCCGGCTCACCGAGTAGAGGTTGAGGGCATGGATGAAACGCGTCGGACGGCTCCCCTCCCCCTCGGTACCTTTGGCGGGGCTGATCTCCACATAATAGAGGGCCCCCTGTACAAAGGGGAATGCCTGCAAAACCTGGTATGTACCCCGGATCCATTCACCCTTCTTCTTCATGTTCATGCACCATCTGGCTCCTTCACGCAAGTTCGGTTATGAGTGGAAACTCTATGAAGTCACGCAATTTTAGAACAATAGCTGAGGTTAATTTTTCTGCAAGAAGTGATTTTTTTCAACAGGATTCTACAGCCCTTACGCTGGTATTTATTCTACCATGAAGCCACGGGCCAAGACACCCTTTTTCCCTGAAAATCCTGTCATCTCCCCACCTGATAAGGAAGTTTTCCTGGTAAGCAACAAACATGTTGCCAGCCGGTTGCTGACCGAATCTTATCCTGATTGGAAATGGAAGCCTGAAATTTATAGAATCCCTTAACAGCTACTTGTTCTGCCCGCCTTCGGGCTGTGATATACTCCGGATAGATGAGAATATTTGAAATAGAGGGAACTAGGTTCCATTTGATGAGGAGAGGATGATCGCGATGAACCAAAAAGCGGTTCGCGCATGGGTCATGTATGATTGGGCCAACTCCGCCTTTGCCACTACGGTGATGGCCGCCATTATGCCCATTTTTTATGCCGACGTAGCGGCGGATAGCTTGGCCCCCACCACCAAAACAGCCTATTGGGGCTATACTCAATCCCTGGCCCTCGCTCTTGTTTTTTTCCTGTCCCCCATGTTGGGCGCCATCGCTGACGCCACCAAGTCCAAGCGCGCCTTCCTTCGTTTTTTTACCTATATGGGGGTGGTCTCCTCCCTTCTTCTTACCTTTATCGGTCATGGAGACTGGGCCCTCGCCTCCTTCCTTGTCATTTTGGGAACCCTCGCTTTCTCCGGGGGCAATGTCTTCTACGATGCCTTCCTGAGCGATCTCGTCCCTGAGGGGAAACGGGACCGTATCTCCTCTCGGGGCTATGCTTTCGGTTATATCGGAGGAGGTATCCTCCTCGCTGTCAACCTGGCTGCGATCACCTTCCCAGAGGCCTTTCTCCTGCCGGATTCCCTGACCGCCACTAAACTCTCCTTTCTCTCTGTGGGTATTTGGTGGTTTGTCTTTTCCATTCCTTTTTTCCGTCATGTCAAGGAAGCCCGCCCGCAGGCCATACAAAAACAAAAACCGCTCTCTCTAGCCGTGGCCGGTTTTCGATCCACCCTTACCACCCTCCGCCATCTGGGCCGTTATCCCGAACTCCTTAAATTCCTGATCGCTTTCTTGTTCTTCTCCGACGGGATCAATACGATCATCAAGATGGCCACCATCTACGGTCGTGAGATCGGGATTGGCCAGACCGACCTGATCGCCGCCCTCCTGATCACCCAATTTGTCGGCATTCCCTGCACCCTCCTGTTCGGTAAGGTGGCGGAACGGTTGGGATCCATGCCCACCTTGATCATCACCCTTTTCATCTATCTCCTCATCGTCTCCATCGGCTATTTCATGCAGACCGCCCTTCATTTCTACCTCTTGGCCGTCATGGTAGGACTCGTCCAGGGGGGCAGTCAGGCCCTCAGCCGCTCGATATTCAGTCGTCTCATCCCCATCCATCGCAACGCGGAATTTTTCGGTTTCTACGGTCTCTCCGGGAAATTCGCCTCCATCTTCGGTCCTGCCGTCTTCGGTTTCATCGGCCAGATCACCGGCTCCAGCCGATTCGGAATCATCTCTCTCTCCCTTTTTTTCCTCATCGGGATTGGGATGCTTTTTATGGTCAAATTGGATAAAGGCCGTTTGGAAGCCGTAGCAGCGTATCAAAAGGAAGCAGGGGATCTCGCTTCCCCAACCGGTTAAAAAAATCGACCGCCTTATCTTCCTCAAATGGCCCAATCCCGCGGATCAAAAGCGTTTTTCATACCAAATTAGACCAAAAGTCGGATACAAATGACCAGAAAATACTGGCATAATCGAACAGGAAGTTGTTGTAAAGGAGGAATATAATTTGGCAAACCAAAAAAAGCGGCTGGCCGCGCTGACGACCATGACCGTGGTCGGCCTGATGGCCGCCAATCCCGTCTACGCCAACCCCGCCGATGAAACGGCGGACGAAACGTCCCTCTCTGTTGAAGTCGGTAACCAGGGGATCTCACTGCAAACACCGGTGGCTGATATCCAGTCGCCTAACCCGCCGGTTGACAACCCTGACACACCGGATCCCGGTGAAGGGGATCCCCCTCCCATCGACCTCCCGGATCCCACTGATCCCGGTGACGGTGATGGGGATGGTGGCACGGAACCTGAGCCGGAACCCGAGCCGGAAGATCCAGATACGCCGGACACCCCGGATACGCCAGATACTCCGGACACGCCCGACACCCCGGATACCCCCGACACGCCGGACAATCCTGACACCCCCGATAACCCGGGAGATGACGAGGAAGATACGCCTGACACCGAAACACCCAGTGACGAGGACAACGGAGACGGCGGTGGTTCCATCACGGTTCCCCAGCCGAACGATCCCGCCCCTGGGGACAAGCCGGAATCCGTCAGCACGCTGAAAAACGCCAAGGACCAGCAAAAGCTGGCTTCCGACAGCGAAGACAAAGCGGCTAAAGACGAAAAAGGCAAAGAAATGCCGGATACCGCCACTGCTTATCCGCTTCAAATGGCCGGTGGCCTGATGTCTGTCCTTCTCGGCGGCGTACTGCTTTTCGCCCGCCGCCTGCTGGGCAATAAGGCCTGATCGAAGGACTGATTCCTTTTGTTCCTACGCATCCTCTCGATGGTGCTCATCCTGGGCGGCCTTCTGACCGTAGGTTACAACGGCTACCACTGGTGGAAAGAAGCCCATCTCGTTCAGGAGTACGACGATAAGTCTTACACCGTCTCCTCCAAAGATGAGAAAAAGCCCTTGAAACCCCTGAAGGAAGGCATTCAGTACAAGAAAAAGCCCCAATTGGATGAGTCCGTCGGCAATCTGATCATCCCGCGCCTCAAAGCGCGCGTCCCCCTCGTTGAAGGGATCGGTCGACCACAACTGGCCAAAGGCGTCGGCCACTACCCCGGGAAAGACCTCGTCTTCCCCGGCGAAACCGGCAACGCCGTCCTTGCCGGACACCGCGAGACCACCTTTAAAAACATGGGGAAAATCAAGAAGGGTGACCACCTCATCGTCACCAACGAGGAAGGCACCTTCACCTACGCCGTTCACAAAATGTGGGTAGCCAAGGCGAATGACCGTACCGTCATCGTCCCCCGCAAAAAACCGATCCTCACCCTGATCACCTGCTACCCCTTCGACCAGATCGGTACCGCCCCTGAGCGCTACATCGTCGAAGCCCAGCTGGTGAAAATCGAGGAACCGAAGGGTTGAGTAGAACCACTGGAAGCTTCCAAGTATCATAAGCAGCTGCTGAAAACCCCCACTCCCAGGGCCCGGGAGTGGGGGTTTTACAATGGATGGAGGTGTTGCGGGCCGCTTCCATTGTTTGATTGATAACATTGTCAGTTGCTCCCTTTTCCTTTTTCCCACATGTCAGTTTTTTGTGACGCTTGTTTGCGTTATAATTGTTATAACAAATTATCATGTTTAAACGATGTACAACATATCTATACTGGAAGGAGCGAGTAGAAAAGTGGAGGTATCTATGGATAAGCGCCGAACGTTTCGCAAGGTGGGGCGTATGGGGAACAGCCCCGGCATCAGCCTACCATCCGAGTACCTGGAAAAGATCAACTTACAAAGGGGCGATGAATGTGAAGTCGTTATCGATGAACAGCGTAAGGAAATTCGTATTCGCCCCGTGCAACCCATCCCGGAAGGACTCAGCCCCGAATTTATGAAAGCACTGGACGAGACGCACGAACAATTTGAAGAAGCGTTGCGCAATCTGCGCGACAGATAAGCCGATGACGGTATACTTAACGCTAGAAGAAGTCGTCGCCACGCACTACCTCACGATGAAGCGCTTCAATGACGAAGCCGAGGCGGGAATAAAGTTTCCTGATCGTCTCGAAGCAGTTGTCTATCGCCCGATGGCGGAATCCTTCGGACACGAAGTACACCCAACACTGTGGAGGAAGGCCGCAGCGATGACGCAGTCGCTGGTACAGGATCATCCCTTCCATAATGGAAACAAGCGTACAGCCCTAGCGGCACTCGGTACCTTCCTGCGGCTTAACGGCTATATCCTCGGACTAACGAATCGGGATGCGGAAGAACTTATGGTAGCTGTCGCGGCAGACAAGCGCTACAAGGGCGAAGACGGACTTACCTTGTTGGCACAAGAACTCGAAAAGGCGTCGATCTCTCGAGAGCCATATGAAAAGGACGGCAAAGGGCTTTAGCCCCTGCCGTCCTTTTGCGATGACCCATTAACCTATGTTCTCTTCAAGACCCCGAGGCGATACCAATCAACATCAGAATCCAAAATCCCACCTTCAATACGAAAGTGCCGGTACCCAGTACAATACCGGCAATCGCCTGCCCTTTTTTGATTTTCTTTCTCGCTCCAATGGCACCAAAGATAATCGCCAAGATCCAGAGGGGAAAGACCAGCCAGCCGACAAATGGGATGATCCCGATGACAAGGCCGATAATACCCAGCACCAAAGCAGCTGTTGCCAGCCCATTTCCCTCAGGTGTCTGAATAACAATCTTGGCCTCTTGGCTTTTTACTTCCTCCATTTCAACAACCTCCCTACTATTTCCTTTTATTTACTTCGGCAGTTTACCACATGCGACAGTTAAAGATAATAATTTATCGATATTTTTCACCAAAAGCTGTACGCCTTTTCGAAAGCCCCCTTGAATCATCCTTCATTGCCCGGCTCCCAATTTGGATCTTCGATTTTGGCCCATAAAGAATTAATAACAAGTAGTAGAATAGCGGATACGATCCCAATCATGATCGGGGCCAAGTTGGGAAAAGCCTTTCCAAACACCAATCCAGCCAAAGCTCCTCCTCCCCACCGGTACCTACCAGTCGGAGAACAAAGCTAATCTTTCTTTTTGGTGCGAATACCTCGCTTAATACAAGCCTTCTATTTTTCAGGGCCCACCAAGTTAAAGAAACGAAAATCATAATGGATAGGATCCCTACCCAAAGCTCCTCTCCAGTTCCTCTATAAAAAATAACAAAACCAAACAAGCTAAACAGATCAAATTGAACGATAGTGTATATTCCTTTCCAATAACGACTCTGATCAAGCCTTCTTATAAGGCCGACAAGGGTCCACACACCACTTATAAGAACAATGACCAACCAAAAAGTTATCCATGACTGTTTTGGCTCAGGGTACAATATAGAAATAAGGCCAAAAAATGACGAAATAAAAAATCCAAAATATATGACTCTCGAGTCGTGTTTCTGTTCCAAAAAATCTACCCCTTCTAACTGAACTAGGAGGGAATTTTATACCCTTTCGTCCTTAACCCTCAAGTGCTTTGATAAACTTATTAAAATTACTCCACCTCTGGTTCCCAGTCGGGATCTTCAGTTTTTACCCACAAAGAATTCCATACCAGCAAGAGAATTGCGGACACGAGGCCAATCATCACCGGAGCTAAACTTGGAAATGCCTTTCCAAGCACCAACCCTGCTAGCACACCTCCCCCGCCACCCATAGCTACCAACCTGAGGATAAGGCTTATTTTTCTTTTGGGTGAAAGGATTTCACTTAACACAAGCCTTCGATTCTTGAATGCCCACCCAGCTATAGTAACAAATACTAGGATGGAAAGAATACCGATCCAAAGCTTCTCTCCGGTCCCTCTGTAAAAGAAAACAAAGCCAAACACGCTGAATAAATTGGATTGAATAAGACCATAAATTCCTCTCCAATGTCGATTTTGATCCAGCTTTTGTATGAACCCGATTAGAGTCCATATGCCCCCTACAATAATGATCGCCAACCAGCAGGTGATCCATGGTCGACTTGGTTCGGGAGTCAGTATAGCAAGCAATCCGAAGAACGATGAGACAAAATACATGTAGTATACCGCTCTTGAGTTAGGTTTCTCCTCCAATAGTACTCACCCTTTCTGGCATAGAAGAATTCCTTTAACCTTGCTGACCATCAAAGAGGAAAACACATACTGCAATCACGTCGCAATTTAATCATCTGCAATTAAAAATCTGGCCATCTCTGGCGGCCAGATTCCCCTGTTATTGCTTCATAATTAATTAACCTTCAACTTCGACAATGGACAACACCATAGCCGCCTTTACAGGCTGAAGTCCTTGGAAATTTATTCTCCAAACCCGATTATCTTATTTCAATAATATCTTCAACTTCTTCGGGAGATCCGATATCTGATGTATACAAGATTTCTATATAGGCGGATAGATGCTTCTCGTACCGAGGTTGCTTCTGAAAATCAATGGTATTTACCCCATCCTTTTTAACAGACGGATCGTAATAATAAATCTCAACAGAAGTATTTTTCTGGTATTCATTCAAAAAAGCAATGTGGGAGCCACTTTTTCCCCTTTTGAATTTGGATACCCGTATAGATGACATTCACCCATGTTACAGCATACAGCAACATAAGCGGAAGGAGTGACATTCCATTTTTGATGACAATGAATATAAAGACTAAAAGGAAAAATACGCCGCCTTTCATGCGTTGTCCGTTTGCATATTGACCCGCACCAGGGAGGGCTAATGTAAGGAGAATTGTTAAAACCAACCTCACTATCCCACCAACTTCCACAAAAATAGGTTACTATCACCCTACAATGTTTTTAGTAGGTTGTTAAAAAACCCCCACTCCAGAAGTCTTCTACGAGTGAGGGTTTTACAAATCGAGGAGGGATGAAAGTAACAGAATGTGATAAACGGTTATTTTACCAGTTCCAAATACTCTTCCAAATCCTGTACAGATGAAATCTGGGAGATATCATCGACTTCCAAGAAGGCCGTTAAGTAGTCGTCATACCGAAGCTGCTCTGTAAAATCAACCTTATCTATGCCTTTCTCTTCTTTAAGTGATGGATCAAAATAGTTTATTTCCAAGCTGGCGTTAATTTTGTTTTGATTAAGCTGATCAACCAATTGATAAGCCTTCTCCATCTCTTCCCTTTTGTTACTTTCTGATAAAGATTTCGAGATATTAATTTGGACTTGTTGTTGGTATCGATCCGTCTTTTGGCGTATCTCAGAATAGGAGAGGTCTTGCCCAGCAAATTGCTCTTCCACCTGTTCCGCCACCGTCACTGTTGAATCCCAATTCATCAATGATGTAAATGAACCTTCTACTTGTGGTTTAATTTCTTCTCTCCCTTCTTTGGAGAGTTTGTGCAAATAATAGGTATCCGAAAAATTTCTTTTTTCCTTTTCAACTAAGAAATCTGAGTCCTTTTCTCCTCTGAGATGTCCTCTCATAGAATAGGTACTAATTTGCCAAGTATACTTTATCTGGTCAACATAAAATTCTTTCCCATACTTGTTATTCAGGTATGTTTCCGCCTCTTGTTTAATCTTCTGTTCTTCCTGTTTGGATATACTGTTGTCTGGAAACACTCCTCCTAAAGAAACCATGGTTAATTTCTCCGCTCCCGCATCCACACCCCAGGTCACGATTACCGCAATCAGAAAAGCTACAACTACTTCTACGATATATGGTTTTCCGGTCGGTGTTTCTCGCTTGCCGCGGATGATTTGAATACCGACGACCACTGCATCCACCAATACCACGATATACAACAAATACATCGGAATCAGGGATACCGTATATTTGAGGACCAAACAGATAATATCCAGCCCGACAAATAAAATCCCCTTCCAGCGCTGTCCGTTTACAAATTGACCCGTTCCCGGAACCAACAACGATAGTAATATCGCAAAAAACAGCCTCATTTCATCACCTTCTTTATGAAAAGATTACCTACTAATATTCCCATCTTTTCCGAATTGCCCATCAAAGGATTCGAGCCCATGCTCTTCTCCGATCCGACCAAATCCACCCTTCCCTGTATTTTTTCCCGCTCGGAACAGAGCGCCAATCTCACCTGAAGAAAGTGGGCTGGTATAATCATTACGTTCTTCTGGCTCTTGACCAGCACCCGTTACCACCGTTTTACCATAATGGATGCCATAATTCCCAATTGCATCTCCTTCATTGACATAGTTTACAACTTGGTCATCATTGGTACCAGTAACATTCTTAATATCATCCAAAACATTCATCCTGGGATTAAAAATAGCCTTCAATCCTTCTTTAGCTTTTCTTAATGCACCAAGTGTACCACCAGGATTCGGCTTTACTCCTGGAGCATTATACGTTACTGCGGGCAGTCCGGTTTTTTTAGCCGCCATTTGTGCATGAAATCCACCTAGGGAATGTCCGGTAAGTACTATAGACGAATCTTTAGCTTTAGATTTTTTTTTCACTGCCTCAACAAACTTTTTTGCATTATGCTCTTGTACGCCGGTTGTCTGCGTCCATATCGTAGCGTCCTGACCCCACCAGTCAATAAACTTACCTTCGGTATCGGAGCCACGAAAAGCGATCACTATTTCACCAGTCGCCCTATTTTTTACTGCTATTGCCTGAAACCCATTTGACAAATCTCTCTTATCAAGAATCTTAGCATTTGGTGCCCCATGTTTATCAACACCAAAAATACCTTTAAAATCTCTGTTTTTCATCCCATTAATATCTTTATAGGCAATTTTAGACATTTGCCTCAACTGTTCATCAGATACCCCCACACCCTTAACATTTTTCGCTTGTTTTCGTTTCGGTGATGTTTGGGCTGTATTTTCATTTGATTTTTCTCCAGCACGAGCATGGCCGGAATTTCCACCACTTTTATCCCCATTAATAATAGCCACAATCTTATCCTTAACCGTCGTCTGACCATCGCCGGACATAAAATTGTACAAGATCGTCGCCAAGGCCAGGACTCCCACCAATACTACCACATACTCTACTGTGGAGGCTCCTTTTCGCCCCCAATTATGTAGCTTCATTGCAATCCACCTTTATTCTCTATTCACTTTTATCGGAGAAATGCCATCGGATCGACGGGTCTGCCTCCAATTTTGACTTCGAAGTGCAAGTGGGGTCCTGAGGAATTGCCGTTATTTCCGATTGCCCCGATGGGTTGGCCCCGCTCCACCCGCTCCCCCGCTTGGACTATCGGTTGGTCGCGGTACATATGAGCATACAGGGTTTCCATTCCGCCCCCGTGGTCAATCACGATATAGGTGCCATAGCTGCTGTCACCCAGGTTGGTTACTTGTTTGACGATCCCCGCTTCGGCAGCTTTCACCTCAGTGCCAATCGGTCCCGGGAAGTCCTGACCCGTATGACCGGAGTAACATCCAATAATGCCACATCCTGGTGGAACATCCACGGGGGAGGCAAGCTTTCCTCCAGGTAACACCGACCCGTTAGCGAGTGACATCATGCCAGAGGCGGAGACGTTATTCAACAACGGGGCTTCCGATCCACCCGAATATGTATAAGCGCTGGTGTTCATAAAGAGGAACGGGATGTCCGTTTTCGCCCGGACTTTCACTTGGTGGTTTTCAATTTTTACTTTTAAGGATTTCAATTTGTAACCGGTTGCTTTACCAAATGAAGCCTTTCCCTCTTCTTCAGCTAAATCGACGTCCCCCGTAGTGGAGGCGATTTTAACGGCGTCCCGAATCGCACTGTGGGTATCCATAATTGCCACACCAAAAATCACTAGCTGCCATAAGGCAAGACTGATTAATAAGGCCAAAGGAAGAATCGAGACAAATTCGACGGTAGCGGCCCCTTTTCGGTTCCAAACCATTTGCCACCGATGAGCCAATCGCTGTAAAGCTTCCATGATCATCCCCCCTCGTATGGAAACTTAATGGATAACGACGGTTTTTTTCTCCCCACGATAGGTCATGTCTTTGGATGGGATAAAGACGATCTTTACCTTGGTGACTGCTTGCGCCACAATATGTTTATCTTTTTCCTTGATCGTAAATTTGGATAGATGATAGTAGTCCGAGGAAGGGAAGTCTTTCTTCCCTTGTTTCTCTACCTTTTTGAACTCTCCCGTCGTTGCGGCCACCCGGGCTTGGTCTCTTAGGAGTTCTTCCGTATGCATCATCGCTAGGACAAAAATCGCAGATTGCCAGATAAAGAGTGCAATCAAGACACAGAAAGGCAGAATGGTTACGAACTCTACCGTAACGCCTCCCCGTTTCCTCCATTGTCTCACCTTTTTCACCCTCCCCCCTCATTCCATCTCTCACTCATAGGTCACTTCGATCGCTTTGTTCGGCAACCAGTCCAAATAATAGCGAGAAGGACCTGTCCCTGATCCGGTAATTTCATAGTCTTTAAAGTAGTCTTCAAAGATCAGGGAGCGAAAGGGGGTTCCCGCTTCCACTTCCACACGTCCATTACTAGAAAGGATAATCCGTCCTTTTCCTTTGGCTCCGTTCTTCTCCGCGTACTTTTTCGCAACGGCCTTTAACTGTTGTTCATGTCTGCGGACGACCTCTCGCATAAACGCCTGTTTTTGTTCATCAGACCCCAATATAGAACCATACGCGCCTCCGTCCAGTTGACGCATTTTTTCCGCCAGGCCCTGTCGAACCCAGCCATCTAGCTTTTGGGTTGCCGCTAGGCTGGCCGCATCAGCAGCCACTTGGGATGAAGAATGGGACATCCAAGCCACAACCAGAGATCCAACTACCATGAATAGGAGCGCAAAAACAGGAAGACTGGCCACCCAGAGGGTGGCCACATTCCCTTTTTTGTTGAATACTTTTTGGATCATCGTCTCAATCCTCGATTTTATCTTCTAAGTCATCGATATTTTTTTGGGATTTTTCATCAATTTTTTCCTCTATTTTATTACTATTTTCAATAAGCTTACTTTCTATATTTCCTACCATACCCTTAAAGTAATCAAAAAGGCGGCCAGTTCTTTTGTCGCTATATTCATAAGTATCTATCTGCCTATACCCCTTGTTTCTCAAATACTCAATTGCTTTATCTGCTCTGTCTTTTTCTTGTTCCTGAATGTCATATGCTTTACTTGATAAATCATAAAGCTTACTCTGCCTTTTACTAGCCTGTTCAACTATTTCTCCTGTCACCTTAGTATTATAACCATACCAATCTAATATAAGTTGATTATACTCTCCCCTAAAATAAGATTTTAGTCCCTCTTTAGAGCTAGCTGATGTAAAAGTACCTCCTCCTGCCTCGGCCACTTCTTTCAGAGACTGCTGTTCTGAATTATTTACATCAAAGCCAATGATATTAACTTTAGCCGATATCCCATCATTTTGAAGAGCTTTTGCTTCTTTAGCCGGATTTCCTCCACATGTCTCCAAGCCATCGCTGACGATATATACGAGGTTTTTGTTTTTTTGATCCGAATTTGCTTTCAGCATCTCACCTGACTGCTTAATCGCACTTCCCAAGGGTGTCCACCCAGTTGCGTCCACTTGATTTAACGACTTGTTGAAGGATGATTTGTTATATGTACCTAACGGATAAATTTCCTCAATGGACTTGCAGGATCGTTGTTTGTCCTTTTCACTGTTGCTCCCTTTATGTCCATAAGCAATTAGTGATACGTTGGCTTCCTTTGGGAAGGAAGAAACAAAGGTTTGTATCGCTTCTTTAGCTACATCCATCTTTTTACCACCACTAACTTGACCCGCCATGCTTCCACTGGCATCTAACAAAATGCTGATATTATAATTTTTCGCTTCAGGTGCTTCCACATCCGTACCTGGAGTGTTTGGATTAAAGGTAAAGTCGGTAGCGATATTTTTCATTGCTTTATCCACCGAAGCATAGTCTTCCCCCACTAAGTCAACAACGCGGTTAAATACCTCCGCCTTAGAGGCATCTTTATCAAGCTTATCCAACTCTGTCTCCACTTTTTTTTCATCATACTTGTCACCCGAATATTTTCCGGGTCCCTGTGCAATCATATCTCTTACTCTTGTAGGTATCTTCTCTTTATTATCTAAAGCAGTAGAATGATCATTTGATTTTGAAGTACCAAAACTACATCCCGATAACATTATTATACATAATATGGATATAAATTTATATAATTTCAATTTTGCACCCCCATTTTTAATTCAGGCATATGAAAAATATCATATGCCTGAATTAAAATTATTCATTAAGATTTAATACCTTTAATTATATTGGTTATTTTCTTTTTTATCAAAGCCCCAACGCCTTTTTCACCTTCTACTGTGCTTAAGATCACAGCTCCAAGTGCAGCTGCTCCGGCAAGAACGGCGACATACTCTACCGTGGTCGCACCTTTGCGCTCAACCAATACCTTGCGTACAGCTTCTCTCATAAACATACTGCCTCGAACATAAGTCTCAATGCATTTGTCTCTCACAAAAATCCCTCCTGATAAAATTAATCGATTACTCCTGGGGTATCAGCCGAAAAAATTCTCCTTCTTACACCACCTCCTTAAAATATACCTTTCAACGGACTATCATCGGCAAAGAAAAACTTCAATACAAAAGCACCAAAGATCAAGATCATAATCGAAGGCGTAATCACCAAGCCAGCTACGGCAGAAATCTTGGGCTCCGATTTACCGGCTTTCTCCTTCGCTTTTTCCGCTCGCATGGAGCGCATTTCCATCGCTTGCTGCGTAAAAGTTTCAGACAGGGGGGTTCCCAGGTTATGGGCTTGGATGATTGATTGAATCAGGGTCTCCAATTCCGGGGAATCGGTTCGCTCCATCAGGGCCCGATAAGCGGTCTCCCGTTGGACACCAAATGAAACCTCTTGGCTCATCCTTCCGATCTCTTCACTTAACGGCCCTTTGTTGGTCCTGACGTAGTAATCCAAAGCGGTATCCAGGCTCATTCCTGCCTTCAACGTGATGCTCATCATATCCAAGAAGTCGGGAAGGTCATACTGAATCTCTTCTTGCCGTTTTTTCGCTTTACTCTTCATTGCATAGATCGGATATAAGTAGCCGATCAATGGGCTAAACGCGAGCATAAACGGTGCCAAAGGCAAACCTAGTAGAAAGTAGAACAGCCCCAATATGGTTCCACCAATAGCGAATACCACTTTAGCTCCTTGAAGGCGGTCTACTGTCATACCATAGGGATAGCCCGCCTTAACCAGATACTCTTTCAGATCTTCGGGGTCACTGAGGAGTTCGATGTCTTTTCCTATGGGAGCAAAGCGGTCGAACCAAGCAACCAGGGTTTTTCGCCAGTCCTGTTCCGAAGACTGGCTTACGGCTGCGAAGGTGGAACCGGACTGTTGCTCAATCCGCTGGGCGATCTCTGCCTGTTTCTCTCGGTAGCTGACATACATCAATCCGGCCATCACAAGGCAAAGCCATGAAGCACCCACGAGGATATATAAGATCAATTGAAACGCCTCCTTCCTACACCCGGATCTCGGAGAACTTGCGAACCAGATATACCCCGAGGATCTGCAGCAAAACAAAGATAATGATCAGGGTGATTCCGGGGATGGTGGTAAACAAATCGTAGAATCCATCGATCATCTTGCTGAGCATAAAAGTAATTAGCAAGGAGATCAGGGGTAGGGCATAGGCTGAGGTTCGGGCCTGGGAGGTGACCGCTCGGATCGTCTGATGAATAATCTTTCGATCTTCCATGGTGGCGGCCATTTCACTCATCACCTTGGCCAAATCACCACCCGCCCGACGCTGGATGATGAGAGCATTGACAAAGATTTGCATATCGCGGGTTTCCACCCGCCCCAACAACTCCCGCAAAGATTCCTCTACATCCCGGCCCAGATCGATCTCCTGCACAACTCGACCCAACTCGGTTTTTACCGGCCCCTGCATCTCTTGCACCACCAAATGCAAGCCCTGTGGAATGGACAAACCGGCGCGGGCGGCGCTGCTCAACAGGCGGCATACTTCAGACAGTTGGTTATCGATCCGCTGCGCGTAGATGTGCTTGCGGGACCGAAGGAAAAGATTGGACCCCACCGGCACTAACACAATGGATAGAAGGAGCGATAGCAGGACGGATTCGATCCCGGCCATAAAGTTAAATAGAACATAGAGGATAATTGCTCCCATGAACAGGATGGCTCCATAGTCGGATGGTTTCATATCTAGGCTGGCCTGTTCCAGCTTGGGCTTCATTTTTTTCGCCCAATCGGTGGAGTCGATTTTGTCCGAGAGGGAATCCGACCAACTGGTTTTTTCAACCCCGTGGTACATCCAATCGTTTAACTTTTCGTGGGCTTTTTTACGCTCCCCACTGATGATGAGGTAATAGTACAACGCCCAGACGGCGGAAGCGGCGGCTCCGGCTGCGAATAGAGCGCTCATCTGGATAGCCCCTTATTTGCCACGGGAGTAAAGATGGAAGAATCCACGCTCGCCCCGTAAGCCTGCAATCGTTTAAAACATTGGGGGATGATGCCGGTCGCGGTATGGGAACCCTGCACTTTGCCATGCTCATCAATGCCCGTCTGTTGAAAGCGGAACAGTTCTACCAAACCGACAGATCCATCCTCTTGTTTCTGCATTTCGGAAACGGCGACCATCTTCCTCTGACCGTCGGGTAGGCGAGCGATCTGGACGATGAAATCGATGGCACCCACCAGATATTCACGGATGATGGAGGGTGGAAGGTCGGAACTGGACATCATCACCATCGCCTCCAGCCGGCGCATCGCGTCTTCCGGACTGTTGGAGTGGACAGTGGTCAGGGAGCCCTCGTGCCCGGTATTCATCGCTTGGAGCATATCGAAGGCTTCCGAGCCCCGCACCTCCCCTACAATGATCCTGTCCGGCCGCATCCGCAAGGCGTTTCGAACCAACTGGCGAATGGTCACTTCCCCTTTGCCCTCGACGTTGGACGGCCGTGCTTCCATCCCCGCAACATGGCCGTGGGGGATCTGTAACTCGGCCATGTCTTCAATCGTAACAATCCGTTCATTTTCCGGGATATAGTTGGCCAAAGCATTGAGAAGGGTCGTCTTCCCGCTTCCGGTACCACCAGAGATGATCACATTCAGTTTGGATTTAACAACGGAAGATAAAAAGGTTGCCATATCCGTAGTTAAGCTGCCAAAGCCGACCAAGTCTTTCATGCGAATGGGATCTTTACGGAATTTCCGAATCGAAACCAAAGATCCCTTCAAACTGATCGGGGGAATCACTGCATTCACCCGGCTTCCGTCAGGGAGACGGGCGTCCACCATGGGGGAACTGACATCCACCCGGCGTCCCAAAGGAGCCACGATCCGGTCAATCACATGGCGTAACGCCTCTTCATCCCTGAAATGGATATCCGTTTTGTGAATTTGGCCCTTTTTTTCGTAGTAAATCTCATCGGGGCCGTTTACCATCACTTCCGTAATATCCGGGTCTTCCAGCAACGGTTCCAACGGACCATAACCAACGGACTCGTCAATAATCCGAGTAATCAAGCGGTCGCGATCCTGACGGGAAATCACTACTTGCTCATCGGCCATATAACGGCCAATC
This sequence comes from Salinithrix halophila, assembly GCF_042650125.1. Lineage (NCBI taxonomy): Bacteria > Bacillati > Bacillota > Bacilli > Caryophanales > Thermoactinomycetaceae > Salinithrix > Salinithrix halophila. The sequence goes on from NZ_JBHSAP010000004.1 coordinate 92,100, forward strand.
AAGCGGTCCAATGTGACCCGCAGTTCGACGGAGGGCATGTTAGTCAGCTTCTCCAGATCCGTCTCCCGCAACAAGCGAGTCTTAAAGTGTCGAGCTAAGCTATCCAGCCGCTCGTCACTAGCTGCGGGTGCTTTCGGTTTCGATGGAGATTGGGCGGGTCGGTTTTGACGCGCATTGGCTTGTTTTTCAGTAGGTCGGTTATTTCGGTTAAACAGGGACATCCTCTATCCCTCCTTCATGAGGCGGAGCGCTTGGACTGTTCATCCAGCAAAGAGTCAGCCAGTTTTTTTACATCCTTGACAAACACCGACCCTCTATCTTTCTGCCGTGTACGGATCGGGATTCCACGGTTGATCGCTTGTTGTACGCGTTTGGCATCCTCCCGCAACTGACCGGTGATCGGGAAATCAAAATGCTGCTGGATATCTTTCTGCCGCATCTCGGTCTCCCGGCCGATGCGGTTCAGGATGATCTCCAGCCGTCCAGTGGGATCCACGCTTAGTTTATTGAAGAGTTCCAATACCCGACCAAAGGTGCGGATCGAAGGCGAGTCGGGGGTCATCACATAAAACATCCGGTCGGCCTCTTCCAATGCTGCGTATCCAATCGACGTCATCTCCGTCGGTAAATCAACGAGTATGTAGTCGTAATACAATCGGGCGGTTCGCAATAACCGTTGTACGTGTTCTTCGGTGATTTGTTCAGCCGCTTCGGCATCTCGGGGGCTGACCAGCACTTCCATGTGGGAAGATTTTTCAATAGCGGTCACGTTTCGGATATGGTTGTCGTTCAGCTCTTTTAAAACCGGGGTCAAATCATGGATCGAGCGCTCATGGTCCACGTCCAGGTAAGTTTCCACACCACCAAATTGGAGGTTGAGGTCTACCAGCAACACGCTACTGTTGGAGTCCATTTGCAACGTTTGCGCCAGCGTGGCGGATACCAAACTGCGTCCGCATCCACCCTTACCACTGTAGAAGGAAATCACTTGACCCCGGCCCCAGGTGAACACCTTGTCCTTCCCCTTCTCTTGGGCTTCCAACGCTTTTACCGCACGTGAAAGCACATCTCCTAACGCCGTGATTTCATCGGGCATAAACAAGATGTCGAAGGCACCGGCTCGGCTCACGTCCCGAGCTTTCACGGGATCCCGTTGGTTGGTTAGGTAGATCACTAAGGTATCGGACAACTCATTGGCGATATAGTGAAGCATCTGGAGGCCTGAATCGTCCCCTGGTTCTTGCAACAGAATCAGATCCGGCTCGAGGCGCGCGATTTCACTCCTGACCTCCGAAGGGGTAATGTGTATATGTTGAGGAAAGCTGTTGGCGACGCGGCTGAGAAGTTCTTGGGCATGACCGGCGTCTTCATCCACGATGGTCAGTCGAATATCTTTACTCAATTTTCATCCACCCCCTGGTTATTGGTTGCCTTGGCTCATCGTGCCTTGTCCCGTCTGCCCGTTGGATTGCTGTTGGGCAGGGTTGGTTCCGTTTGGCTGTTGGTTCCGTTGCCGGGCTCTCTTTGAAAGGTTCTTCTTTTGGGGAGCTTTGATCACCCGGATGGAGTGAGCGAAGTTTTCCGCCTTGATCAAGGCCTGAGCTTCTTTTAGATTCAATTCCAAGCCGACGGCTTTATTTCCCTGGGCCACACTGTATACCAATTTGTCATTCATCAGGAGTTCGGTCGTTCCTCCGCCTTCCTTTTCATAAGAAACGACGATATCCACTCTGTCTTGGGCATTGAATAACTCATCAAACAAAACCCGATTTGACGCCCGCAACAAGACCAACCGCTTTGACGGATCATCCAACTGTGTGATGGGACGAAGAACGTTGGTCGTCAATTGGTCTCCTTTTCCCAATGCAACTACGGAGACTTGTCCCTCCAGTTGGGACGGATTACTTACTTGGTTAGACTTGGCGTAACGTTCAGGAACCGGCATCTCCTCGAAGTATTCCGGCTTCAACGGTTCCCTGGATTTGATATTTTTTTTCGCAACTAGGACGACTCGTTCATCTCCCAATCCCGCCTCCAATTGATTGGATTGTTCCAAGAAATAGTACGCCGCGATTGCCGCCAAAACTACTGATAACATCGCAAAGATCATGGCTCTACGTTTTGCATCCTGCATGTCTCAGCAACACCCGTCCCTTTTTAAAGTGGAATATGGAATATTAGGAATCCTATCCTATCAATCCATTCAAATCAAAAAGTATGTTCCGATTGTACCCGATAAAATGAACGGAGCAAACGGAAATTCAGTTTTAAAGGTAAACTTTTTGGGGAAAAAGAGTTTGGCCCCCATAATGAACAGCCCGGCTAATACATGGGACAGGATAAAGATCCATAAAAACCATTGCAATCCAAGCATAAAACCGATCATGGCGAAAAGCTTGATATCCCCGCCCCCGATGGCACTCCCTTTGGTCAAAACGGCAACCACAGCGAGGAACAAGAAGGCTCCCACACCCGTGAGCAAGTATTCCGACCACGGGAGATCGTTGTGATAAAGGTGAACCCCCAAAGCAAACACCAAACCGCTTAAAACAAACCGGTCATAAATCAGACGCTCCCGCAAATCGGTGTATGTAGCCGCCAGGAGAATCACAACCAACGCCCCAAATAATAAATGAATTGTCACAAATAACCGCCCTTTTTTACAACGTACAAGTATATAATCATTTATCTACGAGGTCGAATCTATTATATGGAATTCGCAATGGATAAACAAGGGAATCACCGGCAGTTTTTCCAAGCGACACACAAATACATATTAAGTATTATTTTCTAGTACTTAGGATCTATTCTTTCACCGGTTTCCGTTGATGTAGGGACCTCATTATATAGGTTAATAAAACTTCCTTTCCATATACCATTCCTGACTTAAACCATCCACCCTTTTGGGTGGATGGCTTTTTTCATATTTACCCATATACCTATCCCTGATCTTCAACAAAAACATGGTGATTCGCGCCATATTTTGATATATTGACAAAGTCAGATAAGCTTTGTCCATCACGGAGGGACGCGAATGTCGATTCCATGGAAACGCATCATCATATGGGCCACAAGCCTTTCCGTTTTACTCGTATTGAACATCATGCTCTTCTTTCAATTCTTCGGGTTCTATCGCGTGTATGGAAACAGTATGGCTCCCGCCTTGAAACATGATGAAATCGTTACTTCCCTGAAGTGGTCTAAGAATCCCGAAGTGGGAGAGATCGTTCTCTTTCACCATGAAGAAATGGATTACATTAAACGGACGGTCGCCTTGGAAGGAGATACCGTCGAAGGCAAAAATGGTTCTCTCTACATTAATGGGAAACCGGCAAAAGAGCCTTACCTAGAGAAAAAAGAAAAGATGGATAGCTTCGGGCCGATCCGTGTTCCCAAAGGGTCCATCTTCGTTCTTGGGGATGATCGAGAAGAGAGCTATGATAGCCGGGACATGGGCCCCATACCAAAAAAAGATATACAAGGCGTTCTCTTTCGTCAATAACGGGAGGTATAAAAATGGCAGCACTGAAAATCGCCCTGTTGAACTTGTGGACACGCCCACGTAGCACAATGGATGAGCTGATCAATATGAATGGAAAGCCTTATCTATGGTTGGTGGTACTGTCCGGGATCGGGCTCCGCCTGGATCAAGCATCTAATGGAAATTTGGGGGATCGCACAGCAACGGATTATATCATCGTGACTAGTTTTATTATCGGACCGATCATCGGCCTCATCGCCTGGTTACTATACAGCGGCTTGAGTCACTTATTAATCCGTGCCTTCGGAGGGTACGGGGATTGGGCGGAAACACGGCGGGTTTTCGCTTGGTCCACTGTGCCTTTGGTGGCTAAATTATTTCTCTGGGTCCCCCTGTTGACCATTTACGGAGACTATATGTTTTCATCTGCGACCCCCTCGGGCCTTGGATATGTATCCTTTTTTCTATTAATTGGACTTTTAGAGTTCATTTTGATTGGTTGGTTTTTCGTCATTCTGTCTCAGGGATTGAGTGAAGTCCATTCCATCTCAGCCTGGAAGAGTTTCTGGTCAGTAATTCTGTTACCATTCACATTGTTCATTCTCGTCTTCCTGTTCGCCTTGATTACTTTATAAATGGGGCTGAGAGAATGGAAAAGTTTTACCCCTATATACGATTATTAAAAAGCAGACGCGGCTCATCGACATTGGAATATATCCTGATCCTAGTTGGAGCTTCCCTACTAGCCGCAGTTTTATATGGTGTTCTAAGTAGCGGAGAAACCAAAAGTACCTTGGAAGCGGTGATTCGGAGTGCCTTCAGTCTAGAAGCCAAGACCGATAAGAAAGAAAGCCAAAACAACCAAGATATCTCTTCTAAAGCAGAAGCGGATAACGCTTCACCGAAAAAAGAAGACCCGGGGCCTCTGGATAAGACCCTTAACTTCTTAAAACGTAAAGGGAGCTATGTCAAAGATCAAGCTGGTAAATCCTGGGATTACTACACTGATAAGGCGAAAGAAGAGTGGGACTACGCGACAAGCGATCCGATCGGCTGGTGGTTTTGGGATGATTTAAGCTCGGGGTTAACTGGCAAAGACAACAAAACCGGCGAAGAGCTAGGATTTTTGGAAAGTCTAGACCGGACTGTTGAAGGAATACCCATCGGAATAGGAAAAGGATGGCGTTACGGCAAAACCGGAGTCAAAGAACTATTCCGGATTGGGAAGAAATCGGATGATTTTGTTGAAGGGCTGGTCTGTGCGAAAAAGAAAGGGAAAGGTTGCAAGAATAAAAACAAAGAGAAGGATAAACCCAAAGATCCCAAGCGCCCGAAAAAGATAACATTCTCAAGTGAATCAAACAAGCACGTAGAGGATCGCCATGTAAACAAAAACAAATGGACCCATAAAAGTAAATGGACTGTATCTGGTGGTGATTGGCGAACCTATTCCAGAGATACTTTCAGAAAGCCTGACCGTGTTACCCAAGATGGTGACCGATTTATATACGAGAAGGAGTATAAACAGCCCCTTGGTGTTGACCCAAATGGAGAGAAGCTTTATAAGGTAAGAGTAGTGGTGGAAAAGGACGGAGAAGTAGTAACAGCATTTCCACAGAAGGATTGGAAATGAAATGGAGGAATCAGCAATGGCTCTTGACGTGCTGCTGTACAAGAAAGGAACATTGGTCCACAAAGACCATATTTCTGAATCCTTGCATGATGCACTCTTTAAGAAGAACAAAAATTGGGGAAGCTACTTGACCTTGAGAAAATTACAGGATTACTATCGGACAGATGTTAGGTTGAATAGACGACAAATGGATGAGCTAGTGTCTGAGTTGGAACAAATGAAGATATTCGTAGACAATCAGGCAGCTGAACAGATTGATCAGTTAAAAGACGTGTTAAGCAGGAGTACTTACGATGAAGCGTGGATTGGTGGTGATTGACTAAGAGTAATCTACAACCATTACAAAAAGACAATAAAGAGCACCCCTCATTTTTCAAAGGGTGCTCTTTTACTATTAAACAGTCCGACTTTAGACAGAGGCCAAATGATGGCGACCGCTTGATCACTCACAGATTGAATCGATACAGGACCAAAATCTCGGCTGTCGATGCTCTGGTCAGCATTGTCTCCCATCAGAAATACATGATCTTTTGGAACGACTAAAGCGGAAAAAGCGGAAACGTTTTTTTGTACAGATCGCCCATTGACGTAGAGTTGGTGATTTCTCCCTTCCACACGGTCGCCTTCCATGGCCACGACTCTCTTAATATAGGGAACGTCTTTCTCTTTGATTTGAAAAGACACAATGTCTCCTCGCTGAATATGGCGGGGATTCCGCTTGATTAATATGATATTTTCCGGCTCAAGAGTCGGCTTCATGCTGGGTCCCATAATGACATTCCAGTCATAAAAGGAAAAGAGTATAAGTGCGCAAAAAATAGCCCCGGACCAAATACCCAACAGAAGCCTAAACATTTTTTCCAATCCGTGTTCCTCCTCTTTACTCTATTAATTTTTTACCATATGAACCTTGTGATTTCGAATCGTCATTTATACAATCGGACATGGAAGAAAATCACCCCTCATTAAAGGATATTGGAGGTAACAATGAGCTATCTGGACGAAGAACAAGAAATCAATCCGTGGCTTTCCATGTGGAAAAGTCCGCGGGAGACGGTCAGGAACTATGTAGATTCGGGGCACACCAAATGGCTATGGTTATTGGCTATCTTTGCAGGAATCAAGGTATTTCTGGATAATGCTGAAGCGCAAAACGTAGGGGATCAAGTCTCCATCGGATCGATTTTGTTCTTATCCCTATTTTTCGGTACGATCATGGGCATTGTGCAGTGGTGGTTATTAAGTGGGGCCCTCACCCTGGTTGGGAATTGGTTGGGTATGCATGCCGAATGGGGTGAGCTAAGAAAAGCGGTTGCTCTATCTTACGTTCCATTGGTATGGACTTTCTTCATTTGGATCATCAAGATCTTTGCCTTTGGACAGGAGAATTTTACACCTGAGACACCCACCATTGACGCCAGTATTCCGCTTCTTTCCTTAATCGTCCTCTGCTATCTAATCAACTACCTCGTCTTTTTTTGGTTTGTGGTCGTGTTAAGTAAAAGTGTCGCCGAAGTCTATGATACCTCCGCATGGACAGGTTTTGGACTGATTCTCCTCACCGCGGTCATTCTTTCGGTTGTCTTTATTCTGCTGATATTACCGATTGTGCTGTTGTGGTATTAAACATTCTAAAAAAACGAAAGGAAAGCCCATGATATCCATCCCCCAAATTCTTCTTCTAAGCTTGTGTTACTGGATCACACCCAAACGAGTCATCCGACGGTTGCTCGATATGTCTTTAGCGTGGTATGTCCCTTTGATTCCGGTCCTTCTCTCCGGTGTAACCTTTACGATCGCCCAGGTATCTTATCGGGATCTGGGAGACTACTTTGAATTCGGCTCTTTGCTGCTCGCTTCCTTTGGGATCGGAATCGGCGTCGGCCCCCTATTATGGCTCCTTTTTTCCGGGCTGTTTTATGGTGTAGGGAAGGTTTTCAAGGGACAAGCCTCCTGGAGGGATATGCAAATCGCTGTGGCTTTCTCCCTCATCCCCTATGTTTTTAAGCTTCTGTTATGGATGGTCCAATTGCTCCTCTTTGGCGATGAGATGTTTACCGACTTTACTCCACGAATCGACGACAGTTTCTTCCTAACGCTTTTCTACCTATTCTTCTTACTGATCCAGGTCATTTTGACCATCTGGTATGTTGTTCTTCTCTTTTTTGCCGTAGGAGAAGCCCATCGGTTTTCTACCTGGATCGGACTGCCGGTCACCCTGATTTCGGTGGGATTGATCTGGATTGTATCTAAATATGTCTTCGATATTGTGCTATATCCTGCCTAATGAGAAACTAAATGGAGGACAAGCGACTCATGAATCGATGGAAAGATTGGCTGGAATCATTCGCGAGGGTGACGAGAAGCCGTAAAGGGGCCTCCACGGTGGAGTATGTAATCATACTCGCGGCTGCCGCTCTTATCGGCGGATTCTTATATACCGCCGTCACCAGTGATCAGACGGAATCGACCATACAACAAAAAATCGACGATGCCATTGAAGGGAATGTAGGGGGAGGACAAGAAAACGGAGCAGGTTCCTCTCTATCAGAAAAAGAGCCCAATAACAATGGCAACCGCCCCCATGCCGATGAAAAACCCTCAAAAGAGAAGAAACCGACGAAAACCAACGCAAAATCCCACCAATCATCCTCCAAGGCTGACGATGATTCCGGAGGCGCTTATGATTACCTCGCTTCAGGAGAGATGGTCGATGATGCCGGGTATGTCGCCAAAGAAACCTTAGACTTTCTGTTCCTTGATGACTTATCCGGCTGCATCAATGGCAAGGACACCGACGGAAACAAAGTATCCGGCTTTGACCGAGGAATTAGCTGTGTATCCGCCGTTCCCATCCCTGCCGCCAAACTGGCCAAAGGGGTCAAGTATGGCGGAAAAGCCTTAGACTACACCAAGAAACTGGACAATTCCCTCTCTAAGACTCAGGCCGGGAAGAGGCTAAAGAAGTCCAAGGGAAAAGTGGATGAGGTAGCCGAACGAGGGAAGAAGAAGTTTAAGTGTGCGTGCGATGATAAGGTGGATAAGGTTAAAAAATCTAATTCTGTAGATAACATCTTGGAAGGAGCTACTCCCGGTAGAGCTACTAAGGGTAAAGCAAAACAATATGAAAAAGCTGGTGGCTTCGACCAAGCGCGTAAAGATTTCAATAGCTTAGGAGTCACCAATGTGAAAGAAATACCAGGTGGTTATGTAGGAAAATTACCGGATGGAAGAACTGTAAATGTTAGAAACAAAAGCTCTGACGGAAGGCCTACACTGGAAATTTATGAAGGTAAAAAATCGACTAAAATTCGATATAAGTAGGTGACAATAAGTGAAAGAAATTTGGGAGAGATGGATGCCAACAAATGATTTATCCCCAAAATACTATGTCGATTCGTTAACCGACAGTATAGATGGTTTAAAAATATATTTGTCTGATTCTAGAGATGAAAAAAAGAAAGCAGAAGTGATATTCGATTGTTCTGTACACGCTTATAGAAGCACAGATGAAGGATTTATGCTAAAAACTATAAACAACCTTGATAAACAGCACGGGACTCACTTTTATTCGGGATGGACCTTTTTCAAAGTTAAAAACTCCGATTACATGCAATGGTTAGTAAATAGTTCTTTTGAAATTGCATTATCGGAGGAACTGATACACTTTTCTTTTTTAGCAGTTGACTCAGTTGTTGATGTGATAGCCGCATATGAACCAAAAATAAAGATAGGCCCTAAATAATCGTATTGCCTACAAATAGAGCCCCTTCGCTGTTACAAGCGAAGGGGCTCTTTCACTTTTCCATGCTACCTCCACAACCCAATCGCTGTGCTCTCCCGGGTCGAGTCGCCTGCGCCGTGGTAGAGTCCGGTTCGGCGGTCGATCCAGATGGCGTTGACGTTGCCGATGTAGCGGGGGGAGGATTCGAAGCGGTGGCCTTTGGATTGGAGGTTGGTTCGGACGGTATCTGGGATGCCGGGCTCCCAGCGGATACGGGAGGTGTGGCTGTTGTAGATGCGGGGTTCTTCGATGGCCTCCTTGAGTGATTGGTCGTATTCGACAGTGTTGAGGATGGTTTGGGCGACGGAGGCGATGATCGTGGGGCCTCCGGGGGAGCCGACGACCATGACGGGTTTGCCGTCCTTAAAGAGAAGGGTCGGGCTCATGGAGCTCATCGGGCGTTTGCCGGGTTGAACTTCGTTGGGGCCGCCGGGGACGGCGTCGAAGTCGGTCAGTTGATTGTTGAGCATGATGCCGTAGCCGGGGACCATGACGCCGGAGCCGAAGAGTTGCTCGATGGTGGTAGTGTAGGATACCAGGTTACCCCATCGGTCGGCGACGGAGAAGTGGGTGGTTTCGCCGGTGGTACGGTCATCCTTTTGCTGGGGAGCGGCTTGGCCGTTTCCGGTCTGGTATGCCCAGGGGTCCCCCGGTTCCACCTTGGTGGCGGCTTGTTCCCGGTTAACAAGGGTGCTTCGCTTGTTCAAGTAGTCGGGGTTCGTCATTCCCTTTATGGGAACATCGACAAAGGTAGGATCTCCGATGTAAGCAGCCCGGTCGGCAAAGGCCAGTCGGCTTGCTTCCGCCCAGAGGTGGTATTTTTCCGGAGAGCGGATATCTTCCTTACCAATCTCCAACCGGTCCAGCATCGTCAGGATCTGGAGAACGGTGATCCCGCCGGAGCTCGGGGGAGGCATGGTGGCTACTTCATATCCTTTGTAGCTTCCCCGAAGCGGTTTGTCCAGGGTGACCCGGTATTTCTTCAGGTCCCGGGGCTTCATGCTGCCACCGTGTTCCCGGCTGGCGGCGGCGATCGCTTTGCCGATTTTTCCGCGATAGAAAGCCTTTGTCCCATGCCACTGAATCAAGCGGAAGGTGTGAGCCAAGTCTTTCTGAACGAGACGGTCCCCCTCTTTTAAGGGTTCCCCGTTGGGGAGGAAGACGTCCTTGGCAGCGGTCTTGGCCAGCTTTTCTTTGTTCTCCTCGATGGCGTCGGCTAGTACCCAGTTCACCGGCACACCTTGATCCGCCATCCGGATCGCCGGTTTGATCAACTGAGCCATCGGGCGGGTCCCCCACCGGGACAGCGCTTTATCCAGCCCTTTCAGGGTGCCGGGCACTCCGATGGCATTGCCGTGAGTGTGGCGTTGACTGAAGGGGATCGGCTTTCCGTTTTCGTCGAGGAACATGTCGGGGCGGGCTCCGGCGGGGGCTCGTTCCCGGCTGTCCACGATATCGATCTTCTTGTTCTTGCCGTGGTAAACCATCATGAAGCCGCCGCCGCCGATTCCGGACATCATCGGTTCGGCCACGTTGAGGGCGAATTGAATCGCCACAGCGGCATCGACGGCATTGCCGCCCTTCTTCAAGACATCCGCCCCCACTTTGGAAGCGAGAGGATGGGCTGATACCACCATGCCATACTTTCCGACATCCACCTGCCGCGGATCATCTGGGTTGGGCCCTCCTGCCTGGGCGCCCGCTCCTACACTCGGGACCGCGACGGCGAATAAGAGCACAATAGCTGTCATCCAAACAAAAGGCGCTCGCCATCCTCGCATGGGATCACTTCCTCATTTTTTTAAGATTGCGTGAATCACTTCTTCACCGGCTCATCGATTCCCTCCGTTTTTTTATGCTATAAAAAAATGGAAAGCCGTGTTCCCCAGCAGGGCTTTTTGGGTCGAGCCCCTTACACGCCCCAGGAGATTTCCCCTTCTCTATAGAAGGAATTAACGCGGACATCATATCTCCTTAAACATGGACCGCTAGGATGAAAAGAAAAAACCCCGTGAAAGGATGAATCCTTTGAAAGCTTCTCATCGCTCTGTCTTTTCCGGCCTCGCAGTCGCCGGCCTGTTGACTGCCGTCTTCGGCGGGGCCACCGCCCATGCGGCCACACCGAAAAAGCCCCAGGTACTCAATGTCGCTCACCGGGGCGCCTCCGCCTATGCCCCGGAGCACACTATGGCTTCCTATGAGCTGGGGGACAAGATGAAGGGTGACTACATCGAGATCGATCTCCAGATGACCAAAGACGGCCATCTGATCGCCCTTCACGACGAAACATTGGACCGGACCACCAACGGCACTGGCCAGGTGAAGGATCATACCCTGGCTGAGATCAAGCAGCTGGACGCCGGCTCCTGGTTCAATGAACAGTACCCCGCCTACGCCAAGGCGGAGTATAAAGGACTAAAGGTCCCTACGTTGGATGAGGTACTGAAACGCTTCGGCAAAAACAAAAAGTATTATATCGAGACCAAGGCACCTGATATTTACCCCGGCATGGAAGAAAAGCTGCTCTGTACGTTGAAAAAATACGGCCTTACTTCAAAGAAATCCCTAAGAAACGGACACGTGCTGGTTCAGTCCTTCAGTCAGGAAAGCCTCCTCAAAATGAACCGGCTGAACCCGGACATCCCCCTAGTCCAGCTCCTCTGGTATGATATCTCCGGTCATATCTCCGATGAAGAGCTGAACGAAGTGAAACAATACGCTGTGGGGGTCGGCCCCAACTTTGATAAGATCGACCGCTCCTATGTCCAAAAGGTACGGGAACATGGTCTGGAGATTCACCCTTACACCGTCAACGAAAAGGCGGACATGCGGAAGTTGATCGACTGGGGTGTCACCGGCATGTTCACCAACCATCCCGACCGGCTGCGAGAAGTCCTGAAAGAGAAATAAGAACCTCAGCGGTTAAACCTTACCGCCCGGCTACCGGGCGGTTTTTTCGTATGAGATTGCCACTGGCGGAAACCCTAACAAAAGCCGGAATCCGGCGGGAGTCCCTGCCAATCCCAATTCCGGCGAAAGGGGAGACGGGATGGGCCGATGGCTGCGGAGTATGATGGCGGTGGTGACAGCAACGGGGTGGTTGACGGCTGTTCCTCCACAGCCGGTGGTCGCCGAAGCGCCACCGGTGATCACGTTGGAATCCGTATGGAATATCGCCCACCGGGGGGCCTCGGGGTCGGCACCGGAGTCCACCCTCTTCGCCTTTGAACTGGGCCGCCGGATGGGGGCCGACTTTATTGAACTGGATATCCAGATGACGGGAGACGGTCACCTCGTCGTTCTCCATGACGACACGGTCGACCGTACTACGGACGGTCAGGGGCCTTTGACTCGCTATACGCTCAAAGAGCTCAAGCGCCTTGACGCGGGGAGCTGGTTCAACCGGCGACATCCGAAAAAGGCTCACCCCTCTTTCCAGCATGCACAAGTCCCTACGCTGGAGGAAGTGCTTCTTTCCCAGGGCCGTCGTGTACGGTACTGTCTGGAGATCAAAGAAGGCTCCTCAGCTCCCCTTTTGGAACGAAAACTCCTCAAGACCCTCCAACGTTACCACCTGTTGCCGCAAAAAGGCCGCCCCTCACCGGTCATCATCCATTCATTCAGTCGGGAGACCCTGCAACGCATCCATCGGCAGGCTCCTGAGATCCCCCTGGTTCAGCTGATTCATTATAAAGATGCCGGCTACATCTCCCATCGGGAACTGAACCGAATCAGGCGGTATGCCTGGGGGATCGGGTTCAGCTACAAACGCATGGACCGGGAGGATGTGCGTCGGGCCCGCTCCCACGGCTTAAGAATCCATCCCTATACCGTCAATCGCAAACGGGATATGCGCCGCCTCCTCTCCTGGGGCGTTGACGCCATCTCCACCAACTACCCGGAACGGCTCAACAAGGTACTGAAAAAGGAAATCCCCTAAAAAAACACCTCCCTCCGATGACTCGGGGGGAGGTGTAATACCGTTATGCTCTTTTTTAACCCTGTCCCCGCATCACCGGGAACAGCAGGACGTCGCGGATAGAGGGGCTGTCGGTGAGAAGCATCACCAGGCGGTCGATACCGATCCCGAGGCCGCCCGTAGGGGGCATCCCATATTCGAGGGCTTCCAGGAAGTCCTCGTCCATGGGGTGGGCTTCGTCATTACCCTGGGCTTTCTCTTTCACTTGGGCTTCGAAGCGCTCCCGCTGGTCGACGGGATCATTGAGCTCAGTAAAGGCGTTAGCGTGCTCCCGGCCGACGATGAACAGCTCAAAACGGTCGGTAAAACGCGCGTCGTCGGCATTCTTCTTGGCGAGAGGGGAGATCGCAACCGGATGGCCGTAAACAAAGGTGGGCTGGATCAGTTTCTCTTCCACCTTTTGCTCGAAAAACTCGTTGAGAACGTGGCCGAAGGTCATACCGGGTTTGGTCTCGACACCGTGCTCTTTGGCTAAGGCCAGCGCCTCTTCGTCGCTCATGTCCGCCCAAAAGTCAGCGCCGGTATGCTCTTTCACGAGGTCAGCCATATGTTTACGGGCCCAGGGGCCGGAAAGGCGGATCTCCTCGCCGTTGTAGGTGACTGTATCAGTCCCGAGCACCTCTTTCGCGGCATGGGTGATGATGTTTTCCGTCAGATCCATGATATCGTGGAAGTCCGCATAGGACTCATACAGCTCCAGCATCGTAAACTCTGGATTATGACGGGTGGAAATGCCTTCGTTCCGGTATACCCGACCGATTTCATACACCTTTTCGATGCCGCCGACGATTAGCCGTTTCAAATGGAGCTCGATCGCAATCCGCATGTAAAGCTCCATGTCGAGGGCATTGTGATGGGTGATAAACGGACGAGCCGCAGCACCCCCTGGGATGGTATGCAAGGTCGGTGTCTCCACCTCCAGGTAGCCCTCCCCGTCGAGATAGCGGCGGATCGCACTGATGATCCGGCTGCGGGTGATAAAGGTCTCCTTTACCTCCGGGTTCATGATCAGGTCCAGATACCGCTTGCGATAGCGGAGCTCCACATCCTTCAGCCCGTGGAACTTCTCCGGCAGCGGACGGAGGGATTTGGAGAGGAAGACGACTTCCTCGGCCTGGACGCTGGTTTCCCCTCGGTTGGTTTTGAAGACAGTACCGCGAATTCCCATCCAGTCGCCTAAGTCAGCCGTGGTGAAGGTTTCATATTGCTCTTCGCCGACGGTGTCTTTCCGCACATAGATCTGGATGCGGCCCGACTGGTCCTGGAGATGGGCAAAGGAGGCTTTCCCCTGTTTGCGCTTAGAGATGAGACGCCCTGCGATCACCGCTTTTTGCCCAAGTTCCGCAATCGCCTCTTTATCCAGATGATCGAAGGCATCCAGAATCTCCTGGGCGTTGTGGGTTCGATCAAACTTTTGTCCAAAGGGGTCGATACCCCGTTCCCGCAGGGTTTCCATCTTGTCACGGCGGATTTGCAGGAGCTCGCTGGTCTCCTCACCCCGCCCTTCTCGACGCTCTTCTTCTTGGCTCACTTCCGAATCACTCCTCGTAAGGCAGCGGGTGCTCCCCGCCCTCTCTCTTACTCTCTGTTATGGTCAAAGAACCGGGGGATTAGACCGATGAAAGCCGCCGGTACCCGGCGGCTGACAATCACGGGGGAAAACCCGGCGGGGCTCCAGCCACTCTGGAGCCCTTAGGCCGGCAAGTCTTTCTGTCTTTCTTCCAACTGCTCGGCAAACTCCGTTAACAGACGGGCCATGCCGTCTCGGGTGGTCTGCTCGTTGACGTTGTCCTTGATTCGGGCGGCGCCGCGCATCCCACGCAGGTACCAGGAGGCGTGTTTCCGCATCTCCCGCACGGCCACTTCCTCGCCCCGGAGAGCGATCAAGCGGTCCATATGGAGGATGGCGATCTTCATCTTCTCCTGGGGGGAAGGCTCAGGGAGGAGCTCCCCGGCGGTCAGATAATGGATGGTCCGATACAGCATCCAGGGGTTCCCCAGGGCGGCCCGACCGATCATGACCCCGTCACAGCCGGTGGTGTCCAGCATCCGCTTGGCGTCTTCGGGGGTTTGCACGTCTCCGTTGCCGATCACGGGAATATCTACGGCCGCTTTGACTTGACGGATAATATCCCAATCAGCCTTGCCCGTGTACATCTGTACCCGGGTACGCCCATGGAGGGAGACGGCCTTCGCCCCGGCCCGTTCCAGGGCGCGAGCGTTGTCGACGGCGTAGATATGCTCCTCATCCCATCCCATCCTCATCTTCACCGTTACCGGCTTCTCTACCTTCTCCACGACGGCGGATACCATCTCCTCAATCTTATCGGGGTCGAGGAGCCAGCGGGCCCCGGCATCACATTTGGTCACCTTGGGCACTGGGCACCCCATATTGATGTCGATGATGTCGGCGTTGGTCTGCTTATCCACAACCTGTGCCGCTTCAACCAACGTGTTTTTGTCCCCACCGAAAATCTGCAGAGAGAGGGGTTTCTCCCGTTCATCCACGTACAGCATCTGTTTCGTCCGCTCGTTCCCATGCAGGATCGCTTTGTCACTCACCATCTCGGCGCAGACGAGGCCAGTGCCGAATTCCTTGGCGATCAGCCGGAAGGCGGGGTTACAGACACCGGCCATCGGGGCCAGCACCACGTTATTCTCCGTTTCAATCGGTCCGATTTTCAATTTCATCGCTTTCCACCTCCTTATTCGTCAGTTGATCATTCCGTTTAAGGGGCTAATCTCACGGGAATTTCCCCATTCCAGCTGGGAAGCGGCTCGCCGGATCTCCCCATCGTCCTCCAACTCTTCCGCCAGCTGAGCAACCGTCTTGCCCGTCGGGGGGACTACGGCATCCGGAGCGAGATCCGCCAAGGGGACGAGGACAAAGGCCCGCTCCGTCATGCGCGGATGGGGAATCGTCAACTGGTCACCCTTGAATACCTGCTCTCCGTAAAGAAGGAGATCCAGATCAATGGTGCGGGGCCCCCATCGGACCGTCCGTACCCGAAACAGCTCCTGCTCCACCCCCAGGAGGGCATCCAGCAGTTCCTCCGGGGAAAGATCCGTAACCAGCTCGGCGCACATATTGAGGAAGTCGGGCTGGTCAGCGAACCCGATGGGGTCTGTTTCATAGATCGATGAGATGCGGGTCACCTCAATCCCCTGCCGAGCGTCTAGACGATCCAGGGCTTCTTTCAGGTTGGCCAAACGATCGCCCAGGTTGGTGCCCAGCCCGATATAGGCGGTGACCTGGCTCCTCATGATCGCCCCCGGCGGATTTCGACGCCCACGGAGTCATAATGGCCAGGGATGGGTGGATCCGGTTTGGTCACCCGTACCATCACTTCTTCCAAAGGGAAGGCATGTAACAACTGCTCGGCGATCCGCTCTGCCAACGTCTCCACCAAGGCATAAGTCTTCCCTTTCACTTCTTGTTGGACCGTTTCATATACCTTGCCATAATCCACCGTCCGGCTCAAGTCATCACCAGCTGCGGCCGGTTTCAGATCGATCATGAGCTCCAGGTCGACGAAAAAGCGCTGACCGAGGCGGTTCTCTTCCGAGAAGGCTCCGTGGTAGGCATAAAACGCCATCTTATTAAAAAAGATCTTGTCCACGCTTTATCCCTCCCTATGCTCCGCCTCGACCATGACGTCGGTCATACGGGCAACCCGGACCATTTCTTTCACATCATGGACACGAACCAGCCGACATCCCTTGGCGATCCCCAGCGTAATCGTGGCGCTGGTCCCCTCCACCCGTTCTTCCACCGGCAAATCCAAAGTGAGGCCGACGAAGGATTTGCGAGAGGTGCCGAGGAGAACCGGAAATCCAAGCTGGACAATCTGATCCAAATTGCCCATGACGGTCAGATTGTCTTGGTAGCTTTTTGCAAATCCGATTCCGGGATCCAGGATGATCTGCTCATCCCGGACACCGGCCCGACGGGCGATATCCACACTCTCCATCAGGTCGGTGCACACGTCATCCAGCAACCTGCCGTATCCAGACTGCTCCCGATTGTGCATCAGGATGACGGGAACATCCAATTCCGCCGCCGTGGGTGCCATATCCGGATCCTTTTTAAACCCCCACACGTCATTAATGATATGGGCACCGGCTTCCACCGCACGCCGGGCCGTCTCCGCCTTATAAGTGTCGACAGAGATGGGGCAGTCCACTTCACGGGACAGCCTCTCGACCACGGGAATCACCCGGGCGAGCTCTTCTTCCAAGGAGACGGGCTGATGACCGGGGCGAGTAGATTCACCGCCGACATCGATGATATCAGCCCCTTCCTCGACCATGCGGCGGGCATGGGCAACCGCCCTGTCCAAATGGCTGTAGCGCCCTCCGTCGGAGAAAGAATCCGGGGTGACATTGAGAATCCCCATCACAACGGTTCGCTGATGGATCGGCAGCATATAGGGGCCCGCCTGTAGCGGACGGGGCAGGGTCTTGGTCTGCATGTCCGTTTGGTACTGGGTCATCGCCGTTTTCCTCCTGTATCATCTGTCCCGTACATCAGCTTGAAACAACCGGCGGATCGTCGAACTGCCGGAGTTTATCCTTTTCTGGGCAGTAAGTTTCTATAAAATTGGCCAGCATCTGCTTTCCATGATCGGTCAGGATCGATTCAGGGTGAAACTGTACCCCTTCGAGGGGAAGCTCCCGATGGCGAATCGCCATCACTTCCCCTTCCCCCGTCGCCGCACTGATGATAAAATCCGGCGGGATGCTCTCCCGGTCAACGATCAAGGAATGATAGCGGTTGGCTTGGAAGGGAGAGGGTAACCCGCGGAAAATCGTGCTCCCATCATGAAGGATCGGGGAGGTCTTCCCGTGCATCAGCCGTCCGGCTCGGATCACTCTGCCTCCGAAGGCTTGGGCAATCGTCTGGTGTCCGAGGCAGACACCCAAAATCGGAATACGCCCAGCAAGGCGCCGCACCAGTTCCAAACTGACCCCCGCTTCATCAGGATTTCCTGGACCGGGGGAAATCAACACCACGTCAGGAGCGATGGCCTCTACCCCTTCGACAGTGATCTGATCATTCCGGTACACCTGGATTTCTTCTCCCAACTCCCCGAGATACTGAACCAAATTGTAGGTAAAGGAATCGTAGTTATCGATCACCAGAATCATCGTTCCTCGTCTCCTCTCATCCTGTCTCTTCTGATCTCACCCATTCTTACCGTCCCGCCTGTGCGTAGAGATGTGGGACGAACATACTCCTCCCATCAGTTTACAACAAATCGCATGGGGAAAAAAGGTTTCCATTGCGAAAACCCCGCCCTGGACGGACGGGGCTTTCGCTCCATTTTTCGGCAACACGTTTACTCTTCGTCAAACTGGTACAGTTGGGTGGTCAGGTACCGCTCGCCATTGGAGGGGAGAACGGCCACCACCCGCTTGCCGGCGCCGAGCCGACGGGCGAGTTTCACTGCGGCAGCGACAGCAGCTCCGGAGGAGATCCCCCCGAGGATGCCCTCTTCCTTGGCCATGCGGCGAGCCCATTCAAACGCTTCTTCGTTGGCAACGGTTATCACTTCATCATAGAGGTCCGTGTCCAAAATTTCAGGCGCAAATCCAGCACCGATTCCCTGGATTTTGTGGGGGCCAGGCTTCCCACCGGACAGAACCGGAGAAGCGGTGGGTTCCACAGCGACGATATGGATACCGGGGATCTCCTTTTTCAGCACTTCACCCGCCCCGGTGATGGTGCCCCCGGTGCCGATCCCGGAGACGAAGGCATCGATCTTCCCTTCCATTTGGCGGACCAATTCCGGACCGGTTGTCTCGCGGTGGATTTTGACGTTGTCCTGGTTGTTAAACTGTTGCGGCATGAAGTAATCCGGGTTCTCCCGCGCGATTTCTTCCGCTTTGGCGATGGCTCCCTTCATCCCTTCCGCTCCAGGGGTAAGAACCAGCTCAGCACCATAGGCGCGCAACAAGTTACGACGCTCGAGGCTCATTGTATCGGGCATCACAAGCAAGGCGCGGTATCCCTTGGCGGCAGCGACCATCGCTAGCCCAATCCCGGTGTTACCACTAGTCGGTTCTACGATAGTAGAGCCCGGCTTCAGATCGCCCCGCTTCTCCGCTTCTTGGATCATGCTGTACGCGATCCGGTCTTTCACGCTGCTGCCGGGGTTGAAGTATTCCAGCTTCAGATAGACATCGGCATCGGCCTTCCCTACGATCCGGTTCAATTTGACAACCGGGGTTTCCCCAATCAGTTGCAGGATATTTTCTGCTACGCGCATGGATGAACCTCCTATGACCTAGTAGTTCGGTAGGAATTTATGATTTTATCGTAACAAGGCGGGGGAACATTGTCAATTAACAGACAGACTTTCTTCTCCATTTTTCTTTTCCCGATTACTAGAAAAGAAACCCGGGTCTTGCAAATAGTCAAGACCCGGTTCCCTTCGTCGTTTCCCTCAACTTTCCCCGTCCACTTTCTCCCGTAGGAATTCTAACTCCTCCCGGGAGAATTGGTAAGCTTCGTTGCAGAAGTGGCAGATCACTTCTGCTTTTCTCTGTTCCTCGATCAGGTTCGTCAGTTCCTCTTCTCCGAGGCTTTTCAATGTGGCCTCGGTTCGCTCCCGGGAGCAATGGCAACGGAAGGCAAGTTCTTGCCGATGGTGAATCGTGAAATCTTCGCCTAAAATGCGAAACAGCATCTCCTCAGGCCCTGCGCCGGCTTCCATCTGTTTCGTCACCGGGGGAGCTTCTTGAATGCGTTGCTCCAGTTCGGTAATGAGGGACTCCTCGGCACCAGGCATCATCTGGATGATAAAGCCGCCGGAATGGAGAATCGTAGCGTCTCGATCCACCAATACACCCACTCCCACCGCGGAGGGCACCTGCTCCGACACGGTCAAATAATAGGTAAAATCATCCCCCAATTCTCCAGAGACCAAACGCACGCTCCCCCGGTAGGGTTCTTTCAGCCCCAGGTCTTTCACCACATCCAGAGTGCCCTTACCGACAGCAGCCGCTACATCCAGCTTGCCCTGATTGTTCAGAGGAAGGTCTACGGCGGGATTGTCTACATAGCCCCGCACATGTCCCAACGCGTCGGCATCGACGACGATCTGACCGATGGGACCGTCTCCCCGAACCTGGATCGTCAGCCGGTCCCGGTCACTTTTCATCATCATCCCCATCATGGCTCCTGCCGAAACCGTTCGTCCCAAAGCGGCACTGACGACGGGCCAGGTCTGGTGCCGCCGCTGCAACTCTCCCACCAAATCGGTCGTAACAACAGCAATCCCGCGAACGTGTCCGTCGAAAGCCATGCCCCCGATCGCATAATCTCCACTCATCACAAACCCTGCCTTCCTGGGGAAAAATCCCCCTGACTAAAAGGAACCCCATCGCCGGGGTCCCGAAACAATTTATTTCCGGTTCCGCTCAAAAACCAGCTTCAGCCCTTCCAGGGTCAGTAGCGGATCCACCTCATCGATCGTCTGGGTATCTCCACAGATCAGTTCTGCGAGGCCGCCGGTGGCCACCACCGTCGGAATCTCCCTTAACTGGTTCCGCATACGGGAGACAATTCCGTCGACAACGCCGACATAGCCATAAAAGACACCCGCTTGAACGGCTTTCACCGTATTTCGACCAACTACACTCTCCGGCTTGACAATCTCCACCCGTGTTAACTGGGAAGCCCGTTCATAGAGGGCCTCGGTGGCGACGTTGATCCCCGGAGTAATCGCCCCGCCGATATAGCGTCCTTCTTCGTTGATAAAGCAAAAAGTGGTGGCCGTCCCAAAGTCGACGACAATCACCGGTGTCCCGTAACGCTCCAAGGCGGCAACAGCGTTGACAATGCGGTCTGCCCCTACTTCCCTGGGGGTTTCGTACTGGATGTTCAATCCTGTCTTTACCCCCGGACCGACGATCAGGGGAGTAAGTTGAAAATATTTCTTCGTCAACAGCTTCAGAACGTGGGTCAGGGGCGGGACTACGGAACAGATCGCCACCCCGTCTACCTCCTCTAAAGAGACGCCTACATGGTGGAAGAGGTTTTTCAGCCGCATACCGTACTCGTCTTCCGTGGAACGGCGGTCGGTGTGGATGCGCCAATGATGCACCAGCTCATCCCCCTGATACAGCCCCAATACTATATGAGTATTGCCGACATCCATCACCAATAACATGGGTATCCACCTGCTTTTCGGAAAAAAGTCCAACCCCATCATAGCAGGGCGGAACCTTGAATTCAATCGACGCCGACTGCGATCGTTTTTGGGCATGGCACTTTTAGCGGGACTGTTTTAAGATAAAAGCACATCTATCAGGGGGTGATGGACATAAAGAATCTCATCGCAAACTTCAAGCGGAAGCAAGAAAAGGAGGAAGAAGAGTGGCAAAAGAAAGACCCTGCGGATAAATTCATCTATTTTGCATCGGATGTGGTAATAAAAACGATCCTGATCACGGTTTTTCTTCTTGGCATAGGGGTCGTGGGGGCTTTCTTGTTTCAAAGCTAATTATACATATCAAGGGCGGCAGGCTTTTTGGGTAAACCGGGCATGGTCGAAACCGGTTTCCTGGTCGCCTGACCGGGAGAGGTTCCCCGCAGCCATTGTACCATACTGGGTGTGCTTGGAAATATGGGATTGAGGTTCTTTAGTCTATCAGAGCATGGTTATTTATTCATAGGCTAGAGAGAACGGACATAGCCTCACCACCGGGCCGAGCCTTGATCCCGGCTTCAAAAAACAGAACGGTGTCCGTCTTTTTCAACGGAGCACCGCTCTTCCAATCATGCGTTCAAGATATCTTTCTTCCGGAAATACAGTAATGACGCCAGAAGAGTCACTCCGATCCAGATCGTCAACACCGTGATGCCCGTTGTCAGAGGCAAATTTGCTTCCATGGTGTTTGAAAGCTGACCATCCCAATTACTGCCTGGGTTTAAATGAACGGTGAACAACCAGAACATCCATTTCCCGTTGTGTACTTCCTGTTGAAGTGCTTGTCCTAGAATCACCATGGCGAGAGCCGCCCCTGAACTGATCAACGGTGATTTAAATACAGTAGAACATAAAAACGTAATAGAGGCCACGGCCATCATAGCGAAAACGCTCAACAACATGGATCCTGCGATATATTGCCACTCGGGTATTAACAAGGCTTTATCAAAAAGCGGAATGGGAACGATTTGTCCTTCTTTCCCCATACCGAAAAGGAAATCCACGTTCACGAAGTGTGGCTGACGGGCCCCGTCTGAACTATACAACAGCAGATGAACAGCCAGCATCGTCGCAAAAAAGCACAGTGATAGTACCATGGTTGCCGTAAGACTGGCCGCCCATTTTCCCAGTAGGATCTTCACCCGGGAGACGGGACGAACGAGCAGCAGTTTCATCGTACCACTTGCAGTCTCTCCGGACACCATGTCCGCCACGAGTATGACCAACAACATAGGTAGGAACAATCCAGATGCAAGCGGCATCAGTTGATTCATCGCTTTCCAAGCGGTAAACTCACCCTGCAGAAGGGGAGGAATATCTCGCTCCAGAAGATATTGCCACTCCGTTTGTTGCGCATAACCTTTCTGTCTTTGACTTTCACGGCCAGCTTCCGAATCGCCTTGATAC
Source organism: Salinithrix halophila (assembly GCF_042650125.1). Classification (NCBI taxonomy): domain Bacteria; kingdom Bacillati; phylum Bacillota; class Bacilli; order Caryophanales; family Thermoactinomycetaceae; genus Salinithrix; species Salinithrix halophila. The sequence goes on from NZ_JBHSAP010000004.1 coordinate 114,597, forward strand.
TTCTCCATCCTTTGTTGCAACTTCGCTAAATCACTTTTAATCAATTGATCCCAGTCTGGTGACTTCAATTGCTGCATCCGATGTAATTTTCCTTTGAGTCTCTCGATGCTTTTCTCTACCATTTTGATTTCTTTTTGTAAGTCCGATGAACTTGCTCCCTCTGATGTTCCTTTTAACGACTCTTTTTTCATTTCTCTCAGATTTTGTTCGTATCTTTCAATTCTCTGTTTCATATCAACAATCAAGTTACCAGGAGCATATTCCTTCTCCCACTGATACATAGTTCCTGATAAACCGATGCTCATCAGCACAGCCAGCAGCATGATGATCCAAAATTGGCGGCGATGAATCAGCTTCATCCATTCGTTAGCAAACACACGGCCCCACTCACGCACCGACTCCCCCTCCTTTCCCTTCTTCTACACCCGGCTTTTCCGTTAACTGTAAGAACGTCTCTTCCAACGAATTTTTCTGTAATTGAACACTATAGATCGCTACATCCTGATATACCAACCTTTTAACCATTTCCGGAATAGCCTCTTCTTCCAAATAGGTATAGATGATTCCGTGCTCCCCCTCTTTGGCCTTCACGCCTTCCCGTTGAAAAACCTGTAGCGCGTAAGCCGAGTCACGTACACGGAATGAAACACTGGCGGCTTGTTCCAGCAATTCCGACACATCGGCTTCCCTCAACAAACGACCATGGTTTAGAATCGCCACCCGATCACACATCATTTGAATCTCGCTTAGTAAATGACTGGAAACAAAGACGGCCATTCCGTCATCCGCCAGACGTCGAATCAAGTCACGAAACTCCCGTATGCCTGCCGGATCCAACCCATTGGTAGGCTCGTCCAGTACCAATAATCGAGGATTAGCCAGCAATGCTTGGGCCACGCCCAGACGTTGACGCATTCCGAGTGAGTATGTTTTTACTTTATCATCAATTCTATCAGTCAATCGGACGAGCTCAGTCACTTCTTCAACTCGTCGATCCCGCTCCTTTTTGCTTAATCCAGCCAATCGCGCATAGTGAATCAGATTCTTTCGTCCTGAGAGATAGGAATAAGTCTCCGGATTTTCAACAATCGTGCCAATATGAGCCATCGCCTGGGCGGGCCTTTTTTGCACATCATGACCCATGATGCGAATCGTTCCACGAGTCGGCTGGATCAAGCCAACAATCATACGAATGGTTGTGGTTTTGCCGGCACCATTAGGTCCAAGAAAACCGTATACTTCCCCTTCTCTGACTCGCATACTGACGTTGTTCACAATCCGTCGCGAACCGATTTTTTTGGAGACTTCCTCCAACACCAAAACGTCCATGGTTCCATCCTTTCATTCTTTTACATAATGAAACAATGCCTCCACATTTCTTAATCCTAATGTGAGAAAAAAACCAATTTAGGCTAACTAATCACAAATAATCCGCCAGTGTGGAGACCTGGCGGATCGGTCTAATATTAATCATAAAATTTTGCTGTCGTTGAGTAAATACGATCTTTAAACCATTCGGATATAACAAGATATCATTCTGCTTTCCCATTTGCTCCGTCAACAAATTTATTAACATTCCATGTCTGACATCCGCCAGGAGGTATATATTCAGTGCCTATATAATCATCGGGATTATAAGGATCTTTCTCCCACAACTCATAATGCCCACCCACTGAGCCACGACTGATACAAGTCTTAAAATAACCTCCGCCGGACTCAACCACAACACATTTTGGAAAGTAGAAGAACCGACATAATCCCAATCTCCGCCCCCTGCTGATGCTCTTGGCAATCTCTGCTCAAAACAACCCATACACTCGCCCTTCTTTATCGATATCCATATCGAGGGCGGCGGGTTTTTTGGGCAAGCCCGGCATCGTTAGCATATCCCCAGTCAGAGCGACCAGGAAACCGGCTCCCACCGACGGCCGGACCTCCCGCACGTGAAGGGTGAAGTCTTCCGGTCGGCCCAGTAACGCGGGATCGTCGGAGAGAGAGTACTGAGTCTTCGCCATGCAGATCGGTAGTTCACCCCAGCCGTTAGCTTCGCACTCAGCGATCTGCTTTTCCGCCTGAGGGGTATAGGTGACACCCGATGCTCCGTAGACGCTACGGGCGATACGGGAGATCTTGGAACGGATCGGCTGATCCGTCTCATAGAGGAATTGAAATCGGTTCTCTCCGCTCTCGGTGAGGCGAACCACTTCCCTGGCCAGCGCCTCCCCACCGGCTCCACCATGCTCCCATACTTCACACAGAGCGAAAGGAAACCCTTTTTCCCGGCACCAGCGCTCTAAAGCCTCCAGTTCCTCCGCCGAATCCGTATGGAATCGGTTAAGGGCCACGACAAAGGGGAGGCCGAAGTTAGCCATCGTTTCCGCATGGCGCTCTAGGTTGGTCATGCCCCGCCCCAAGGCCTCCACATCAGGCTCTTTCAACCGATCCTTGGGGACACCGCCGTGCATCTTCAAGGCGCGTACGGTAGCCACGATAACAGCTACATCCGGACGCAATCCCCCGATTCGACTTTTGATATGAAGGAACTTTTCCGCCCCGAGGTCAGCTCCGAAACCCGCCTCAGTCACCGTATACTCCGATAGTTTGAGGGCAAACCGAGTAGCCATCAGGGAGTTGCAGCCATGGGCGATGTTGGCAAAGGGACCGCCATGGATGAAGGCAGGCGTGTTTTCCAGGGTCTGCACCAAGTTGGGGCGCAGAGCATCCTTTAGAAGGAGGGTCGCCGCTCCAGCCACACCCAGCTCGGCTACGGTGATGGGCTTGCCGCTGAAGGTATAGGCAACGAGGATCCGACCAATGCGTTCTTTCAGATCATCAAGGTCGGCAGCCAGGCACAGGATCGCCATCAACTCGGAGGCAACGGTAATATCGAAACCGTCTTCCCGAGGCATCCCATGGGCTTTCCCTCCGAGGCCTACCACAACGTTGCGGAGAGCACGGTCGTTCAGGTCCATCACCCGCTTCCACACGACGCGACGAGGATCGATCTGTAGACGGTTCCCTTGATGAATATGGTTGTCGATCACCGCGGAAATCGCGTTATGGGCGGAAGTGACAGCATGAAAATCCCCCGTAAAATGGAGGTTAATGTCCTCCATGGGCAATACCTGGGAGTACCCTCCGCCGGCAGCTCCCCCTTTGATTCCCATGCTGGGCCCGAGAGAGGGCTCCCGAAGAGCCACCACGGCCTTTTTTTCGATCCGGTTAAGCGCCTGACCGAGACCAACAGTGACCGTCGATTTTCCTTCACCGGCAGGGGTGGGACTGATCGCGGTAACCAGAATCAGTTTCCCGTCGGTACGGGTTTTGATCCGATTCCAAACTCCGGGAGCGATTTTAGCTTTCACCTTTCCATAGAGCTCTACATCTTCTTCCGTAAGTCCCAGCTGAGCGGCTATCTCTACAATCGGCTTCATGTCTGCCCTTTGGGCGATTTCGATATCACTGGGAATCGCCTTTTTCGTTTCCTTCGTAATCAATCCCCCACGCTCCTCCCGTATCTTATTCAGCAACTAGGTTGCACCAGCTGACCTACTATTATTTGAAAGCGCTCTCGCCATTTTTAATCTATCACAAACCCAGTTCATCATGCTCTCGAAAGAGTAAATGACTGCTATGGGCTAGGCAACTCCGTAATACAGATCCGTAACCTTTTCCTGAAGATCTGGCAAAAGTGTCGAAAAATATGACACCCAAAACTGTATATCCCGAAAACTTTACAGAATTACAAATTGATGATATGGGAGAGTTGGCGCTAAATCAATTTAAACAAAACAAAAAGTTTCCGTATAAAGAAGTGGATGGAGTAGTTACCCCTGTCAAGTTTAGCTCTATTGTAAAAGGACCTAATGGTAAAATAATTGAAGTTGAAGGATTTGTTGTTCCTAAGAGTGCCGACTATATAACCACGCACTATCCAAAATTCGATTCCAATAGCAATAGAATTAAGAAAGAAAAATAAAAGGGGTTGAAAAATGATGAAGAACCTTCAACAGTTCTTGGAGAGAAATAGACCGGAAGACCCCGAAGTGAGGAAAGTTTGGAGATATATCATTATTATGGTAGAATGCGAAGAAATGGATATACATGATTTGATAACGGAATACCATCGATATCTTAAGGAGGAAATTTGTGGAACCCAGGGAATCGAGTTTATTAGTAACTGGGATGGAACGCTTCAAGCCGGAACAGGAGTTGACAAAACCCAGTGTGATGAGACTGCCTTTTTAAATCATTTCAAAAGTGTCATCGATCAATACGTCAATCAGTAAGTGTAGTGATAGTGATTGAAATGTATGCTGTGTCGATTTTATGATGGAAGAGATCAACCGCACGAATTGGAGATCCCCTAAGCGGGGTCTTTTTTTATCGATGGACGGAGGATGAAAAAAGGAGTGGCATGTTCATGACGGATCCCTTTCATTGCATGACAATAGTTCGCCTGACGCCCGCTTTTTCTATGGAGAGAAGAAACAGGGGCAAATGGAACGCCTCCTCCGAATAGGAGATTTAAACGCGGAGGACAGTGTGTTAAAGGTGTATGAGAAACGTTTCAGCGGCACCCGGTATTTTCCCTTCGCCCGTTGCGTAGATGGAGACATCTTGTGCCATGATTACCATGGTGAAACGCCTTCCGTCGTATGTTGGTCACAGGATGAAGGTCAGTTCTCTGTAGTAAAGCGGAGTTTCGACCGGGTTTTGCATTATTTAAGATTTCAATGAAAACAAGAGGCCCCTAGTATATGGGGCCTGAAACTGCTGACAAAGTCCCTCCTGCGCCACAGAGGCGGCCGGTTTCCGGCGAAGCGCCTGTTGGCACCGACCACTCAGCGGAGCTCCCGGAGGCACCGACCGTTTAGCGGACAACCCGCTTTACCCTTTTGTCCGCTGGTCGGGGACGGAGGGAGCGGAGCGGACATCCCCCACATCTGCGGGAGGAACATCTGGCGCGGAGTCGGAAATCCGGCCCTCCACCCCCGCTCCGGAGGTTGTCAAGCACCTCAGGCCCCTAGTCTATGGGGGCCTTTTTATCAATCCGGCATCCCAGGAACTCAACGGCGAATTTTGTGTAGATCGCATTGGTCCAGCCAAAGCCTTCTTGTAAAGGATACCTGCCGGCCGTCTGAATATTGAAATCGACCACGTTATATTTCTCAAATAATTTACCGTGCTGCAAGAACATCTTTGTACATAAACGGACCCAGCGTTCGGTAATAATTCGGCTTTCCTTTTCATAGCGGTAATTTTGCAACCCCTTGGCAACAACCCATTGCAGCGGGGCCCAACCATTGGGATAATCCCATTGGAATCCTGATCGTACGGTGGATGTCACCACTCCTCCGGGGTAGAGAAACATGGGCAGGCGCTGGGCAATCCTTTGGGCTTGATAAGGAGACGCTGCTTTAGACCAAAGGGGGGAAAAGGCCGCTAAGGAATGATATCGATTTTGTCGTTGGCGGACAAAATCGTAATCGAAGTATGTACCCTCCTGATCGTTCCACAGATAGCGGTCGATCCGCTGTTTACGGAGTAAAGCCCTCTCTTTCCATTGCTGTCCTTCGTTTTCATGCCCCAGGATTTTCGAAAAGTGCAAAAAGTCCGTTTCGTATTTGTAGAGCAGGGCATTTAAATCGACGGGCAGATAATAGCCGCATTGTCGGTTAAACCGGCCGGTATAATCCCATCCAGATTCCGCTTCAATCCGCTCCTGCCAAAAACGAGGCGGAATATAGACTTCGTCGAGGTGAAGATATGCCTCCCCTTTTACGCTCAACATGCCAGGGAGATTGTCATAATACTTATTCAACCCTGTATCAGCATGATAATGGGTTCGAGGGTTCATCCATACTTCGTGGTATTCAATCTTGGCGATCTCGAAAGCTTTTTTTAACCACTCCATATCCCGATCCCAGACCGCCCGAATCATGGAAGTGAGAAAAGGCGGCTGGGACCGGCTTAGGTGGGCAAGTTCAGAGCTATTCGGGATAATGCCAAAGCGCGTCATCTCATAAAAAAAATTTTCGACAATCCCCTTAGCCAGCCGATGGAACTGAAAGATTTTTAATCCCAGAATAATAAAATAACTATCCCAATAAAACAACTGTTGAAACATGCCTCCCGGCACCACATATGGATACGGGAGATAAAACAGTTCACCTTGTGTATAAGGGGGGCTTTTTTTAACGATTTTCCTCCAGAACCGGTCAATATATTCGAGAGTGCGCCTGACTTCCCTATCCGGGCATTCGATCCGAACGGGTGGTAACAACTCGTTCACGAAACGTCACCCCTTCGTTTGCTTCCTACCTTTACTATAATCTCTGTCGAGACACTTTATAACCTCTCAGGACTTCTGGAAAATCCCCTACCTCTCAGGAACACCCTCCATAATATTGCCCAGCTTTTGTGCCGTGTCGACGCTACTGTAGTCTCCATGTCCACCAATCGGCCCTTGTGTTCTATTTTTTTGGAAACTCGGTTGACAGACGATATTATTTCCGATATTAACCGAGGAAGAAGTACTAACGGAATTAATCTTAATATGGTTAATTTGGATATTCGGACATTGGGACACAAAATCACGCCCTCTTACCATTGATCCTTCTTGGCGGAGATCTATACGAAGAAAAAAGAGGATCCCTGACGGATCCAGCTAGAATATCCTTTTTAAGGAAGAATTTGAGCGGGCTTATCCAAGAAATCGGGGTCTACGGAAACAGGCCCAACGCCCTCAAAAGTATTCAGGACTGAGAAATCTCCGTGCCCCCCAGTGGGTCCCTGGGTCACGTTTTTCTGGTTGCTGGGTTGATTCACAAAGGGCGAATTTACATTCACCGCTGCTGATGTAAAGACAGCACCCACTTTGATCACGCCGACCAACGACATGGAAAACATCCCCTTGAAGTTGTATTGAAAACCCATAATTAACATATGGCGACTGCGAACAGATGGTTAACCTCTTTTTCATTTCTGAGTTAGGCTCAAGCCAATCCGCCAACGCTGTTCCCTGACGATATCCCAGGCTGGTCCCAGTATAAATCACCCCCTGGAATCAAATCCTAATACCTACTGACGGGGATAGGGTGAACAGAATGAAAAACTGTTGGGTCTTTTTATTTCTGCTGGTTTTAAACTACCTGATGGCAGCGGTGATGGATAGCTTGTTAAAGCACCCTCTTGAAACCGTCCGGTTTAACATCTTGTCCTATTTCTTTGTCATGGATCGGGCGGAATATGTCATTTTGGCGGGATTCTTGCTTCTCTACGTCTCACAACAAGTGTTACAAGCCCGAAAAAAACGTTCCCGTCAACAGTAGTCCTTTATAAACCCTTGCTTCTTCCTTAACCTGCCGCAGAGCGGGTTTTTCTTTTGTTTCTCCGCTTACGGAACAAGTTGGTAAGAAATAAGAGGATGGGAATGCCAATTTGAAAGGGCAAATGTAAGTACAACGGAACCACCTTGAGCCCCTCTTCAATATGGAGAGAAAAATCGCTGGCGATGGCAATGGAGAAAAACAAGATAACCAGGCCCAGAGGAACAACCATCTGCTGCGTGTCTTTCATGCGAAAAAGGTCGGTTACCCCCAAAACAGCCGCGTAGAAAAAAATGGATATCTTAAAAAAACCGCCGATAATCAAGGTCAACAAGGCGATCACATTTAAATTTTGCAGGATATTCGCCACCGTGATTTTCCCGACTGTTCCCAGTAAGGGAAACGGAGAGCGCCCCATGATATCCACACCCAGGACGGCGATATTGAGCGAAATGGTATAAGTCAAAATCAGCCCACTAAAGGCCATTCCCATCAATCCGATCGGCAAAGCCTTTTTGGGGCGATTCAGATAGGGAAAGATCATACTGAAGACAATCATCTCTCCAAAGGGAACGGTCAGGGTCTGAGGAAAGACCGTCATTAAAACAGGTTTCCACCCATTTTCCAATACAGGTAGCAACCGTTCAATCTGCACCGTTTCCGTCATCCATAGAAAAAGGCTCGCTATGAAACCCAAGGAAATCATCACAACAATGAAGAGTTCCCCTAACCGTGCCAACACTTCAATCCCCAGGTAGAGCGTGTAGATCATCACCACCATCAGACCGGTTCCTAATACGAACTCGGGAGTGAGATCATACAGGGTGATCAACAGGTCAATGAAGTCCCGAAGGACGCGGGAAGCGATGTAAGTAAAGTACCAGACATAAGCCAGTCCAACTACCCAGCCGATATAGGGTCCCCATATCTTGCGGACATAACCGGTTAACGGCTGATCGGGGTAGGAGCGGTAGAGGGCATTGTTTACCAGAAAGACAGCCAGCCCCAACACCAGCCCCATCAGGATCGCCAGCCAGGCGTCTTTTTTTGCAGTGACACCCAATGCCACCACCAAAGCACTTCCCAGCTCAAATAATACGATCAGCGTGAAAAGCTGATAAGGGCTAATTTTAACCTTTTCCATAAGCTCCCCCCTTTTTCTTCGTTATTTTGCTTGGAAGGGCTTCCCACGAAGGCCCGTCCGGCGAATGGAAGGCACGATGTCTACTTGAACGTCCAAGCGGGAATAGTAGGATGGCCATTTATCCTTTACGGTTTTCCACCATTCATTATTCGAGCGGCTGAAAGCATCTCCAAACCCGAATACATCGAGCTTCTTTTTTTGTGTAAAGCGAAGCGCTGCTTTCACTTCGTTCCGAATGACCTTGGCATATCTCTTCTCCAATTGATGAATGTTCTCGGGGTTATCGAGGTCGATAAGACATATCAGTTCTGTCACCCGGGCAACGGGACGAATGACCATGCGCACCTTGGGCTTTCCATGAACAAGCTCGGTGTGGATTCTCGTCTTAGAACGGACCGTCTCGATCGAGATTTTATACTTTTCCTTCTTACATCCGATAGATACGGGTGGATTCCGTATTTTATCCCGCCCCCACAAGATCCCCCGTGCCTGTTTATAATCCGCCCATCCTTTAAACCGGTCCTTCCGGAAGAGGGCGAGGCCTGCAAACTTGATCTTTGCCGGAGGGATGATCTCCTTGGTGTTTTCGGGTTCTTTCCGTCCCTTCCCAGGATCTCCCGTTACCCGAACGCCGCTGATGACAGGATCCTTCCCTTCACTGACCAAGTCACCGACAATATCGTGAGTCGTATTTGCAATGCTTTCCGCCCACACCTTTTCGGTAATCTGAAGGGTACGAGTGAGTTTGGAGGCAGGCACTTTCTCCAATGAGGTTGCGGTACTAAGAAGGTCTTCGGCAGAAATCCCTCGAGCGACTAAAATTTTGAGTGAAGTTTGAAACTCGGGATCGCGATGAAGTAAATCGAATATCTCTTCGATCCCTTCTTTGGCCACTTCCTCACTGATCACGAGGACTTGGGTTGAACCGACATACAGTCGGCGGGGACTGATTTGGGAAGCGGCCCGAAGAGCTTCAAACAGCGAGTAGCCGTTATCCGCATAGGTCGTAACGGATGAACTCCTTCCTGTAGCCTCTCCCGCTACTTCGCTTGGGTTCACGAACTGCAGAGAAAAACGGTATTGCCCTTTCTCTGTTTTATCGATCCCCGCAGCCAAGACAATGGCTAATTCATCAATTTCCCGTCTGTTCCAGCAGCCGGTTAACAGACAAATGCAGAGAAAGATAGCTAGCAGACCCTTTAATCGCTTCATTCCCATCAACCGATCCCTCCGGATTCCACATTTTTATCCACCCAAATCTAGGACTCACCATCGGATGAAGGCGGGGTTGGGGATTGGCCTTTCTCGATCCGTTCAGGCTTTTCACTCGTCCACAAAGGGCGCTTCCGATGAGCCCATATCGGAAAACGAAAAAGGGTATCTTTATGATCGGAAAGAATAAAGGGGGCAAAGGGTTTCAGATAGGGCACACCAAAGGATCGCAGACTGCACATATGTGCCAGAACCCCGATCATAACCACCATCATTCCGAAGAAACCGAGGGTTGCTGCTGAAATCATAAACAAAAACCGTAAGAGGCGGCTCGATGGTTGGATATGGGTAGCAGGAACGGCAAAGCTGGAAACGGCGGTTAAGGAAACCACGATCACCATGGCCTGGGAAACGAGCCCGGCTTCCACCACAGCCTGCCCCAATACCACCGCCCCCACAACGGTGACTGCCCCGCCGACAATCCGAGGCATACGGACACCCGCTTCCCGTAGAAATTCAAAAATGATCTCCATAATCATCGCTTCCACGACAGCAGGAAAGGGCACCCCCTCCCGCTGGGCGGCCAAACTGAGCAAAAGCGCAATCGGAACCATTTCATGGTGAAACGTGGTTAGGGCGATGTAAATAGAAGGTCCCAGCGTTGCGATCCCATAGGTGGCCACCCGCAAAAAGCGCAAAAAGGTGGCGATGTCAAAGCGCTGATAATAATCATCCGCAGAATGGAAAAACTGCGCAAAGGTTGTGGGAGCTATCAACACAAAGGGCGTTCCATCCACGATCACCGCTACCCTACCTTCCAGCAGGTTCGCCGAGATGGTATCGGGACGCTCTGAGTAGTAAATGGTGGGGAAAAGTGTAAAGGTTTTGTCCTCGATAAATTCCTCGATCATACCGCCTTCCAACATGCCGTCAATCTCGATTCGTTTTATCCGTTTCCGGACTTCCGCCACCATTTTCGTGTTGGCGATTCCCTGGATATACATAATCGCCACTTCCGTACGGCTGACTTTACCCAGGCGCAGCGTTTCCAATCGTAAATCCGGACTTTTGATCCGGCGGCGGATCAGGCTGATATTCGTTTGGATCGCTTCGATAAAGCTGTCCCGAGGTCCCCGGATCGCCACTTCCGTCCCCGCTTCTTCGACCGACCGGTTTACCAGGTGTGCGGTATGGGCGAGAACCGTTTCGTTCCATCCTTCAACAAAGACGACCGTGTTCCCCGACAGCAGTCCCATCAGCAACGAATCCCACCCGGTGGATACTTTCGCCTCTCCGCTCGCCAAGGCATTTTCCTTGATCCAATCGAAAGCGGTATCCAAGGTGATCGTTCGGTGGGCTTCCGAATTCCTTAATAGCGCATCCATCACAAATTTGTTGACTTTCTCATCCGCCACGAGGTTTTCGATATAGGCCACCGCGATCTCTACCCGATGGTCGGAACCCAACTCAAACCGACGAACGATTAAGTCCGGGGAAGCATGCATGCGCCGTTTTAGCTCCTCCAGATTGGCTTCCAGGCTGTCATCCAATCCATCACCGGACCCAATGGCTTTTGTATCCTTTTTTATCTGATCCTTTTTTTCTTCTCGTTTACGGGTTCGACGGCGGGATCTCACAAGACTTCATTCCTTTTGGGCTTTATCCTACATTACCTGTATTTACTTAAACCCACCGAATTATAACTGAATGCTGGAATCGCTTATCTTCCGCTACGGTTTGTCTAAAGGGCCTGCTCTGTCATTAGGGTAACCCATTTGATGAAAAAAACCGGGCGGAAGAACTTTTCCGCCCGGTTGGCACCAGTTTATCGGGAAATAAATTGTTGCGTCCAATAACGGCCATAAGAACCGCCTTTGGCATATCCCACACCGATATGCGTAAAATTGGCGTTTAAAATGTTGCGGCGATGTCCATCACTTTTCATCCACGCATTCATCACGGCTTTCGGAGTAGACTGGCCCGCTGCAATATTTTCCCCAGCTGCTCTGAACGTAATACGATATCGTCTCATCATGTCAAACGGAGATCCATATGTGGGAGAGTGATGAGAAAAATAATGGTTGTTCCTCATATCTTGCGACTTAAGGCGTGCCACTTTGGATAATTTCAGTTGGACCTTTAGCGGCTTCAAACCCCGTTTTTTCCGCTCCAGATTGACTAAACGGACCACCTGCTTCTCATAAGCCGACAGGGATTTTTTCGTTGGCTTTTTCGTGGACGGCTTTTCCGGTTTTTGTGGTTTTGTATTTCCACCCGTGTTGGCAGGGGTTCCATACCATCTTTTGTTTTGTGAAATCTGGGCTTTATGGCTAGCATCCCACTGATCGACCCGATGGGTGTAGTAATAATTCATGATACACTTCGGCCCGCCAGGTCCGTGGTAATCGTGTGCCAACCCGAAGTTGTGGCTGAGTTCGTGTTGAACAACACGGTGGATCGTCTCAGCATTCATATCGACGGTAACACTGATTCCCGTCTCGTTGACAGGCCCGCCCCAGGCAATTCCGCCAACGTCAAAGCGCGGATCTTTCGTGAAACCGATTACAAAATCATACGTCCGTTGATGGGCTCCAGAGTCTTTCGTTAAATCCTCCAACAGGGTACCGGAGTTGTTCCCTTCCGATTGCCATTCCATATAGCCTTTGACCTGGATATCAATATTATGGTCCCGATTAAAGGCCTTGTCCTGTTTTTCCACAATATTCATCGTGTTCTCTTTCCAATGGGGAAATGCAGCCCGATATTCTTCATCTGCCGCGATGACTGCTGTAACCACTTTAGCCCTAGGGCTCTTAGCTTTTACGGCTTTCGAGCGGGAAAATCGTTCTTTGTCAATGATTTTCCCCTTTTTATCGAACACCTTCAACGACGTATCCCTTTCGATAGGAGCATCCCCCACAGTGCGTTCTCCTGTTTTTGCCCCCTTGGGTACGGGATCGACGATCATATCACCATTTGGAGTGACCGACTTAGCAAGGGGTTTCTGATCTTGTTTTTCATTCTCAAAAAAATTGATGATCTGATGAAAGAAGGACGAATCATCGGAGGTGTCGGAACCGTTTGCTGCATATACAGTTGTTGAACTGCTCAACAAAAGAGTCAATGCCACGATTAGAGACAAAAGCTTTTTACTCATCCTCGAAATCCCTCCCTATTCTTGACAACGATCCCAAACACAATGTGGGCGCGTTGGCTTCGGGGACAAAAGACTCCAGTCCCCAATTGCATTTGAATCATCGAAATATTGCCAATAATTATCCGGCAAAAATCATAAAAAGCAATTATTTCTTTTTCGATGGGATTCCTCCTTTTTTGGACTAAATTTATATGGTTCAATGAGGTAAACGAATGGATGATTTGAAGTGTTTCAATATTTAAATACTCTTTTATAAATTCCCTCAGCCAAGAATCCTTGTGTATCCCAGGACAAAGAGTTTCAGCCATACCAACTTAGCCTCTCTGGCTATGGGTGCCGAAATCAATCAGCAGCAGACGAATCCGGCCATATAAAAAGGACGCCCCGTGAAAGGGCATCCTTTTTTCCGTTCTGTTATACGCGATTGTCATCGTCTTTCTTTTCGTCTGGTTTCTCGCCGTCCCCATCCGGTTCGGAGACTTCTTCTTTGCCCTGGATGTTGACGGAAACGTCGGGATCATCGTCGAGGGGTTTATCCAGCTTGCCTTTATCCATCAGCTGCCGGATTTCCTCGGCGTCCAGGGTCTCTTTTTTGTAAAGAGTCTGGGCGATCAATTCGAGCTTATCCCGCTTTTTATTCAGGATTTCTTTAGCTTTCTTGTAACACCGGTTCATCATCTCTTGCATTTCCTGATCGATCTCATAAGCGACGGCATCAGAGTAGTTCTGCTCATGTCCGAGATCCCGTCCCAGGAATACTTGCCCCTGACTACGTCCGAACTGCATCGGAGCAAGGCGTTCGCTCATCCCAAATTCCGTGATCATCCGACGAACAATGCTGGTCGCCTTCTCGAAGTCGTTATGAGCGCCGGTGCTGATTTCACCGAAAACCACTTCCTCGGCGGCACGACCGCCTAACAGGCCAGTCACCCGATCAAGGAGCTCGTTTTTGGTCATCAGGAAACGGTCTTCCTTCGGAAGCATGACCACATAGCCACCGGCCTGACCGCGGGGAACGACGGTGATCTTGTGCACCGTGTCGGCATGCTCCAGGAAATACCCGACAACGGCATGACCACCCTCATGGTAGATGATCGTCTTTTTCTCCTTCTCGCTGATGACACGGCTCTTTTTCTCCGGACCAGCGATCACTCTGTCGATCGCCTCTTCAATCTCAGACATGGAAACCTTCTTCTTCTGTCGCCGAGCAGCGAGGAGAGCGGCCTCATTCAGGAGGTTTTCCAAATCAGCACCAGTGAAACCGGTGGTTCGTTGGGCGATCGTTTTGAGCCTGACGTCTTCATCGAGAGGCTTGTTGCGGGCGTGCACCTTCAAGACCGCTTCCCGCCCCTTCACATCAGGCCGGTTAACGGTGATCTGCCGGTCGAAACGCCCCGGCCTCAACAAAGCAGGATCGAGAATATCCGGGCGGTTGGTAGCCGCGATCATGATAATTCCCTCGTTGGCTCCGAAACCGTCCATCTCGACGAGCAACTGGTTCAGGGTTTGCTCCCGTTCGTCGTGGCCGCCGCCCAGTCCGGCGCCCCGTTGGCGACCAACAGCATCGATCTCATCGATGAAGATAATACAGGGAGCGTTTTTCTTCGCCTGTTCAAAAAGGTCCCGTACCCGGGAGGCACCCACCCCGACAAACATCTCGACGAAGTCGGAACCGCTGATGCTGAAGAAAGGCACACCCGCTTCTCCGGCTACAGCCCGTGCGATCAGAGTCTTACCGGTACCCGGAGGCCCTACAAGCAGAACCCCCTTCGGAATGCGAGCCCCGACGGCGGAAAATTTACGGGGATCTTTTAGGAAATCAACGACCTCAACCAGTTCCGCTTTTTCTTCATCCGCACCAGCCACATCGCCAAAGGTGACTTTTTTCTTCTCCTCATTGTACATCTTGGCTTTGGATTTGCCGAAATTCATGACCCGGTTGCCGCCGCCCTGGGCCTGATTGAGCAAGAAGAAGAAGAGGAGCAGGATGATGATAAACGGTACTATGGACGTAAAAAAGGTAAGCCAGAGCGAATCGCCTTTGGCCTTGTCGTATTTCACCTTGGTTCCGTGTTCTTTAAAAGCCTTTTGCAACTCTGGAACCACTGTGCTTCCCTCGGCGTAGGGACCGTTAGTCACAAAGGTCTTGCCCGGCTGTCCCTTGTATTTCCCTTCGATGTGGTATGTGTTTCCCTCCGGACGAGCGGTTACTTCCGCAAATTGTCCGTCCGCCAGCTTCTGCTGGTATTCGGTATAGGTTAACTGTTCCGTCTCCGTCCCTTGGTTGTATAAAACATTTACAATCCCGACGGTGACAAGGATGAGAATAATATATAATCCGGAATTCCGGAAGATGCTTTTCATCCTTGACCTCCTCTCAAAATACCACTTTCATCATTTTACCACAGCCGGTAATGGGTCACAACTGGCGCTAAACGCTGTAGATCTCTTCTTTGAGGACCCCGATGTAGGGGAGGTTGCGATACTTTTCTGCATAATCGAGTCCATAACCGACCACAAAGGCGTCGGGGACTTCGAATCCGCTGTAATCCGGTTTTAGGCCCGTCGTGCGGCGAGTCGGCTTATCCAACAGGGTAACCACTTTAGCCGAAGCCGTATTCCGACCCCGGAGCAATTCCAACAGATAACTGAGGGTGAGTCCGCTGTCGATGATGTCCTCGACCACGAGGACATGACGTCCTTCCACCGGAGTGTCCAGGTCCTTCACGATCCGGACGACCCCAGAAGATTGCGTATAGGCCCCATAGCTGGAGACGGCCATAAAATCCATCTCTAGGGGGATTTCCATCCGGCGTACCAGATCAGCCATGAAGGGAGCGGCCCCCTTCAGCACACAGATGCACAAGGGGTTCTTGCCTTCATACTCTTGGGAGAGTTGTTTACCAAGCTCTCTCACCTTATTTTGGATGACCTCTTCGGAAAGCAGGATCTCTTGGATGTCGTCGTGCATGGGGAACCTCCTGAACGAATTATGTATACCGCACAGCCGTCGGCCTCAGCTTCCGGATTCTTCCCACGCCATATATAAAAACCGGCGCGTCTCCTTACTGACCAGAGCTTTCTCGGACCGTGCCACCCCCGGAATCCACAGGATTTCCTCGCTATGTAGGATCAAAGGGAGGGTATCCCGCAATCGACGGGGAACTTTGGCATCGATGAGAATATCCTTGACCTTTTTCGTTCCGCCCAGCCCTTTAGGGTGCATACGGTCACCCGGTCGACGGAAGCGAACCGTCAGCGTCTGATTCAGCCTGTCCAGGTCAAACACAGCGATATGTCCGGAAAGGTGTTGGGAAGAAATCAAGTTGGAGCGGATAAAGGTACGGATCCGGCCGACAGGAAAAACCGTTTCCCCCGGGATATCGAGCCGGGTGGGGACCGAGGGAATGGAAACGGATGAAGTCGTCTCCGGGGAAGTGCGAAAAACGCGAATCCGGTCATATTCCCTCTCGGCCCTCAGTCCCCCAGGAAGATGGAGAAAAGCTGAAGGGTCGGGTCCAGCAGCCAAATGCCGGACCCCTTCGACGGCGGATAAAGTCACTTCATTTGCTTCTTTTTCCACAAGACAATTTAATATTAGTTTAATCACCCTTCTTTGTAAAGCGACATCCAAGTCGGAAAAACGCCGGACATTTAGGACGAATGGGCCCTCCTTTTCACGGGTAGCCACCTTCTGGAGAGCCTCCTCTTCCATCCTTTCCCATACAGATGCCTCTTCAGCCGCCAGCCGGTTCAACTGGAGGATAGACTCCCTGAAGCGAGGATTATACTCCTCCAACAGAGGAAGGAGTTCCAACCGAATACGATTGCGTGTAAATCGCACCTCTCGATTGCTCTCATCGAGCCGGGGAACCAGCCCCCGTTCCCTACAGTAAGCTTCCACCTCAGCCCGTGATACCCCCAAAAGGGGACGAACCAATTGGATGCCGTTCCAAGAACGGGAGACAGGGATCCCAGCCAAACCAGCCGGGGAAGTGCCACGGAGAATACGCATCAGCACCGTCTCAACCTGATCGTCTGCTTGGTGAGCGAGAGCCAGCCGATTGGCATCCCGGCGGGCTGCAACCCGGGCAAAAGCCTGATAGCGGAGGCGGCGGGCGACATCCTGCTTGTTTCCCCCGCTTTCATGGAGGGCGGTACTCACATCTACCCGCTCTACATCACAGGGGAGCCCCCACTTGTCGGCAGTTTCGCAGACGAAAGCCGCATCCCGGCGGCTTTCCTCCCCACGTAATCCATGATCAACATGAACGACGAAGAGCGTCCATCTAAACTCCGGAGCCAGCCCCCTAAGCGCGTGGAGTAGAGCAAGGGAATCTGGCCCCCCGGACACGCCTACCAATACCCGACTTTTTTCGGGCAAGAGATCATACTCATCGATCCATCGGCGCATTTCGTCGAGCAGCATGACTGGCCTCCTCCACTCCCGCATCAAGCATAAAACCCGGGGCCCCATCCCCGGGTAATATACCCTGCTGAACCGTCTTCAAAGCATAAACGATCCACCATCATTCTTATGCCCATTGTAGCTTTTTTTGTCCTCGGATTCAATTTCCGTGCACACCTCGGCCATAACCGTCACAATCCCGCCACATGCTTCCTGGTCAGTCTGGACATGCCCGGCAATCGGATGGTGGCCCATTCCGGCACGTGCCGTTCCACTCGTGCTGCTATGACAGTCATGTCGTCGTCGATCTCTCCCCCGTGATGACGCACCACTTTTTCCAACAAACAGTCAGCAAAACCCTGAGGATCTTTGGTATCGATCCCGGCAATCAGTCGTTTCATGTGCTCCTCCTTGTTCGAACTGAAACGGGGAGCATCATAGATGCCGTCCGTAACCATAATCAACAAATCCCCCGGCATCAGTTGCATATCCACCGACTCTACTTCGATCTCCCGTAGAATGCCGAGCGGCGGGTTGCCTGCGGAGACCGTCATCACCTCTTTTCCCCTCTTGACGAACCCGGGAGTTGACCCGATTTTTAGAAACCGGGATTGAGCAGAATTGAGATCGACCATCGCCAAATCAATGGTGGCAAACATCTCATCCGTCGAACGGAGGCTGAGAATGGAATTAATCGTCTCTACCGCTTTTTCCTCATCCATTCCTGCCTGTAAAAGCCGTTTCAGGAGCGAAAGGGCTGCACTCGATTCCTCCTGGGCCCGGGTTCCGTTTCCCATTCCATCGCTGAGCGCGACGGCGTATTTCCCAGTACCCACATTCATGTAACAGTAGCTGTCCCCCGAGAGCCACTGCCCGCCCTTGGCAGCTCCAGCCGTGCCGGTCCAAATCTCAAAACGCTGGGCCGAACCCAGGGTAACCACCGCTCCCGACGCACGCCCCTGAACCACCTTCCGTTGAACGGCGATCGGTTCCCCCACGATCTCCGTCAAAAGCGGTGCCACCAGTTTTCGGCATTCATCCAACCCGTCCTTGTGGGGCATGGTCACTTCGATTTCTACTTTCCCCTCCTCCAGATTGATCACTTCCACCCGTTGAATAGAAAGGCCCAGGTCCTCTAAGGATTGGTGAATCTGTTCTTCCTGGGCAGCCATCACCTGGGTTTCGTTACGGATCTCCTCAGCCAATTCGGACATCACATTCGCCGCACCGTCCAGCTGGTCTGATACCAGACGACGGGTCTCCTTCAGCCTTTCTTGCCAGACCATGGTTTGTTCATAGGAAACATATTCCTCCCGAACCAAGTCCAACACTTTCTCCCCTTTGATACACTGATCCGACCAGGATCGGGGCACTTTTAAAGGCTTGTCCGCTCCGTTCATTTCAACGAAAGCCATTAAATCGGTCATCCCATTATAGGTGGATACAAAATTTTTCTCCCAGCACTGCCGGTATAGATGGCAGGACTTGCAGGAGCGCTCAGCCACCTCATCGATAAACCGATTCATGTGGTTTTCGTCCCGTCTTGCCGTCCGGTTGGCATCTTCACGAAAACTGCGGGCCAGCTCGCTGAATAACTCGTTGAACTGGTCCACTTTGGCTGCTGTCACATCCCTCAACCTGCGTACGTACTCTTGTTGCGCCGTCTCATTTTCCATCGTCCCGGGGATAAACCGTCCCATCGTCTCTAACAAAGTTTTGGGAGTCAGCAGGAAGAGAAGCATCCCAAACACCGATTCCCGGAGAGATGTCCAGACTTCCGCCGTACCTGCCCCATAGAGTGCCAGGATGGACGTCCCCAGCATAAACCCAATCGCTACCCCCCACCGCTTTCCTTCCCGAAACAACCCAGCCAAAAGCCCTGCAAAAGCAAGCAGGCTGATCTGCGCGTAGGCCCCGCTGTCCGACAGGCTGAGGATCATCCCGGTCACCACCCCCACTGAGGCGCCGAGCATACCCCCGCCCGCCAAGGCCAATAACATGATCAGATACCGGGAAACCACATTCACCACCGACATCCCTGCCACCGTCCAGCCTAGAGTCCCCGTCACCACTGAGCCGGCCAGGATCACCAAGCAGATGATCTCCTCATGCCGCAGGGAAAACTTCTTTCGCCGGACGGTAAAAAGGGGGAGGGATTGGACGAAAATGAAGGTCAAGATGAAGGAGAGGAGAATATCCACCCCTGCCATCATCCCCCCGTAGGAAGACCATCCCCCAAGGTACAGCTTGAGAAGGTGGGCCCCGGTACTGGTAACCAGTACCACGAAAGGGGCGAAATTGAGTTGTCCCCTTTTTAGCCAGAAAAAAACCTTTTGCACCACCAACAACCAGAGCAGTACCCCACAGATCCAGGCCGCCTGGGCAGCTCCCAGCGTAGAGGCTCCGAGGACGAGAGCGACCATCGCCAGCGGCCATTGACGCCTGGATAAATGCATCACCACCCCCATGTAGGCGACCGCAAAAGGGGAAATCGTGTCCAGGATCATTGCCCGTCCTAACAAAAAACCCATGATCAGGACTGGAAGGTTCCAGGAGACTACTCTATTCGCCACACGTTTTGACCGGGAAGAATCCAAAATAAGCTTTCCAAAAGGCCGGGTCAGGATCGATCCCCACCGGGAAATTCGCGTTTCCATTTTCACATCCACCCCTTTGTCCATCGTGTGGGGCTAATTATAACGAGGGACAAGAGGAAAGTTTGTCACAATTGCGGAGCAGGCGAAAAAAACTTTCCGACAATTTACCAGCAGAAAACTTTCCAGTTTGCGTCATTAGGTAAGAAAAAATTAACGGACAAAAAAGAGGAACGTATATTCCTATATCGCCACCTCCTTAAACCCTGTTATTTGTGTCCGTCTGTGTCGAGGAAGCCCGAAACCTCCCCCTCTCCGACAAAACTTTTGAAAAACAGCTCCTTTTCGGAAATAGCGTTTGACAAAAGACGCAAAGAAACCGCCGCAAGCGGCGGTTTCTTTTTCTTCCATCATGGAACTAGCTCTGTTTGCGGGGGGAATCCGTCAGCGGAAACATCGTCGCCTCATGAATATAGCCCGGGATAAACGTGCGGTTGGTGTGGAGCCGGATCATCTTGTCCAGGGTCTGCAGGGTGTAGACTTGTTGCCGTTTTTTCAGCTGGCCCTTTTCAATGGCGGCGGCGAACTCGTCCACATCAATCAGATGATAACGGCCATCGGGATAAATGATCATGTCTAGAAGTAAGTCCACCATCACATAGCGGAGGCGGCCCACCTGCCGCATCTCCATCACGTCGCAATAGTAATATAGGAATTCCCCTGACCGATGGAATACTTTGGAGATGGTATATCCCTTCTTGACGAAATACCAAGTGAGGAAAATCCGCTTGCCGTCGGGGTTGGGATACTGGGTGGCAAAACAGTGTCGCCCCCGCCAATCCCTCACCTTCTCGGTGTAGGTCTTGTTGATCGTCGTAAATTTAATCTTTTTTATGGTGACATCCACAATACCACTCCCACACCCGCTTGTAATCAGGGCCGAACCAAATACCCGGATATAGGATTCCCCACACCCGGCCTCTCCAACCGGGAGGCCGCCCGGCGGTGCGGGATAAAATAAAAAAAGGCGAATGTTTCCCATCATTTGGGGATGAACCTCGCCTTCCCTTTGGTAGCGGCGGAGGGTCTCGAACCCCCAACCTCACGGGTATGAACCGTACGCTCTAACCAGTTGAGCTACGCCGCCACATTCAAAAGGGGAGGTGTCAGGCTTAGGGTTTCCCCCGGGGCCTGAAACCCTTCCCCTTTCCTTTTTAATTTGGTTGCGGGGGCAGGATTTGAACCTGCGACCTTCGGGTTATGAGCCCGACGAGCTGCCCCTGCTCCACCCCGCGTCAGTCACGAATATTATTATATAAAGGATCTGCGACTGTGTCAAGGGTATTTTTCAATTCCGATGGCTGGCAACATGCTACGGATAGAGGAGGTATTTCTCCCGCTCCCTTTTGAATTCCTTTAGTTCTTTCTGGAAACCGGCTAGGATCTTCTTGGCGGGAACCCCTGCGTCAATCCGGGACCGGACCCGGTCGGACCCGGTCAGTTTGTCGATCCAATAGGAATCTCCGTCTTTGCGCCAGGCAAAATCTTTGGGATAGAGCCTTTTTGTCTCCTGAATCACCGTTAGGCCGGTCAGGATTGGGTCAAACCGCTTCGGATCCTCCACGTGAAGCTGGACTCCGCCCACGGTTTTCCCTTGATATTTGGAAAAAGTCGGGGTGAAGTAGGCCTCCCGGAAAGAGACTCCCGGAAGCCCAGCATCATTCAGGGCTTCGGCCAATTCCCAGCCTTTGATGTAAGGAGCCCCTAATAACTCAAAAGGGCGGGTCGTTCCCCGGCCTTCGGAGAGGTTCGTCCCTTCAATCATGCCGGTACCGGGATAAACTAGGGCCGTATCCAAGGTGGGCATATTCGGGGATGGAAGCACCCAGGGAAGTTTCGTGTCAGAGTACAGCTGCTTCCGCTTCCACTTTTTCACTTTGACGATGTCCAAATCCACTTGGTGCTCGAGGAATTCGCCGTTGAACATCTTGGCCAATTCCCCGACGGTCATCCCGTGTCGCTGCGGAATCGGGTAGAGTCCTACAAAGGAGCGGTACTCCGGCTTTAGTACAGAGCCTTCTACCTTGGTGCCGCCGATCGGGTTGGGGCGGTCCAGTACCATAAAGGGGATGTCCCGCTGTGCGGCCGCCTCCATTGCATAAGCCATCGTGTAAATATAAGTGTAATAGCGCGTCCCCACATCTTGAATGTCGAAGACAAGTACATCCACCCCGTCGAAGAGGGGAACCATCTCACCCGGCTTCTTTCCATAGAGATTGATGAAGGGTAGTCCCGTACGAGGGTCCTCATAGGAACCGGGCTCATCCCCGGCCTGTTCACTTCCCCGAACACCGTGTTCCGGTCCGTACACTTTCACCACGTCGATCCCTTCATCCAACATCGCATCCAGGGCATGTCGGTAGTCCCGCGTCATCCCGGTCGGGTTGGTGATAAACCCCACCTTTTTCCCCTTCAACAGTAGAGGATATTCCAAAAGCACCTCCAGGCCCGTTTTCACCTTTCCCTCCCGTTTGCCGTTCACCTCGTCAGAACCTAGCAGACTGAAGGACACTACCATGACCAATCCCGTTAT
Organism: Salinithrix halophila; assembly: GCF_042650125.1. Lineage (NCBI taxonomy): Bacteria > Bacillati > Bacillota > Bacilli > Caryophanales > Thermoactinomycetaceae > Salinithrix > Salinithrix halophila. The sequence goes on from NZ_JBHSAP010000004.1 coordinate 137,036, forward strand.
CCACGCCCGCTTTTTCATCCCCATTCCCTCCCCGTGCCCGCCTTAAATAGGAAAGCCCTCTTCGATTCTATGCTGGATTCCCTGTGTCCATAGCCTTTTCCCCTTTAGGATTCCCCTAATTTTTTCTTTCACGTGCCTGCCGATTCCTTTCCCGTTTTTCATTGAGCTTCAACTATAATACAATGAGATGGATTCCATGAAGGAGCCTTTGCCCTATGAATGGTAAACTGAAGAGGTTGACACCTGTACAATTAATCGTGATTCTCTATTTTACAGCGATTCTGATCTCCACCATCCTGCTGTCCTTGCCGATCGCCCACCGTCCGGGTGTCCAACTTCATTTCCTAGATGCCCTATTCACGGCAAGCAGTGCGGTCAGTGTGACAGGACTCACTGTCGTCAACACCGCCGAAACCTTCAGTCCTGTCGGTATCACTTTTCTCCTTGTCATCCTTCACTTCGGCGGCATCGGTTTTATGACACTGGGTACCTTTCTCTGGTTGGCCACAGGCCAACGCATTGGCATTCAACGCCGGCAGATGATTATGGTGGATCAGAATCAGACCGATCTGTCCGGACTCGTACGCCTGATGAAAAACATTCTGTTTCTGTCCCTGTTGATCGAAGCAGTCGGGGCGCTGGTATTGGGTCTATACTATTATTGGGTATACGGCTACAGTACAGCGGATGCCCTACTCTTCGGTGTTTTTTCTTCTGTCTCCGCCTTTACCAACGCGGGTTTCGATATCTTTGGGAATTCTCTCTTCCGCTTTTCCGGGGACTACTTTGTCCAGTCCGTTACCATTCTATTGCTGATTGCTGGTGGAATCGGATTTCCGGTCTTAGTAGAAGCGAAAGAATGGCTGTTCGCCTCTGATCGACGCCGTTTTCGTTTCTCTCTCTTCACCAAGGTGACCGTCACGACCTATTTTCTCCTGCTGGCTTTTGGGGTCATCACTCTTTGGCTGCTAGAATCCGACCGCTTTCACGCAGGCATGTCATGGCATCAAACGTTTTTCTATACTTTGTTCAACTCGGTGACCACTCGCAATGGAGGCCTGGCGACCATGGACCTCAACGAATACTCTTTGCCTTCCCAGCTAGTGATCTGCTTTTTAATGTTCACTGGTGCGAGTCCATCCAGTGTAGGTGGAGGGATACGGACCACAACCCTGGCCGTTGTCATTCTAACGGTCATCAGTTATGCTCGGGGGCAAAACCATGTCCGCCTTTTCCGCAGGGAGTTTCTGGATACGGATGTAAAGAAAGCCGCTATTGTATTTGTCACTGCCGTTATGCTGGTCTCCCTCTCCACCATTCTCTTGGCTGTGGAACAACCGGGAGCCCCCTTTAACCAAGTATTGTTCGAAGTCTGCTCTGCCTTTGGAACCACCGGTCTATCGCTGGGAATTACACCGGATTTGACCCAACCGGGGAAATGGACCATTCTCACTTTGATGTTTGTCGGTCGAATCGGCATCCTCTCCTTATTGTTCCTGATGCGCAACCCTACCTCACCTGATGTATACCGCTATCCACGGGAACGGGTCATCATCGGATAAATGTTTAACAAACAAAGAAGCCGTCTTCCCATCCAGGGAGACGGCTTCTTTGTTTTCAGGGCTGATCAGGTAAGTCGTACACTTCTTCATTCAGCTTCCTGTAACCCATCTTTCGTGCCAACTCGTCCAAATATGCCTCATCCTGAAGGAGTTGAATCTCCTTTTTCAGGGCGGCCTGCCGCTTCTTTAGCTGGACCAATTGTTTCTGCTTCACTGCCAGTGCGGCTTCCCGTGCCTCGATACGCTGGGATTGGCCCCAGAGTTCTACCCCGCTCCATATGAAGAAGGTTAGCATCAGGAGCAACCAGATCCACCGGCGGCGGCGAACCCCTGGATGCAGGGCACGGGGTGGCTTTTTGTCTTGACCCGGTTGGGAAGATCGGGACGATCGTATAGAGACGACATTGGCTGGGCTTCCTTTGTTCACCATTCCTATCATCCTTTATCCAAGCAAAATCCAAACGGTAGCTCCCTGTTCATCTAAAAAACCGAGACAGTTCTAGGTGCCAACCGAATGATCTCGAGGGGAGACGGTTTCGGGAGTCACCCACAAATGGGAGCCCTACTCGTCTCCATTGTTGTCCCGGCGCTTGAATAGACGGATCAGGATGTGAATTCCCTTCAACGCCGGGCGCCAAACCGGTTCGGCCCAATCACGGATTCTCCTTCCAAATGGGGCGAACAGGCGGCCAACCGGGGCAAGGAGCCGTAACAGGATACGCAGGATTCCCCGAAATAGAGCCGTCACCAGCAGGAGTAGCCGGAGAATCAGCGACCACAGAGTAGCCAGCGGGACCCATAAGGTCAGGTATAAAACCCGGAGAGACAGGTGAATCGTATATTCCACCAGCCGCAGGCCCCATTGGATTACCCGTGTCACAGCAGGGCTAAACCAGGCATGATAGGCGAGCCAGCCCATCACTACGGCGACGAAGACGGTAAACCGGAGTTCCCCCCAGTTGCTCCACATCAAAAGTCCGAACACGATACCGGCTGCCGCCGTCCAATACAAAAGGTCGACGAGGGAAATCACCCAGCCTCTCAGGCGAAAACGACGGGCCATTATCCGGTAGGTATCCAGCAACATGCCCATAAGCCAACCGGAACCCAGCATCATTCCCAGCGTCATCCACTGGGTAGAGAGTGTCACCGGAATAACCTGCCCAAGAGGCTTTTTGCCTTCTCTCCGCGAGGAGCGCCGTCATCCAGATAGCTCATTTCGTAGAACTCTCCCTGGATCGCGACACGCCCCGCTTCGAGATCCAGGCTTTTAATGTGGAGGTTGTTCCCCCGGATCCCTAAGTACCCGCATTCCGTCTGAAGAAGAAATTCTTCGCTGTCGAAGCTCTCCACCCCGATAACCCCTGAGACGTCAAGGGAATTGCGACCGACCATCACCACTTCGTGAGAAGCCCCCGCCGTAACCACTTCCTCCATCATGGGCATGTACCCCCTTTCGGTACATGTTATGACCAAGGACAGGTTTTAGAACCCGGCGGGGACTGGTCTCAACTCCCAGTTCCGTCTCTATGTGGAGCCGATTGTTCAAGAAGCGTGTAAAGTTCGCCGGCTTCCGCTTTTTTGGTGGTCTCTTTGAGGGAATCCACCCGCACTTTCACCGTTTGGTTCCCATAACGGACGGTAAGGGTGTCCCCCACTTCCACTTCAGTGCCGGCTTTAGCAGTCTTGCCGTTTACTTCTACCCGGCCCTGATCACAGACTTCTTTTGCCAGGGTGCGTCGTTTCACCAGCCGGGAAACTTTTAGGAACTTATCCAACCGCATGGTTACTTAACGGCTTCTTTCAGTTTCGAACCTGCTTTAAAAGCGGGCACATTGGATTCAGGAATCGTGATCGTCTGGCCGGTCTGGGGATTGCGACCGCTGCGGCTGGACCGCTTACGGGTTTCAAAGGTACCAAAGCCGATCAGCTGTACTCGTTCACCAGAACCGAGGGCACCAGTCACTTCATCCACGAAACCGTTGAGTACGGCTTCCACATCTTTTTTGGTCATCCCGCTTTTTTTCGAAATCCGATCGATCAACTCTTGTTTGTTCATACAGAAAAAGCCTCCTTCTTTGAGGTGTGGGATATATACTTTCCGTCCGCCCCTTCAAATTCCTGCTTTACCGGATCAATTATTCCTTTTCTTTCGCCTCATTCCACCAGGAGTCCAACGTATCCAACGGGAATTCCCCGACGGCCTTGCCAAACCAGCGTGCCCGTTCCTCAACATGATGGAAGCGTCGGGTAAATTTCCGACAGGAAGTGAGTAAGGCCTGTTCCGGATCGACCCCAAATTTCCGGCTCAGGTTGACAGCGGAGAAGAGCAAGTCTCCCATTTCCGCTTCCTGGGTTGCTTCCTCCGCATGAAACAGTTCCTCCACTTCTTCCAGTAACTTCTCCTTGGCACCCGTTGCATCCTCCCAGTCAAAACCCGCCTTGGCCGCTTTTTTCTGGAGCTTATAGGCTCGGAGAAGGGCAGGAAATTCCGAGGGAACCCCTGCCAACAAGGAGGGGGCCTTCCCTATTTCCTCGGATCGTTCCCACTGTTTGATCTCGTCCCATTTTTGCTTGACCTCAGTCGCATTTTCCAGCTTCGCATCCCCGAAAACATGGGGGTGGCGCCGGATCAGCTTATCAGCGAGATTCTGGATCACATCCCCAAGATCAAAGGACCCCTCTTCCCTCCCGATCTGGGCGTGAAGAAGCACCTGCAACAGCACATCGCCCAACTCGTCGGCCATCGCATCGGGGTCCTCTTGGGAAACGGCCTCCAGGAATTCATAAGCTTCTTCCAACAGATATGAGCGCAAGCTCTCGTGTGTCTGCTGACGGTCCCAAGGGCAGCCGTCTGGGGCCCGAAGGCGGGCTACGATCCCGGTCAGGGTGTCCAGGCGACGGTGCAATACAGCCTCAGAAGAAACAGGAGGGAGATAGACGGAAGTAAGATTGGTAAATCGGTCTTCCCGATCCAGTTCACAGAGAGGGACCTGGGTAATCGACTCCTCTCCGGCCACTCCCAGGGCCGTTGCTACGGTGACGAGGGTTTCATCCGGGTAAATCTCCATGAGAGAGAGCTTTACCTCAGAGGCGGTCATCCGATCGTAAACCTGAGAGATAAGAAGATGACAACGGGGATCCAATTGATCCCCATCAAGGACCGTTCCGTCCAGAAGCAGGAACCCGTCGTTCGGATCAATGGCCAGCCGGGCAAAAGCGGTATCCAGGAAGCTGCCTCCCCCTTGGATATCTAGAACGATCCCATGGTCTCCCGCTTCAGCCAGCAACAACTGAACCGTGGTCTCCGCTACCATGGGATGACCGGGGACAGCATAGGTAACCTCCCGTCCCCTGCCGGCCTCCTCCAATAACGTATCGGTAATCTCCCGGTAAACACCCGCGAAATCGGGATGTTTTTCATAGACGGGATCAAAAGTTGTAAAACGGACTCCTTCCCCACGCAGCCAAGGCACTACTGGGTGTTCCCCCGTTCGCAACCACAGGTGTTCCGCCTCCTTCAATCGACGGAAGGTGCCGAGAGAGAGGCTTTCCTCATCCCCAGAACCTAAGCCAACGACCATAATCTTCCCCATGGTATTCCCTCCTTCAGGATTTCAACAAACGAAAACGGGTTAGGAGCCGGACTAGCTTGTGCCCCGCCTTAGGGATCCGCTCCAACTCCTCCCGCGTTAATCCGCCGAAACGAAACAGAGCGAGGGCATAGACCAGAGCGCCGACCGTGACACCCCCGAGAGCCGCCCCCGTCATCTCCCCCCGAAGGCTAAAGAGGCCGGAAATAGCTGCTCCCATCCCCGCCGCCGTCCCCCAGGCTGCTACTCCCATGGCGAAAGTGGCTGCAATCAGGGGTGGTAGCTTCCGACGAAAACGGAACAGGGTATGAACCCTACCCTTCAAAGCGACCAGGTTGAGGATGGCAGCCACTGCATACCCGGCAACCGTGGCCAAAGCGGCTCCTCGAATGTCCATACCCGGTATCAATAGCCAGTTGAGTGCCAGCTTCACCCCGACGCCAATCAACAAGTTGCGCGCCGGTATCATCACATCGCCGAGCCCTTGCAGAATTCCCGAGGAGGTGATCGCAAGAGTGGAGAAGAGGGTCGTGAAGGAGAGAATCATTAAGGCTCTTGTCCCTGCATTGTCCTGGAACAGCATGATATTCGTTGGTTCCGCTACCACGGCCAGTCCCAGGGAAGCAGGAATCCCAAAGAGCAGGGTAAGGCGGAGCGCTAATGCCGAACGCTCCATCACTTCTCCTTCGTCCCTTCGGGCCCGGGAGGAGGCTACCGCCGGGACGATCGACAGCGAGAGCGCCGTGGCAAAGAAAGAAGCAAACTGGATTAAAGGCTGCCCCCGATCATACACACCCTTCGCCTCCACTGCCGCCTCCGCCTTCCAGCCGCTCACCGCCAACAGGTTGGCCACGGTAAAGGAATCCGCCAAGGCAAACAGGGGAAGCACCAATGCCCCCAAACAGATAGGAATAGATAGGTGGAGCAAGGTGCGTATGAGCTTCCATCCCGGCTCCGGGTTAGCGGGGCCTCCTGAATTTTTTGCCTGAGCCGCCTGCAGACGACCCTGTCGTCGGTTCTGGTTCCAGTAAAAAAGAAGGACAGCCAATCCGGCCGCCGCCCCGGTAAAGGCTCCAAAAACCGCCCCGGCACCCGCCCAGACGACTCCAGAACCCCTCTCCATGAACCACCAAGCGAGAAAAAGGATCGTTGCCACCCGTACTCCTTGCTCTACAACCTGAGAAACGGCGGTTGGTGTCATATTCTGATACCCTTGAAAAAATCCCCGAATCACCGACATAAAGGGAACGAGCAACAAGGCAAAAGAGACCGAACGGATCGGCAAAGTCAAGAGCTTTGCACTTCCCATCCAATCTGCAATCCACGGCGCCCCAAGGTACAACACGATAAAGAAAAGAAAACCCGAGACGCTCAGAATCCCGGATGAAAGGCGAAACACCTGCCGAGCTCCCGGCTCATCCCCCTCGGCAAGCCGCTCGGAAACCAGTTTCGAGATTGCTATAGGCACCCCCGCCGTCGCGATGGTCAACAGGGTACTGTAGAGGGGGTACACCTGCTGATAGACAAAGAGCCCTTCGTTTCCAGTAATATTTTGATAAGGAATCTTATAAACGGCACCCAGGAGTTTCGTGATAAAGGCAGCCACACCCAGGATCGCGGCCCCTTTCAGCAAGGATTGTTTCTCCGATGTCATGGGACCCTCCTTTCCTGTCCCGGCAGGCCCACTCCAGTATACACCCTACCGCCCAGGGATTGTATGTCCCCATGAGAAAAAGCAGGCGCATCGCCTGCTGAATGCCCCGGACCGGGCGGAATTCTACTGTTCCATTTGTTTTCCAAGGAAAGCAGCTGCTGTGCTTGCAATCTTCATCTCGACGTCCCCCATCTTGGTCCCTTCCTTCTTGGAGAGGAGGATCACCGCTCCGATGGGGTCGCCACCGGCGTTGATGGGTACAATAATGTAAGATTCGTAAGGCTCCGGCATATCACGGATAATCTCCGCCCGTGCGGGAGAGGTTTCCTGCAGGGGTCTTCGCTGATCCATACAGGTTTCTACGATCCCCCCAATAGGTTTGTCCAAGTATTCCTTTTTGGATGCCCCGGAGACGGCGATCACGGTATCCCGGTCACAAATTAATGTGATGTGCTGCAGGCTTTCATAGAGGGATTCAGCGTATTCCTTGGCAAAGTCCCCCAATTCCCCTATCGGGGAGTACTTCTTCAGAATCACTTCACCATCGCGATCAACGAATATCTCTAGAGGGTCCCCTTCCCGGATGCGGAGCGTTCGGCGAATCTCCTTGGGAATAACGACCCGTCCGAGATCGTCAATGCGACGAACGATGCCGGTTGCTTTCATGGGTCTTGATGCCTCTCTTTCTGGATGGGTGTTCGAATCGGATCAGGCCGATATTCATGTCTGTCGATGGATACGCCCATAGTGTTCATCCGTTGGCAAAATATTATTCAACTGGTCAATGGAGACATAAAAAAAGAACAGAGCTTGGCGCTCTGCCCGTAGGTCATTTTTTCTTCTTATCCCCAGGGATGTTCAGTTTCTTGATCTTCACTTCATTTTTGATGAAGTTCTGGTACTTTTCCTGGACCTTTTGTCCCTTGATCTGGTCCTTCACCTTCTTATAAGGCTGTTTACCCCTGTCGGTTACCTTCATCACGTGGTAACCATATTCCGTTTTCACCGGATCGCTTATTTTGTTTAGCGGGAGCTCTTTGGCTGCCTTGGCAAATTGAGGAACCCAGTTTTGAGGGCTGTCTTGAATCTCTCCCCCTTTATTCTTGGATCCGGGATCATCGGAGTACTTCTTGGAGAGATCCTTAAATTTGCCGCCTTCATCCAGCTTTTTCTTTACTTCTTCAGCCCGTTTTTTAGCTTCTTTATCGGAACGCTTATTCTTCTTATCAGGCTTGCCATCCTTACCCTGGGGTTCGAATGCAATCAGGATGTGATTGAGTTTGATGCTATAATAAGCATCGGACTTCTCATATTCCTTCTTCAGATCCGATTCTTTGACTTTATCTTCAAAGTAATTGCTGACTTTGTTATTGTTCTCTAAGAATTCCTTTAACTGGGTTTTGGTAATGCCGTTTTCCTTCAGGACGGAATCCATGTCTTGCTTTTTCTTATCTTTCCCCTGAGCCGGCATTTGCTCCAGTTGCTTTTCAAAGTCCTTCAGCGCTTTGTTCGCTTCCTTGGTATATTTCTCGTTGTCTTTTACCCTGCCAGCGATCATCTTCTCTGCCACATACTGCTTGACGATCTCTTTCTTAGCTTCTGGGTTGTTCACCATGGCAGCCATCTGGGGCTGGAAAAAGCTGAAGATATTCAGGTACAGGTTGAGTTCCCCTTCAGTCACTTTGCCACCCTTGTACTCCGCTACCACTTTCTTGCTGTCAGTCGGAAGCGGCTTGGCTTGTCCTGCCGCCTCTTTCGCCTGTTTATCAGCATTATCCTTTTTATCCCCGCCGGATCCGCACCCGGCCACTAACACGGAGACGGCCAGCAAAGCACTCAATGCCGTCAGGAGGCGCCTATTAATGGGTCGCATTTTAAATAGCTCCTTTCGTTTTGGGAACCGCTTCATATTGTATCAGAAAATGTTCCACCATTTCTAGTCCTGCTCCTTCGGGTAGACCTTTCAATCGGAAGACGACCCCGATACGCTCTCCCGAGGAAAGGCGTACCCGGCCCGGGAACTCCTGGGCAACGCGGAAGAGACGCTGTCCGTCGACAACGGCGTTTTGATCTGGATGCAATTTTACATAAATTTCCATTCCCTGTTGTTTGATCTCTTCAATATGATAGCGGATGGCGTATACCCGGAGGCGGGCGACACAGAGCAAATTCCGGACTGACCGGGGAAGATCCCCGAATCGATCTTCAATTTCTTCCTCCAGGTCCCGTGCCTCTTCCAAGGTTCGAACCGCTCGGATCTTTTTATAGATCTCGATCTTCTGTTTCTCATCCCCGATATATTCCGAGGGCAGGTAAGCATCGGTATCCAGTTCAATCTCCGGTTCCGCTTGTTCCTCTTCTACCTTATTCCCTTGCTGCTCCGCAATCGATTCTTTCAGCATCTGCGTGTAAAGCTCGAAACCGACACTGGCGATGTGGCCGTGCTGCTCCGCACCGAGGAGATTACCCGCACCGCGGATCGCAAGGTCCCTCATAGCAATTTTGAAACCGGAACCGAGTTCAGTGAACTCCTTAATCGCTTGCAACCGCTTCTCTGCTGTCTCGGAGAGAACTTTATCCCGCTGGTAGGTGAAGTAGGCATAGGCAATCCGATTGGAACGGCCAACACGTCCCCGAAGCTGGTACAGTTGGGAAAGACCCATCTTGTCAGCATCGTAGATGATCAGGGTATTGACATTGGGGATGTCAACGCCCGTCTCGATGATCGTGGTACTTACAAGGACGTCATACTCTCCATCCAAAAAGTCGAGCATCACCCGTTCCAATTCCGTTTCTGCCATTTGCCCGTGGGCAACGGCAATCCGTGCGTCTGGGACGAGCATACGGATGGAATCTGCCATCTGGTCGATATTGTGTACCTGGTTGTAAAGGAAATAGATCTGTCCACCACGCGCCAATTCCCGTTCGATAGCCTCCCGCACTAGGGCAGCGGAATATTCGAGAACATACGTCTGAACAGGGAAACGGTTTTCCGGCGGGGTTTCAATGACCGAAAGGTCCCGCACCCCCATCATGGACATATGAAGGGTCCGCGGGATCGGTGTCGCCGTCAGGGTGAGGACATCGATATTATTTTTCAATTGTTTGACCCGCTCTTTGTGCTTCACACCGAAGCGCTGCTCCTCATCGACAATCAGAAGGCCCAGATCCTTGTACAAGACATCCTTTGACAGGAGACGGTGCGTGCCAATGATAATATCAACGGTCCCATCCTTTAGACCCTTGATCGCTTCACGCTGTTCTTTACGAGTGCGAAAACGGGACAGTACCCGGATTTCTACCGGGAAGTCGGCAAAACGCTCCCGAAATGTCTCGTAGTGCTGCTGGGCCAGAATCGTCGTCGGCACGAGAACAGCCACCTGCTTTCCGTCCATCGTCGCCTTGAAAGCGGCCCGGATGGCCACTTCCGTTTTCCCATAACCTACATCCCCGCACAGGAGCCGGTCCATCGGGCGCGCTTCTTCCATATCCTTCTTAATTTCTTCGATGGAGCGAAGCTGATCTCCTGTTTCTTCATACGGGAAGAGAGCGTCAAATTCTCTTTGAAAGGCGTTGTCCCGGGAAAATCCGTACCCTTTTGCCTCCTGCCGCTGGGCGTAAAGTTGGATCAGGTCGGACGCGATGTCCTGCACCGAGGATCGCACCTTGTTTTTTACCTTGCTCCATTCGCTCCCGCCCAGGTTGTATACCTTGGGGGACTTTTCTTCGCTCCCAAGATATTTTTGCACCTGGTCAATTTGGTCGATCGGCACATACAACTTGTCGTTGCCGGCATATTGGACCAGCATGTAATCTTTGTGCATCCCCCCGACCTTGAGGGTCTCAATCCCGGCGTAACGACCGATCCCGTGATTGACATGGACGACATAATCGCCCACTTTCAGTTCCTGATAGTCCTTAATTTTCTCCGCATGGTCCATCTTACCGGGGCGACGGGTCCTCCGCTGTTTCTGTGTAAAGACCTCCGCTTCGGTTATCAGGGCTAGCTTGGAAGCACCCAGTTCAAAACCGCCTGCCAGTGCTCCCACATGGATGACCGGTCGCCCTGGAGAGAGGGAGCCGGGATCCCCTGGTGAAACCTCCATCCCGTAGTCGGACAGCACCCGTTCCAATCTCTCAGCCCGTTCCTTGGTGGATGCGGTAAATAGGACCCGATATTGGGATTTCACCCAACGGTCCCACTCCGTTTTCAGCACATGCATCTGCCCATGGAACTGCTGCATCCCGCGGCAGATGAACTGGACAATGTTTTGGGGCTGGGTTCCGCTTGCTTGCCGCATAAACAGGGACAAGTAAATGCGGGGGTTATCATATTCCCCTACGAACTCTTCATAGGTTCGGGAAAGCTTCAACTGCGGAAGGTATTCGCCTTGCTGCAGAAGCGCTGTCTGAAATTCCCCTTCTTCTCGTTCCATCTGCTTGGCAGACTCCTGAATCCGGGCAGGCTCGTCCAGCACCCAGCACGTATCCTTTGGCATGTAGTCGGCCAGACTCTCATAGTCCGGATAAATCCGGCTCATATATTTATAGATCCCCGTAAAAACCTGGCCGGACTTCAGTTGTTCCACTTCCCAGGTAATCTTCTCCATCAGCTTCTTCTTCGTTTCCGGATCTTTCACCTTTGTCAGACGTTCAGCAAGGAGGGTCTCCACTTCATCTCCCGCCCGGTATAGCTCAGCAGGAGTGGCAAAGATTTCCCTCGCCGGTGGAATCTCTACCTCATCCAGCTTGGCTTGGGAACGCTGATCCGCAACGGAAAAAGGGCGGATCGAATCGACTTCGTCATCGAACCATTCAATCCGGACTGGATCCGTGTGAGTCACCGGGAAGAGGTCGAGGATTCCGCCGCGAAGGCTGAATTCCCCGGGTTTCTCCACCATATCCACACGCTCATAACCTACTTCGACTAAATGAGTAACCAAAGGGTCAATCGGCTGTTCATGACCGACCATTAGCTTTCGGTGACTATTCGCGATCATTCGCTTTGGTGGCAGAAGCTTTCGCAGACCGGCGTAAGGTACGACAAAAACCCCCGCAAACCCCTTAGCGAGGCGGGAGAGTACATGGATTCGTTCCCCTAGCGTTTCGGATCCGTCGAGGGCGATCTCAGTGGCTACCAATTCATTGGCCGGATAGAGCAACACTTGATCCCGAGGCAGCAGCTCGTATAGATCTTCAACCGCTTTCTGGGCTTGGTTCAAGTTGTGGGTCACCAGCAAGATCGGCCGCCGTAACTCTTTGTGCAAAGCAGCCAGGTAAAGCATCCGTGCCGTTCCCGTCAGCCCGACAACCAACTGCTCTTTTAACCCCCGGTCGAGCGCTTCCGCGGTAGACTGGAAATCCTTATCACGGCGGAACAGCTGGATTAACGGTTCCAAATCCAACCATCCTCCCTTCCACGGGTATATTGAGTCAAACGATATTCAACACAAAAGAAGCCTTAGCTGGGGACAGCCAAGGCTGTATCTGCTCGATGATCCCCGGCGAAGCTTTCTGCTTTTCCATCTCACGGGCATCACAGTCCTCCCGAATTCCGGTCACATACCAGCCGGAACGAGTTCCCTCACTCACTGCAGAGGGTGGGAAAGCAGGGACAGTTCCGGGTTTTGATCCAACATCTCCTGACACGTTTCACAGACAACCCGAACGGATGCATGACCTTCTGCATCATACGTTATTATATCCCGGCGTTCTTCGGGGGTCAACCAATGGAACCCCAGTTGCATTTCCGTTACACGGTCATCGTCGATCCGACCGATCCGGGTATTGCAATATCGGCATGTATAGGTTATAGCCATGTTATGCCACCTGCCCCGATGATATTCTGTTTCAGTATCTCCGGGAAGGGGAAGGCTCATTCAATGGATTTAACAAATCGGTCAATCTCTACCGATTTGCCCGCCCTGTTATGATAGAAATAGCGAAAAATCGGGATGACCGGGTTGCGATGAGGAACACTTCAAGTACAGTACCTTGCTCGGTCTTATACAAAGAGGAGGAGCACCCCCATGAAGATTGGATACCGAACGCTGAAAACCTCGGTCGGGGCAGCTTTGGCGATCGGAACCGCCCAGGTTCTTGGTCTGCATTTTTATGCCTCGGCGGGGATCTTAACCATCCTATGCATCAAGAGAACCAAAAAACGCTCGCTGGCAAGTGCCTGGGAGCGTTTTTTAGCCTGTTTGATCGGACTCGTGTTCGGTGTGATCCTATTCGAAGCTCTCGGATATCACCCGTGGACGGTGGGACTCGTCATTCTTCTCCTAATCCCCGCCCTCGTCTCCCTCAAAGCACAAGAAGGAATCGTTACTTCCTCAGTCATCTTCCTCCATCTATACACGCTCCAAGGGATCAGCGTGGCGATCATCGTCAATGAATTAGCGATCATCGCTATCGGAATCGGCTACGCCCTCCTGATGAACCTGTACATGCCCAATCAGGAAAAGGATTTAGCTCGGTATCAGGAAAACATTGAAGCCAACTTAAAAGCGATCTTTCATGAGCTCGCTCGTTTTCTGCGGGAGGGCCGCCTGGAATGGGACGGCAAGGAAATCGCAGAGACCTCCCGATTGCTGGAGGAAGCCCGCCGGTTATCCCTGACCCATGTAGAAAACCGGATGCTCTTTGATGAAGACTTCTATTTCCGCTATTTCCAGATGCGAAAAAAACAGTTCACCAATATCGAAAGGGTGATGGGGATCCTCTCCCGCCTGGACCGTACCGGCATTCAGGGGGACACCATCGCTGATTTCCTAGACGGATTAGCCGAAGCCGTTCATCCCGGTAACACCGCCCGTCTCTTTCTCGACGAACTGAACGAAATGCGGCAGAAATTCAAAGAATCCCCCCTGCCGAAGAGCCGGCAGGAATTTGAAACCCGGGCAGCCCTATTGCAATTCGTTCAAGAGCTTGAAGAGTACCTGCTCGTCAAAAAAGAGTTCGCCCCCCGCATGAAGGACCCGACTCCCCCACATCGCAAATAACGCTTAAAATCCCCAGCGAAGCAACGTATGGGCGTGGGTGAAGCCCGAACCAAAACCGGATAACAGAACCATATCCCCTTCCCGGATTTTTCCGGTATCGATTCCCTGGCAAAGGGCGAGGGGGATGCTTGCTGCGGAAGTATTTCCATATCGTTCACCACTGAACCATATCCGTTCCGTTGGCAGTCCGATTTTCTCGCAAACAGAGTCGATAATGCGGAGATTTGCGCTATGGGGGACAAACCAGTCGATCTCCTCCACCGACCGGCCAGCCTCACTGAGAAAGCGGGGAATCTCTTCAGAAAGGGTCCGAACGGCAAGTCGGAAGACCGCCCGTCCATCTTGGACAATCTTTCCATTATCCTTTAGTTTTACTCCATTCAGGTGATCCGACAAACCCGTCCGATAGACATGAATACCGGCACTACCATCGGTTCCGGATGTACTGTGAATAAACCCGGGAGTCCTTTCCTCTCGTTCCACCAATGCCGCCCCCGCCCCATCTCCAAAGAGAATGCAGGTGGTCCGGTCCGTGTAATCCGTCACCTTGGACAACGTTTCCCCACCGACCACCAACACTTTCCGGCATTGCCCTGCGGTCACTAAAGCATCTGCAAGGTTGAGTGCATAAACAAACCCTGCACAAGCCGCACTCACATCCAATGCTCCACACCGATCGATGGAAAACCGATCTTGTAGCATACAAGCAACGCTTGGAAAAGGGAAATCAGGCGTACTTGTTGCGACCAGAATCATGTCGATGTCCTGAAGTTCCAAGCCGGGATGTCGCTTCACCATATCTTCTACTGCTTCTATACAGAGATCACTGGTATGCTGCTCCGTTTTCGCCATTCTCCGCTCATGAATGCCGGTACGCTTCACAATCCATTCTTCCTGGGTGTCAACCATTTGCTCCAGATCATGGTTGTCCAATACGCGTTCCGGGACATAAGAGCCGATCGCTGTCACTTGTGAACGGGAGATTGGATGTAGAGCCATAACGAGCCCTCCTAAAACGAAAAGTTAGGATTAGTACCTAGTTTTAGTACCTGATCTCAATCATACATCCCAATCCCTCTACAGTCAAAGCTTTTTCGTGTTTTTTAAAAGCCCGGCACTCCAAGGATAGAGTGACGGGTTTTTAAAACGGCTCAAAGGCCGGTTATTTTTGATTGTAACGGTTCATCACTTCGGAAAAGGACATGTCCAGCCATCCTTCGATAGCGGCGGCGGCGTTCTCCACTGCTTCAGCAATGGGCACTTCTTCTTCTTGACTAAACCGGGACAAAACGTAATCCGGAACCGGCATCGGCACAGAGGGGCGTCCGATGCCGATCTTGATCCGCTTGAACTCCTGGGTCCCCAGATGACCGATCAGCGACTTCATCCCATTGTGGCCTCCGGAGCCTCCTTTGAGACGAAGGCGAATTCGGCCCACAGGCAAGTCCAGATCATCGTAAATGACCACCAGGTCTTTGATGCTGCATTTGAGCCAATCAAGAGCAGGGCGGACGGACTCTCCAGAGAGGTTCATATAGGTTTCCGGCTTCAAAAGCACCACCTTCTCCCCTCTTGCTCGACCTTCTCCGACCATCGCCTTCCATTTATCCTTTTCACAGGGGATTCCCCATTGTTCACTTAGCCGGTCTACCACCCAAAAGCCGATGTTGTGCCGGGTCAGCGCATACTTCATCCCGGGATTCCCCAAACCGACAATGACCTTCATTTCATACCTCCCAACCCTTTTCTTTTGATTATGCTTCGAACGAAGGGAAGGGTGCAACTGGAGTTGCACCCTTCCTAAAAAGAACCTAGCTTATCCAGGCCCTTATCGTCTTTTTACAGCGAGGGAGATCGTTTTACTCCTCGTCCTTCTTCTCCTCCGCATCCACCAATTCCGGTTCCTGCTGGGCCTTGTCCGCTTCAGCGGCGGTTTCATCCAGTTCCTCCGCTTCTCGCTCTTGTTCCATTTGTGGAGGGAGGACAGAAGCGATCACTTCTTCCGGTTCGGAAAGCAACTCAACCCCTTCAGGGAAATCCAAGTCGCTGATGTTTACGGAATCCCCCACGTTCAGACCGCTGATATCAACGGTCAGCTGATCCGGAATCTTCTTCGGAAGGCAACGGATCTCCACCGTTCGGGTTTGCTGCTGCAGAATACCGCCTTCTTTTACACCTGCAGGTTCACCCTGCAGTTCCACAGCAACCTCCGTATCGATGGGCTCGTTCATATTGATAACCTTGAAATCCACATGGAGAATTCGATCCTTGATCCGGTCCTGCTGCAGTTCGCAAATCATGACGTCATGGGATTTCCCCTCGAGATCGAGATTGACCACGGCGGAGGTTCCTCCCTGTTGCAGCAATCGGATGATTTCACTCATTTCCATATGAATCGCTAGGTTCTCCATTCCTTTACCATAGACGATCCCCGGAACGCGCCCTTCCCGGCGAAGATGGGTCAGGACAGAACGAGGACGGTTTTTACGACGTTTGACCGATAATTTATAAGCCATCGGAACGATTTCCTCCTTGTGTGAAAAAGAAGTTCCCTCTCACATAGTAGGGATCTTTCCCCTTCCCACACAAAGTTAAACCTCCTTGGACCGGTTCAATCAGTCAAACAGCTTGCTGACGGAGAGCTCTTCGTGAACCCGAATAATCGCTTCCCCGATCAGAGGAGCGACAGAGAGGACACGTATTTTATCCAGCTGCTTCTCTTCAGAGAGGGGAATGGTGTTGGTGATCACCATCTCTTTGATACGGGCATCCCGGATCCGTTCGACAGCCGGACCGGAAAAAACCGGGTGGGTACAACAGGCGTAAACTTCCTTAGCCCCATAGTCCAGGAGAGCGTTGGCTGCCAGGGAGATCGTACCGGCGGTATCGATGATATCGTCGATGATAATCGCCCGTTTACCCCGTACATCCCCGACAATGTTCATCACCTCGGCCACATTGGGCTCGGGGCGCCTTTTATCGATGATAGCGATGGGGGAACCCAGCCGTTCCGCCAATTTCCGCGCACGGATCACACCGCCATGGTCAGGGGAAACCACCACGACGTCATCCAAGGCTTTCTGCTGGAAATACTCTCCCAGAATCGGAACACCCAGCAGGTGATCGACGGGAATGTCGAAAAAGCCCTGGATCTGGGTCGCGTGCAGATCCATGGTGATGATTCGGTCTGCTCCGGCTGTCTCGATCAGATTGGCCACCAGCTTGGAGGTGATCGGGTCCCGGGCTCGAGTCTTCCGGTCCTGACGAGCATACCCGTAATAGGGGATCACTACATTGATCGTACGGGCAGAAGCCCGTTTCAATGCATCCACCATCACCAACAGTTCCATCAGGTGTTGATTGACCGGGTTGCAGGTGGATTGGATCACATATACATCAGAACCGCGGACGCTCTCGTCGAGGCGGACATGGATTTCCCCATCACTGAATTTCCCCACCACGGCATCGCCGAGGGGTACACCGATATGATCGGCGATCTGCCTGGCCAATACCGGATTGGAATTGCAGCTGAATACATGCAAGCGCGTCTGTCTCACTGTCGACATCTTTCCCCCAACCCTCCAGAAGGCATTATTCTCGCCCTTCACGTTTTTGTTTCAGCTTTCGGGCGTATTCCGCTTTGTTGGTTTGCCGCTCGCGGGCGATAGCGAGGGCCTCTTCGGGTACATCGTCGGTTACGGTGGAACCGGCAGCTACATAGGAGCCTTTACCTACTGTGACAGGAGCAACCAGATTGGCGTTGCATCCGACAAAGGCACCATCTTCGACCACGGTCCGATGCTTCCGCTTCCCGTCGTAGTTCACGGTAATCGCTCCACAACTAAAATTGACTTGCTCCCCGATATCGGCATCCCCAACATAACTCAGATGGGGAATTTTACTTCCGGCACCGAGGCGGGTATTCTTTACTTCGGCAAAAGCCCCTACCTTAGAGTCCTCCTCCAGACGGCTTCCAGGCCGGATGTAGGAGAACGGACCGATGGCAGCTCCCTCCTTCAGATCACTGCCAACTAATACCGAATAACGAATTTCTGTACCGTCAGCGACAACCACGTCCGTCAAATCCGTACAGGGACCGAGGGTGCAATCGGAACCGATCTGAGTGTTGCCCCGAAGGTAGGTCCCCGGCTGGATAACGGTGTCGGGGCCAATAGTCACCCCAGCATCGATGTAGGTGTTATCGGGGTCTACCACCGTTACCCCGTTCATCATGTGGTTTTTCACAATGCGGCGGCGCATTTCCTTTTCGGCCTGGGCGAGCTGGACACGGTTGTTGATCCCCTGGGCTTCAGCGGCATCATCCACCGTTTCCGCACGGATCGTCTCCCCGTCCTGTTGCAGAATGGAGATTAGGTCGGGCAGATAATATTCCCCCTGGGCGTTGTTATTATCGACCCGGGTAAGAGCTTGCCACAGTTTCCGGTTGTCAAAACAGAAAGTGCCGGTGTTCACCTCCGCCACTTCCCGTTCTTCAACCGTCGCGTCCTTGTGCTCAACGACCCGGTCAACGCTCCTGTCGGGACGGCGGATAACCCTACCGTACCCAGTCGGGTCCGGGAGAACGGCTGTCAAGATGGTGGCTGCCGCTCCGGACTCCATATGGTTATCCGTTATACGCTGAAGTGTTTCCTGGGTAAACAAGGGGTGATCACCGTTGAGGACCAGGGTCACCCCATCATGCCCTGCCAGGATCGGTTCCGCCTGCATAACAGCATGAGCGGTACCCAGTTGTTTATCCTGGAGAGCGAACCGGACGCGATCCCCCAGGTGGTCCCGGATCGATTCGGCATCATGACCGACAATAACCACGGTTTCATGGACCCCTAATTGCTGAAGGTTGTCCACGATATGGTCAATCATCGGTTTGCCGCAGACCGGATGCAATACCTTATGCCTGGAAGACTTCATGCGCGTCCCTTTACCAGCAGCCAAGACGACAGCAAACAGGTTTTTCATGAAAGAAAAGCACCCCGCATTCGCAAGTCAAAACTCCACAACCGACTATATCCCAAACCCCTAGGTAATGCAAGAATGACGCCCTTTTAAGGGATTGCCAACAAATCCATATTAAGGAACAGGAGGCCCTCCAGGATCGGTCTCATCACAAAAGGCCCCGGCGGAGCGGGACCTCTTGTGTGTAATGACAAATTCGAGCGATGGAGCACCGATTTCCGTCCGATCCAGCCATCCGCTTCTCACTCCCGATACCGAAGAGAGCAGAGCTCACCGGAGGGAAGCAAAGAGAATGGGAGCTGTCTGATGAAAAACCCTTAGACAGCATTCTCTCCCAATGGGGAACTCAGTTCCTCTGCTTCACTGCCGACACGACGATACTCCTCCAACACTGCCGACTCGATCTTCTCCCTGGAATCCGGGGAGATGGGGTGCGCGATATCGCGAAACTCCCCGTCGGGTCGGCGCTTGCTGGGCATGGCAACGAACATGCCATTATTGCCGTCGATCACCCGAATATCGTGTACGACGAACTCTCCGTCGAACGTGATGGAGGCGATCGCCCTCATCCGGCCTTCACGGCTGACACGACGAAGTCGAACATCCGTTATTTCCAACCTCACTCACCACCCATTTCCAGAGATGATGTATTGGACATATTCTCTATGGGCAGTAATTTTCCTTCAAGATCTTCCCATCAAAAAGGATTTTTTCATGAACTATTCGACAAGAGCGATCGCTTCGATCTCGACGCGCACATTCTTGGGCAGTCGTGAAACCTCTACACAGGATCGAGCGGGCCGGTGTTCGCTAAAGTAGGAACCGTAAATATCATTCACCCTCTGAAAATCTCCCATGTCAGCCAGATAGATCGTCGTCTTCACGACACGGGAAAGATCGGCGCCCCCTTCTTCAAGTACCGCCTTTATATTCTCCATGACCCGGTGTGTTTGGGCATCGATGCCTCCTTCGACGAGCTCCCCCGCCGGTGTAAGGGGGATCTGGCCGGAAGTATAAATGATGTTTCCCGTCCGGATCGCCTGGGAGTAAGGTCCGATCGCCTGTGGTGCCTTATCCGTCTGAATCCGTTCCATAAAGAAAACCTCCCTGTCGGAATAAGCTTCCGGGTTCAACTACAATCGTACGACTCTTTACATCCACATCCGTCAGTGTAGCTAAGGAGGCATAATCCTCCACCAGCCGCTCGTTGACCTGGGTCTCGGCCATAATGCCGACCCCGATCACTTCGGCATGGAATTCCCGCATCAATTCCACAATCCCTTGAACTGTCCCCCCGGCTTTCATAAAGTCGTCCACCACCAATACCCGACTTCCTTCGGAAAGACTTCGGCGGGAAAGAGAAAGGCTACCCAGCCGCTTGCTGGAACCGGATACGGTGTTGATAGTGACCACGGAGCCCTCCGTAATTCGGCTGTCCTGGCGGATGATCGCCACCGGAACCCCGAGGAAAGATGCCGTTGAGTAAGCAAGAGGGATTCCTTTCGTTTCTACGGTTACCACCGCATCGGGACGCCTGTTATGGAAAACGGAAGCCCAAACGCGTCCGATCTCCCGCACCAGGCGGGTATTGCCCAATAAATCCGACAGATAGAGGTATCCGCCTGGCAGAATCCGATCAGGATTCTCCAACTCCCGACACAAATCCCGTGCCAGCTCTTCCGCTCCCTCTCGAGATGCCATCGGAATGTATCGGACCCCGCCTGCGGCTCCCGAAACAGTCTCCAAAAGACCGGACCCTTCTTCTCGAAATACTTCATGGATGATCGCCAAGTCCTCACTGATGGAGGATTTGGCCGCTTGGTACCGTTCCGCGAAGGCATTGAGAGGAATGAGCTGATGGGGTTTCCCGAGGAGTTGCTGGGTCATATCCACCAACCGGGCACTCCGTTTCCATTTTTGCATGGTAAAGCCCTCCGAAAATCCGAATGGTTTGGAAGGAAATATATCACATTGTTCGGCTTTATTCAAGCGGGGATCCTTCCAGACCCCCCAACATCCGAACGGCATACACCTGGCGGCAAAAACCGCGCAATCCGTTGACCACCCGCCGAACAACCGATTCCTTCTTAACCAGGCCAAAAACCGTGGGGCCACTGCCGGACATCAGGACGCCGTCCGCACCGAAAGACACCATCCGTTCCTTGAGGAAGCGGACCTTGGGGTAAGCGGGCATCGTCACCCCTTCCAGGACGTTGGAGAGGTGGGAGCAGACAGAAGGAAAATCCCCCTGGTCTATGGCTTTCAGCATCCCCTCCAAGTTCGGCCTCTCGGCGATCTTTCTCATATCCAGCGCCTGAAACACCTCTGCGGTCGAGACCCCATGGGGAGGCTTCGCCAATACCACCCAGCAAGGTGGCGGAGGTGAGAGGGGTGTCAACTTCTCCCCCCGTCCCCTGGCGATGGCAGTCCCTCCCCGTACACAAAAAGGAACATCAGAACCGAGGGCAAGGCCCAGATCCCCTAGTTCTTCCGGCGAAAGACCCAGATCCCACATCGTATTCAACCCGCGCAGTGTGGCGGCGGCATCGGAACTTCCCCCGGCCAGCCCCGCGGCCACTGGAACATGTTTGTGAATGAGGATATGGACTCCCTTCTGGATTCCAAACCGTTCTTTAATAAGAGCAGCGGCACGATAAGCCAAGTTCCGATCATCAAAGGGAACAAACCCGGAGGTACTTTCCAGTCGAATGCCCCCTGAGGTCTCGGTTAGGTCGATGCGGTCGGCCAGGTCGACGGTGGTCATAACCATCTCCAGATCATGGTACCCATCCGGTCGTTTATGTAAGACATCCAGCGTCAGATTAATCTTGGCTGGCGCTTTTACAGAGATATCCAAGCTGTTGCCCCCCTGTCTGCCACCTCGCCGGTCACTCTTTTCTTTCATGAATAAAAAAGATTCCATACCATGCTTCGGTTGGCTTTCTTATTGTAACACGTGGCCAACCCCCGTAAAAGCTGAAACAAAGACGGCCGGGGAAGGACTCCCCGGCCGCAGACCCGCGGTTCGATGTTTGGTTATCGGTCTTGGTCGGCCATGCGCTCTTCTGCCAGCTGGATCGCCCGTTTCACCATATTACCGGCATCCCGTGCCTTGATTCCACCCCAGCCTTCGCGTTGAACCACGTCATAAAAACCCAGTTCTTTGGCTAACTCGACCTTCAAGGCATCCGACATGATCCCCCGTCGCGCCAAAAGCCATTCCTCCCTTACAAACCGCGGGCATCCATTAGTATGGGCAAAAGACGAAAGGATTCCGCACCCAATCCCTTCCTCTATGACAAGAGTTCTTTACAATTCATCAAAGCCATTATCCACGGAGACTTTGGTGTATTGGCGAGATTTTCCTTCGAAGAAATCCTGTTTGCCTTTGTTGACGTCCTCATAGGCGACAATCCAGCGCATCGGGTTTTTCCGGTACCCCTCGAAAGGAGGCTCCATGCCCATCTCCCGCACCCGTTTGTTGGTTATAAAGCGAATATATGAACGAAGATCATCCATGCTGATCCCGTCGAAGCGATCACCGATGATGGTTTCACCCCATCTTGTCTCCAACGCTGCGGCCTGTCGGAAGGTCTCTGAGACAAAACGACGGTTGGCCTCATTATCCAGTTCAGGGTTCTCCGTCAACAGCTCCTTAAAAATTTGGGTAAACAGACGGACGTGGAGCTGTTCATCCCGGTTAATGTAGTTGATCATCGTCGAAGAGGCAACCATCTTTTGATTGCGAGCCAGGTTGTAGAAAAACGCAAACCCGGAGTAAAAGTTGAGCCCTTCCAGGATGATATCGTAGACAATCGACTCCAGGAATGTCTGGGGGGTGGGATTTTTCGTGAAAGCCTCATACCCCTGTGCGATAAAGTCGTTTCGCTCCCGAAGGACCACATCATGCTTCCAATACTCAAAGATCTCATCCTGTTCCCCTTTGGGCACAAGGGAGGACAGGACATAGGAATAGGACTGGTTATGGACCACTTCCTGGAATGAAAGGACGGACATTAGAGCAGACAGGCTCGAATCGGTCAGATAGTCCGCCACCTTGGCAGAGTAATCGGTCTGTATGGAATCCAGGAAGGCCAGAAGTCCGATGATCCGTTTGAACGTATACCGCTCTTCCTCCGACAACCGGGGCCATTGCTTGATATCTTCCGCCATGTTGATTTCGAAGGGAGTCCAGAAATTGGCCAACATGTTTTTGTACATCGGGTAAGCCCAGGGGAATCGGCAGTCATCCCAGTTGAGCACATTGGAGGACCGACCGTTGATAATCCCCGTGCTGGCATTGGGAGCCGTGACGTCATAGAGCTTGCGTTGTTGCATCGTTTTCACCCCTTTCTTCCTGCTTAGCTGGAGCAACTTTCGCAGTCAACGATCTCGGAAGAGGTCGACCGGGTATAATACGTCGTTTTCAGCCCCAGCCTCCAGGCCGTCAGATGGATATCCAGGAGGTCCTTTGCCTTGATATCGTGCTTCACATACAAGTTAAAGGATTGAGACTGGTCGATATGTCGTTGACGAGCGGCGTTTTGGCGTAGGCTCCAGCGCGGATCGATTTCATAGGCCGACTTATAAAACCAGGTCGTCTTCGGTGACAAATCCGGCGCCGTAACCGGGATGCGATAATTCTTCTTCTCTTCGCTGTACTCCTTCTGGAAGACAGGATCAATCGACGCGGTGCTACCGGCGATCACCGAGGTACTACCATTAGGGGCGACTGCCATCAGCCAGCCGTTCCGAATCCCTTCATCCCGGATTGCTTCTCTCAGGGCTTCCCACTTTTCACCGGTATATCCTCGCCGCTCAAAGTAGGCCCCGGTCTCCCACTCACTACCGGAAAACGCTGGATATGCCCCTTTTTCCTCTGCAAGTTCCACTGAGGCGCGGATGGTCAAGAAGGCAATTTTTTCGTAGAGGGTATCGGCATAATCCACGGCTTCCTCCGACTCCCAGATGATCCCTTGGAGAGCGAGTAGATGGTGCCAGCCGAATGTACCCAGACCGATCGCCCGGTATTTTTCATTGGTCAACTTCGCTTGAAGAACCTCAATCGTATTCAGGTCGATCACGTTGTCCAGCATCCGCACCTGGATCGGGATCAACCGTTCCAGCACTTCGTCGGGTACAGCTCTGCCCAGATTGATGGAAGACAGATTACAGACCACAAAGTCACCGGGCACCTTGGTAACGACGATTTTTCCATCCTCGGTTCGTTCTTCTTCCACGGTGGTGGGACTCATATTTTGCATGATCTCCGAACATAGGTTGGAGGAGTAAATCATACCAGCATGCTTGTTGGGATTCATCCGGTTGACCTCATCCCGATAGAACATATACGGAGTTCCGGTCTCCAGCTGAGAAATCATAATCCGTTTCATGATCTCAATGGCCGACACCGTTTTCCGGGAGAGGTCGGGATGGGCCACACAAGCCTCGTACTTCTCACGGAAAGAACCGGCTCCCCGCTCTTCATCATAAAAGTCCTCCAGAGAGAAGCCCATCACCCGGCGTACTTCGTGAGGGTCAAATAGGTGCCACTCCTCCCTCTCTTCCACCTTCTCCATGAACAGATCGGGAACGCATACGCCTGTAAAGATATCATGGGTTCGCAGACGTTCATCTCCATTGTTCAGTTTGGCGTCGAGAAAAGAGAAAATATCCTTATGCCAGAGGTCCAGGTAAGCAGCGATGGAACCCTGTCGCTGACCCAGCTGATCGACACTGACAGCCGTATTATTCAATTGCTTCATCCAAGGCAGGACGCCGGAACTAATCCCTTTGAACCCCTTGATATCGCTGCCACGGGAGCGAATCTTACCCAGGTAGACACCAAGCCCGCCCCCTCCTTTGGAGAGGGTGGCAACATCCGTGTTACTGTCGTAGATCCCCCTCAGGGAATCCTCCACTGTGTCGATAAAACAAGAAGATAACTGACCGTAATTCTTCCCTGCATTAGCGAAAGTGGGAGTGGCCACCGTCATATACAGGTTGGATAGGGCCCAGTATGCCTCCTTTACCAGCATCACTCTCTGACTACGGGGCTCCCTCGACATCAGAACCATGGCGATAACCAGGAAGCGCTCCTGGGGAAGCTCGTACACCGCCCCGTCATGATCGCGTGCCAGGTAACGATCAGCCAGCGTTCGTAAGCCGATATATGTAAACAGACGATCTCTTGCCGGCTCAATGGCCAGCGCTAGTTCGCACATCTCCTCTTCTGTATAAGCTTGTGTCAGTAGTGAGGAATAGATCCCTTTTTGGGTGAGCGTTCGAACCATGGAGGCAAAGTCACCGTACCCCTTCGCCGGATCTCCCCCCCGGCTCCTCGCTGCCTCCCGGTACAGGGAACGTACATAGGCTTCTGCAGCCACATAAGTCCAATCAGGAGTATCCCCACTGATGTTCTCCAGGGCGTTGAGGATCAGGAGGTTGGTCATCTGTTCCTCTGTACAACGCTCTTTCCCCAATAATTCACGTACGGTTTTATCCATATAGGAATCTGCATTCAGGTGGGGAAACCGTTCCATCAACTGTTGGATCCATTCCCTCAGTTTCTGTTCCTCCAACGGACGTGTATCTCCCCGTTCCTTCAGGATCATCGTCATCCGATTTTCCACCCTTCCTTAGTGGGGGCAACTGCCCCCTTTCTCCACCCTCTTTTCCACTCCATGAAAAAACGCCCGATTGCGGGCGGGAGAAAATCGGCTAAGACATAGGAGGGGAGGATATCCGCAAAATAAAAACGGTGCCGATCGGACCGCTGGTTCCTCCCTTATGTCCGCACCGTTTCTCCTCTCAATCCCCGAAGATCAGAAACCGATGGTTTCAGGCAGGTCTACTGGCTGGTGTTTCGTCCTACTCCGAGCCTTCCGGCGCGGAAAGCCCTGTCATACAGGACCCGACGCGCAGTGGCTGTTTCGTTTCGTCCACACATACAGTTGCGGGGACAGCTCCGGATTTGCACCGGATTCCCATTTTAAGCCGCTAAGCACCTGAAACCTTGAACACAAGATATGGTGTTTTAATTTATACAAATTACTATATATCCGATTTTACACAAATGATTGGAAAGGTGCAAGCAAAAAGGGACATAAAAAAATCCGATCCACTCGGGCTCGGATTTCGATGACCAGCCAATCAACGGCACCGGGTGTCTTCCGGTGCTTATTGAGGATTCTTTACATATTTTACAGGGACTTGTCCCTCACCGTGACAGACGGTTAATTCCACAGTTTCCGTCAGGATGTCTGCGTAGCTATACGAGACACGCTCAAAGGAATGCTGTTCCTCGTCCAGTTTCACGATGAAGACAGAGGGGTACGTTTCTTCCAAAACCCCACTTCGCTCAATGGTCTTGCGACGTCCGCTGTTGGCTTTCAACCGGATCTTCTGTCCAATATAACCTTCCAACGTCCGTTTTATCTCAGATAGCGCATTCCTACCCATTTAATTCGACCACCTCACTCGATGATTATTATATCACGGCAAGGGTTTATTGTCAAAAGTTGAATTATAGCAAGGGGAAAAGCCCTGTGTCAACGGGTTTTTTCCAAATGACAGGAATACCTAAATCCCGACATCCTTCTGCTTTCCTTCAGGGTAAATCATGGGCACTACCCAAAACAAAAAAAGCGGGAAATCCCGCAATGAAATCCCAAACCAATTTCTACCGTTGGTAAGCCTTCATTTCGTAAAACGATCCGCAACCGCACTGGCCGCATAGGCGTCCGGTTTAATCTTGGCTGTATACCCAACGGCTGTTACCCATCCCACCACTTCCTGAATCAGCTTGCGGGTTTCTCCTTTTCGGCCTACATCCAGGTGAATCTCTACCGGAAGGTCCCAAGAAGCGCTCAGAAAATCCTTTTCCTTCAACTTTTCCATGCAGCTTAGACTGTACTCCGTTTCCTTGTAGATCCGGTAGCGAAGGTCCAGAAGCGGACGGCTCTTCTTTTTGGAGTAGTAAAAAAGGGCCCCTTTCCCTACACGGTGGATAATGATGGCTGTCACAAACAAGGTACCGCGATGGCTTGTCTGAGAATCAGTCCCGATCACCATTTTGTAGACGGCGGACCGATCCTCTTCGATGTAGGCGTAGATCTCCGATATCATTTGTTCCAGGCTAATTCGACCTTTACGAGGATGGAAGAACTGCATCGGGGTTCCCTCCGGGCTCTCCGGACAACGCCGGTTTCTTCTCCCCTACATGATATGAATCTTCAAACACGTTCATCCAACAGGTTGGCTAATCGGGCAAATTCGACAAGCGAGAGGGTTTCACCCCTCCGTTTTGGATCGATATCAGCTTCTACCAGCCAATCAGTCAATTCCCCTTTCCGCTTCCCTCCAAAGAGGCCTGCGGAGAGGGCATTGGGAAGGGTTTTCCTCCGTTGGCCAAAAGCAGACCGAACCACCCGGAAGAACAAGTGCTCATCAGAAACGGAGACAGCCGGGGTTTCACGGACACGAAGTCGGATCACCGCCGAATCCACCTGCGGACGAGGCAAAAATACGTGAGCGGGCACACGGGTCACCCACTCCGGCTGCGTATAATATTGGGTGGTGACGGTGATCGAGCCATAGGCCTTGGAGCCCGGCTCTGCTGTAAGGCGTTCCGCTACTTCCTTTTGGATCATGACCACGATCGAATCCAGGGGCAGACGTTCCTCTAGAAGGCGCATCAGGATCGGAGAGGTGACATAGTAGGGGAGATTGGCCACCACACTCCGCTGCCGGCAGTCTCCGAGACGGGTCTCGATCAAATCAAGCAGGTTAACCTGCATCGCATCCCCGTGGATGATTTGAACAGACGGGAACGGGGCAAACAACTCCTCCAACACCGGAACGAGCCGGTTATCCAGCTCAACGGCGACGACCGCCTTGGCTTCTTGGGCGAGCCGTTCCGTCAAGGCCCCCACACCGGGACCGATCTCCAATACGCCGGTCTCGGGTCCCAGCTCCGCTGCGTCCAGGATCCGATCCAGTATATGCCGGTCCGTTAAAAAATGCTGGCCCAAGCTTTTTTTCAAGGTCAACCCATGACGACGGAGGATCTGTCTTGTTCGAGCAGTGATTGTGGGTTCAGTCATTCTCTTCATCCCTTCGGGCGCGGCGGAGCGCTTCTTCAAATTCTTCTCCCGTAATCCGCAAAAGATGCAGACGACGGTAAAACTGACGGCCATTAGCATATCCGATACCCAAGGCTAACGCCACCTTTTCCCGCCGCCGGCGGGATTCAGCTCCTCCGGCGAGGCCGGCCTCCAAGTAATCGGCCCAAGAAACAGAGGGCTCCCCGGCCTCCTCCTCCGTCCGGGCTTCCTCCAATGCACGCCGGATCGATTCCGGACGAGCATACTCCACTCCGACCCCTTTCGGGCCACGGGCTTCCTCCCTTGGGATGAAGGCTTGCTTGCAACCGGGGACTTCACGGGAGAGAATGCGGCGAATACGCTCTCCGGCTCCGTCAGGATCCGTCAGGATGATGACTCCCCTCTTTTCTGCAGCACGCCGAACTTCTGCCACCTTGTCAGAGCCGATTGCGGACCCCCGGGTCTCCAGGGTATCCGCATTTACGGCTCTTTGTACAGCAGCGGTATCTTTTTTTCCCTCCACCACGATCACTTCACGGATCTTCCTCCATGGTCCAATCGAGTCGTCGATCATCTATCATCCTTTTTCAAACAAGCGATAAAAGCAGAGAGGTGTACGGTTTCACTCCAGGAATCGCTCGTCGTAATGGTAAATCAATCTGGGATCCGGAACAGGCGGCAGGTGTTTTCATAGGTACGAGCGGCCAGCTCTTCCACGGGAAGCTCCCGGAGTTCAGCAATCGTTTCCGCTACCAAACGTACATATCCCGACTCGTTTCTCTTGCCCCGATTGGGATGGGGAGCCAGGTAAGGGGCATCGGTTTCCACCAACAACCGGTCCAAAGGCACCCTTTTAGCCACTTCTTTGGGTTGTTTCGCATTTTTAAAAGTGACCGGGCCGCCCAAACCGATGTAAAAATTCATCGTGAGGCATTCTTCCGCCATGGCCCAATCCCCGCTGAAACAGTGCATCACACCGCCGACTTCGTCTGCCTTCTCCTCCTTCAGGATACGGACTACGTCTTCGTCTGCCTTCCGGTTATGGATGATAATCGGCATGTCCACTTCCCGGGCAAGCCGGATCTGCTGTCGAAAAACACTTTCCTGTACCCCCTTGGGAGACTTATCCCAGTGGTAATCCAGCCCCATCTCGCCTAAGGCGACCACCTTGGGATGATCGCACAGTTCTTCCAGCCAGTCCAGATCCGCCGCCTTCATCTCCACCGCCTCGACAGGGTGCCATCCGACACCCGTATAGATAAAGTCATAGGCTTCGGCCAAAGCGAGGGAAGCGGGGATCGTTTCCCGGTCAAAACCAATGTTGACGATCCGTGTTACTCCGTATTCCTCCCGCGCGCGGCGGATCACTTCATCCCGGTCTTCGTCAAACTGGGTATCGTTGAGATGGGTGTGGCTGTCGAAAAGCATCGATGTTTGCCTCCTCATTCGTTGCTGCGGATCGGGAGTATTCTTCTGGTCAAATCAACGGAACAGCAACCGAAAGTCGGAAAGGGGCGTCAGTTGAACATCTGCCCGTCCCACTATTTCAGCGATGGCAACCGGCCCGATGTCCCGGCTGTCCCGGCTATGATTTCGGTTATCTCCCATGACGAACAAGTGACCCTGGGGAACTACCGTCTCCGGAAGGGATCTCCTGATTTTTTCATTCATATAGGGCTCATTCAGTTTCTTTCCGTTGCGATATACCTGGCCGTTTTTCACGGCAATCCGGTCCCCCGGCTTGCCAATCACCCGCTTGATGAAATCCCGCTGCTCAGCGGTATGAAAAATGACAATCTCCCCGTATTGGGGTTTTTCCACATCATAGATCCATTTATTGACGATTAAGAGCTCTTCCCCTTTGAACGTGGGGTACATCGATTCGCCGTGTACTTCATAAGGAGCGAACAGAAAGACACGGATAATGATGATCAGGGATGCCGCCACCAATATCGCCGTTAACCATTCACTCGCTGCATTTTTTGCTTTCTTCCCCATCCTGGCCCCCTCCAAACTCTGGTCGATTGTCGTAGTTCCCCATGTTTTTCGACTCGGCACCTGCCCTCTCCTGCCCCTGCCAAACGGATGACAGGAAAAATGGTACATATACCGGGCAACTGCTGAAGAAAGCCCCCTCAAAGGGGCTGCCTCTCATTTTACACGGGTTCCGTTGGGTATATCAGCGGTTACTGTGGAGAGAACCAGACGCTTCCCTTCTTTAGCCGCCAGCACCATCCCCTGTGAGAGTTCACCCCGGAGTTTAACCGGCTTCAAATTCGCAACACAGATTACCTTCATGCCGATCAAATCATCCGGACGGTAGTGTTGGGCGATACCGGCCACCACCTGCCGCTCTTCGAAACCGAGATCCAGCTGGAGCTTCAATAGTCGATCCGCTCCTTTGACCGTGGACGCTTCGATGATTTCGGCGACACGCAAATCCACCTTGGCGAACTCTTCGATGCCGATGGTTTCGGCTAAGTCAGAGGAGGGAGCCTTCGGTATATCCTTTTTTTCCTCGGCACTTTCATTCTCTTCTCCGACCGGGGTGCCGCCCATCATCCTGACAATCTCCTTGGCCTCGTCCTGGACATCCAGCCGCGGGAATAGGGGTTGCTGTTTGTTTACTTTCGTACCGGCGGGGAAGGCGCCAAAAGAGTACAAACTCTCCCAAGCCGTTATCTCCCCTTCTTCGATCCCCATCTGTTCCCACATCCGGCCCGATGTACGCACCAGGAAGGGCCTGATCAGAATGCTCACGAAACGGAGGCTCTCCACCACATGGTAGAGGACCGATCCCAGCACTTCCTTCTTTGACGGGTCTTTGGCCAGTTCCCAGGGCATGGTCCCTTCTAAGTAGCGGTTGGTGCCACGGATCAGTTCCCAGATCCGGATCAGGGCGGAAGAAAACTGCATTTGGTCGAGGGAGGCCTCTACTTTGGCTACTGTCTCTTTGGCGAGGTTTTCTAAAGCGAGGTCTTGATCAGACAGCTGCCCGCTGCGGCTGGGGACGACACCTCCGGCATATTTCTCCACCATGGTGAGAGTTCGATGTAACAGGTTACCCAAGTCATTAGCCAAATCTGCATTGGTACGCTCAATGAATCCTTCCGGGGTGAATACACCGTCATAGCCAAAGGGAACCTCCCGCAATAAATAGTAGCGGAGGGCGTCCAGCCCATACCGGTCCACCAACGGGACCGGATCAACGACATTCCCCTTCGACTTGGACATCTTGCCGTCTTTCATCATAAAGAACCCATGCCCGAATACCTGCTTCGGCAATGGGACGTCCAATGCCATCAGCATGATGGGCCAGTAAATCGTGTGAAAGCGGACAATATCTTTGCCCACGAGATGGACATCTGCCGGCCAGTATTTCTGATACTTTGTATCATCTTCCGTTCCATAACCAAGGGCGGAAATATAATTGGTGAGAGCATCCAACCAGACGTACATCACATGTTTAGGGTTGCCCGGCACCGGAATCCCCCAATCAAAGGTCGTGCGGGAGACACACAAATCCTCCAGCCCCGGTTTGATAAAGTTTTGTACCATTTCATTTTTACGGGACTCGGGCTGGATGAAGTCAGGATTCTCTTCATAGTATTTCAGGAGCCGGTCCGCATATTTGCTCGTACGGAAAAAATAACTCTCCTCCCGCAATTTCTCGACAGGACGGCCACAGTCGGGACAATTCCCATCCACCAACTGTCTTTCCATCCAGAAGGATTCACAGGGGGTGCAGTACCATCCCTCATACTCGTCCAGGTAGATATCCCCCTGCTCCAACAGGCGCTCAAATAATTTTTGGACCACCTGTTTATGCCGATCCTGAGTCGTACGGATGAAGTCATCATAGGAAATCTCCAGCTTATCCCACAACTCCCGGATTCCTTTGACAATTCCGTCCAGGAACTCCTGGGGCTCCTGGCCGTTTTCCCGAGCCCGACGCTGAATTTTCTGCCCATGCTCGTCGGTCCCTGTCAGATACATAACATCATAGCCTCTGAGCCGCTTATACCGGGCCATCGCATCCCCGGCTACTGTCGTATAAGCGTGACCGATATGAAGTTTGTCATTCGGATAATAGATCGGGGTTGTAATATAGAAGGAAGGCTTGGTCATCGTTCTCGCTCCTCTTTGCAAAAAACTAAAAAACCTTCACCCGTCCATGGGGCGAAAGTCTCTCCGCGGTACCACCCAAGTTCGGCGCCCGCCTCACGACGGACGCCCTCTGCCAGTGTCTCACTGCCCTGGTAACGCCCGGGCCGCGCCATCCCCTACACACCTTGGCGGGCTTCGGGGATAGTTCTCGGGGGCCATGTTCACCTGTTGTCCCTATACCGGCTTTCACCTGGTCCGGCTCTCTGTCGATAAGGACGCGAGGGTACTCCTCCCCGTCACTGAATCCGTCTGCAATATTGGAATCCGATCATACCGATCCTCACCCCCCATTATAGCCAATACAGGGGGAGAATAGCAACTCGGATTCCGGTTTTTTCCGGGGTCTTCCTTCATGCCGGTCCAGAGCTTAACCTTGGTCAGATTCGCGATTCGGGGGCAAGACAAAGCGCATGAGGGGCAACATCCGTCTCGTAATCGAGCCCGAGACCACCTTGCCCACAGTTTTTGCTCCCATCCGGCTGTAAAACTCCTCCGCGTGAGGGTCGGCATCCAAGATTAGCTCCTGGCATCCTTTCCTCTCTGCGAGGGATACGGCTCGGTCCCAAAGGCGACGTCCCCACCCTTCTCCCATATGATCTGGGTCGACAAACAAGGAAACCACCCGTACTCGACCGCCGTTTTCCGGCTTTAGCTCGATAAAACCAACCCGTTCGCCTTTGCTTTCCGCAACTTCCACCCATCCACGCATCCGTTCAGAGGTCATTACCAGCTCTTCCCGGCACGCCGTCATGAAGGCTTCATCATACCCCCAACTCGCTTTGGAACGGAGGGCCAACAAAGTGAGTGCCTCCCGTTCCTCCATCCTGGCCCGTCGGATCCGCTTCTCCATCCCTAATCCCCTTTCACCCTGTTATTTTGCATCATATCGGGTGACAAAAGGGGATTCCTTTTTGATGATGACCCCTTCCGCTGTCCACCGCTCCAGCTCTTGTTTAAAACGGGTGACCTCCCAGGAGAGCCCGCATTCCCGGTTGATCTGAGTCGTCACATCCACCAGGTCCGTATCAAAAACGGGGAGACAGTCTCGGACCACCTTGAGCACCCGGTCGTCTCGCTCCGCTTTAACAGCACGCAATTCATCAAAGGGATTGGCCACATGGGGGCTGTGGGTGTAAGAGGCCCGAATCCGGACAAAGAGGGTCCGCCCAAAAACCGCCGACGATATAAAGGTATCCCCCGAGCGAAGATACGGAAGACGTCTCCCTTCTTCTTGGGTTAGGTCGGTCTCTTCTCGCAAAGTAGCGATGTCTGTTCCACGCACGGTACGGAAAACAAATTTGGTGTTCAACTGAGCAGTGATCGTCTCGTCCAACAAAGTAGGCCGCTGGGTAGCCAACATGAGGAAGGCTCCGTATTTCCGCCCTTCCTGGGCAATCTCCTTCAGCACTCTTTTCGGCGGAGCATCTACTCCTTTTGGTGCGAAGTTGTGGGCCTCGTCCGTCACAATGACGAACGGTGGGAAAAACACCCCTTCCTCCCCGTTCATCCGGGCATCCCGGTATTCCCGGCGTTTTTTATAGACGGCAGTGATCACATAGGTGGAAAAAACCTGGAGGACCCAGGAATCCCCCTGCACCACCACTAGACGCCCTTGTTCCAACCCCTGTTCGATCACTCGAATGTCATGGGTGAAAAGACCTGCTTTCTCTAACCGGTTGAGCCGCCACTGCACGCCTTTGACAGAGGCCAAGGGAAGGCTTCCATATTGGGGCAGGAGCTCCAGTAGATCTTTAATCCGCTCCGCCTCCGTCGGGGTGAGATCCTCATCATGGAGGCGCTTCTTTAATCCTTTCTCCCCTTCTTCGATCGCCTGGGCCACATTGGCCAGCCGGTCGCTGAAGGATATGTAGTTGTCCCCCCGCTTGTGCAGGGATTGAATCACATTGGTCATCGGATCAGTAAGGCCGCCTCCCGATGCACCCACCAGGCTGACCAGCTCCCGAGTGGACAGATCCGCAAAATGGATCCCCACCTCCCGACCCACCTGAACCGCCATCCAGCGGTTATCAAAAGAGGGGCTTTCATCAGCCAGCTCCGGAACCTTATCCCCGAAACTCATCTCAAAGTGGGGATCGAACACCAAGGTCGGTATCGCCAGCTTCATCAATTCCTCCAGGATCACCCGTAGGCCGAAAGACTTTCCCGAACCCGAGCCTCCAAAAACACCGATATGCGGATACTGCTGCATCGTCTTGATATCGAAGAGGAAGGGAACCCCCCGCTGTTCCCGCCACTCGCCGTCCTCGATGAGGCGAACCTGTCCTTTGAGGTCCTCATCCAGGGTTTCTCCCAGTGCTTCCGTTCCCCGAATTTCACCCAGCACCATCCCCTCTTCAGGATCCGCCTTCACTAAAAGGCGCCTCACCTCCTCAAAACGGGGTGCTCGCACGGGTACTCCCGTCCGTACCGGATGGGGTGCTTCGGAAAAGAGGCGGAGCTTCGCCAAATTCACCTCGTCGGAACCGATATCGTAGCCGATCTGCTCGAGGGATTGGATGACCTGGGTATCCACCACGGATTTGTCCAATCCCATTGGAATCAGGCGGTTATAAGATAGGGTCTCCACGACTTCCCCACGCGGGAAGTCCAGCCCCCGATCCTCTAAGACCAAGATTTCATTGATGCGGAATTTCCGATCCTTCGAAGCCACATACACTTCCTGCTGTGTCGTCACGCCTACTACTTGCATCCAGGTTCCTCCTCTCCCTGCTTTTTTCTTGTTCCTTCCACAAAACCCTCTTCCCCTCAGAGGCCCGCCTTCTCAAAGATGGCGCTCTTTTCGTTTGGGATGAAGAAGCCTGTGACGAAGATCCGGATCGATATACTGTTCTACCATGGCATGAACCAAGGCGTCGGTCACCCGAACCTCTTTGTCCACGATGTCCAGCCACAAGGGAACTCCTCTTCCCTGGGCAGGCGTGAGCGTATGGACAAGACGGATCAGGTCGTCGCGGAACTCCTCTTGTGCTGCCAACCCGTCAATCCCCACCGGCTGCGGATTGCGGGAAGAGGACAAAATCGCTTTCCACAGGCCGGTCCCGGCGGGATTCATTTCTGGTGACAGATACGCTTCCCCTGAACGGAGAGCCCCGAAGAGAAGATCCCGATCCGAATACGTCGATTGTCCGGGAAAGAGGCGACGAGCCAAACTTTTCGTCCCGATTTCCTCCGACACCCCAACCAAGAGAACTCCCTTCTCGATAGCTGTGCTGGCTAACTTTTCCCACATTGCCGCATCGTCAATCAGGAAATGAAGGAGAGATCCATCCATCATCACCACCCGGGGGCGCCACCGGCTGATCGCCTCCATAGCCGCTCCAATCTCCAAGGAGGCAAGCAGAGAGCCCCGATGTTTCGCTTCCCGAGCCAGCCGTCCCTCCGCTATCTCCTCTTCTTCCTCCGCGTCTAGTAGCGGAGTATACAGGTCGGCTGCCCAGTACTCCTCCCCACGCGTCCCCTTTGCCAGTGCCTGGAAAACGGACAGGGTGTGGGGATAACTGCCCGGTGTTGAATTGACAGAGCCGTCCACACCGACCAACGTTCCTCCGGCGAGCCAGTCCCTCAACCCATCATCGGCCCATTTTTCGATAGGACTGAAGGCACCGATTTCTTTCAATCCTTCACGGATTTTTTCGCGATCGAACACCTCGGGCGGATACATTCGCCTCAACTCGCGATTGGTCTCTTGAAGCTTCTGTTTCAAATCAAGCGATACCGGCAGCATCCCGTCCCCCCTCTGTTCACCATGGTTGGTTCCTTTCCCCAGTTTACAGGAAAACCAGTCAGCCCGGAATCCCCCGCGTTCCCCTCATAATTCCCGGAAACCCGCTCCCCGTGGGGAACCTAGCACTTTTTCCGTTGCTATGAAATGAAGCCTTATAGCTAAAAAAATTTTCTATAAAATTCGCAGTCTGTTATATTGACTGTTATGGGAATCGCTGGTATGATGTTTGTGATGCCGTTTCTGTCGAAATTTGACGGCTTCAAGACCAAGACCAAAAAACAGACCAAAGAGTGAGAGGAGACAACTCAAATGCTCAAATCTACCGGTATTGTACGGAAAGTGGACGAGCTTGGCCGCGTGGTTATCCCGATCGAACTTCGCCGCACCCTTGGAATCGGTGAAAAAGACGCTCTCGAAATTTATGTCGACGGAGAACGAATTGTGTTGAAAAAATACGAGCCTGCTTGTATTTTTACCGGAGAGGTGGACAACACCGTTCGTTACAAAAACAAAGTAGTTAGCAAGAAGTGCATTGAAGAAATGTACGAAATGCTGAGTGGCGAAGAAGTCCCCTCCAAATAATTCCGTGCACTTCATTTAAAAACTTACACATAACAACAAAAACGTCAGCCATCGTCGCTGGACCGAACTGTTGAAAGCTTTCGAACATGAAAAGACTCCCTCACGGGAGTCTTTTACCGTTAGCCGGTATGACGTCCGATCAAGGTTAGGATCCGATCGCACAAGCGCTCCGATTGGGTACCGAAAACCGCCTGGTAGTAACCAGGACCGACCCGGATGACACCGGCGGCACCCAGCTTCTTCAACTGATCTTTATCCAGCCTGGATTCATCTTTCAGAGTCATTCGCAACCGGGTGATACATGCATCCAGTTGATCGACGTTCTCTTCCCCGCCGATGGCCTCCAGTACTCCCCCTGCCAAAGAATCAAGCTGGAGGTCCTGCCTCCCCGTTGCATTTGTCGGCAAATCCTTCGTGATAGGCTCCTCGATCCGACCTGGAGTCGGCAGGTTGAATTTGCGGATGGCCCATCGAAAAGTCCCATAGTATATAAGCGCAAGGACAAAGCCAACCGGTATGATCAGCAGGGGCTTTGTCGCCCGTGTAAACTGGAGGGCGTAGTCGATAAAACCTGCCGAAAACCCAAAGCCCTCCCTCACTCCTAACATGTCCATAACCACAAGGGAAAGCCCGGTCAGGACGGCATGGATCACATAAAGGAGCGGAGCTAAGAACATGAAAGCATATTCGATCGGTTCGGTAATCCCGGTGAAAAAAGCAGTTAATGCGATCGAGAGCATCACACCGGCTGTCGCCTTGCGCTGGGAAGGTTTGGCCTCGTGGATCATAGCCAAACAGGCGGCTGGCAGACCGAACATCATAATCGGATAGAAGCCTGCTGTGAAAACTCCTCCGTTTGGATCACCTGCCAGAAACCGGTTCAGGTCACCCCGAATCACGTCACCGGCTACAGTGGTGAATTCCCCCACATTGAACCAGATCAAGTTGTTCAAGATATGATGCAGGCCAAAAGGAATCAAAAGCCGGTTGAGAAATCCATAGCCGAAAAGTCCAGCCCCTCCTGATGCAATCAAGGCATTGCCGGAATCGGAAATGGCTTGTTGCACAGGTGGCCAAATCACCATAAACAACACCCCGACAAACACCATCACGACTGTGGTCACGATCGGAACGAAGCGCTTGCCACCGAAAAACTGAAGCCAATCGGGCAAACGAATGTCCTTGTATCGGCGGTACAAATAAGCAGCGATAAGACCTGTGATAATTCCGCCGAGAACATCCGTCTGGTTCAATTTCACCTGCCAAGCTCCGACCGTTGGTGCGCCTGAATTTAAGCCGACCAACGTATTCAAAACCACATAACCGGCCACGGCTGCCAAAGCGGCTGTACCGGCCCCGCCGGTTAAACCGACGGCCACACCGACAGCAAACAAGAGAGGTAAATAACGGAGAATGGAATCCCCGGCAGTCATAATAACTTCCCCCGTTCGATGCACCCAGGAGCCATCCGCGGAGAACTCCGTCATGTTAAACCCCACGGCAAGCAGAATGGACGCCGCCGGCAGGACCGCTACGGGAAGCATTAAAGCTTTCCCCACCTGTTGTAGCTTACCGAAAAGCGATTTCAATAGAGGCACCTCCTATGGAGTGGATTAGTACATCGTATGCTGTCTGTCCCGGGTTCAATCCTTGTTGTCCCTTTGCTGGCCCCCTGATGATAAACCCGTTAAATAGGTTCTGGATTTCCTGTCTCCAACCCTTTTTGTCAATTCAGATAATTAGGCATAAAAAACCGCCCGGTTTGCAATCTCTGAGCGGTTGATTTCTTGCCATTTTTTCATTTTTGATCCTTATGATACGTGTTATAAACCTCCCGTTTAGGGAGGTCACGTTCCCGTGCGGTGGCCTGAATCGCTTCCTTTTTCGTGCTTCCTCGGTGAATATGCCAATCCACATGTTCCATGATGGTCAAAGCCCGCCACCACTCAGAGGATTCTTCTTCACCTTGGCTTTCCTTCGTTTCAGGTGAAGCCCCTTTGATAACTACGGTCATTTCCCCTCGCGGCTGCTCTTCTTCAAACCACGTTAAGCACTCAGAAACCCGCCCCCGCAACCACTCCTCGTGCTTTTTCGTCAGTTCACGCGCGATGGCCGCCTCTCGATCCCCTAATACTTCCTGAACATCGGCAAGCATCTGCCGAATCCGGTGGGGAGCTTCGTAAAAAAGGAGGGAGGCCGGTATATGCCTCCACCTTTCCAACTCGGCCTTCCGCTCTTTCGAATGGCGAGGGAGAAATCCGACAAAGAGGAAAGGCTGGGCCGGAAGCCCCGAGGCTACCACAGCTGTCAGGGCAGCATTAGGACCCGGGACCGGAATGACCGGGACCCCTCGCTCAACCGCCTCTCTGACCAGTTCTTCTCCAGGGTCCGATAGCCCAGGCATCCCCGCGTCACTGACAAGAGCCACGCGCTCTCCAGCCTCCATACGATCGGTCAGCTCCTCCATCCGGGAGAATCGGTTATGCTCATGGTAGCTAATCATTGGCTTAGCCAATCCCAAGTGAGACAGGAGCTTTCGGGTATGGCGTGTATCCTCACAAGCAATAAGATCCGCTTGTTCCAGCGTCTGATGCACCCGGGCACTCACATCTTCCAGGTTGCCGATCGGAGTTCCAACAATGTAGAGTAACCCCCCTGTTTCATCAAAACTTTTCTGCCTCCTCAACAGCCAGCCCCCTTTCAGCAATCAGTCGCATTTTTTGTTGCCGGGTCATTTCCTTGATCTCTCGCTCCAGCCTTAAGGCTTCCGAGCGAGTCTTCCCCGCTTCGACGAGGCGGAGTTTAAGAGGGCTCCGCCCCCGTGTGTATTTGGCCCCGATTCCCGCTCGGTGTTGGCGCAAACGCCGTTCTAAGTCTGTGGTAACTCCCGTATAGAGGGTTTGGTCTCGACATTCCAATATATATACCACGTAGTTTTTCCCCTGGGACATGGTTTACCTTCCTCCAGCCGTGAAAAAAGTGCCGGTGACCCGGCACTCATTTTTCCTCTTGGGACGTTTTATTCAAAAAGGACAGACAGAAAAGGCAGTCTCCATTGCTACGCATGTTACCGTAATGGACGTTACAGATGTGGAACCCTTCATTGTAAAGCCGGGCCAGGTTGTCATGCCCTTCTCCTGAGTTCTCCTGGCCCGTCGGATCGGCGGACTTTTCCGGTTGGCTCTTTCCGAATGGAGCTGTCTGTTCCAAGCGCTCTCGGAGAGCTTGGTTCTCCAGTTCCAGTCTGGTATTTTCTTCGAGCATTTGCACAATTTGTTGTTTCAGCCCGCCCAGCTCTTTATAGAGTTCCCCGATATGGTCCTCGATTTGAGTCATCCGGGCTAAGATCGCCTGTTTGTCCACGCCCCCCACCTCGAATCACCCATGGTCTGGTTCGATACTCCTACTGGATGGCAAATTCCCGCCTAGCATCAGGCTGCTTTACACCTGGGCCTTGATCGATTCCGCGGGGTGCTCTACGGTGCGTCCTGAGTCGGCCAATTGCACCTGGACGCGTCGCTCCAGCAGGTTGAGCACCGTGACGCGCCCACTCCCTTCCGGGGTAGTCACACGGGTGCCGACATCAGGCATCTTCTTCTTCGCTTCCACATAGTTGTCATTTTCGTACTTGAGACAGCACATTAGCCGCCCGCACAATCCGGATATCTTAGCCGGATTGAGAGACAGATTCTGATCTTTGGCCATCTTGATCGATACCGGCTCAAAATCACCTAGGAAGGAAGAACAGCAAAGGACCCGGCCACAAGGGCCGATGCCGCCCAACATCTTGGCTTCATCCCTCACACCGATTTGGCGGAGCTCGATACGAGTACGAAAGACGGAAGCCAGATCGCGAACCAGTTCACGAAAATCAACCCGGCCATCTGCCGTGAAATAGAAGATGATCTTATTGCGGTCGAAGGTATACTCCGCATCCACCAGTTTCATCTCCAATTCATGCAGACGGATCTTCTCGGAACAGACTAGCAGTGCCTCAGAGGCAGCTTGCCGGTTCTTATCCATCTGTTCCGTATCCTCTGAGGAAGCGACCCGGATTACGTTTTTAAGCGGAAGGACTACCTCGTCTTCCGTTACATAACGAATGCCGGTCACAACAGTACCGTATTCGATACCACGGACTGTCTCCACAATGACCGGATCATCACGGCGAATATCCAGATTGCCGGGATTGAAGTAATATATTTTACCCGCTTGCCTGAAACGGACTCCTACGACTGATAACATGTGTGGATCCCCCTTGCATGGCCAACACCATTTGCTCCAAAATCGCCTGGGGCTGAACGGGACCGGCCAATTGGCGCCGAGCCTCCATCACGGACTCCATCCCCTTTGTCAAGGAGGCGAAAGTCCATCTTGAAGCTTGACGGCGACGGGTATCTCCGTAACGGATAAAGACGGTGCCCTCCCGTCCGAGTTGCTCGTACATAAGGTCCCGAAGCCAAAGAAGCAGAAGATCCAAAGTTCTCTCCAATTGCTCCCGGCTGGGCTCTTCATTGAGCAACTGCATCTGGATGGTGAGCAGGGCATCCGACTTTCCGGAAACGATCTCCCCACTCCATTTTATCACTCGCTCACAAAGCAGGGCAAACCCGTCCTCTCTCGCCAGTGCTTCCGCCTCCGGAATTCCACCGGCCAAACGGGAAGCGATACGGGCACAATCCTTATCCACCCCTTTCTCTAGGAGCCTCTGAGCGATATGATCCGGAGCTAGTGAAGAAAAGCGAAGAAGCTGACAGCGAGAGAGGATGGTGGGTAGGATCGCATTAACATTCTCCGTTACGAGGACGGCAACCATACGCGATACAGGTTCTTCCAAAAATTTAAGAAGACTGTTGGCCGCCTGGAGAGTCATGGTTTCCGCCTGGCGGATAATAATTACCCGGGTACCTCCCCCGGCTGGGCTATAGGCGAAATCCCGCTGTAACCGGCGGACCTGGTCGATCTTGATCGTCTGACCGTCAGGTGAAAGATCACGTACTCCCGGATGGTTCCTATGTTCAATTCGTTGACACTGTCGGCATTTACCACAGGCTTCTCCATCCTGGTTTTCACAATTGAGAGCTTTGGCCAACTCCATCGCCGCCCCAGCCTTTCCCACTCCCCGGGGGCCGGTAAAGCAATAGGCGTGGGCCACCCTTCCAGAAGCGAGTCCTTGTTTCAACAGACGAACCACTCGATCTTGGCCGATCATATCAGTTAAAGCCATTTCAGCTCCCCTCCCCCGATTCCGTTATCAGAAGAGAATCCTTTTTTAAAACTGTTCAAAGCGATCCACAGGTAGGATGAAAACCGTAGCCCCGCCCACCTGTACCTCTACCGGGTAAGGAATGTAAGAATCCGCATTCCCCCCCATGGAAGACATCGGCGCCATCATCTGTTGGCGGGATTGGCAATTCTCCTTGATCAAGCTCAAAACACCCTCAACACGATCGTCCTCAATCCCGATCATAAACGTGGTGTTCCCCGCCTTCAGAAACCCGCCCGTGCTGGCAAGCTTTGTCGCACGCACATTTTCTTTCACCAGGGCCTGGGACAATCGGTTGCTGTCCTTGTCCTGTACTACCGCTATGACCATCTTCATCCTTCTCATTCCCTTCCGGGGTTATCCTTCGCCACCTGTCTTTCAGCCAACAATCGATCAAGGTCCGAACGTATGTCAGCAAATATGGCCTCTCTTTCCCTGTCGGCTTTTACCACCTGGAATCGGTCTGGTTCCATATCGGCCAGGTTGAGGAACCCTTGTCTGACCCGCTCGTGGAAAGACGCTCCTTTACGCTCTATCCGGTCAAAAGCCCCGCGTGCTTCCAGTCTACAAAGACCTTCGGAAGGAGGAAGGTCCAGAAGATAAGTCCGGTCCGGGCTGAGACCGCCAGTCGCCATCCGGTTAATCTCCACCACTTCCGAGAGGCTTCCCTCAGGGCCATAGGCTTGGTATGCGATACTCGAGTCGACAAACCGGTCACACAGGACTACTTT
Source organism: Salinithrix halophila (assembly GCF_042650125.1). Classification (NCBI taxonomy): domain Bacteria; kingdom Bacillati; phylum Bacillota; class Bacilli; order Caryophanales; family Thermoactinomycetaceae; genus Salinithrix; species Salinithrix halophila. The sequence goes on from NZ_JBHSAP010000004.1 coordinate 179,418, forward strand.
CCCCGCCCGAAGAGCCGGCTGAATCACTTCTTGTACCAACTGAGCCCGGGAAGCGGCATACAGAAGAATTTCGGTCTTCCGTGTCATTTCCGGCAGTGAAGGATCCAGCAATACTTCCCGGATTCGATCTCCCACCGCCGTACCTCCCGGTTCACGGGTACGTAAACAGGGAACACCTCGCGATTGTAAGTATTGCTCCATACGGAGGATCTGGGTCGATTTCCCAGCCCCTTCCGGTCCTTCTAAGGTTATCAGCCAACCCATCCCATCGTCTCCCAACGTGAACAGTTGTTTGTGGATTATTGTATCACGTAGACCTTATGCGGAAAACCGGGACGGATTCCGCGCACCCGGCCCCCATTATCCAGAATGTGTTGAATCCACCGGATGCTTTCTGCTGTAAAAATCTCCCCCGGCAGCACAAGAGGAATCCCTGGCGGATAGGGGATCACCATTTCCGCAGCAACCTTGCCCACCGCTCCTTCCAAAAGTATGTCGCTCCATGCGGATGAGCCCTCCCCGAGAGCCAAACGGCTTTCACTGATCACCGGCACATCCAACCCTTCTACCGGTTTCTCTCCCGGCATGTGAATCACTTCTTTATCCAATTGAATAAGCAACTTAACGAGGAGCCCGATTTCCTCTTGGGATGTCCCTACGGAAAAAACCGCGAGAACCCTCTTGTGGTCTGCCAGTTCCATATGGATTCCCCGTTTGCCAAACCAGTCCAGCAGTCGGTAACCGGATACACTTTTTTTCGCCCGGATGGACAATTTCAAGGGATCATCTGACGTCACTTCTTCCAAGTAACTCAAACCCCGGATCTTAACCCGGAGCAGGGAAAGAGACGAAAGAAGCTCCGATAGGGCCCCCTGCCCTTTTTGCACCATCCATCGCCGGGCCAGGTCCAAGGAAGCCATCAATGGATAAGAGGGACTGCTTGACTGGATCACCCGTAGCCAACGTGCTACCTTTTCCCGGTTCACTCGCCCTCCTTTCAGATGGAGCATGGAGGCCATCGTCATAGCCGGCAACATCTTGTGGGTAGACTGCACGGCGGCATCCGCCCCTGCATGACATGCGGCATCTGGAAGTTCCGGATGAAAGGAAAAATGCGCTCCATGGGCTTCGTCAACCAAGAACGGCAACCCATGCCGTCGACAGATAGCAGCCAACTCCGCAACCGGCTGTACTCGCCCAAAGTAATCGGGACTGGTAATAAAAACGCCTTTGCTATCCGGATAACGACGGATCGCCTCTTCCAAATCTTCTGGCTTGATTGGATTTAACCCACCGGTCATAGGGTCGGACCGACCCGACAGATAAACCGGCCGGACACCAGCGAGAGCCATCCCATTAAAAACGGATTGATGGGAATCCCGTTGGACAATCAGCCGCTCACCCCGGCGGCAGCAACTGAGCACCAAAGCCAAATTGCCTGCCGTGGTACCGCCCGTCAGAAAAAAGGTTTCTTCCGCCTCAAAAGCCTGGGCAGCCAGTTCCTGTGCCTCTCGGATCACCCCTGTCGGCTGATGGAGGTCATCCAATTCTCCCACTTCTGTCATATCCATCGGCAAAATTCGCCCAAACAATGAAAGTACTTCCGTATCAAAAGCTTGTCCTTGTTTGTGACCAGGTACATGAAAGTTTCCTCTACTATCCTTTATATGGCGTATCAATGCATCATAGATCGGTGCCGTCGCTTGATTGTCTGCCATCCATCCCCCTCCTACCCCCAACAAAAAGAAACGGAGACTGTCAACAGTCCCCGTTGTTCAAATCAATTGATCGGGCGCTTCCTGGATCCATATATTCCTCAGTTTACCAACGAAATGAGCATACTTTTTATCTGTTACGTCCGTATTCACAATTTCCACTTCACAGTCGCGACAGATAAACTCCTCCAGAACGGTGATTCCGTTCTCACATTCCCGTCTGCAGACGATACAGCGGATCTGATCGGTTGTATTCTGCAAGATCGACCCACCTTTTCATTTTTTCATCCATGGTTCCCAACAATGGCGGTAATTATACGGTCTTTTCCCTGTTTTTCACCGATTCATCCGCTCTGCATCCTCTCAATCAACCGGTAAAAAGCGATCAGGCTATTATAACCAGTATACCACAGGGCAAAGAATAAAGAGGAGCCAAACCGTGTAAAATCAGCGCAAAAGGGAAACGTATGAACAAAACCGGCATTGCGGGGGAGAAGATGATAAAATCCGTCACCCAATGGCTGCTGTTGGTATATGTACCGGTCATAGCTCTCCTGAAAGCTCTTTTGTATTATATTCACCGATCCCGGGTGGGTAACCCTCGGGACAGAGAATGAAACAAGATCTTTCAAGGATTTTTTTCGCGCGGAAAAGGTTCCGTCATGACCGGTGGCGATGAAAACGAAAAGAAGCATCCGCACAAAGCGGATGCTTCTTACATGCCTGGCAACGTCCTACTCTCCCAGGGGCTCGCGCCCCAAGTACCATCGGCGCTGGAGGGCTTAACTGCCGTGTTCGGGATGGGAACGGGTGGGTCCCCTCCGCTGTCATCACCAGACAATTGGATTACAGGGTATGCACCCTGAAAACCGGATACGGAAGAAAAGCGTGTAGCTGGAATGAATCCAGGAGAAGTCCTCGACCGATTCGTATCCGTCAGCTGAACGCATCACTGCGCTTACACCTCGGACCGATCTACCTCGTCATCTTCAAGGGG
>NZ_JBHSAP010000005.1:0-52287 GCF_042650125.1 Salinithrix halophila
GGAGTACACAAAGGAACCAAACCAGGTCAAGGATCAATTTACCTTAGACGTGTTCCCGAAACTGGATTAATACATATAAAAAGCACAAGGGTAACAATAGCCCTGGTTATAGGTTTTCTTAATCTTCCTTCCACAATAGCAACAGGCGATCTCATTCTCAAACCGGATCCACACTTCTTCACCGAGGGCTTGGTTGAGAGCAATGTTCTCTTCCCCTACTCTAGCAAAATACTGAACCGGGTTTTCCCATTGATGTTTCATGGGTTGTAGGTGCCCTGTCCATTCCATAAATGTTTCCCCCTTGCTTCTTCTTCCCCTTTCCGATTGTATCAGAAGGGCTGACAGACGCGTGATGGTTTTCTGGAGGAAACGCACCGGATCACTCGTTTAGGCATTTGTACCTTTTCGTGAAACTAGGCACCTGCATACACTGCTGATGCCTAAATGAAACGGGAGGGATGATATTGGATTACAAAAAGATGTGGGAGCATCATTTAAAATTGGCGTCTACCTATCTCATGTTGGCAAAAAAATATGAGTATATTAGCCCACAAATTCACTTTCAAAATTACATTCAACATTTACAGCACGCCAATGAAATGGAACGCTATTTTATGCTGATGCAACAACGGACCCCTTATAAGAAGCATTCCTCTTACCCTATGGCTACCGAAGAATCAGCACAGTAAGAATAATCCCGAGGCGTTCACTAAGAGTGCCACATATTCGAAATAGGTGGCACTCTTAGACGTATTTCCGTTATTTCCACCGTTTCAATCCCCGCAAACGGAAAGGAGGTTCCGAGCCGCGCCGCCAGCGGGCGAGGGGTTCTCGGTAGCGGAAGAGTACCAATCCTCCTAGGGTGAAGGTGACCAGGATGAGATAGAACTTAGGGAATAAGACAAGAGAGAGCAAGAAGACGGCTATGGTGGCAGTAACCGCGGAAAGGGAGAGGTAACGGGTAATCAGAAGGACAGCCAGGTAGATCCCGAGACCGATCACGAAGAGATAGGGACTCAACACCAACAAAGCTCCGGCGGATACAGCCACTCCTTTGCCCCCTCGGAACCCTGTGAAAATGGGAAAGATTTGACCTACTACCACGGCTACTGCGGCGAAGGCCGCTCCCAGCCATCCTTGGAACAATAGCCCGAGGAGAGCGGCCATCCCCCCTTTTCCCATCTCAAGACCGAGGATCCAGAAGGATTCCGACAGGTGTCGTGGCTGGTATACACCCGTTGAAGGTGGCCAGGGGCGAAATCCCTTTCCCCGCCACAAAGCGACGAGGGGGAGAGCCCCAATCAGGTAAGCCGTCACAATGATCAAGAGGAGAGTCATGGGTGAATCGCTCCCTTGTTCGTTTTGCTCCCGTCACTCGAACCTTCGCCGGAAGGTTATTTCAGCGGTCCCACCATTCCACTTTTTCCTCGATCGGCACCCGAGGGCGTTCTCTGGGCAGGGTAGCAGGATAGCCGACATAGAGGAACCCGAGTAGGGTTTCCCTTTCATCCAGATGGAAGAACGCTTTCATCTTCGCATGGTAGGTAGCTTTGCCCGTTCGCCAGATCGCCCCCAGCCCAAGCGCATGGGCTGTGAGAAGCGCGTTTTGCACACCGGCAGCTACGGCACACACTTCCTCAATCTCCTCCACCATGGGATCTTCGGAGGGTTGAACCACCGCCGCGATAATCACGGGGGCACGCAAAGCTTTTCTTTTCGCCTGTTCCAACTTATCTGCAGTCGTTGTACGCCCCTCTTTGGCCATCGTATCCGCCTTAATCTCCTTCATCACGTCCCCCAGCCGGTTGCGGGCTTCCCCTGTCAGGACGATGTATTTCCAAGGCTGGGTCATATGGTGATTGGGAGCCCAACGGGCCGCCTCCAACACCTTGTCGATCAGGGTTTTGTCCGGAATCGACTCAGAGACCTTGCCGATACTGCGGCGTGTTCGGATTGCCTGATTCAATTTCATACCGATTGCCTCCTTTGAGTACCGCTCTCTTCCATTGTATCGAATCCTGCCTACACGTGGGATCTAGGTTCAATAACGAGGGTAACGGCGAACAGCCAATAACAGCAACACAATGATCCCGCAGTATCCGAATAGGGGATAGATTTTCCCGACGAAAATCGGAAAACCCAACAGGGAGCAGAGATAGCCTAGGATAAAAATCGCGGCCATCAGGGTGTTGATCCGAAAGGGAACGACTTGGATCAGGTTGGCCGCAAGACCGTAGACGTTACCGATTAGGGTTGTAAAGATCTCTCCCCACATCACGGCCAAAAAGAACCATTTCATCCCTTGACCCAGTGTTCCGATCACCAGGGCGATGGGAATCTCCATTCCGAAAATTTCCGGGGTCCTGAGTGCCAAGGCGAAGTTGCTGGCCAGTAGCATCACCCCAAGGCCGATACCACCGAGGAGACCGCCCATGCGAAGGGTTTTCTCGTCCTGAATTTCATTGCCCATCGGCACCAGTACCGCCTGGGACATCGCTAGGTTAAAGGCGACATAGGTGACGGCGGAGGTGATCCAATGGTCGTCTTCGGCGACGGAAACCATTCCGATGAATTCCTCCATCCCGCCGGTCTGAAACCCATTCACCCCCACCAGCACGGTAAACAGAAACATCAAGGGAACCACTAAAGCGTTGACGGAAAGAATTCCTTCCATCCCGCGCAAGATGACCACAAAAGCAATCAGGGAGGTGACAATCACTCCGAGGTGAAAGGAAAGCCCCAACTGTTCCCGAAAGAGTGCCCCCGTCCCGGACATCATCGCTGTTGTCACTCCAAAGAGGACCAACCCGACGAAAATATTCATCCACCGGCCCCACCGGTCACCGAAGAGATAATTGTTGAATTCCTCATAGGAGTTTGCTTTCAAGCGCGCCCCCATCACCATCATCCTGATACCCAGCCAGGAAAACAGAGCGGTCACCATCAGAATGGCCGAGACTCCCCCCATCCCGAATCGGGTAAAAAAATGCATGATTTCCTGGCCGGAAGCAAAGCCCGCTCCCACCACCGTGCCAATATAGGCGAACCCGACACGTGCGGCTGTAAACCATCGCTCATCCACAGCCAAAGCCAACCCTCCTCTGATACTCGTCCCGTAACAGAGTCTATGGGGGAGATGTCCCGGATAGAACCGGGCGGAGATAGGGAGGCATTCGGCTGGACAGGGTTACGGTCTGCCTTCAATAAAAAACGCCTCGCTCGGATCTCCGTGGGTGGGAGAAGGAGAGCGAAGCGATTTTGTTTTGAAAGGGGACGAATCGGAGGGGAAAGAAGGTCATCTCCCCCCCGGCTCTCCCGGTCGGGGTCGTCGTTGGGGCCATTGATCTTCGGGGATGGTGATATCGTCCCCTTGATTCCCCTGTTGTCCTTGACCCCCTTGCTCTCCCTGGCCGCCCTGTTGATCGCCTCCGGGAAGTCCCCCCCCTTGATCCCCTAGCTGATCACCAGGCTGCTGATCTCCCCGCTGATCACCGGGAGCTTCATCCCCTTCTTCATTCCCCGGCGGGGGCGGGGGCTCTTCGATTGGCGGGGAAACTTGGACGGTCAGTGTGTTGGAGGGATCCGCTTCCTTATTGCTTTCCGTATCAATGGCAATCACCCGATACGTATAAGTGGGTCTCACTCCGCCGAAGGGATCGCCGGGAGGCGGAATTTCAATGTTCGTATCCGACCAAGCGCCGTCTTCGGTCTGCCCGATGGCCGTCCAGTTGGACCCGTCTTCGGAACGTTCCACCCGATATTGGAGGCGGTCGGAGTAGTCGTTCCAGCTCAACCGGATGGATCGAGAGCCTGGGTCAAATGCTCCCTTCAAATCGACCGCTTTCAGCACGAAAGGCGGTTTCGGTTCCTCCACACCCGGATTGACAAACCGACTGACCGGCGTTCCCTCCAAGGTCTCAGCCATCACCTTTCGGAAGATTCGGGCCGGGTATTTCCCCCCGGAAAGCTCCACCTGGCCGTTTTCCGTGTTATAGACCGTCGCCGCCATAACATACTCCCGGGTATAACCGACAAACCAGGCTCGCTTGCTCCCCTGAGTGGTCCCGGTCTTGCCGGCAACATCCCTTCCATCGGGGAGTTGAGCATTTTGGCCTGTTCCCTGTTGCACGTTATAACGCATCATTCTCGTGAGATACCAAGCTGTCTTGGGGGTTAACACTTCTTGGTTCTTCTCGATTTCCGTTCGGGGTTCCCACTCCTTATCCTGGGTCGTGATTTTTTCGATCGCATGAGCGTCGGTCATACGACCGTTGTTGTCGAAGGCACTGTAGGCTTGAGCCATTTGTACGGTATCCACCCCTTTGGTGAGGCCTCCAAGCCCCAGGGCCGCAGGAGAGGATTTGTCGTGGGCCTCTAAGTTCAGACCCATCCGTTCCGCATACTGGGCAGCCGTGTCCAAGCCCACTTTTTCCGTTAACAGCCAGGCGGTAGCCACGTTGAGGGACTTAGCCAGCACTTCCTTGAGAGGAACCTCTCCGTAATACCGCCCTTGAAAGTTTTTCGGTTTCCAATTCCCCACCTGGAAACCAGGGGGGTCCTTCACTGGGGTATATTCGTTATATTCCTTCTCTTGCACTGCTGGCGCATAAACCGTAATCGGTTTAATGGCCGATCCCGGCTGCCCCGGATCGGTGGATCGCAGGATATAGCCGCGACCGAGGTATTCCCGACCACCGGCAATGGCGGCGACCCCGCCAGTTTTGGGATCGAGGATGGTCGCCCCTCCATCCAGCTCCTTTCGGTTATGGAAGAGGGAGTCGTTCTTGAATGCTTTCTCCATCGCCCGTTGGGCCTTGGCATCCAGGGTGGTCCGAATCTGATAGCCTCCCGTGGCCAACTCCTCCTCGGGGATTCCGAAACGCTCTTCCGCCTCATTCATGACGTAATGCTTGTATGCTTGATAATGGTCGCTTTTCACGTATTTTTTCAAGTATTTACGGTTGACACCCAGGTCCGCCTTCTGATATTTCTCCTTTTCGGCCTCGCTGATAATTCCTTGTTCGGCCATAACCATCAGAACGACATTGCGCCGCTCTTTAGCTTTGTCCGGGTTTCGATAAGGGTCGTAGCGGGATGGGGCTTTCGGCATACCCGCCAGTAAGGCTGCCTCTTTCGGTTCCAGTTTGTCTTTGGTTAAATCCTTACCAAAGTAGATCTTGGCTGCCATCTGGATCCCCTGAACTTCATTTCCGAAATAAATGTAATTCAAATAAGCTTCTAGGATCTCATTTTTGGAATAATCCCTCTCCAGATTCCAGGCGACGGCGATTTCCTTCAGCTTTCGCGTATAGGTCTTTTTCGTGTTTTCCAGCACCACATTCCGTGCCACTTGCATGGTGATCGTACTGGCACCCTGGGCCTTTCGTCCCTGGATGACATTACGGACCAGCGCACGAGCAATCGCCTTGAAATCAACACCGTGGTGACTGTAAAAACGGCGGTCTTCCACCGCTACGAAGGCCTCTTCAATCAGTTTGCGGGAGACTACATCCTTCATCTTCACGTACTCCCGCTGATTGGAACCCAGCCGGGTAACCGGCTTCCCCTTTTTGTCGTAGATGGTAGAGGCGAACTGAATCTCCTCCATCTTATCTAAAGGCAGGGACTTGGCGGACAGCATGACAACTGAACTGCCTCCCGCCACTAATAGCAAGGTAGTCAAAATCACAAGCAACATCCATTTTTTATTGAAGAACCTTCTCTTCTTTATACCAACACGGTCGGATCGTTTTTCGCCTTCCTGTCCGGGGGAACGATTCCCTTTTCGGTTTTCATCCATATCTTTACCCCCCCAGATACTTCGATCTGTGTACAAATACTTGATTACCCGCCCAATCTATCTATCTTTATCAATATATGTCAATCCGTTGGATTAAGTATAACCTACTGGAATTCTGGTGAAAAGGTCCACAATCTGGAGAGATTGTCCCATAAAAAAAAGACCGGCAATCTGCCGGCCTCCATAAACAAACGCATATCTCGTATATCCTTATCCTCCATCTCCACCAAAGAGGCCACCACCGTCATCCTCGCCCCCCTGTTGGCCGTTGCCTCGTTCGTTACCCGGTGGTTCCTGGGTTCCCTCTTCACCGCCGTCAGGAAGCGGGTTCTGATCCTCTGGTTGCTGATCTTCGGGCTGTTGATCCTGGGGCTGTTGATCCTGGGGCTGTTGATCCTCGGGTTGTTGATCCTCAGGCTGTTGATCCTCGGGCTTCTCCTTCTTCGGTTTGTCGTCCCCCTGTGGATCAATCCGAACCTCCAAGGAGCCGGAAGGATCGGCTTCTGCAGGACTTCCGTCTTCAGGCTGGGTATCGACGGCCACGATGCGGTAGTAGTATTGCTTCGGCTCAGCGCTACCGCCGAAGAATTCTTCAAAACCACCCTTTTTCTTGGGAATTTCAATCTGATTGTCGCTGAAAGCACCGTCCGGAGTTTCCCCGATCGGGCTCCAGTTTGATCCGTCCTCCGACCGTTCCACCCGGTACTTGACACGATTGCTCTCATCGTAGTCGTTCCACTGTAGGTTGACCTTCTTCCCATCAAACCCGCCGGAGAGACCGTCCACGGCCCTCAGTTGGAAGGGCGGGCTCGGCTCCTTGACACCGGGGTTTTTGAAATCTACCACCGGTTTCCCTTCCATAGCGACCTCCATCACTTCTTTGAAGATCTTCGCCGGATAACCGCCCCCGGTCAGTTCTACTTCGCTTCCTTTTTCGTTAAAGACATTAACCGCGCCAACCAGCTGCGGAGTATAACCGACAAACCAGGCTTCCTTCGATTTCTGAGTCGTCCCGGTCTTCCCGGCCAAGGGACGCCCATCGTCCAGTTGGGCGTTGACACCCGTCCCCTTTTCTACGGCATTTTTGAGCATCCGGTTCATGTAGTAAGCAGTCTTTTTATCATAAACCTGCCGTTTTTTCGGCTGCTTTTCAGGTGGGACTACATTGCCATAGGGATCGACGATCTTTTTGATCGTATGGCCCTCCGTCAGCATCCCTTGGCTGTTAGCAAAGGTGCTGTATGCCTGGGCCATCTGTATGGTGTTAACCCCTTTGGTCAGACCGCCGAGACCGAGAGCCGCATAACTTTTCCGATCCTTGGGTGTCAATTCCAGACCAGCCTTCTGGGCGTAATCATAGGCCCGATCCAGTTTTACCACATCTTTTAACAACCGGATGGTAGAAAGGTTCAAGGACTTGGCCACCATTTCCTTCATTTCAATCTCTCCGTAAACTTTGCGGGTCATATTTTGCGGTTCCCACTGACCGATTTGGATCGGTTCATCTTGGACAATAGAGTATTCATTGTATCCCTTATCTTTAACCGCTGGGCCGAAAACGGTGATCGGCTTAATTACGGAGCCGGGCTGCATCGGTTGCTTGGCTCGATTCATGTATCCCGTCAGATACTTTCTCCCGCCGCCGATGGCTACGATCTCCCCGTTCTTTGGGTTCATCAGGGTGAGACCGGCATCCAGGCCTTTCTCCACCTGTCCCGCTGAATTCTGATAGAATTTATCGTTTTTGATCGCCGCTTCGGCTGCTTTTTGCGCCTTTTGGTCCAGGCCAGTATAGATTTTATAACCACTGCTGACTAGTTCTTTCTCATCCCGACCCAGTTGGGGATACCGTTCATTGATCTCCTTCATGACGATTTCTTTATACGCGCTGTAGTCGCCTTTTTTGATATGTTTTTTCACATAATCCGGATTTACACCCAGGGGCTTCTTTTGAGCCCGCTCCTTCTCCTCCTCGCTGATCAGCGGTGGAAGGGTGCTGTCTTCAGCCATTTTCATCAGGACCACGTTGCGTCGCTGCTTCGCTTTTTCCGGTTTACTGAATGGGTCATAGCCGTAGGGCGCCTTGGGCAGACCCGCCAGGAGAGCGATCTCCTCCGGCTTCAGCTTTTCTTTGGTAATATCCTTATCAAAGTAGATCTTCGCCGCCATTTTGACGCCCCGAACGTTGTTCCCTAGATCGATATAGTTGATATAGGTTTCCAATATCTTTTGTTTGCTATAATTTCGCTCCAGATCCATCGCAACGGCGATTTCCTTCAACTTCCGGGTATAGGTTTTCTCCCGATCGCCTAACACAGCATTCCGAGCCACCTGCATCGTTATGGTACTGGCGCCTTCCGCCTTCCCCATGGCGATGACGTTCTTGACCATCGCACGGGCGAGCCCTTGGAAATCCACCCCGTTATGCTCATAGAAGCGCTCGTCTTCCACTTTGGCGAAGGCTTTCGCCAGTTCCGGTGACTTGATATCGGAGATCTTGACGAACTCCCGGTTCGTCCCCCCCAGCTTTACAGCCTCATGCCCTTTGTTGTCCATGAGGGAGGAGGATTCCTCCATCCTTTTTTTAATCTGGTCCATGTCTTCCGCCTTAGCCGTCATAAAGATGGCGGAACACCCACCGACTACCAATAAAAGAGTGGTCATAAGGACGAGAAGAATCCACTTTTTGTTGAAGAAGCGGAATCGCTTGCCGCCGCCTCCGCCGCCAGAAGCACCCCCCCGGCCTCCTTTGCGCGGGCCCAGAGAACGTTTCGCCGACCGTCCCTGCACCCTGGATCGGGGTGGGATCGCTCCCGATTCCATCCGGTAACTGTCCATTTTAAAACCCCCTGCAATCCCATGATTTATCGTTTGTGTCACGTCAGCATGCCCGGTCGGACACCCGCCGGGAAGCATCCGTTCTTTTGTTTTTTAGTGATGAATCGGCTTATTCAGGCAATATAGCACATAGAGGATATTCACTCTATGGTAAACATTTGCAATCGATGGTTTTGGAAGAAAGCCGCAGGCCTAGATTCCCATCTCCTTTGTCACTGGATTATGGTATAGTGGGAGCGAGGTGATCGCATGAACGCAAAAGCCGCTGTCTTCGCTTGCCGCTTCACCGGTGCAGTCGGGATCCTCGCATCCTTTTTGATGTGGAAAATCCATGGTCCCGTGGGATTCACCCTGGGGTTGATCTTTTCATTGTTTTGGTTTGCTTTGGCCTGGTATTATCAACGATAAATCCAAAAGACGAAACCTGTCGAAAGAAGACCCCTTCATTATAACGCAACTTCGATCATATTTGTTGCAAATCTGACCATAATGAAACCAGCTCCCGAGGAGCTGGTTTTTTAATTCTCCACTTGAAACTGTCGGTTATCGAATCCCCCCGTCACCGGGATGACCGCTCCGGTGATAAAATCGGAATCTTCCTGAACCAGGAATTCAATCACCCGGGCGAGATCCCCGCCGGTGCCGGGACGTCCGACAAGGTTCTTCGATTCATGTTTTCCGCGAGCGGCGGCAATCGGCGCTTCTTTATAGGGATGGCGGATATCCCCAGGGGAAACCATATTCACAGTGATCCCGTAGGGAGCCGTTTCTTGCGCCATCGTTCTCGTCAATGAGACGACGCCCGCTTTAGCAGCAGCATAAGCGGAAAAGCCGGGCCAGGCCGGGGCGATTTCCACCTCGGGAAAGCCGAAGGTAATGATTCGCCCCCACCCCTGCTCCTGCATCAGGGGAACGGCCTCCCGAGTGCAATAGAAAACCCCAGAAAGATTGCCGCCCACCATCTCCCGCCATTGGTTATCCTCCATCTCCACTGTGGGGATCCGCTTAAACAAAAAAGGGCCCGCCGCGCAGACCAGGACGTCTAGCCGTCCCCAGCGGCGGCGGATTTCGCCGGAAATCTTCCGGACGGCTTCCGGGCTCGACACATCCCCTTGGACCGCCAGCACTTCCCGTCCCATTCCTCGGATCTCCTGTGCCAACTGTTCCGCCGGTTTCCGGCTGGTACGGTAATTGACCACGATATGACAACCGATTTCCGCCAATCTTTTGGCAACTTGCGCCCCCAGACCGGAGGCTCCTCCGGTTACCCACGCTACCCGACCTTCCATTCCGCTTCCTCCCCGCTTGGTTCATCCCATTCATTGTATCGAAGATGAAAAATGGACGCAAAAAACGAAATTGTTGCCAGGTAAAAAGGGAAGGACTCGGTAAGGTTAAACTGCTAGCCGTCCTCTCTCGGCTCCAAAATCTGTTTGGCCATCAACAAGAGAAAAATCGCCCCAAATAAGATGCCTCCCACCGTCCACCAGGGACTCGGTTCCAAAATGGAGGCGGCCAAGATAATTACCGCCACCCCTCCACAGGCTGTCGCCCGGTAAAAACGCCTTTTTGTCCACCAGGCCATAGCGGCTGAAAACAGCGTGATTACGATCATCACTTTCCATTCCCACAGGGAAAAGACAGACCAGTCCATAGTAGAATCCCTCCATTCTTCTCCAGTATGACCCAAGGCGGCAGGAACCCATACGGTGGGGGAGATGACTGGTTTCCATGGGCAAAAAAATCCGTCCCACTAAGGGACGGAACCATGGATTCGATAGAGCACTCAGTTCTTTTTATCGGGTGCTGGGACATAGAAGGAACGGATCTCTGTTCGCTGGAAACGTTCTCCCCGGTCATTCTTCCCTTCGATATCCAGCGTAAGGTTGTAAACACCGGGGGTCTTTAGGGGGGGAAGCTTTCCGGTGAAAGAGCCTCGTCCGTCTTTTGGAGCCAATTGCATTTGGCCCTGGAAGCCCTTAGCCTTCATGGCAGAGACCCTCTTTGAACCAGGTGGCGAAAGCCGCATTCGAACATGGAATTTCTTCGGATCCAGATCGGTCCCCTTCATATCCAGACGGACGGGTACTTCCTGGCCGAGCGCTGTCGGGGCTTTCACCTTGGTTTGCACCTTCGTCGCACCGGTGAAAGAAACGGCCAATAAGTAAGCGCTGTTATTCTTGCTCTTGAGACGCACTTTCCAGGTACCGGCTTCCGGTCGGTCGATCCGATAGGCCTGAACTGCGGCCCCTTTGAAGATTTCCGTGTCTTGCCCTTTGATAAAATGGGGGCTCTGTTCCGTATATACCTTTCCGGAAGGAGAGCGAAGGGAGATCCCCACTCCAGCGTCACCGGCCATCACGTGGAAAAGGATCTCTTCCTGCCCGGACTCCACCGGCACCTCCTCCACTATTTCGGCCCCAGAACCAATAGGTCCGCCTCTCACCAGCTGTTCACCCCCCGGTGAGCCATTCTCCCCGGAAACAGCAGCTGTCTCCGCCATTGTTTTTTCATCGGTGGAGGCAGCTTTTGCCGTTGTTCCCAGCACGGATTCAATACGGGGAAAAGAGGTACTCCCCTTGCGGAGAGCATCATGGTCGACATCGGCTGTAAAGAGATGCCGTCCATAAGGCAGATACGTACTCCACACATTGACCAGCCCGTCATTGCTCCCGCGGGGGGAAAGATAGGCTCCTCCCAACCACAAAGAAGAGGGAAACGGCCCCCAGTTCGTTCCTGCCGCCGTAAAATAACTATTTTTGCTCACATTGGCGTTGGAATCGGTTACCGAGCGAAAATACTCCATATAACCGGTCTGTAAACATTCCGTCCCGGCATCCCGCCTCCCAAGCAATTCCGCCAGCCAGCCGGCCCACCAGCTATATGCTAAGTCTGCGAGGTGGGAGCCCCGATGGGGGGATCCCAGTGTGATCACCCTTCCCACATACGGCCAAGCACTCGAGTGAACCAGCGCGGCCTGGGAATCAACTCCTCCCTTACTGTGGGCTACGATATTGACACGCTCTCCAAAATGTTGATGGATTTGCTTCAGCATGCTGGCGAGAAGCCGACCATTGGTCCACATATCATCGGCCTGAGACTCTGCATTGAGTTCGACGAAGGCGGTTCGATAGCCTCGGCTATAAACGATCTCATACATGTCATTGGGGCCATGGTACTTGGTATCTCCTCTCCAGCTATCCGAAGTGCCATGTAACCCATGTACAAAAACGATCGGCGGCTTGGAAGGGTCCATATTGGGAGGAGTTTCCCCCAAAGACCACGTACCCGGTTTCCCCGGTTGGGTACGAAACTCCCCCATCCGCTTGGGAGAGGGTGGCGATAAAGATTCCTTTCCCTGAACTGCTCCTGCTGGCCACAGCAACACAGCCGATAACAACACCGCCATCCAACCCGTCCATCCCCGTCTCAAAAACCCCCACCTCTTTTCACTGAGAATGTTGGTAGGGTATTCGCTCTCTAGAATCGATATCCTTTTTTGTTTATTATAAATTTTGTTAATCTTCCAATCGCCCCTCCAAATCATGGAGAAGACCCGCCATATCCGGGGGGAGGGGGGATTCAAAATGGTATTCCCGGCCATCCCGGGGGTGGACGAGGGTAAGGGAGGTGGCATGCAGGGCTTGCCTGTCCAAATCAACCACTCCACCTTTGCCGCCGTACAGATCGTCACCGATGATCGGATGGCCTTCATGGGAGAGATGAACACGGATTTGATGGGTTCGCCCCGTCTCCAAAGAAAGGCGGAGAAGAGAGGCCTCAGGAAAGGTACGTAAGACATGAAAATGCGTAACCGCATGCACTCCTTCCGCTGTCACCCTGCGACGGGCGGGAAATTCCTTGGACCGTCCGATGGGACCGTCCATCATTCCGCTCCTTTGCTCCATCCGTCCTTGTACCAACGCAAGGTATTCCCGCTTGTAACGACGCCGGTCCATCTCTTTCGAGAGAAATCCATGGGCGTGGGCATGTTTGGCAAAGACAATCAGGCCGGACGTATTTTTATCCAGCCGGGTTACAGGGCGGACGAGATGGAACTCCCCTCGCTCCCGCCAGAAATGGGCGAGGGCGTTGGCCAGGGTCCCGTCCTTATATCCCCGGGTCGGGTGAACGACGATCCCCGGCGGTTTGTCGAGAATGATCAGATCGTCGTCTTCATGAACCACGTCGATGGGTATTGGCTGGGGTTCGATCCCTTCGCCTTCATCGGTTGGAACCGGAACCTGCACTTCATCCCCGGCACGTACCCGGGAGGTGAGATAAACCGGCTCACCGTTCACCATCACCCCCTCCCCCTGTCGGATGCGGCGAAACATGCGTCGGGAAAAACGAAACCGGTTTTTCAACACTTGACGCACCATTTTTCCGTCTTCCTCCTCCCGCACCCGATGAACAAACCCCGACTGCCCACTCTCCATACAGCCTTTCCCCTTTCTTGCCCGATCACTGTCCGCTTAGTATACCATCCTTAAACGGTAATAAGGAAAACCGCCTCATCACGACCCCCGCCGGGTGAAGGTGTAAACAAAAAAGCCGCCTACTCCCATTCTTGCAGGTGAAGGCGGTTTTTCGCCGGGATTAATACATCACTCCGGTACGGGTATGGGTTTTAGCGAACTCGCCGGGTTTCGGATCAAAATACTTGGTGGTATAGCGGCGAACGAACCGGTCGTTTCCGTCGATGTAGCCGGAACCCCAAGTCGGGTCCATCGTCAGCCACCTACCGTCCACCTTCACCTCCACCCAGGCGTGGCGGTTACCATCAGCCACCCCCTGGACGAAACGGGTCTCGATATCGATGGAACGAAGGAGAGCGATGGCTAAGAAGGAATAATCCTGACAAACCCCTTCTTTCTCCTTCAGTGTCTTCCGTGCACTGTCATCATACTCAAATTCGTCATTTTTAAACTTCTGTACGTCGTAACGAATATTCTTAGCCACGTATTCATAGACGGCCAGCGCCTTTGCCTGATCTCCTTTTTTACCCTGGGTCAATTCTTCCGCGAGTGCACGAATCGTCTCGTCCTTGGATTGAATTCCCCGTGAAGGAAGCAGATTTCGAAGATCACGGTCCGACGTATTGGTTACGGTGAACCGAGCGACCCCAAAAAAGCGGAAATAATCCCGTTGCTCATCGGTAATCTCTGGAACGTTAACCGTCACTTCGTACTCCCCTTTGCCAAAGCGGAGCCAAAAGGTATCGTCAAACCGATAATTTTTCACCGGAACAAAATAAGTGGCTTCCATGCCGTCTTTTTTCGTCTGAACGATAAGATGTTTTGTCTGGTCAGCATAGGGAGCATCGGGGTTGATCCGCCCCTTGATCCGGTATTTCATATTCGCCGAATCCCCGCCGGCGAGAGGAGACGCCAACTTTACTCCCCGTTCATCATAGTGCTTAAAATACTCGATCGGGTTTCTTTTTCTGTCAGCCGTAT
Organism: Salinithrix halophila; assembly: GCF_042650125.1. Classification (NCBI taxonomy): domain Bacteria; kingdom Bacillati; phylum Bacillota; class Bacilli; order Caryophanales; family Thermoactinomycetaceae; genus Salinithrix; species Salinithrix halophila. The sequence goes on from NZ_JBHSAP010000005.1 coordinate 14,098, forward strand.
TCTCCACCAGGAGGCTACCCGCTTCGTTATAGTAGTCCTTCCGCTTCTTATCAGGAGTGAGCAGGGTCAGTTGATGGACTCCTTTTCCGTAAAAGAGGGGGATTTTCCCCACAAACTTCCCCTGCTCCAGAGGGAAAAGGTGCTCCCATTGCTTGCCGTCTTTCTCCAGACGAACCATCACCCGTCCGTTCTCAATCTTACCGAGAGAGCCCTCCAGGTTAAAAACTCCCTTTGCCTGGGTCAACCCTGAAGTCGGTCGATCGATTTTCAGCCCAGCCGCTTGACCAGCTCGGGTCAGTGCGACATCCCGCTTTTTTTCGGGATTCACATTGATCACTTCAAAGCGGGCCAAGTCATAGAAACGATCCTCCTCATCTTTACCGGGAAGACGAACCGTTACCTGGTATTTCCCCTTGCCGTCGAAGAGTTGCACCCGTTGACTAAAACGACCGTCACGCAGCGGAGCATAATAGGAGAATTCCATCTCCTTACCTCCGTCGCTCTCCTTCTCTACTTCGATCCAAGCGACATCCGAACGAAATCCCCTGTATTTCTTAGCAGATCCCTTAATCTCCAACTGGGAATTCACCGCGAATTCTTGGTAACGCGGAGAGGAAAGCCTCCCGCCCACTTCGTCGGCGTAAGGTTCCAGCTTTAACTCTCTCAAATCCAGTTCTTCGTTTTTCTTCTCGGCCAGGGCATCATATTTGCCCAGCTTTTGCTTTGCTTCGGTCTCGAAATCAGCTAACAGACCGCACCCTGCCAACACAACGAGCGACAGAGCTGTCATCAACGCCCCCCACATACCGATTCTTCTGTTCATGGTCTCCTCCGATCCTCAAGATCCACCCTCATTATATCAGGGGAGGGTCTATGATTTTCAATAAAAAAAGGGGACAACCCCCGTGAATACGTCCAACGGCGGGTGTCCCACTATACAGAAAGACCAAGACCAAAGAACAGCGTTCAAGAGAAGACTCCATCCCGCATTGCACCCAAAATCACCATCCCACTGGGAGCATTCCCCAGCAGGAAGGGAAATTCCTTGAGTACATTCTTATCATACAACAGATCGAGGCTTTTGTGTTTTTAAAAGTTCGACAAAATTCGACAAAAAATCAGCCGATGTTAAGCCTTTTTCAGGCTGTCTTTGCTTAAAGTTTTAAAACATCCTCCGTAACCGGTACCATTTTCCTCGGTCTCTTGACAGAGGAAATGCAGCCGGTAACATAGTAATGATATAGAAGTCCCGTAAGGCTGGTGGAACTCATCATCTTTTTACCACTGCAATGCAGCCCCCGGGACCATCTTACAGGAAAGGGGGACGTGCTCATCGGTCTGGGAACCAACATCCGGCGTCGGCGTAGAGAACTGAGATTAACTCAGTCGGAACTAGCCGAAGGGATTCTATCCGTCCCTTACCTCAGCCTCATCGAAAATGAAAAGGCGAACCCCCGGCCCGACATCCTTCAACCCCTTGCCAGGCGGCTGCGATCCACTGTTCAGAATCTCCTTGGCGTTACGGACCAGGAAACGGTCCGACAAGCAGAGGAGCTTATCAACCAAGTCCACACCTCTCTGATTAGCCGAGGCCCCGAACAGGCACTGGAAGAATTGGAATTGCTGAAAAAGTTAGCAGAAAGCGTCAATGATACCAAAATCCTGATCCAGGTCGACCTTCTGGAAATCAACTGTTATACCCACCGTCTAGATGATAGGAAGTACTGGGTAAAGGTGAAGGAATTTGAAGCACGCTGGGATCAGTTGGAGGAAGATCCCAACCTATTTGTCTGGTACCTGCGCATCAAAGGTAATCATCATTTTTTTCAAGACCAGTACGACCAGGCCCTGCACTACTACAAAGAGGCCGAAAAGCTTCTGCCCAGTGTGACCAATCCCTTGGAGAAAGCTTATATCTACGGTAATCTAGGTAAAGCCCACCTTCAGATGTCCAACCCGTCTCTGTGTATTCTCTACGCAGAAAAGGCGATTGAAATCATGCTCCACCAGGATCGTTGGCAGGAAATGTGCCATATGCTCAACGTGCTGGGTGCATGCTACAGCCAAAAGGGGGATTTCCAAGACGCGATTGACTGCTTTGAGCGTGTGCTCCGCATGGGCGAACAATTCTCCATGTCCCAAGTGCTTATTTCCCACACGTATCACGAGATGGGTTCTTGCTACATGCGGCTTGGAGACTACGAACTGGCCACCTGTTACCTGCACCGTTCCCTAGAAGTGGTGGAATCCGTGGAACTCCACGAGTGGGAAATCGGGTGCGTCCATAAGGTTCTCTGTCAAATCTATATCCGGACCGGTGATTTGGATCAGGCCCAACGTCACGCGACCGAGGCGATCCGTTGTCTCAAAAATCGGGATAAGTTTCTGGCGGAATGCCTGATCTACTTAGGCCAAATCCACTATGCACGCAAGGAAGAAAAGGCTTTCGTCGAACGGTATAAGGAAGCGATCCGTACCTTCCGCCGTTTGCAAACACCGGAACATGTTGCCCGTGCCTCCCACACCCTAGGTCAATATTTTTATGAAAAAGATAACATCAAAGAGGGAATGCGCTATCTTCTGATGGCCGCTGAATACTACAACGCCGTCCTCCCGCCCGTTGATTTCGACATCGAACTCCCTTTTCCCTCCGGGAAGGATACATCCATGGAATCCCCCTATACAGAAGGAGCAAGACTAAAACAGCACCACTAGACCACAAAGGCCGACTCCCGAGGGAGTCGGCCTTCGCCATAGGATATCCTTATAAATCGTGTTTTCCCGCATACGACGGTCATTCCCCCAGCATCGAGAGGAATTCTTCTTCCCCCACTACTTTGACGCCCATTTCCTGGGCTTTTTTTAATTTGGAACCGGCTTTTTCTCCGGCTACCAGGAAGTCGGTGTTACTGCTGACGCTGTTGGTCACTCTACCACCCAGTTCTTCGACTCGGGTACCGGCATCCTTCCTCGACATCGATTCCAAGGTACCGGTAAGAACCACCGTTTTCCCTGTAAAGGGACTGTCTTCTGCCTTCGACGAGGCGACCGGTCCCCGGTACGTCATGTTGACTCCTGATGCTTCAAGGCGTTGGATCGTCGCCTTCACTTCGGGGTTTTCGAAATAGGCAACGATGCTCTCAGCCATTTTAGGGCCGATTTCATCCACAGCCTCCAAGGCCTCCCGCTCCGCCCCCATGATAGCGTGGATATCGCCGAAATGACGGGCGAGCACTTGAGCCCCCTTTGAACCGACAAAGCGGATGCCGAGACCGAAGAGGAGCCGTTCCACGGAATTTTTCTTACTAGCCTCGATGGCCGCCACTAGGTTTTCCACCGATTTCTTCCCCATTCGCTCCAGTGGCAGAAGATCTTCTTCCCTTAGGTCATACAGATCGGCAGGTCCCCGAACCAACTCCTCCTTAAAAAGCTGGGAGACCACTTTTTCTCCGAGTCCTTCAATGTTCATCGCACCTCGAGAGACGAAGTGGATGATGCCTTCCCGGGTTTGGGCCGGGCACTGGGGGTTGATACAGCGCAGGGCCACTTCTCCTTCGAGGCGGACCAGTTCGCTGCCGCACTCCGGGCATTCCGACGGCATCTCATAGGTCCGTTCCTTCCCGGTACGTTGGTCTTCCAGCACACCCACCACTTCAGGAATAATGTCCCCCGCCTTGCGGACGATCACATGGTCTCCCAGTCTGATTCCTTTTTCTCGGATAAAATCCTCATTATGGAGGGAAGCTCGTCGGACCGTTGTCCCAGCTAGAGAGACCGGGTCGAGAACCGCCGTCGGTGTAACAGCACCGGTACGGCCTACGTTGATGACGATATCCCGGAGCACGGTGACCCCCTCTTCAGCAGGAAATTTATAAGCAATCGCCCACCGGGGGCTCTTGGCCGTGCTCCCCAATTCCTCACGGAGAGCCAGATCATCCACTTTGATCACGATCCCATCAATCTCATAGCCAAGATCCAAGCGGTGTTCCCGCCAGTAGTCGACGTAGTCCATCACATCGTCGATTCCCTTAACCGTCACCCGATCCGGATTTACCTTGAGGCCAAGGCGGGTCAGCATTTCGAGGGAAGCTGTATGAGTCGTGGGGACCTCTTTTCCCTTGATTTCTCCAACCCCGTACAAAAAAGCGTCCAGTGCTCGTTCCGCCGCCAGTTTGGGATCCAACTGCCGTAGGGAACCCGCAGCGGCGTTTCTCGGGTTAGCAAAAGGGACTTCTCCTCGTTCTTCCTTCACCCGGTTAATCCGCTCGAATTCCTTCTTCGGGAGAAAGGCTTCCCCTCGCACTTCCAGAGTGACCGGCTCTTTCAGGCGCAACGGCAGGGAGCGGATGGTCTTTAGATTGGAGGTGATATTCTCCCCGACTCGTCCATCCCCCCGTGTTGCCCCCCGCACCATAAACCCTTCCTCATAGCGGATGGAAACGGCCAGGCCGTCGATTTTCAGTTCACAAACATAATCGATGGACTCCCGTTCGGTTGTTTTGCGAATCCGTTGGTCAAACTCTTTCAACTGCTCGAAAGAGAAAGCGTTGCCCAAGGAGAGCATCGGGATCGCGTGTTCTACTTTTTCAAAGAAGGGAAGGGGTTCGCCGCCCACCCGCTGGGAGGGAGAATCCGGCGTCACCAGGTCGGGATGTTCCTCCTCCAGGGCGATCAACCGCTGCATGAGTTGATCATACTCCGTATCACTGATGGCGGGATCATCCATGACATAATAGCGGTAGTTATGCTCCTCCAATTGCCGCCTCAGTTTCTCGATCGTATCTTGTGCTCGTTGACGGTCCACTTCCATTCCTCCTGCCTTGGGCGGTCATCCGCGGGTGATCGGTGCAAATGTGGCGAGCAGCCGCTTCACTCCGACGGGAGCGGGGAAAGCGATCGTCAGCTCGGTGTCCTCCCCGTCACCCTGTACCTTGACCACCGTGCCAGTTCCCCATTTTTTATGGCTCACTTTGTCCCCCATACTCCAGTCCAAGTCCTCGTTAGGAGAGGGACGAACCGACCCCTGACGGAGCACCGGCTTCTTCAAGACCGCCGAAGGCTTTCCGACGGGCTCGATTAGCTCCTCAGGAATCTCTTTTAAGAAGGGGGAAGCGGGATTGGCGTTCTGTTGGCCAAACAGCATCCTCATACGGGCGCGGGAAAGGTAGAGTTTCTCCTCAGCCCGGGTGATGCCCACATAAGCAAGCCGCCGCTCCTCCTCCAGTTCTTCAGGATCGTCCAGGGTACGATTGTGGGGGAAGATCCCCTCTTCCATCCCCACAAGAAACACCTGAGGAAATTCCAGTCCTTTGGCGGAATGGAGGGTCATCATGGTAACGCCCTCCTGCTCCTCCTCCCCTTCGTCTAGAGAATCGACATCGGAAACGAGGGCCAGGTCGGTTAAGAAGGCAACGAGGGTTTTATCTTCGTTTTTCTCCTCGAACTCCCGCGTGACAGAGAGAAATTCCTCGATGTTCTCCAGTCGGCTAGCCGCCTCCACTGTCTCTTCCTTGCGTAGTTCCTCCCGATAACCGGAGCGAGCGAGCACTTCTTCGGTGATCTCCCCGGCAGTAAGGTATTCCATCATCGCCGACAGTTCCCGGATTAGGGAGGCGAACTGGGTGAGAGGTTGGATAAACCGGTTCGTCAACCCGATATTTTCTACCTCGAGAAGAGCTCGGAACATCGACAAACCCTGCCCAGTTGCATAAGCGGCAATTTTGTCCAGAGTCGCTTGACCGACGCCCCGTTTCGGCACGTTGATCACGCGAGCGAGGGAGAGATCATCATCGGGATTGACGACTAGGCGCAAGTAAGCAAGAAGATCCTTGATCTCTTTTCGCTCGTAAAACTTCATCCCTCCTACCATCCGGTAGGGGATATTCGACTTTAGAAAGACTTCTTCCACCACCCGGGATTGGGCATTGGTCCGGTAAAGAACCGCAAAATCTCGGTAGTTTTTCCCGGCTTGCCGCTCTTTGACGATGGTGTCGGCGACAAAGTAGGCCTCGTCGTGCTCGTTTTCCGCTTCGAAAAGTCGCACCGGCTGTCCTTCGTTGTTTTGTGTCCACAGGTTTTTCGCCTTCCGTTCCAGGTTATTGGCGATCACCCCATTGGCCGCATTCAAGATCGTTTTGGTAGAACGATAATTCTGTTCCAGTTTTACCACTGTGGCATCCGCATAATCCCGCTCGAAGTTCAGGATATTGGCGATGTCCGCCCCCCGAAATCGGTAGATCGATTGATCGGAATCACCGACCACGCACAGGTTCCGGTGTTTATCCGCCAACATCTTGACGAGAACGTACTGAACGTGGTTCGTATCCTGGTATTCATCCACGTGGATATACTGGAACTTCCGTTGATGATAGTCCAGCACCTCCGGCACTTGTTGAAAGAGGCGCACCGTTTCCAGCAGGAGATCGTCGAAGTCGAGGGACTGATTAGCCCTAAGCTTGTCCTGATAAGCTATGTAGACGCCAGCCGCCATCTCGTCGTTGAAGTTTTGAGCGTGGGCCTCCATATCCTTTGGCCCCCACAGCCGATTTTTGGCGTGGGAGATCTTGTTCAGGAAGCTGCGGGGAGGAAATTTCTTCGGATCGATGTTCTTTTCCTTCAACACCTGCTTCACCACTGTCAGCTGATCGGAGGTATCCAGGATGGTGAAGTTCCGGTTGAACCCGATCCGGTCGATATCTCTTCGGAGAAGGCGCACGCACATGGAGTGAAAGGTAGAGATCCAGATCTCCTCTGCCTCCGGTCCTACTATGGCATGGATCCGTTCCTTCATCTCCCGCGCCGCCTTGTTGGTGAAAGTGATCGCCAGGATGTTCCAGGGGTGAACCCGCTTTTCCGCCATTAGGTAGGCGACTCGGTTGGTTAGCACTCTTGTCTTGCCGCTGCCGGCACCAGCGACGATCAAAAGCGGCCCTTCCGTCGTTTCCACCGCCCGCCGCTGGTCGGGGTTGAGCCCCTCAAGCATCGTCTCCTTCGTCCAGGTCTGTGCCATCATCCACGCACCTTCCGTTCGTTAAATTCATTGTCTAGCACACTCAAGTCCGGTCTTCTTCTATGCTTAAACCGTCCGCTTCCCGGACGCCTCGCACGGTGGCCAAAGCAGCTTCTACATTTTGATAGACCAGGTTACCGACCACAACCGTGTCGGCAAGGCGGGCCATACTCTGGGCTTCCTCCCTTCGGGAGATGCCGCCTCCATAGAAGAGACGCAGTCCGTCTCGAGCCGTCCCGGCCGCTTCCACCATATCCAAGTTCCCCAGCTTACCGCTATACTCCAGATAAAGAGCGGGGAGACCGTAGAGATGCTCTGCCATATGAGCATAGGCGGCCACATCCCTAGGGTTGAGGGCCGTTCGGCTCTTTGTCAAGCGTCCCACCCGAGAATCGGGGTTGAGAACCACATAACCCAAGGCGGCGGTATCTTCCCATGGGATCCAGTCTCCATATGCTTTCACCGCCTGATGCTGGGCGTCAACGATCCAACGGGTCTCCCCCGCATTAAGAACGACTGGCAGCAAATATCCATCCAGGCCGGGTACCACCGCTTCCTGCACGGAAACCTCCTGTACACACTCCACCGAAAAATCCAGGATACGGTCGATCAGTTCCCGGGTCTTCCGATAGGTGACCCCATCTGTCCCACCCACGATTACAGCGTCTGTCCCAGAGAGGCAGATCCGTTCCAGAGCCGTCTCTGATAAGATCCGGTTGGGATCCAGTTTGAAGACGTGCCGCCATGTTTTCATCCGTTCCCTGACCATGCTCCCGCCTCCCTTCAGCCCGTTTCCAGTACCAGCCCCATTATATCGTACCGGAAAGAGGGGAGAAAGCGATAGGATGGAGGAACAAGGGACGGGAAACATGCCAAAAAGACGGCCAAGGGGATCCAATCCTGCCGTCTTTATTCGTAAAAAGCCGCCGATCTCTCGGCGGTTCGAGAAGAATCATTTTTCCTGTTTTGTCTCCTCTAAGCGGTCAAGGGCCAAGGCATAACCATCGGTTCCGTATTGAAAACAGCGCTTTACGCGGGAGATGGTGGCGGTGCTGGCACCGGTGTCAGCCTCGATCTGATTGTATGTGCAGCCCGCCCGGAGCATCCGAGCCACTTCCAGACGCTGGGCCAGGGACTTAATCTCTCCAACGGTGCACAGATCATCGAAGAATTGGTAACACTCTTCAATGTTTTTCAGCGTCAGAACGGCGGCGAAAAGGTTGTCCACTTCTTTTTGTCTCAACTTGTCCAGCTGCATCGTATCCCCCCTTTATCCTTTCCCTTTACAAATGATTGCTTTCACCCTTTAACGTACAAGATTCGACACGTTCCGTCCAGTTCCTTTTTCTACTGCCAGGTAAGCTTCCCCTCTTCAGGAAGGACATTGACCCAGGTTTTCCCTGGCAGAAGCGGAGCGGGTTTACCATCGACGAGGAACTCGATCCAGCCCTTCTCCCGCTTCCAACGGATGGGGGCCCCTTTCCCTCTCTGAAACAGCATTCCCTTGCCGCCTGCCTCCCAGTCGACATCTCGATGGCCTGCCCGGTCGGTGATCCGGTGGGGAGCGGTGATCACGACCACATTTTCCATCGCGAGAGGTTGGTCCGTTTGTCGATCCGTCTGCTTCTCTCCTTGTGAATAACGAACATATTTCCCGAGAGACTCATCATAGCGGTAACCTGCTTTATAAAGACGGTGATAGGTGATGTTGACCTGGCTCGCCGCCTTCCCATTGCTGCTCGCCCCTTTCCCGTCAAACACATAAGGGCTGGTGATCGCTTTCGACCGCTCGTATCCTCTGGCTTTCACCCCTTCCCAGAGGGCACCCAGGTCGGTGTACAGGTTATGGGGAGGGCGACGGAAGTTTTCTCGCCGGAACCAACGGTCCGCTTCGTGAATGCCGTCCAAGCTGGGGGCCTTGTTGGTCCGGATCTCCTTCATCGCCTCTTTGGAACCCCCGGCATGAGCTACCACCGCTCGGCTCCCCTCAGCCAGATCCAGGTAATAAGGGCGCACACTCCGCACGGGCCCCACTGTACCGCTTCTTTCACTGTGGTAGAAGGCAGAAAAACGGGTGATCTCCCCTTCCGCTAGTACCTCGTACACCATGTCCGCCTTGTCCAGCCCCGTTTGGGGACGTGCCGCAGGATGATTATTCACCATGACCATTAGAACGGGCCTAGCCGGATGATCCAAGGCTTTACCCGTCAAGGGTTCCATCGCTGGCAACTTCCCTGATGTTTTCTCCTCCTTCATCCACTCACTTACGGGATTCTCCTTCATACAGGCTGTCCCCATCATCCCTACCAACACCATGACTAAGATGGCGCAACGCTTTTTTCTCATCCGACACACCCCTATTTTCCCCGGCTCCCGCCGCCTTTTGCATAGGGATTCGACGAAAGGGCGGCAGCTTCCTCGGATGATATTTGTCACTTCCTCTCGATTCTTGCCAAATGAGAAGCGTGATTCGCCGGGACCCGTTTCTTTCCTTCCCTTTGCTTGTTACAATTTATATGGAAACCCAAAATAGAGGAGGCCCGAGATGTCCATCGTGATCGAGTCCCGGGGTTTGGAGAAAAAAGAACCCCCTTTCTACATTTTTCGGTTTGCCATTCTGCGCGACGGTGAGGAATTCATGGAAAGTCTGGCCCGGTATGTTCACCGGGAAGAAGGGGGCAAGGTTCAATTCATGGAACCGGACATGCGCCGGATCCAACAGTTGCCCAACAGTATCGAACAACTAAACGAGCTGGAACGGGTCATTCTCGAAGATGCCCGCCTCACCTTGGGAGAGGAACCACCATCCCAGTGAAAAACACATTCGCTTTCCAACACTTGCCTCATAGGCAAGTGTTTTTTTTCGTGGAAAAATGAAGGGGATAGAGGGGCCTGCTCCGTCTATATAGAAGGAAGGACCTGATGAGGAGGCAGCCATGAAGGAAGAAGAGTACGGTCTCATCCGTAAAATCCAACAGGGGAAGCGGGAATTGTACCGAGATCTGATCGAACGACACCGATCCCGGGTTTACGCTGTTGCATTGAAGATCACGGGCAACCCCGCCGACGCAGAAGATCTGGCCCAGGATGCGTTTATCCGTGCCTACCAGGCCCTTCCCGGGTTCCGTTTTCAGTCCTCGTTTTCCACCTGGCTGTATCGGATCACCGTTAATCTCGGGTTGGACTGGAAACGGCGACGTCGATGCTCGCCTCTTTCACCTGAAGCAGAAGCGCTCCAGACCCTCCCTGCCGCCTCAGGGTTGCCGGAACCTTCTCTTCTGGACAAGGAAGTTCGAGAAAATGTTCGTACCATGGTCTGGAAGTTGCCGGAGAAGTACCGCCTGGTCCTCACCTATTACTATCTGAATGATTACTCCTACGACAAGATCGCCGATGTACTGGGGATTAAGAAAAAGGCCGTTGAAACCCGTCTGTATCGGGCGAGGAAGATGCTTCAATCCAAGGGGAAGCGAGGGATGGAACCATGAGATGCCCAATTTCAGATGAAACACTCCTCGCCTTTCACCTGGGAGAACTTCTACCCCATATGAGGGACGAGGTTCAAGAACACCTGGAGAACTGTCCGGAGTGTAGCTTGCTCGCCAAAGAGCTGGATCAATGGAAAGTTGCATGGGACGATCCCGAGGTGGCTCCTTCCGATGAATGGGTCGACCGAGTGATGGAGGCGCTCCCTGATCTAGAAGCAGCTCCTCCCCCGTCAAGGCGACGGTTCTTTCGGGCTTATTCATCCCTTAAACGCTCCTCAGCAGCTCATTTCCTGACCGCTCTCGCCGCCACCGTCGTGTTTATCGTCAGCGATGCTTTCCAATGGATCCCCCATGCCTGGTTCCGTCTTTCGGGCACCATGGGCTGGGTCGGCCTAAAAGGGGATGACCTCGTCCCCCTCATTCAGTATCAGATAGGTAAATTCTTTTCCTGATTCCACCTTTCAAAGGAGGTTCGTCCATGAAACAATCCAAAGCAGCCACGTTTATTCTCTCTTTCATCCCCGGCCTGGGCCATTTCCATCTAGGCTTGATGAATCGTGGCCTTCAGTTGATGATCGTTTTTTTCGGTGCCGCCTTTCTCTTTAATCTGATCGATTTCTCTTTCCCTTTTGCCCTGCCGATTATCTGGTTCTTTGGTCTCTTTGATGCTCTGCAGCACTATGACCGGATCCGAGATACCGGTGTAGTCGATGACCAGCCTTTCTTCGCCTGGAGTCTGTCAACGACGCGCTCTTCGGGGGGCAAATGGGTAGGATGGGTTCTAATCATCACCGGGGTCTTTCTGCTCGTCGATCACTTCCTGCCTGAATTCATACGAACGGCCTTGTTTGCCATCCTGTTGATCGGGGTAGGAATCCGAATCATTGCAGGAAAGAGCGTGCTTCCCTCGAGCAGAGAAAGAAAGGATGATGGTTCATGAGAAAATGGCGTGTTGGGTCCTTCTCTGCCGGCCTTCTCCTCGTCCTCTTGGGAAGCATTCTTCTGGCCAACAGTCTATGGCATGTCTCCGTCCTGCAATGGATCGTTAACGGTTGGCCTGTCATCTTGATCCTCCTGGGAGTCGAAGTATTGATTTACCAGACCACCCGCCGAGAGGAGAAACTCCGCTATGACATTGTCAGCATCAGCATCATGATCCTGGTCGTTCTCGTCTCTCTCGTCATGATCCCGGTCCATAGTCTCGGACTGGCAGAGGCGATCCGAGGGGCCCAGACTTCCACCTCCATCAATCAATCGATGAAAATACCTGATCATATCAAGGAAGTAAGTATTGATGTGCCCTACTCCAATGTGGATATCCAGGGAACCGAAGAAAACACCCTCCACGTCGACGGTACACTTCCGCTCGCCAAAAAGAAAGACCTTCGCCAGATTCTAACCCTGGAAGTAAGAGGCGATCGGGCTGTCCTAAAGGTCAATAAACCCAACAATCCTTTCCAACTGTTTGGGGAGCGCACCTCCGACCTCACCGTTGAAGTCCCACGATCCCTCGCCCTCTCCCTGAAAGCGGACGTCGGTGACGTCACCCTCTCAGACTTGGACCGTTCTACCGATGTTCGCCTTTCCAGTGGAAATCTTACGGCCCGAAATCTTAAGGAAAAGCTTACTGTGGACCAAGATTACGGAAATGTCAACCTGAAAAAAATCAGAGGAGAAGCAAACGTGGATACCACAAGTGGGGACATCCATATAACAGACAGTACCGGCCCCCTTGCATTGCAAACAGAAAACGGGGACATCGAGATCGCTTCCGATCAAGTAAAAGGAAACTGGAAGGCCTTCTCCTCTCAGGGTGATGTGAAGCTATCCCTGCCAAGATCCGCGGATGCCACTATTGAAGGGAAAACCTCCTACGGCGACCTAGACGGCGATTGGAAAAAGGGGAAAATCGTGCTGGGCTCCGGGGAAAAAACCATCCGCCTGAAGACCTCTACAGGGAATATCCAAGTACAAAAGCGCTAACCCCCAGATGAAATCGATAAAGGGAGAGCGGCTCCTCAACTAGGAGCCGCTCTCCTTTTTTAAGCCCAAGAGGATCTCGCATGAAGATAAGTACACCAGCCCATACTAAGCGCAGGGATTTCGTAAAGGAGGTTGCAGCATGCAAAAAAACGTCGGCACCCTGGATGCCCTGCTGCGGATCACTTTAGGCACCGCTGGGCTCGCCTGGAGCGCATCCAAATTGATGCGCCGACCTGGAAATTCTATTGCTCTGATGATGGCTCTCATATCCGGTATGAAAATTGCCGAGGGAATAACCCGGTTTTGCCCTCTCCTGTTCGCGATCGGTGTCACAACACGGGATACGGATCTGACGAAGATGTCAGATCCCGACCCTGACCCTGATCCTTTATACGGATACCGCCCCTGACCCATTGAGGCGTCTGGAAGGAGCGTACCATGAACGGATTCAAACAGCTGGCCGACGGAATGACGGATGCAGCTTATGTTCTCTTGAGCGGAATCGGCACCCTGGTGGTCCTCGCCCTGGTGATCGATCGGTTTCGAAAGCGCAGGAAGGGAAGCTAACCTGCGTTTTTTATTTGGGCTCTTATTTTCGTTCATATTCCCCGTCCATCCACATATCTATGTTTCATTCCGATAAAGGAGAGGCCGATCCGAATGTTTATCCGCAATTGCTTGACACCCCGGGAGGAACTGGTTACCGTCACACCGGACTGCACCATCACAGAGGTGATCCGGCGTATGAAACTTCACGCTCTGGACTCTGTCCCGGTGGTGGATCAGCATGACCGATTTCTGGGCCTGACCGGATATGGACGAATCTTGAAATCCCTCCTCCGCCAGGAAAATCCATCATCCATCTCCCTCCTTCAACAGGTAGCCGACGCAGTGGAAAAGATGGAGCCCGTTTCTGTAGACGGTGATTTTGAGGAAGTTCTGCCGGTTATCGTCCGGTATCCCTTTGTTCCCATCACCGATGAGGACGGAATCTTCCTCGGAATCGCCAAAATCAGTAATATCGAATCTGCACTCTCTCTCGCCTTCGGTACCGGGCTTCGAGGAACCCGTCTATTAATCGGGGTATTTATGGACCAACCCCGGCTCCTGGAGCGGATATTGGCCTCCCTGAAGTCCTACAACGTCAATATCATCTCCCTCGCCACTTTCGACGCCGGTGATACAGCCGCCCGACGAATCCTGCTTAAGCTCTCCCCTTCATCACACACAAGGGACATTGTGAAAAACCTGAATGAACAAGGATTTCGCGTGCTCAGCGTCAAAGAAGCCTGAAAAAACCCTATTCTAGAGCGGCGAAAGATGGCCCCCCGGTGTAGAGAAACCGGGGGGTATTTTTGCCTCTTGTGCCCTCTTCAAAAAATAGCACTTGAACTCAACAAGAGTTGACGCTTATTTTATAGAGAGGAGCGGCTCTTTTCATTCATCCGGTGGCAAATCGCGAGGGTCGTGGTAAGATAGAGTGTACATAGGAACGTTCGTTCGCTTCGGATAAAACCGACAGGGGGAACGCAGGCAGAGGAGAGTGAAAACATGACCTTGATGGAAGAAGAAAAAGAGACAGTCATCCAGTTTGACGAGACGGGCGGCAATGCCCTCGTCTATACAGCCAGTTGGGATATCGCCCGCAGCCTCAAACGGGCCGGATATGCCCCCGTCAAAAAAATTAAAGGGGCCTGGTGGTTTGAAGTCCCCCTCGGTGCTCTCACCATTCAGGGAACAAAGCAGACGATGAACCTCGGTTAACACCTCTTGACTTAAAAAAGGACAACCTCCCGATTAGTGGAGGTTGTCCTTTTCCCTTTGGCCCACCCTTACTTGGCATGGGCTACCGGGATAGATTGCGCCTCTTCCCCTTCCTCTTCCGGGGGAAGAGTGGCTTCGATGGTTTCCTGAGCCTCTCGAATCCGACTGAATTCCCGCTCATAATCTTTCGTGGAAAGCCAGATCTTGTACAGAATGGCCGCTTCGAAAGCCAGGAGAAGGATCGTGCCGACGATGATCGTCTCTTTAATCAGGCCGAAGATCGGCGCGAGCACAAAGATAAACATCTGGTACTCGATCCCGCTGAACAAATGCATACGAATCCGTTTATTAAGGAAGAAATCCCGCACTCTCAGATAGGTAGAGAATTTGGATTTGAACTCCTGCTGTAAATCGATTTTCTTTTTCTTGCTTAGAATCTCCGGTGTGTCCCCCTCCTCCTGTGAGGGAGTTGCTGGGGCGGGTTCCGCTTTTTGGCCTCGATCTGTTTCCACGCGATCGAGGGACTCCTCTTCCTCCGGTTGAGCGTCCTCTTCTTCTTCCGGCTTCTGCTCAGGTTCCGGACGCTCGATGATGATACCGGCAGCAGCAGCTGTCTTTTTCAGTTTTCGACGCGCTTTACGTAGCTTACCCCGCATTTCTCTGCGCAGTTTGTACAGTTGCAAAGCGTTGATATGGCGAGCACAATAGGCGGCTAAGAAGAGAAAAGCGAGGTAGAGGTACGTAACATCATCATGAATACGGTATTGGCTGTAGGTAAGGGCCGCTCCACACAGGATCACCCGAATATGGTCCAAGCTGATATCGAGAAGCATGCCGAAGGTAGAACCCGTTCCCTTCAAGCGTGCAATTTTTCCGTCCATGCAGTCGATGATGAAGCTGATATGGTAGAGAAGCGCCCCCACCACCAGGGCCGTGTAGTTACCCAGAAAAAAGCAGTAGACCGCCGTCATACCCAAGATAAAAGAAAAGATCGAGAGTTGGTTAGGAGTGATATTGGTATAGTTAGCTGTCGGTACAATCAGGCGGGAGGCCACCGGATCTACAAGCAACACGGTCCACCAGGCGTCTTTTTTCTTATAGGCTTCTTTCACATCAGCCAGAGAGAACCTTTGTCTTTCTTCCTTCATGGGGAACTCACGCTCCTTTCTTTTTTTTCTTCGGTTTCTCCGACTCGTATTTATCGAGAATCTCGTCGATGTCCCCCGTATCGGTGACCTGGCCTTTTTCTAGAAGCAGGGCCCGGTCACAGATTTTGCGCAGGGGTTTCAGGCTGTGAGAAACCACCACCAGCGTTTTTCCATCGGTTCGAAGCTCTTCCATTTTCGCGTAGCACTTTTTCTTAAAATCCTTGTCCCCCACCGCCAACACCTCGTCGATCAGAATAATATCCGCATCGACATGGATAGCGATGGAAAAGCCAAGGCGTGACTTCATTCCCGAAGAGTAAAACTTAACCGGCGTATTGATGAACTCCTCCAGTTCGGAAAACTCGACGATGGAGTCGTACACCTCGTTGATCCGTTCCTTGGAGAGGCCAAAAATAGCACAATTCAACCGGATGTTCTCCGCTCCGGTCAGATCTCGGGAAAGACCCGCCCCGAGTTCGATCAGGGGGGCTACTTTGCCGTTGATCTGTACTTCCCCGGAATCAGGAGCAATAATCCCTGACAAAACCTTGAACAACGTCGATTTCCCCGCTCCATTCTTTCCAATGATGGCGTAGGATTCACCCTTCTTCACTGAGAAGGAAACGTTATTCAGGGCAACGAACTCCTGGTACCTTTTCTCCCGTTTGGCCATGGAGATGAAGAACCCTTTCAGGGTCTTATCATAGGCTTTTCGGAAATGTTTGGTTAGGTTGTTGACGACAATGGCGTCCATTGTCAAATCACTTCCCCTACGCGGCGGTTAAGCCGCTTAAAGATTAGCCATGAGGCTAAGAAAAGGACGACGGTAAGGATAATGACATAGTACAAATACTGAACAGGCGCGGCCTGCTCAGGATAAAAGATCCCATGATACAGGGAGATAATCACCGCCATCGGGTTAAGGAAATAAAAATGGGAAAAATATTCAACCGCCGGGCTATCATTTTGGGTTACAAAAGTAAGTGGATAGATAATGGGACAGAGGTACATCCATGCTCGTAGAAGAAGACTCATGATAAACTCCACATCCCGGTAGTAAACGTTCAACACCGACACAAGAAAGGTACATGCTAGGGTAAACACGGATTGCAGAAGGATAATCCCAGGTAACAGCGCCAATTGATCCCATTGTATGGTCACCTTTGGTGAAAATAGAGCCACCACAAACACCAACAAGAATGCTGGAACAAAGTTGACCAAGTTGGACAAGATCATAGTCACCGGGAAGATCTCTCTCGGAAAGTATACCTTCTTGATCAGAGAGGAGTTGCTGGATAATGCCTTGGTCCCCTTTTTCATCGAGTTGTTAAAGAAGGTCCACGGAATGAGGCCAGCCAACACATACAGGGAATAGTGCGGAACCTCATCCCCGACACGGTTAATAATAACCCCAAAAACCAGATAGTAAATCATCATTAATCCTAAAGGTTCCAACAACGTCCAAAAGAACCCGAAGAGTGAGTTCCGGTAACGAATGCGGACTTCCTTGTGGACCAGGAAATATAGCAATTCCTTGTACTTCAGTATATCTGCAAACATAGGGCCTTTACTCCTTATCCGACGGATGAACCGATGAGGCGGTAGCGGTTCTTGGCACGGTCGGGATACACCTCGTCAAGGATGCGGTCGATTTGCTCATCTGTGAGGTCGTATTCATTGAAGATGGTGTACCGATCCCGCATCGAGGGGGCTTTCACAATCGCCCGGTGCATCTCTTCCCGGGTATAACCGAGGTCCGCATAATGGGTGGGAAGACCCAGTTTCTCATAATAGGGGGCCAGCTTCTCCACTTTCTCCTGTTCTCCCTGCAAATACTGGGCGAAAAGGACACCGATCGCGACCTGTTCTCCGTGGAGAGCTTTAGCCCCGCAGTGGTAGTCCAGGGCGTGACTGATCAAATGCTCCGAGCCGCTGCAGGGCCGACTGGACCCAGCGATGGACATAGCGATCCCACTCATAATCAGTGCCTCCGAAGCCACTTTCATTAACTGGGACTGCTCCAGTTCCGGCTGGTTGAGGATATTCATAAAGGATTCGGCAGCGTTGTTGGCCATCAGGCTGGCAAAGGTGTTCATCTCTTCCTTACCCGCTTTGTGAGCCAACTGCCAATCAAAGAGGGCCGTTTTGTTGGAAAGCAAGTCCCCGATCCCCGCCGACATGAGCCGGGGCGGACAAGAAGCCAGAACATCCAAGTCGATGACAACCGCCTGGGGCATTTTCACCCCGATACTGGTCGATTTGTTCAGCATCTTGACCACCGCTACCGGTGAGCAGATGGCATCAGAAGAGATTGCCGTCGGAAACAGGACGACTGGCACATTGCTCCGGGTACCCACTACCTTGGACATATCCAGTGCCTTGCCGCCGCCAACGCCGAAGATCAGATCCGGAGTATCCTCCAACACCTGCCGTTCCAGCTCGTTAATGGTATCCAGCTTATTATCCCGACAGGTGAGGACTTCGACGCGGGACGCCCGGTCACCGATCACTTCCTGGATTCGATCCGTAACCCCCCGGGTCTTACCGCTACCGCTGATCAGAAGCACACGAGCACCATTCAGCCAGTCGTAGACCTGGGTTTGATGCAAGTCGCGTATAGCACCGTGCTCGATGACCAGTTGTAACGGAATATGCACTTTCTTCGCCATTCCCAATCTCCTCCCCGGTCTGTCAGGACAGAACCGATGCAGCCAGTTTTTTAGCGGTCTCTAGATCGTTGAAATCATCGATTTCCACCCAGGGCAAACCTTTGGTGTCAGTACCCACGATTTTTACGTCGCCGGCACAGGCTTCGTATACATTTTCGTACCAAGCGTTGGTTTCACCGGCATCGATCATCTCACGGGCCACACGGTATAGAATGTCCAGATCCTCTTTAGCCAGCTTGGAGATCCCGATATATTCCCCATCCGCTTCCTCCAGGCCCATTTTTTTGTTGACCTCGGACAGGCGACCGTTCACCAGCTTTACCCGCATCGATTCCTCGGTCAACACTTTTTGTGTATCAACCAAAACCGAGGTGCGGCATCCGTCTTCCAAAATGAGGGGAATCATGCGCTCGTCAAAGAAGTCATCGGAGTTGATCAACAAGATATCTTCCCCGATTTCTTTCGTTAACAGAAACGAGTAAATGTTATTCATCGATTCAAATTCGGGATTGTAAATAAATTGAATGCCGGAGCCTTCAAAATGCTCCTGGATACGCTCCATCTTATATCCACCAAGGATATGAATATCCTCTTCTTTGAAACCGGCTTTCAAAACGCTTTCCACTTGGTATTGAACCAAGGGCTTCTCCCCCACGCGGATCATCGCTTTCGGCTTATCTTCCGTCTCCGGGCGCAGGCGGCTTCCAACCCCCGCCGCCAGAATCACGACTTTCATTGCGGACACTCCCTTGTAACCTTTGTCATATGCGCTTTACACAATTTTAATCCGTATGTCATCTAACTTAACTTGGATGTGGTAAGATACAACCGTAACAAGGTTTTTAAAGCTGTAACGGTCAGAAACCCGATGATAAACGGACCTGTGGCGGGAAACCCTGACAATAGTTCCAGCACGACTGTGATCGGCAGGAGTGCAAAGAATCCGGGCATCCCAGTGAAAAAAGCGATCCATTCCATCTTGGCGGAAGATGTCCGCATATCGCTGACCGGATCATTCTCATCACTCTTCAGATGGATATAGTTATAAGCCAGAGGTACCAAAAGAGCCAATGTGGCAATCAGGGCAGCCAGGTAGAGGACCGTAACCCCGGCCAGCCCCCAGCCGGCCATACGGTACAACCCCAGCGCAAACCCGACCAACATTGGAATACTGATCGCTCGAATCAGCGTGTCCAAGAAAACCCCGAGATTGCTGGTTACCTTGGTCAATCGGGCGAGCTCGCCATCCACACAATCACAGAGATAGCCTAAATTGTAAGTAACGACAGCCGCCAGCAACAACATTGGATCCCCAGTCGCCATCAACCATCCGGTTAGAATAAAGAAGAGGAGGCCGAACCAACTAATCCCGTTGGGTGTGATACGGGTTCGGCTCAGCACTGCCGTGATATAGATGGAGATCCGGCGCAATACATACCAAGACCAAATTTCTTCATACTGACGGGATTTCTGGCAGATCGACCGGTACTCGAGGATTCGCTCGGAATCAACGGGCAACGTTGGTAATTTTTTTGCCGTAGCGTTCTTCATAAACCCGGTCATTCCTCCAGTAATGCTTACTCAGGAAGCTGGCTGCGGACCCGGTGCCGCGGCTAAAATGAAGCAGGAAAAAGGAAAGCATACAGGGAATAAAATAACGAAGTCCCTTCTCTTTTACAATTCCCCAAGATGAACCGATCAAAAGGGTAAGATACGCACCGATGAGTCCGAGAAACACATTGAGAACAACGGGGCTAAGGAAGGAGACGACACCCAAGACCAGACTGCTCATGACGACGGCAAAGGGAATGAGATGCCGCCAGCGCAGAACCCCAGCGCCTCGTTTGCTGGCTACCATCGTCCATTTCCCGTCTCCGAAAGATTTCTTCAGGAAAGCGGACAGGGTGTTGCGGACATAATACGTGGAACGGATTTTGGTGGAGAGGAAAAAGGAACCGCCGTTTTTACGGACTCGGGCATGCATTTCCAGGTCTTCGTTCCGTTTCAGCTTTTCATCGAAATAGCCGACTTCATTGAAAACCTCCCGCTTGTAAGCCGCGTAAGGAACCGTATCTACATAACCTTCCCAGTCCTTCTTGGCGGTGCGGAACTTCGAGTTGCCGACCCCGAAGGGATGGGAGTAAACATAGGCATTCACCCGGCCCCAGAATCCAGTACCCACCGTCTCGACGATTCCTCCCACACAGGAAGCTTCTGGAACCCTTTGTGCCACCTGGTAGGTGCTCGACAGGAAATTGTCGGGAATCTGGCTGTGCCCGTCAACACGGATCACATATTGGCCTCGAGAATGTTGGATACCGATGTTCCACCCCGTGGCCAATGTCCTCCGCGGGTTGGATAGGTAGCGGATTCGGCCAGGATATCGATTCAGATATTCCTCGATGATCTCCGGCGTCCGGTCAGTGGACTCCCCGTCAACAACGATGATTTCATACTGCTCATGAGGGAAATCCTGATTAAGGATTGAGTTGAGTAAGTTCTCTATATAAGCTTCTTCATTGCGTACAACCAACAAAAAAGAAAAGATCAATGGCTGTTTGATAGGCGATCACTCTCTCTGGCCCGAGACATTCCACGGGCAAATGATCATAAAGACATCATACCATGGGGCGGGCGTTTCGACAATTCTTCTCCTTTCTTTGTTAAACTTTGTCCATACCCGGCCAACACTCGAAACCTTCTGATAAGCCCTGCCTCGTCTATCATACCATGTTGGCGGAAGACTGACATCGGTTTCTTCTCGATGCCAATTTGAACAAAACTTTACCAAAAGACACGTTGACACTCCATCAAAGGGATGGGGCACCTATCCGTTTGATGTATCGATACCCGTTTATCTGGGAGATTAACCCGCTGGGCTTTTTTGTTTTCTCCCTATTACTTGAAGGGGAATTGGGTTCTTATATTCCATTTAAAACCGAATCAGGAATGAGATAGGAATGGAAAAAGAATGGACAAGCTCCCTCGGAAAATCCCTCTTCGGACGGAAACCTACTCCTTTCGTATGATTTTATGCCTCTACTCCAATGATATAAGGAATCGAGGAAATCTGCTGTAACGCTGCCATCGCCAAGGAGGATGACTCTGCATGAAAAACCGTTGGTTTACACCCCTACTCGTCATAACTACCTGCGGAAGCGCAGCTGCTCATTTCTTTTTGACCAACGAGCCGATCCGTTTCGCTGTCGCCAGCTTATCCCTTCTCCTATGGGCCGCCCTGCTGGGAAAAGCGACGGAGGCGGTCGCCCATTATGCCGGTGAACGTTTAGGAGGGTTTCTCAACGCTACATTCGGCAACGCTGCCGAATTGATCATCGCTATTTTTCTGGTGAAAAAGGGCCTGTTTGACATGGTGAAGGCCAGCCTCACGGGATCCATCATTGGCAATCTGTTGCTGGTGCTTGGCTTGAGCCTTTTCTTCGGCGGATTGAAATACAAAACCCAGTCCTTCAATACCATGTTGGCAGGCCACAATGCTTCCCTGATGTTGTTAGCTGTTATCGTCCTCTTCGTGCCCGCTGCCTTCCATGGCGGACTCGACCAACAGGAAGTCCGAACCGTAAGCTTGGTCATCTCGGGTTTGCTGATCCTGGGATATTTGCTCTGGCTCGTATTTTCCATGATCACCCATAAAAAGGAATTGGGTGAAGAGCCTGCGGGGACTAAGGAAGCCGATGCCAACTTCATTCCCCCTACCGTCGATGAACCTGCCTGGTCCCGGGGCGTTTCCATCCTGCTTCTGGTGGTTTCGACTTTTTTCATCGCCCTCCAGAGTGAATGGATGGTAGGCAGCATCGAGTCTGTCGCCCATGCGCTGGGCTGGTCCGAACTCTTCGTCGGTGCTTTCCTGATCGCCATTATCGGCAATGCCGCCGAACACAGTGCCGCCATTTTCCTCGCAATGAAAAACCGGATGGGTGCGGCGGTGGAGATTGCCGTCGGAAGCAGCTTACAAATCTCCCTGTTTGTTGCCCCGACCTTGGTTTTTATCAGCCTGCTGTTTGGCCGCCCAATGGACCTTACCTTCACTCCTTATGAGCTGGCAGCCATCGCCGTCTCTGCCTTCATCGCCTCCTCCATTTCCCGAGATGGTTCGACCAACTGGTTCGAAGGGGTGTTGTTACTTATCGTCTACGCTATCCTGGGAACCGTTTTCTACCTGGTGTAATAATCTCGGCCTCGAAACCCAGCCTTGTTAAACAACAAAGCACCCCCTTCTTCATGAGGGGGTGCTTTGTTTACGCATCCGTGGTTTCAGCCTTGGCTCCAATATCTCTGCGGAAGTGGGCGTCCTCAAAGTGGACCCCATCTACCAACCGGTAGGCGGACTTCCGGGCCTCCTGTAAGCTCGTACCGAGGGCGGTCACCCCGAGCACGCGACCACCGGCAGTGACCACGTTCCCTTTCCGCAGCTCTGTGCCCGCATGGAAGACGACACCCTGCTCCGTATCTGCCGGTAACCCGGTAATTACTGCCCCCTTGGCATAAGGGCCGGGATAACCGCCGGAAGCCATTACGATACAGACAGCCGCCTCATCCTTCCAAGTCAATGCGACCTCGTTGAGGCTTCCCCCGGCCGTTGCCCATAAGATAGGGGCTAAGTCATCTGCCAAGCGCGGCAGGACTACCTGCGTTTCCGGATCACCAAAACGAGCGTTAAATTCAATGACTTTCGGCCCCTCTTCGGTCACCATGAGACCCGCATAAAGAACCCCTCGGTAACGGACACCTTCCACCGCCATCCCCTTAGCCATCGGTTGCAGGATTTCTACTACCGCCCGTTCCACGATGGAGTCGGAAATTTGCGGTACGGGAGAATAAGCTCCCATGCCGCCGGTGTTGGGGCCTTTATCTCCGTCAAATACCGGCTTGTGATCCTGGGCAACCACCATCGGACGGACGGTCTCTCCGTCGACAAAAGCCATCAGAGAGATTTCCTGACCGGCAAGAAATTCCTCAACCACAATCTCCGCCCCGGCTTCTCCAAAGGCACGATCTTCCATGATTCGTTTGACTGCTTCTTCCGCCTCTTCTAAGGTGCGGGCGACCGTTACGCCCTTGCCCGCGGCCAAGCCGTCAGCCTTGATCACAATGGGCGCCCCTTGTTCCCGGACATAAGCCAACGCCTCTCCCGCTTCGCTGAATGCCCGAAAAGCTCCAGTGGGTATCCCGTATTTTATCATCAGTTCTTTGGCATAACGTTTACTTCCCTCTACCCGGGCCGCTTCCCGGTTGGGTCCGAAGATCGTCAACCCTTCCGCTTCGAAAGCATCGACCACGCCCGCGAGGAGTGCCGCTTCCGGCCCCACAACGGTCAGGTCAATCTGTTTCTCCTTCGCGAAGCGGGCCAGCCCTTCTGCATCGTCAACAGCAAGCTCGGGCACACATTCTGCCACCGAAGCGATGCCACCGTTCCCCGGGGCACAGTAAATTTTCTTTACCCGTGGGCTCTGTTTCAGTTTCCAGGCAAGGGCGTGTTCCCTGCCCCCACCACCAATAATCAATATTTGCATCGTCCGCCCTCCAAGTCCGTTATTCCCATTTCTTCAACCGGCTGTACTTGTACACCTATGGGCGTTAGGGGCTTGTCCTAAAAAGGGGGATGCCCCCCTTGTCTTTATCTTCAGTCAAACCAAAGGCTGATTCCAAATAGAGAGATCGTGCACACAATAAAGATGAAAGCCCAATCCTCACGGGGAACTGTACTGCTGCTTGCCTTTCGGTGAACGGACGGGATTGACATCACACCGCTCGCCGCCAGTGCCAACAGAAAATAGATCCCGCCTGCCATCCGAAGGCTGTACTGCCAGGAGGCCGGTTCAAAACCCGTTACCGCTGCCAGCCACATGAGGGCGCCTGTCAAGAAAAGGAGCACAACCGACCATCGGATCACATGCATAGTTAGACCCTCCCTCGGCGTTTTCGTCCTACATATATACGCCGGAGAAGGGCTGGGCGTTAATGTTTAAAATGCCTAACGCCCGTGAATACCATGGCAATTCCGTGGCGATTCGCTTCCTCGATGGAGTCTTGATCACGGATTGAACCGCCCGGCTGGATAATCGCCGTCACTCCTGCGGCGGCAGCCGTCTCCACCGTGTCCCGCATCGGGAAAAAGGCATCGGAGGCGAGAACGGAACCTTTCGCTTGCTCTTTCGCCTGTTCGATCGCGATTTTCGCTGCCCCGACCCGATTCATCTGGCCAGCTCCCACCCCGATGGTTTTCCCGTTGTGAGTGAGAACGATCGCATTGGATTTGACGTGCTTGACCACCCTCCAGGCGAAGAGTAGTTCCTTCCACTCCTCCTCCGTGGGCTTCCGCTCCGTTACAACTTCACATTCTTCTCGGGTAACGGACTTCAAATCCTCCTCCTGGGCAAGAAGGCCTCCCCGAACCGTCTGAAGTTTCGAAGCGGCTTTCTCCTTCTGTGCAGTCTTAACCACTTGAAGGAGGCGCAGGTTTTTCTTCTCCTTCAGAATCGCCAGGGCCTCTTCATCAAAGCCGGGAGCCATAATAATTTCCAAAAAAATCTCCTTCATTTTCAACGCCGTAGCAGCATCGACCTGCTGGTTTACAGCGATGATCCCCCCAAAGATGGAAACCGGATCCGCCTCATAGGCTTTCTGCCAAGCTTCTTCCAAGTCTTTGCCCGTACCGACGCCACAGGGGTTCATATGTTTGATGGCAACCACCGTGGGTTGATCAAATTCGGATACGATTTCCAAAGCCGTGTTGGCATCATTGATGTTGTTGTAGGAAAGTTCCTTGCCATGAAGTTGTTCTGCTGTGGCTACTGATTGGCCCGCAGGAATAGGGTCTTGGTAGAAGGCGGCGGATTGATGGGGATTTTCCCCGTAACGAAGCCCCTGGGCCTTTTCAACAGTGACCGTCAGTTTCTCCGGATACACCTCTCCGGTCTGCTCCGTCAGATAGCTGGCGATTACCGCGTCATAGGCAGCTGTGTGACGGAAGGCTTTGGCCGCGAGGCGACGGCGGATCTCATCGCTGACGCCTCCTGCCGCTTGTTCCGCCACTTCGTCATAATCAGCGGGATCGACCAACACCGTTACGTAACGGTGGTTCTTTGCAGCGGCCCGCACCATAGACGGCCCGCCAATGTCGATGTTCTCGATGGCGTCGGCATAACGGACTCCGGGTTTTGCAATCGTCTGTTGAAAGGGATACAGGTTGACCACCACCAGGTCAAAGAGGGAGATTTTCCGCTCATCCAATTGGCGGCGGTGGCTCTCCTCGTCCCGAACCGCCAGCAAACCGGCGTGGATACGGGGATGAAGGGTTTTAACCCGTCCGTCCAAGATTTCGGGGAAACCGGTCACTTCGGATACACCGATGACCGGAATACCGGCCTCCGCCAGTTTCCGCCGGGTACCTCCGGTAGAAACGATCTCTACCCCGCGACCTGCTAAGCTGCGGGCCAGTTCTACAACACCCGTCTTATCGGAAACACTGATCAATGCGCGACGAATCGGTTGCAACAGGGAGTCCTCCTTTTTTCGGTTCCTCACGTATTTTTATCGCCCACTGGGCCGATCCGGGATCTTCCCGGTCAGCAACTTATAAACGGTGGCCGGATATAGATTGTGCTCCACGAACTGCACTTTTTTCATCAGGCTCTCCAAAGTCTCCTCCGGCTCCACCAGAACCGGCTTCTGATCAATGATCGGCCCGGTGTCCATCCCCTCGTCAACCCAGTGAACCGTTACGCCGGTCCAACGGACTCCGTAGGCGAGAGCTTGTTCGACGGCGTCTTTCCCTTGAAAAGCGGGAAGAAGGGACGGATGAATATTTAGGATTCGCCAGGGATAGGAGCCAAGCAGAGTGGGACCGATCAGACGCATGTAACCCGCCAACAGGATCCACTCGATCTCATGTTCCTGCAAAACAGCCAAGATGGCCTGTTCATAGGCAGCCTTGTTTTCATAGGATTTCGGTTGAAAGACGAAGGCAGGCACCCCGAGACGTTCCGCTCGCTCTAAGGCTCCCGCCTGTGGTTTGTCAGAGATGAGAAGGGAGACCGGACGAGGCCATTGTTTGCGGGAACGTTCCACCAAACTTTCAAAGTTGCTCCCGCTCCCCGAAGCAAAGACGGCGATACTCACGCCTTTTCCCCCCTCTTCCAGCGCAATCCCTCGGCTCCTTCAACCACGCGCCCGATCAGGTAAGCCCGTTCTCCGAGGGACTCGGCCCTTTTTCTAGCCGCTTCCGCTTCATCCGGTGGCAGGCAAAGAACCAACCCGATTCCCATGTTAAAGGTGCGGAAAAGGTCGGACTCAGCCAGCCCCCCCTCTTGGCCAAGAGCAGTGAAAACCGGGGAAACCGGCCAAGAGCCAGCATCGATTTCTGCGGTCAACCCATCCGGGAACATGCGAGGGATGTTTTCCACCACCCCTCCACCGGTGATATGGGCGCCCCCTTTCACCGTAAACCGACTGGCCAAGTCTCGGAAGGTCTTCACATAAATCCGGGTGGGAACGAGCAATTCCTCTCCCCAAGTCCTCCCGCCCCAGGGGACGGTCTCCGTGAGACGACCGGCTTTTTGATTTTCCTCTCCCAGGAGGACCCGTCGCGCCAAAGAATAACCGTTGGAGTGGAGACCGTCAGAGGCCAACCCCAACAAAAAGTCACCAGGCTGGATAGACTTACCGGTAAGAAGCCGATCCCGTTCCACGGCACCGACACTAAAACCGGCTACATCGTATTCCCCGGGCGCGTACATCCCTGGCATTTCGGCGGTCTCCCCTCCGATTAGGGCGCAGCCCGCCTGCTCACATCCGTCAGCGATTCCCTTGACCACTGCCTCCACTTCATCAGGGGAAAGACGACCAGTCGCAATATAGTCCAAAAAGAAAAGGGGTTCTGCCCCCTGTACGATGAGATCGTTGACGCACATGGCGACACAGTCCACACCGATCGTATCGTGTTTCTCCAGCATAAAGGCCAGCTTCAATTTGGTTCCGACACCATCCGTCGCCGCCACCAGCACGGGGTTTTCATATCCTGAGAGGGCGAACAGACCGCCGAAGCCACCGATTTCCCCAAGAACACCGGGACGACGGGTACGAGCGACGTGACCCTTTATCCGTTCCACTGCCTCGTTTCCAGCATCGATATCGACGCCGGCTTTCCGATACGCTTCACTCATCGTTTTCCCTCCACGGCCAGCGACTCTTCTTCGTCGATTTCAGTCGGATATTTTCCATCAAAACAGGCCAGACAATGACCGCAGTTCGCATTTTCCTGGGGACGCCCCACGGCCTGGATTAATCCTTCAGGGCTGAGGAAGGTTAAGCTGTCAGCCCCGATAATTTCCCGGATTTCCTCCGGGCTGTGATTGGAGGCGATCAGTTGCTTCCTGTTCGCTGTGTCGATGCCGTAGAAGCAGGAGTACTTCACCGGCGGGGAACTGATCCGGACGTGAACCTCCGTCGCCCCGGCTTCCCGCAGCATATTGACGATACGACGACTGGTTGTGCCCCGGACAATCGAGTCGTCGATCATGACGACCCGCTTCCCTTCCACCACCTTGCGAACGGCGGAAAGCTTCATCTTCACCCCTTGCTCCCTGAGATGCTGACTGGGCTGGATGAACGTTCGACCTACATACCGGTTTTTGATCAGGCCCAACTCATAGGGAATACCGGCCGCTTCTGCAAATCCAATCGCCGCCGACGTGCTGGAATCAGGTACCCCGGTCACCACATCCGCCTCGACCGGCGCTTCTTCGTACAGTTTCCGCCCCAGACTTTTACGGGCAGTGTGTACGTTGATCCCGTCAATATCACTGTCCGGGCGGGCAAAATAGATATATTCAAAGGAACAGACCGCCCGCGAAGCTGGCGGTGCGAACCGGCTGCTACGCAGCCCATCCCGATCTAGGATAAGGAGTTCTCCAGGTTGAACCCCTCGCAAGTATTCCGCCCCCACTACATCGAAGGCACAGGTTTCCGACGAAAAGACGTAAGCGTCTCCCAACAGTCCCATCGACAAGGGACGGAGTCCGTGAGGATCCTGGGCAACAAGCAGGGCATCGTTGGTTAAGATCAGGAGAGCGTAGGCCCCGGTCAACTGATTCAGAGCCTCCTTGACCGCTTCTTCCAGGGAAGGTGCGTCGGAACGGGCAATCAGATGGGCGATCACTTCCGTATCAGAGGTCGTATGAAATACCGCCCCCTGCTCCTCCAACTCCTCTTTCAGTCGGTTGGCGT
Source organism: Salinithrix halophila (assembly GCF_042650125.1). Lineage (NCBI taxonomy): Bacteria > Bacillati > Bacillota > Bacilli > Caryophanales > Thermoactinomycetaceae > Salinithrix > Salinithrix halophila. The sequence goes on from NZ_JBHSAP010000005.1 coordinate 42,407, forward strand.
TGACCAAGTTTCCATTGGTGGCCAGGGCTAGTTGACCCACGACGGCGTTGTGGAAAACCAGAGGCTGGGCGTTAGTGAGAAGGCTCTCCCCCGTGGTTGAATAACGAACATGACCAATCGCCGTCGAGCCCTTCAACCCCTCCAAAATATCCGGGGTGAACACTTCGTTGACCAACCCCATGCTTCGGTGATAACGGAAACCGGTGCCGTCAGTGACGGCGATCCCGGCGCTTTCCTGGCCCCGGTGCTGCAAGGCGTGCAATCCGTAATAGGTCAACTGTACAGCATCAGGATGCCCCAAAATGCCGAATACACCGCATTCTTCCTTTAATTCGTCGAAGACGGATTCATCGCGCATGGAATCGCCCCTTCCCAGATCGTTTGGAGATCGGTCACTCCTGCGTCGAGAAGTTCGTTTCCATTCACCTGCACTGTCAGACGCCCCCCGGTGACACGGCCTAGCTTGTAGCAGGGAAGCCCCTGTTCCCCGGCGGCTTCGGTGACAGCCTTCGCCTCCTTTTCTGGGACAGAAAGGAGCACCCGGGACTGGCTTTCGCTGAAGAGGAAGGTCACGGGATCCAGATCCGTTTCCACCTGGACGTCCGCTCCCAGGCCACGTCCAAACGCGGATTCGGCCAATGCCACGGCGAGACCCCCAGAGGAAAGGTCATGGGCGGAGGAGACTCGGCCTTCACGGATCAGAGAGAGCACCGCTTCATAGAGGGTTTTTTCCACGGCGAGCTCCAGTTGTGGTGGACGGCCGCTGACGGTACCGGTCACCTGACGCTGTAGTTCACTCCCGCCTAGTTCTGAATGGGTTTCCCCGAGCAAAAAGATGACATCTCCTTCTTGCTTGAAGTCCTGGGTGGTAATGTGTTTGCGACTCTCGACGAGTCCCACCATCCCCACAACGGGCGTGGGATGAATCGGAGCCCCTTTGGTTTCGTTATAAAGACTAACATTACCGCCGACAACAGGAGTCTCCAGCACCCGGCAAGCCTCGCTCATCCCGTCGACTGCTCCCTCCAGCTGCCAGAAGACTTCCGGTTTTTCCGGGCTGCCGAAGTTGAGACAATCGGTGATCGCTAGCGGCTTTGCACCCGAGCAAACCACATTGCGTGCAGCTTCCGCGACAGCGATGGCACCACCCTGTTGTGGATCGAGGTAGACGTAACGGGCGTTACCGTCGGTAGCCATGGCGAGGGCCTTGTCCAATCCGTCCAGCACCACGACAGCGGCATCAGACCCCGGACGGACAGCAGTACTGGTCCGAACGGTATGATCGTACTGTTGGTAGACCCACCGTTTACTGGCCATGGTGGGGGAGGACAATACTTTCTGAAGCGCTTCTGCCACATCGAGACCCGCTAGGTCGGCTTCCGGCTTCATATCGGCAAACCTGCGGTAATAATCCGGCTCCGAGCCCTTGCGGTGGAGCACCGGTGCGTCATCGACGAGGGTGCTGACAGGGATATCGGCCACTTTGTTTCCTTCATGAAAAATCCGATAGCGTCCTCCCTCTGTCACCCGACCGATGACAGCGGATTGCAGCTCCCATTTATCCAGGACTTCCTTCACTTCCCCTTCCCGGCCTTCTGCGACGACGAGGAGCATCCGCTCCTGGGATTCGGAGAGCATGATTTCATAGGGGGTCATCCCTGTCTCCCGCTGGGGAACCGCATCCAGATCCAGGTCCATCCCCGTTTCACCCTTAGCCGCCATCTCGGCACTGGAGCAAGTGAGGCCTGCTGCGCCCATATCCTGGATTCCGAGGAGGATGCCCTTTTCCACTAACTCGAGGCAGGCTTCCAAGAGCAGTTTTTCCATAAACGGGTCCCCGGCCTGGACGGAGGGGCGCTTTTCTTCGGATTCATCGGAGAGTTCCTCCGAAGCGAAAGTAGCGCCATGAATTCCGTCCCGCCCGGTGCTGGAACCAACGTAGATGACCGGGTTGCCGATCCCCTTGGCAACCCCCTTTTGCAGGTCTTCATGGTTGAGGACACCCACGCACATGGCGTTGACCAACGGATTCCCTTCATAGGTGGGATCAAATTCCACCTCCCCACCAACTGTCGGAATCCCGACGACGTTGCCATAATGGGCAATCCCTGCGACCGCCTGCTCAAAGAGATACCGGACACGGGGGCTGGTCAGAGGGCCAAAGCGAAGCGAGTTGAGAAGCGCAACAGGCCGGGCCCCCATGGAAAAGACGTCCCGGATAATTCCGCCCACTCCCGTCGCTGCTCCCTGGAAGGGTTCGACTGCGCTGGGATGATTGTGGCTTTCAATTTTGAAGACTACCGCCTGACCATCACCGATGTCGATCGCACCGGCCCCTTCTCCCGGACCCTGGAGCACCCGCGGTCCATCGACAGGGAACCGTTTCAAAAGCGGCTTGGAGTTCTTATAGCTGCAATGTTCCGACCACATGACACTGTAGATTCCCAGTTCAGTCCAATTGGGCAGGTGACCGAGATGAGCTTGTACCTGTTCATATTCTTCTTCGGTAAGGCCCACTTCCCGGAACAGTTCCCGGTCCCGGATCACCTCCGGGGTCGGCTCTGCCAGCGTTTGCGTAGCGTTCTGGTTTTGGTTAGGCTGCACCGGTTTTCTCCCCCCAATATTTCAGCATCGATGTGAACATTTTCGCTCCATCCTCGGAACCCATCCAGGAATAGACGGCCCGCTCCGGGTGAGGCATCAATCCAAGGACATTGCCCTCCCGGTTGGTAATGCCAGCAATATCTGCTACAGAACCGTTGGGATTGGTTCCCGCATAGCGGAATGCGATTTGACCATTTTGTTCCATCTCGTTCAGGGTAGCCTCGTCACAGTAATAGTTTCCTTCACCGTGGGCGATGGGGAGACGGATCTCCTCCCCCCGGTTGTAATCCAGCGTGAATGGCAGCAAGTCATTTTCCACAAGCAGAGGTTGGATGTCACAACGAAACTTTAAGTGGTCGTTCACCCGCATCGCTCCCGGCAACAAACCCGCCTCCAATAGGATCTGGAATCCGTTGCAAATGCCAAGAACGAGTTTTCCCTTATTGGCGGCATCGACGACCCCTTCCATCACGTGGGAAAACCGGGCGAGAGCACCGGTCCGAAGATAATCCCCGTAGGAAAATCCGCCTGGTAGAATGATCGCATCATAAGAGTCCAGATTTTTTTCAGCATGCCAGACAAGATCCACCGGTTGATTCAAAATCTCCTTCACTGCTTTGGTACAGTCAACGTCACAGTTGGAGCCCGGAAAGACAGGAACAGCGAAACGCATGGTCACGCCCCCTCCAGCTGATAGGTGTAATTCTCGATCACCGGGTTAGCGAGCAGTTTTTGGCACATTGCTTCAACCTGCTCTGCTGCCTCCGTCTCTTTATCTGCATGAATCCAGACTTCCATCGTCTTGCCGATCCGAACATCCGTCACGCCAGCGAAGCCCAAAGAATGGAGCGAGCCCTTGACGGCACTCCCTTGGGGATCGAGCACACTCTGTTTTAAACGGACCACAATCGTCGCTTTATACATGGGTTTCTCCTCCCAAACGGTTCCAGATTTCGCGGTAGGCCCCTTCCACATCACCGAGGTCGCGGCGGAAACGGTCCTTATCCAGTTTCTCTCCTGTCTTACTGTCCCAGAATCGGCAGGTATCAGGGGAAATCTCATCAGCCAGCAGCAGGTTCCCTGCTGGGTCCATCCCAAACTCTACTTTGAAGTCAACGAGGGTGATGCCGCAGGAGGCCATTACATCCGCCAACAAACCATTGATCCGCAAGGCCACCTTTTTCATCTCCGCTGTCTGTTCCGACGAGGCCAACTCCTGAATAGCGATGTGATCCTCATTGATCAGCGGGTCACCCAGATCATCATTTTTATAATAAAATTCCACCACGGGGCGGGAGAACCGCCTCCCTTCTTCAATCCCCAGCCGCTTGGCCAGTGAACCGGCGGCGATATTACGAACCACCACTTCCAGAGGAAGGATCGTCACTTTTTTGACCAGTTGTTCTGTCGCCGACAGTTCTTCAAGGAAATGGTGCGCGATACCGTGTGCTCCCAGGAGGCGGAAAAAACGGGCACTGATCCGATTGTTCAGTTCCCCTTTGTTCCGGATCGTCCCTTTCTTTTGAGCGTTAAATGCCGTAGCGTCGTCCTTGTATGCCACCCACACTTTATCGGCCTCGTTGGTCAGGTAGATTTTTTTCGCTTTTCCTTCGTAAAGAAGTTCTCCCCGCTTCATCCCCGTCTCCCCTTCCATTACCTTCTGGTTTCCTCTGACCGGACCTCCCGGTCAACCGGTGTTAGATCAAGTCCAGCCTACGAAAAATTTCATCTACCCGGCTTAAGTGATAGCGGTAATCAAAGCAGCCTTCAATTTCCTCTTGGCTAAGGATCGCAGGAATCTTGTCGTCGGCTTCCACCAACTCTCGAAACTGAATTCCTTCTTCCCATGCCCGCATGGCCAGCTTCTGTACCCGGTCGTAGGCTTCTTCTCGTTTCAGCCCTTTGTCGATCAGGGAAAGGAGCACCCGTTGAGAGTAGATCAGGCCATAGGTGCGCGTCATGTTCCGTTTCATGTTTTCCGGGAACACCGTAAGGTTTTCTACAATCCCGGCAAACCGGTTCAGCATGTAATTGAGCAGAATCGTGGTATCGGGCAGGATCACCCGTTCCGCCGAGGAATGGGAAATGTCCCGTTCGTGCCACAAGGCGACGTTTTCATGGGCAGTAACCATGTGTCCGCGCACCACTCGAGCCAGCCCGGTAATGTTTTCAGAGCCGATGGGGTTTCGTTTATGGGGCATGGCGGATGAACCTTTCTGCCCCTTAGCAAAAGCCTCTTCCACTTCCCGGGTTTCACTCTTCTGCAGTCCCCGAATTTCGACGGCGAATTTCTCCAGCGAGGAGGCGATCAGTGCGAGAGCAGACAGATACTCCGCGTGCCGGTCCCGTTGCAAGGTCTGGGTAGAGATGGGGGATCGGGAAATTCCCAGCTTTCCGCACACATACTCTTCGACAAATGGATCGATGTTAGCATAGGTACCGACAGCGCCGGAAATCTTGCCAACGGCGACGCTCTCAGCGGCCCGAACAAAACGTTCCCGGTTCCGCTTCATCTCCGAATACCAGAGGGCCATCTTCAGCCCGAAGGTGGTGGGCTCTGCATGTACCCCATGGGTCCGGCCCATCATCACGGTATCCTTATGCTGAACGGCCTTGGCCTTCAGCACCTCCAGAAAACGGTCGATATCCTTTAAGAGGAGCTCATTGGCCTGTTTTAGGAGATAGGAAAGTGCGGTATCCACCACATCCGTGGAGGTCAACCCGTAATGAACCCATTTGGATTCCTCTCCGAGAGTTTCTGCCACCGCCCGGGTAAAGGCGACCACATCATGGCGGGTCTCTGCTTCGATTTCCAAGATCCGATCCACATCGATCCGGGCGTTCTGCCGAATTTTCGCTACATCCTCTTTCGGAATGGCGCCTAATTCGGCCCAGGCTTCACATGCGAGGATCTCTACTTCCAGCCAGGCACGGTAACGATTTTCGTCGGTCCAGATTGCGCCCATTTCCGGTCGGGTATACCGTTGGATCATTCTGTTCAACCCCTCTTTGCAACTTCTTATTTATAATAGGTAGCCCTTTTATTGTAACCTGGGAACGGAATCATGCCGTTATCGGGAAGAGTCAATCCCAAATCGCGAGGTCCTCCAGGATCCGGCGAGCTTCCTCTGTTGACGCCGCCAACGCGGTGACATGGCCCATTTTCCGTCCCCTCCGACTGTCCTCTTTTCCGTACCAATGAACCTTAACCTCTGGAGGCAGATCCGGAAGCTTCTTCATCAGGGCATCGACATGTTGCCCCAGGATATTGACCATCACGGCGGGAGAGAGGAGACGGGGAGAACCGAGGGGCAGACCACAGACCGCCCGCAGGTGTTGTTCAAACTGGGAAACAGTACAAGCGTCATACGTGAAGTGGCCAGAATTGTGAGGGCGGGGGGCCAGTTCGTTGACCAGAATCTGGCCGTCCTCTTTGAGGAACATTTCCACAGCGATTAGGCCTACTACATCCAAGTGTTCTGCGATCTTTCTCGCTAATTCCTCCGCGGTTTCTAGCACTTTCCGGCCTACTGGCGCAGGGGCCAGGGTCATATGGAGAATATGATCACGGTGAATATTTTCTACCGGGGTAAAACAACGTATTTCCCCGTCCTGCCCCCGGGCTGCGATCACCGAGATTTCCTTTGTAAAGGGAACGAACTGTTCGAGAATCCGTGTTTCACCCTCAGCAAAATCATGGATAGCCGCTTCAACGTCTTCTACTTTTCGGAGTATCCACTGACCTTTTCCATCGTACCCTCCGGTGACCGTCTTCAGAACGGAGGGAAAGCCGATGTCATCGAGTGCGCGCCGGAGCTCGTCCTTATTCGCCACCTCCCGGAAGGGAGCTACGGGGATTCCGGCCTTTAAAAGCGCGTTTTTTTCCCGCAATCGGTGACGGGTGACTTCCAGCAAAGCCCCTCCTTGAGGCAAAAAAGACTCCTCCTCCAGGATGCGGACAATCGTGTCATCTACATTTTCAAACTCATAGGTAATCACATCACAAGCCGATGCCATCCGCCGGGCGGCCACTTCGTCGTGATAGGGTGCGGCGATGTGCCGGTCAGCCGCTTCAGCTCCGGGGCAGTCGGCGATCGGGTCTAGGGTGATAAAGCGATAACCCATCTTTTTCCCTTCTAAAGCGATCATCCGGCCCAACTGGCCGCCGCCTAGAATTCCAACAGTGCTGCCTGGCAATAAATGCTTTCGCGTAGCATTCATCGTTATCCCAACTCCCCAGCCCGGTCTAGAACTTTTTGCCGGATCGCTTCACGCCGTCGCAAAAGACGCTCCTGAAGATCCGGGTATTTAATCCCCAAGATCTCTGCCGCGAGGAGGCCGGCGTTAACCGCACCCGCATCCCCGATGGAAACGGTGGCAACCGGAACGCCCCCCGGCATTTGAACGATGGATAAGAGGGAATCCAAACCGTTAAGAGAAGATGACTTGACCGGTACCCCAATAACGGGGAGAACCGTTTTAGCAGCCACCATCCCCGGTAGATGGGCGGCACCTCCGGCGCCCGCCACAATGACCTCGATCCCCCTGCCTGCTGCTTCCTCCGCATAACGGAACATTTCGTCCGGCGTGCGGTGAGCGGAAACCACCCTTTTTTCGAAGGGGACCTCTAGCTCCTCAAGGACCTCACACGCCTTTCTCAACGTGGGCCAGTCCGATGTACTTCCCATGATTACGCCTACCGTTGCTTGTTCCATCGATCCAACCCCCTATCCCAAAAAGATTCTTTTTGTAGGAAAACAAGACAGCCCGAACGGCATGATAAGGAAAAATCTGCCGCTCGGGCTGTCACCAAAACCCAATCGAAAGATTTTCCCATAGTCCGGAAATTTACGGTATCCGGGTAGAGACGCCCAGGCCTTATTCCCGAGCATATATGAGAAAATAAGGATTGCTATTCATCTGTCCACAACCACAGTGTAACAGCCTCTAGGGGTAGAGTCAACGAAAAGACGAACGTTATGTTATGGTATTTGTTGAGTGTTCGCTTTTTGGCGTTATTCCCATATAAAAACGACCGCTCTAGAATAAGTCCAGAGCGGTCGTCACAAACGGGTCAGGAAACGGCAGTTTCTACAGACTCTCCCGTAACCTCTACGTCTGCCCCTTCCGACTTCGCCACGCAGGTAGCCACCATCGCATCACCGGTGATGTTGGTCGCCGTGCGGGCCATGTCTAGGAGTCGATCGACGCCGAGGATAATACCGAGCCCTTCCAGGGGCAGCCCCACCGCCGGAAAGACAATGGTCAACATCACGATCCCCGCAGAGGGAATGGCTGCAGTCCCGATAGAAGCCAAGGTAGCCGTCAGAATAATCAACAACTGTTGTGAGAAACTAAGGTCGATGTTGTACAGCTGAGCGATAAAGATCGCAGCAGTTCCTTGCATGATCGCCGTTCCGTCCATGTTGATCGTCGCTCCAAGCGGCAGGACGAAACTGCTGACGCTCTTCGGCACCTTCAGCCCTTTCTCCACAGAGTTCATGGTGATCGGTAGAGTAGCCGCACTGCTGCTCGTGGTAAAGGCGACTTCCATCGCCGGGAACATGGCTTTGTAGAACTTAAACGGGTTCAGTTTGGCCATAAACTTCAGGAAAGCCCCGTAGGTGAGTGTCATATGAATCAACAGTGCCAACAGAAGCGTGATCATATAGAGGCCCATGGACGCGATCAAATCTAGACCCGCTTCCCCTACGGCTTTAGCCATCAGAGCGAAGGCAGCGTAAGGGACCACTTTCATCAACAGGTGAACCAGCTTCATCATGACTTCATTGGCCTGCTCGACGAATTCCTTCACCCGGTTCACTTTATTGCCCAAGAGGGCAATTCCCGCACCAAAGGCGAGAGCGAAGAAGATAATCTGTAGCATCTGCCCCTCGGCCAATGCTTTAACCGGGTTTTCCGGTACGATGTTAAGCAGGGTATCCTTGATCGGCGGTGCCGCTTCGATGTCCGTTTTGTCCGGCTTCGCCACATCTACCCCTTCACCCGGTGAAATGACGTTCGCCAACAGAAGGGCGATACTGATCGCAATCGCTGTCGTCAGCAGATACAACAGAATCGTCTTTCCACCGATCCGACCCATTTTCTTCGGGTCGGAAATCCCGGCTGCACCCAAGACAATGGAGAAAAAGACAAGCGGGACTACGATCATCTTGATCGCTTTAATAAAGAGGTCTCCCACAGGAGCAAACACGTAATCGTTTAAGGTTGTAAATACGCTGGGGGCACCATAATTAAGAGCTAACCCAACAACCAGACCCAAACCAATTCCTAGAAGAATTTTCGTTGTGAGTTTCATAGAATTCCACCTGCCTTATCTGAAAATGATGAGGGCATCTCTTTTTTAGCATAGAAAATGAAAGCGCTTCGAGATTTGCCCATTGAAAAAAGAACCGGAATAGTACTGAAAAAGGCCGATTAATAATGCGTCTTTATTCCGAACCCTAGTCAATTATAACACACAGTCGACAAGCCTCGACACTTTCAAGGTACGCCAAATCATAACATTTCCCGCCATGAATCCCCTCCTGCCCCCTTGAATCGACGGGTTTTTCACCTGTCTTTTGACAATACTACACGAGCCTTATGTTCTCCTTCTTTTGTCTGATGCCTTTTCAGATCCCGTCTATCGGAACATTTTGACAACTACTGTTTGGTTAAAGGTATGCCCGTAATTCCTTGTCCAAGAACCACCTTACGGTATACAAAAACCCACCCCTCGGGGTGGTCCGTAGTTGATGGTAGCGGGGGCACAAAGCCGGAATTCCGAATCTGGTCAGGTTGTTCCTGCCACAGATATCGGATCTATCGGCTCCGCACTCTCCGGTTCCAATCAGGGCGGTTAGAGGAAACTCATGCGTCCCGCTAAACGGTTGGGGAGCCTCCAGACAATCCGTCAGGTTGTCGGTTCCAGTAGGGTGCTTTGCCGAAAACCGCCCATAAAAAAAAGCATCCGCATAAAGCGGATGCTTTTCTCGTGCCTGGCAACGTCCTACTCTCCCAGGGGCTCGCGCCCCAAGTACCATCGGCGCTGGAGGGCTTAACTGCCGTGTTCGGGATGGGAACGGGTGGGTCCCCTCCGCTGTCATCACCAGACAATTGGATTACAGGGTATGCACCCTGAAAACCGGATACGGAAGAAAAGCGTGTAGGTGGAATGAATCCAGGAGAAGTCCTCGACCGATTCGTATCCGTCAGCTGAACGCATCACTGCGCTTACACCTCGGACCGATCTACCTCGTCATCTTCAAGGGGTC
>NZ_JBHSAP010000006.1:0-2818 GCF_042650125.1 Salinithrix halophila
TTCCTGACCCGGGATATGTACAACGGGGCGATGGCGGATATGAATCTGGGGACGAACCCCTGGACCATGAACCGGTATGCCTTTGCTGGCGGGAATCCGATTTCTGGGGTGGAGTTGGATGGGCACGATTATATCGTTGATGCAGAGGCAACGGTTACCGCTAATAGTAAGACAGGTGAGATACCGGAGATTTACAGAGAAGACTATGAAGCAAAAGAAGATGCATTGCAAGTTAAATGGAATACCATAGAGGCGCAAACGAAAGAATATAACCGTATTACGAAAGCTGGATCTACTGAAAGGAATGTTGGAAGTTTCACTGTTGGATTGATTCCTATTCTTGGTGAAGCTCAGGATTTGAGTATTTTGGTGTTCGGATCTGAACCTGTGTCCGGCGAGAAAACTCCCCGTGTGTATGGATTATCAATTTTTCTACCGTTTGTGAATGGAAAAACCGTCAAAGAAGGATTTGAAGCGTTTTCCAAAAGGTGGTCTGGCGGGGGAGTTAGAGGATCAGTTGGGGCAAAAGTTTCAATTCGGGGGTTGACAAAGGAAGCAGGATTGCCTACTTCTGGACCATTTCGATTTATCCCAGAGAAGGGTGCAACTCAGCTGACGAAAGTAAAGATGAAGGGTGGAAAAGCGGGGTACAAAGATAGATTTGGGAATACATGGGTTAAAGGCCCTTATCATGGCGATAGATCCAAAGGGTTTAATTACGAATGGGATGTTCAACTATCAAAAACAGGGCAAAATCACTGGTGGAACCAATATAGTAGGGGAAAAGGATATATAAATGTAAGGCCTGATGGTTTTCTATCCCATTAATAAAATAAAAAACAGCCTTGCTTACCAGGTTACTTTTGGTAGGCAAGGCTATAAAAAAGGAGAGGGTCATAAATTGGAAGAATTAGAATTGCTTTTCGGTTATATTGAAAAAGAAGATGTTAATTCGGTTAAAAAATTACTTGAAAAAGGTGTAAATCCTAATTCGCAAGACAAATATGGATATACACCTCTTATGGTAGCTACATATTATAACCAACCAGATATAGTGCGCATATTAATGGAAAAAGGTTCTAACTTAAAAACCCAGAATTATAACGGAATTACTGCATTAATGGATGCATCAATGAAATGTAGAATTGAAATTGTAAATGAAATGTTAAAATATGCTGATCCGAAAGTCGTAAATATTAAGTCTGGAGAAGGGTATAGTGCGTTAATGGCGGGAGCTAGAGGTGGGTGCACAAAAGTTGTGGAGTATTTAATAAAAAACGGAGCAGAAGTTAATATGCAGGATAGTGATGGTTGGACACCATTACATGAAGCAACGTCAAAAGGATTTGTAGATATTGTAAGTTTACTAATACGTTATGGGGCTGACTTAAATATCAGAGATTCCGAAGGGTATACCCCTCTTGGAATTGCAACGGAGTGGTACAAAGGTGATTTGGCTATTAAAGAACAATTGAAAGAGGTAATTACAACTCTTAAAGAGTTTGGAGGCTCTCTGTAATTGTCTCCATTACTTATAGCTTTATAACAAGGCTAAGGCATTTGATTTCCATCACCAAGTACGCTCTGTACTTGGTTTTTTCATTACCTGAAAGCTGAACGCCCCGAAGACGGGAACTACCACGTACGGGACCTTGGTGAGCCAGGTGATCAACAAAGAGTCCCCGACGGATGCCAATCCGAAGACCACCACCTTCACCTACACCCCGAGGGGACAGAAACTGAAGGAAACCAAGGAGAACGGCAACACCGTCGACTACACCTACTACCTGGATGGTCTCTTAAAGCACCAGGTGGAGAAAAAGTCCAACGGCACGCTCATCAACGAGCACACCATCGATTACAACGCGAACGGCCACCGGGTCAAGGACGTCCTGCAACAACGGAACGCCGACACCCAGGCCCTGATCAACAGCACCCTGACCTACACCTATGACCCTCGGGACCGGGTGACGAAATACGAGAAAACCGGCGACAACGCCAAGATCGAAACCTACGAACACGACGCCAACGGCAACGTGATCCAGCAGACGGTAGAGGGTACGACGACCACGTACAATTACGACCGGAACCGTCTCCTGACCGCCACTACTGGGAGCACCACGGCCACCTACAACTACGATCCTTTCGGTCGCCTGAACAGCGTTACCGCCGCCGGGAAGCAGATCGAGAAGTACACCTACGACGGCTTCGACCGGGTGACGGAACACAGTAAACTGCAAGACGATGGGTCGACGAAGAAAACCAGCTACACCTACGACCCGATGGACCGCACCACCAGCCGCACCGAAGGCACCAAAACCACGAACCTGAACTACCTCGGTCTCAGTGGAGAAGTAATCTCCGAGGATGTAGCCGGAGAAATCCAGAAGTCTTACCACTACAGCCCCTGGGGCGAACGCCTGTCGATGGTGAAACACAACAGCGACGGGACAAAGGAAGACTCCTACTACGGCTACAACCCCCACACCGACGTGGAAGTCCTCACCGACGAAAATGGGGACAGCCGTGCCACTTACGGTTACACTGCCTACGGAAAGAACGACGAGGACGAGTTCACCGGAGTGGACAAACCGGATGCCCAGGATCCGACGAAAGAGCCCTACAACGTCTACCGGTTCAACAGCAAACGCTGGGATCCATCCACCGGGAAGTACGACATGGGCTTTAGGGACTATGACCCCGGTAACAACCGCTTCCTGACCCGGGATATGTACAACGGGGCGATGGCGGATATGAATCTGGGGACGAACCCCTGGACCATGAACCGGTATGCCTTTGCTGGCGGGAATCCGATTTC
>NZ_JBHSAP010000007.1:0-652386 GCF_042650125.1 Salinithrix halophila
TGCAGACATTCGTTCCAAACAAGAGCGGATTCACGGTTACAGGCAAAGAGGCGATTCACATCGGATAGGGAGGCAACAAAATGTACTTTCTTCGCTCGAAGCATCGTTTCACCTCGCTTTCTGTCCTTGTGATTGGATGTATTTTTTGATGATGTCTATTGGAGCCCCGCCTGTTGTAAGCAGAAGCTTCTCGACCAAAAAGATTCTTTCCATCGCTTTTTCCGGATGTCTGGAAACTCCTTTTTCAACAAGCGGGAAGAAGCCCTTTTGTAAGCATTGATAAACCGGGATAATTCCGAATTTGGATGTCCTTTGAACAAGATATGGACATGATCTTGCTCGTGATTCCATTCTTATAGCGTGATATTGTATTTGGATGCGATGTACTCAAAGATTTCCTTTGCACGACGAGAGATAGGATCATCCAGTACTTTCTTTCGATATTTGATCACGAGGACTAAGTGGCAGTACATTATGAATACTGAATGGTTGTTGCTATCCAATTTCCTATTTATATCAACCATTTCATCACCTAATACTGATGATAGATCCGGTGAATCATAAAGGCAACCATGATTCTACTAAGTGGTCAGACTAGCGAGAGGGGTAAAAAGCACCCTCCCTCGTCTGACGCGCCATTCATCTCACCGCTTGTAGAAGTGGGAGACTTCTGGCGCAGGTTTGTTAAAGGAGAACGAGTAAGTAAATTACACATAAGAATGAAGGATTCATTTCGATAAAATTCGTACGCTAAACGCCTCGACAAGAAAAAATAATTGGCCCTTTGAGTAGCATCCTGTTAGCATACGGGATTGTCTAGATCTTATCCGATGACAAGAGCTATTCTCCAGCTTATGAGTGTCCTTAACCGGGAGCTGGAAGATCGATCATAAGGTGGCCCATCACCCCAACGGACGTGGGATGGTATGTTTAAACAGCTCGTTTTAATTCTCTTGTTTCAATCCTCTAACCGAGGTGTAAGATTCTTGCATGAGGGCTATTGGCACCCCTTGGTGAGCACTTTCAATCCTCTAACCGAGGTGCTCTGCATTGAGATAGTAACGATTCAAAAACTTGATATCCCATCATTTCTACTCCCATTTACAAACACCTCCTTTAAAATTAATTTTTTTCGGTTCAAATCTGCGGCTGGGGTAGTACCAACAAATCTGCCATTAGGGGCAAAACTCCAATATAAAATAAACCTATCTCCCCATCCCTATCAACCGAACACCCAATGGATCTACTGCTTCGAATGGATCAACCGATTTTAAGTAAACGGTGTCCAACCGGGGTTTATCCCCTTCCGTGATGCGCAGGCACCAACCGTCTCGGTGAATGGTTATCCCTCCCTTCGTTTCTTCAAGCACTTCGGCCTCGAACCATTCTTCCAACATGCGGGGATCGGTGGAGAACGGTAATCGTAGCACCGCTTCCTTGATGACCCCTTCCCGCTCATCATCCACGACATCCCTACGTTGTTGCAATTCAATGCGGATCCCCCAAGGTGTTTGTACAAACGTTCGGGCTTCGGATTTGTTAACCCTCATACCCGTCTGCTGTGCTCGTATTAGGATATGATCAAGCTCTTTCCCATCTACCAACAGTCCCAAATGATCAAACCGGTCCCGCGTTCCCGCCCCGAAGGTCACATTCACCTGCCCCCGGATTACCTCAATGATGCGAAATTGAATGGGGCGATGGCGAAAATCATCCCATTCCAGCGGAGGGTTGTACCTATACATTTCACCGTCTTCCTTACCCATGCGCAAGGCTATCCGAAAGCCGTGCGACCGATAAAACTGTTCCATGCTTTCCACTTTGTCCGTCCAAAAATGATAATGAAATAACTGCATCCGTTCACACACCTCCACCATACCAAGGTTTCTCTTCGCATTTACCTTCCTTGTTTTTCTTCATTGTAGTAGGAGGGCCTTTTATACTTCAGTAAAAAGCAGTAGATTTGTTAAGACTATCGTCTCATAATTTCCGAATCGTTTTCTGTTTGATAATTACCCAGATCGCTTTCTCGATGATTACCTACAACTCGACCTCTCACGCATTCAATGATTAACCCTTACCCTCTAACCTTCATATACTATCAGAATATTAAGTATATGGAGTGGAGAAATTATGAGATCATGGAGTGCACGACGATTCTTAATCCCTGGCATTCTGTCGCTGTTCTTTATCATGGTAGTCTTTTTGACAAGGGATGACCAACCTCAATCGCCACAGGAAAATTCACCAAACAGTCTCATTGAACAAGCGGTTGTGAACACCCTAATCAAGCAGAAAGATGTAACCAAAAGTGAGGCCACGATTAGGAAAAGAGCTCAACTTCATGTAAAGCGTATGACTAAAGATGAAAAGTGGGCCTTGGGGACAGCCGTGATCCTGGCACCAAACGTAAAGGGAGCATACCCAGAGGGGTGGCTCTTTATCGCTAGAAAGAATGATCAAGATTGGGAAGTGGGTTTAGAAGGGACCTCCTTATTTGTTGACCTCGCTCAAAAAGCACCCACCACTATTGTAAAGGAGAATGAAAAAGAGACCTTCTCCTTATTGGGAAAGGATCAGATTACACTCAGCGCGCGAACAGAACTTCGTTTGCCCTATACAGTGGGTCAATCATGGATTATGTCTGGCGGTCCCCACGGTTGGTCAGGAAATAATCGACCCTATAGCTCGATCGACTTATATGGCGGGGATCAGAGGGTCTTAGCCGCACGGGATGGAAATGCTTTTACGATGTGTTCTAATAATAGAGGTTGGATTCGAGTATATCATGACAATGGTTATGCAACGGATTACTACCACCTGTGGAATAATATCACCCCAACCGATGAGAGTTTTATCACAGAAGGATCCTTCTTGGGATATACGGGGACCGATGTCTCTTGCGGGGGATTTGCCAGTGGGCGACATGTCCATTTCTCCTTGCTTTCTAGCGGGAATCGTGTCGCATTGGATGGGAAAGAAATCGGAGGCTGGGTATTCTTTGAGGGATCAGCCTACGATGGGTATGCCATGCATGGCAGCACGGTAAGATATCCTGACCGTTCCTTATATAATTACGGAAAACTTGCCACCAATCAAGGCATTGTTGATGCCAATGGGGGTGGAACCGTCAATCTCCGCTCGGGGCCAGGGAGGGGTTACCCGATCATTGGCTCCGTTGATGATGGAGCGATTGTCAACGTTTCTTGTACTGGCAGGGGTTCCTCCTTTACTGGACGTTGGGGCAGCACAAATCTGTGGAATCAATTAGCCAACGGACAATGGATGAGTGACGCTTTCCTCTATACAGGTACCAATGGTCCTGTCGCTCCCTCTTGTTATTAATCCTATGGAGCTCATTCCCGCAACTTCCCCTGCCAACCGGTGACAGTTATCCGCCTTACGGCGGTTTTTACCTTTTCTATATACCAGAACTGAAACTTATTTCAGACAAGCCCTAAAATAAGATGAAGTTCCCATTCGACCACCCCATCTCAAAGAACATCGTTTGTTCTAGTAGAACCACTTTTACACGAGGTGACTAAAATGATCCCCGACTACTTGGATACACACCATTGGCATATTGGTTATTACCAAGAAAACCTACCTACTATAGAAGCTACAGCATTCCAAAGGACTAAAGACAATTATTGGGACGTATATTTTAACTTTGAGGAGTATGGCCTTAAGGTCCCTATCTATATAAAGGATGAAGACAAATGGGATGAGTATGGTTATAAAATTATGACAGTGCAAAAAGCAGACATTGACGAGGAAGAAATGAACACCTTATTCTCAAATTGGTTAAAGCAGAATTGTAATCATCGATTTGGCTAAAACATCCCCCCGGTAACGGTAGTAGCTAGGGGGACTTCTCGATCCGCCAAAGGCCAGTGACAGCCCTCGACTTACGGGCGGTTTTTACCGGCTCTGGAAAGTCGATCTCAGGGAGGCCCGTGTCGCGAAGGCTTCTCCCATTCCCTTTAAGTAGAAAAAATCATCCCAACGAATGTGGGATGATTCACCCCTTACTTTTTAAACATAGGCTCTGAACGTTTTTTCTTCATGAGTTCACGTTGGAAGAATATTACCCATTGGACTTATCCTAAAGCCCTTCTCAGTACCAATATAAAAAACCGGCCATGGACACCATGACCTGTACAAAAATGCTCTGGTTATTTAACGGAGTACACTCTAGAAGAAGCTTCCGAAGAAGTTGATAAACTCCCCTCGACGAAGATTGATGGTGCCTCGGTTGAAACGGAAGAACGAGTTGAATACCACGACACTTCTTCCCTGACAGGTGACCTTCACAAAATCACCGGGTCTCAGTCGGATTTTGGCCACCTGTATCTTGAAGAAATCACATGCGAGACTGAATGAATCCCCGGGAGGAACATTGATTGCTCGAGGGGCGCTGCCGAAATTAGACTTTCTGATTTTGCGAGTTTTGACGGCCATTGACCTCACCCTCCTTTTCTATCATTTATATGTAAGAGAGGTCCCCCCTGATATAATCATCTGCCCCTGTGACAATAATGATTGGACGCAACAACCATTAGCGATCATGCATCCCTTTGAATAGACACAGGAACGCGCATTCTCACACTCCCAAAATAAAAACCACCCCTTATCCTTCCCACATGGAAGCGGTATAGCTCGGGTCTTTCTTGATGTCACTATGAAAAAACCATCCTATATCCTTGGGATGGCTTCTGGACCTACATGGGAAGGTCATAGTATCGACATATGGGTGCACAATAACCCGGCGCTATGCATTCCCAAGTGCAAACCATCCGTTGCGTTACATATGCAGGACCAAAAGGTAAATAGGGCGAGTAGGGTGGACTGGAAAGTGAATACGGACCATAATACATCGCTGTCCCTCCATCCTTCGTTTTGGTTTCCCTCTAGAATATTTGGCTGTGTACGTTCGAGATGGTTGTCTATATAAATTCGGGCGAATATCCAGAGGTTCCCCGATAAGAGCAGACCAATATGAGGCCACTGTACCATTTCGGATAAAGGGTCGAACCAGAAACCGGTGGGAAGGTCATGCCGGTGATCCTGGGACTTGCTCTACAGACGCAATTAACCCCCGGTTCTTTTTAGCACCGGGGGTTGTTGGATTTATCTTGACGCAAGGTGGTCAAGACCCCTGCCAAAACGGGTGGGTACGGTTGATCCCTTTGGATCAGTTGTTGATAAAACGTTCAAAAACAAACCCATAATCCTTGACAACATATTGTTTATGGGTATCGGCAAGCCAGGAAAATGCGGCTTGGTTCACTTCTTTAAACTGTTCGGCCAGATTTCCCTCGGTTCTGGCGTGTTGGCCGATCGTGGTAGAGGCCAGCTCCAGACTCTGTTTCGCAAATTCCATGGAAAAAGCGTTCTCACGAGAAATCTCCGCGATTTTGATTAAGGCTTTATATAGATCCTTCAATTCATCCAGATGCTTTTTATTCACATCGAGAGAGAACGGCACGGAACCCATCGTAAACTTAATTTCCACATCTAGATCCACTGTTCCCGCTGTTTCCAGAGTCACGGCTGAGATATTGTATGTACTGTATTCATAGCGACGGAGCGTTCGCTTCTTGCTGGCGGCGCTGGTCCCATCCAGATGGAGGAGGGCTTTGTTGGTAAAGCAGTACTCATCTGATTTGGATTTGATCAGGAAGAAGATTTTCTCGTTGTCTTCATGGAGCACGTAATCATCGGAGTCCACTTTATCGTAGTCTTCCGGTTGGATGACAGCTCCCACATCACTTAACCCCAACACATCCGCTGCGACTTTCCCAAACATGCGATCACACCTTCCAAGGTTAAGGTCCTTACCCTTTGATTATAACAAGACAGGAGAACTGGGTAAAAGAAGAGTTAGGTAAATTCAAATAAATCACCGGGTTCAACCGGATTGTGGCCGCTTATATACTGAAAAAGTCCACTCACCCTAGACCGAATGATCCCCCTTAGACGCAACAACCCCCGGTACTAAGCACCGGGGGTTGTTTTATTCCTTGGAAGTTAAGGTTTTTAATTTTTCTGTCGCCTCCAAGGGGACCTGATTTTCCTTTACCTCTTCATATCGCTGTACATCACCTGAAATAATGCTTAACCTCAAATAAGCCCCTTTTCTTAGGTTTTTATAACCATAGAAATTGACTTCTTTCTCTTTCCCCTCTTCATCATAAGCTTTAAGGGTGTATTCTCGATTCCAAACCTCTTTATCCTCAGGGGTTTCAATGCCCTTAACCTTTTTACCATCCCTATCAATAAGCACATAATATTCATCAGCGATGATTCTCTCTACTTGATCCTTTACCAGATCGATGGGATTCCCCCCAAGGTAAAACGGTGATGTGATAAGAACAATGAGCACCGTGAGCATGATCCAAAAGTAGTTTTTCATCCGACTCACCTCCCGAGGTGGCTGTTATTAACAGCATGCCACCTGATTTACGGTTTTTCAATATAGAATTCCTGTCAAATGAACCTCTCCCACTTACCGGCGAAGTTCTGGATTAACCGGATGTTCGGTAACCCCCAATTGTTTACCGAGTCGATTCACCCGTCTACTCCATATTAGTTTCGTTGGATTTAGAGGATTTCTTTTGTCAGAAATCCCCTTGCTATATAGAGGAAATATCTTCTCTCAGTTTGTGGAAGCATAAGGGAACCAAAAACCGAGAGAAAAGGTGATAGGATGGACATTCACGAGTCGGACCACTCACCGATCCAGGCCGGAGACATCGTCTACGTCATGATGCGGAATCCTCACGCTCAAGATGTGGCCTCTATCCAGGAAGCCGCCGTGGTCCGTAATCCGGAACAACCCGATGAATTAAACCTGTTCGTATACGAAACCCATTACCCCTTGAATGATGAAATCGCCATTTACCGCACGGAAGAAGAAGCCGAACGGGCATACCAGTATTACTTTGGCACTTCCGAGGAAGGGGAGTTGCATGGTTAAGCCGTTTGTACCGCAACTCGTTTACATAGAACCCCGGGCACTTGAATATCCCCTCGGTCGGCAGTTAAAAAAGAAATTTACCGATATGGGGATCGAAATCCGAGAAACCACCTCCCATAACCAAGTGCGAAACTTGCCCGGTGAAAACGACTTCCAGAGATACCGGGTTGCAAAGTCTACCCTGGTCGTAGGGATTCGGAAAACCCTCAAATTCGATACGTCCAAGCCCTCCGCGGAGTATGCGATCCCACTCGTGACGGGATGCATGGGACACTGCCACTATTGCTATTTACAGACCACGATGGGAAGTAAGCCCTACATCCGTACCTACGTCAACATCGAAGAAATCCTTGATGCAGCCGAAACCTATATGCAGGAGCGGGCCCCCGAAACCACCCGCTTCGAAGCCTCCTGTACGTCGGACGTCGTCGGGGTGGATCACCTCACCCATTCGTTGAAGCAAACGATCGAGTACTTCGGTAAGTCGGAGTACGGACGGCTCCGCTTCGTGACCAAATTCGCCCATGTGGATCATCTCCTCGATGCACAGCACCGCGGCAGAACCCGTTTTCGCTTTAGCGTTAACGCCGATTACGTTATTAAATACATGGAACCGGGCACCTCTCCCTTGACAGACCGCATCGAAGCCGCCGCCAAGGTTGCCCAAGCCGGGTATCCTTTGGGGTTCATCGTTGCCCCAATCTACCTGCATGAAGGCTGGAGAGAGGGATATCGCCACATGTTCGAGAAGCTGGAAGCCGCCTTGCCAGAGGCGGCGAAAAAGGACCTCACCTTTGAGTTCATTCAGCACCGCTTCACGAAACCAGCCAAACGGGTCATCCAAAAAAACTACCCCTTGACGAAGCTGGAGCTGGACGAGTCCCGACGCAAATGGAAATGGGGGCGTTACGGGATCGGAAAATACGTGTACACCGATGAAGAGCAGGAGGAGATCCAAACGGAATTGAAAAGTTACCTGGAGAAACATTTTCCTGCGGCCAAACTGGAATACTTCACTTGACGAACTCCCGCGGAACAAAAGCCGGCTCCCATCAACAGGGAGCCGGCTATTTTAGCCTCGGGTCTGTTTATCGGGGCAACTTGACTTGGTTTAAATTCACCAATCGCTTGAACAAAGGTTTTACAGCCAATTGCATCGTTGTTTCCCTCATCCAAAGGGTCAAGCGATTTTCCGGCACAAACCAGCTTGCAAACCGTCTCGCAGATTTTTGGATTTTCGTAATGGGAGGCTGCATCAGGCGTTCATAGTTTTGTAAGGCAATCGAAATATTCTGTTCCCTCTGAAGTTCACGGGAAAGAATATAAGCCCCTGCCATGGCCATAGAAGCCCCTTGTCCTGCGACCAACGACACCGCTTGGCACGCATCTCCGACGAGTACCACTCTCCCCCGTTTCCATTCGGCCATCTGGACCTGTGAAACCTCGTCAAAATAAAGATCGGGAGCTGTTTCACAAGCGGTCAATAGCTCGGGGACAATCCAACCCAAATCTCCATAGTGCGACTGGAGCTCCCGGTTGATGGTTTCCCTGGTAATCGATTGGTCCAATCGGGGGGCTTTATAGAGGAAAAACGTGGCCAGTCTTTTTTCATCAATGGGATATACCCCAACCTGCCGCCCGGGACTCGTCAGCATGTAGAAGGAATCTTCTTTTGAATCCCCCCACGGTTTATCGAGGACATACGCAGCCGTATAATAACCCAGAAAGTTGAGGGGAGATCGATCTTCTCCGAAAGCCAGCGAACGCACCTTAGAATGAACCCCATCCGCCCCCACCATCAGATCACAGGTGATGGAAGAACCATCGGAGAGCGTCACATCCACCTGATCGGGGTCTTGAGCAAGGGATTGAATCGTAGTTCCAAAACGGAAATCGATCCTCCCTTTCACACGCTGATATAAAAGGCGTTCCAAGCTCTCCCTCATAAAGTTGTAATGCCGACCTTGAAACAGACTGCGAAGAGACGCGTAGGAAATCGATAACTTTTCCTCCCCTTGAACATGGAGAAACTTCACGGATTGGATCGGATAATGAATCGCCTCCAGCTCGGGCAGTAAACCCATTTTTTCTGCTACTTCATACCCCGGACCAAAGAAATCGATCATATAGCCTTCCGTACGAAGCTTTGGAGCTTTTTCCACCAAGATGACCTCATGACCCGACTGAAGCAGACAATCGGCCAAGGTCAGCCCCGCAATCCCGCCACCGACAATGAGTACTTTCATGAGAACCCTCCTAGGCATGGGGAAATGACTGTAAGCGCCCTTGACAAGATGCAAAAAGCCACCTGTTTATTCCTTCTCAAACTCCCAAACGGACAGAACACTCTTTATCGGTTCCTCACTAATTTATTTAAGCATTTATTTGCATTTTCTATTACTTCGTTCTCAGTCGAATATACACCAGGGTATTTATCATGATCACTTTGGTATTGAGAAAAACGTGATGTTACCTCATACAGATCGGAAATTATTTTTTCTTCATATTTTGATAGACTTCCGTCATTGTCATTTAACCCAAAATCAAAACACAGTTCATCACAAAATGTTTCACAGTTTATCTTCACCGGGTACCCTTTTATAAAACAATTAATTAAATATAAAACCTTATCTTTCAAAAACATTTTATACACCCTTTCTCACTTGCTAAACATTTTAATTAAAGGCAGCTAAGTTGATACCTTAGCTGCCTTAATATATTCACCTTTGCTTTATAGCTGGTAAAGGTCCTAGTGGTCTTCGGTCATACTTAAAATGTAATACTTCATTTTCTTTATGATCAAAGAGGACTTCTAAATTGTATTTCTTCCTATTCCTATACATAGGGGTATAGTGCATCAAAGCGTTTGAAGCCCCTCTAGGATCAGGATATCCTTTTGTCGATTTGGTTGCTTCTTTTAGTATTTGAACTGGAACATATCTCCCTGGATTGTCCATATGTTCAGTAGGTTTAGAGGCAAATTTAATATCACACTTATTATGCACCCACACCTGGGCATCAGACACAAAGTACGTGTGGTAGTCCTCCACCTCAAAGTTGTACACCTTGATGGGCTTTGTCTTCCTCTGTACAACCCGGTCCACACGGACCTGTCTGCCGTCGGCGGCTTGGAGGCGGTCGCCTTTTTGCAGGTCTTTCGCCTTGACCCAGCCTTTGCCCTGCACCCAGAAGGGATGCTCGGCGGTGGTTTGGATCTTCTCTCCACCGGCGTGGACTTCGTAGAGGGTGTTGACGTGGCGGCGGTAGAGGCGGGTTACCTTTTTGTAACTCTTTTTCCCTGTCTTCTCGTCTTTGGAGAGGACTTTGTCCCCCACCTTAATCTCTTCAATGGGCTTTTCGCCATCATCGGTGATAACCTTGGTTCCGGCGACAAAGCACATGCCTAGGAGAGCTTTTAAAAGCTTGAGCCAGTAGCTCCCCACCCTAGGGGACCATGGCCATAAAAATGAAAAGGGCCGACCAAAGAACACATTACCTCCTTCTTTGAATCAGCCTCTTTTCATAGGATCAATTTTTATTTTCTTTGCTCACACTTGTTCGGCTTTCTTACCATTTTTACGAATTCCTCGGAAGATGACCCAATTCTTCTGAAGTTATCCCGAGCCCGAGAAAGACTTACTTTATTAGCTCCACCTTCATAGGAAGGATCATGATATTGAACATAATCATCTTCCCAAAAACAAACCTCGCAAATCTCAAATGTCCCTGGAGGTTTTTCTGATAATGTTAAATAACCACAACATGGACATGGGTACATTTTCATTTTAACATCTCTTTTATTGGCTCAGTAAAAACCCTATTTATCCTTGGGTCCCTCTAAGTACCGTAATATTTCCATAGGACGGACTCCAAGCCCTATAAGGTTCTGATTCCAGTTTGGTCTCACTAAAATCCTACTCATCCTTCATTCCTGGAAGCCAAGTGCAATTCCTTTTAGTTATTTCCATGCCACGAAGCCATCTTTTTTTTCCCGAGAAAAATACTCTCTTATTTTATTAACGACATCTGTTTCGTTGAATTGGTAAGGATCGAGGTTTCCATCTACAACATGAAAAATTACAACCCATTTCTCAAATTTGCTCAAAAAGCAGGGCAAGAATTCTTCTAAATGGGGCTTTTCCTTGTAATAATAATCCCCTTGGCTTGTAGAGTGAAAAACAATTTGCAAGTGTTTCGAAAAAAATGAATCAGAATAAATATTTCCAACATTTATATACTTATCATATTTAAATACTGAATCTGTTATATATAACCAACACTCATCTATATAATTAGGAGGTAAAAAACTCAAAGATTCGTGGTAAATAGTCCTTTTATATTTTTTTAAGTATAATTCTAAGTTTTTTACAAAGAAATTAAAGTGCCCTCCCCATTTATAGACCCTTGGTTCCTGACTATACACCTCTCCCCCGAAAGAAACCAACTCCTCTTCGAAATGAACGTTTTTTTCTATATCGGGTATCCAAATATACAGATATGACTCCATTGCAACTTCCTCCTTATTATTAAGATAAGCTCCCATAGGAGCTTATCCGTTAAAAAAGCTTATCGATACAAAGACTCTTGATCTCCTCTTCGCCAAGACTTTTGTTCTGTGTTATATCGGAAAACATGCTGATGGGGGTTGGAATGAAATTGAGGTGTACTATGATTATGCCAATGCACCTCGCTTATTGGTACATCGTACCCATTAGCTTTTGGCCAAGATGGTCCTGAAAATGTCGCTGATTGCCGATAGTATACACCATCACTCCCCATCTTCCCACCTAAAACTGTATGGGGACGTCCTTCTGCTCTCGGATCAGGCAATGGTATATCTTGCTTTTTTACTCTTTGTTTCTTTAATGGCGAGTTAGGGATATAACCCCCACACCGATTATGCACCCACACCTGGGCATCGGACACAAAGTACGTGTGGTAGTCCTCGACCTCGAAGTTGTAGACCTTGATGGGCTTTGTGTTCCTCTGTACAACCCGATCCACACGGACTTGTCTACCGTCGGCAGCTTGGAGGCGGTCGCCTTTTTGCAGGTCTTTCGCCTTCACCCAGCCTTTGCCCTGCACCCAGAAGGGATGCTCGGTGGTGGTTTTGATTTTTTCTCCACCGGCGTGGACTTCGTAGAGGGTGTTGACGTGGCGGCGGTAGAGGCGGGTGTAGGTCTTCTACCGTTTTTTTGTCTTTGCAGAAGAATAGGGCGCAGGGCAATTGCTATTTCTATTAAATCTCCGATTACCTAGCGCTAAAACCATTTTTATATCTATCAGTCATTATTATCAGTTATATAAAACCCTTTACTCAAAATAGAAACCTCATCACAAATCAAGCTTACTGTACACCTATCAGACTGTCCAAACATTTTAACCCGACTATTTACTTTACTTAACTTAAAAGTAAAGCGACCATCCACTTCCCATCCGGAGAAGTAGACTTTATCAACGTTTTTAAACCCTAATTCTATGTTACAAGTATTATTACCTTTCTGATCAGGGGGGTAATGGTCTGGAAAACTATCTAATTCAATAAAGACGCTAAGCTCATTCTTAGTTATTTTCATCATGGTTACAGTAACATCTGACAAGGCAGGGACTTCATCATAAATATCAGCTATCTCTTTTGGGTTGCTCACGAAATCAAGCCACATAATCCTTAACACCTCCAAGTTACGTAAAAAATCTACCCTTATTTACTTCCGAATATTCTCCTCAAAGAAATATGTTGGTCAAAATAACATTTGATGAAGTAATCTTCCGCATTAACCTCCATAAACATTGTTTTGTTTTCCTTTGAAAAATTAATTTCCACAAAACTATCATAGTTCCATCCACTTAATTCAAACTCATTAATATGAAAAAAACCAAGCTTCACTAACGATTTATTATACTCCCGTTCCCTCCATCTATTAGGGATCGGATTTGGCAGTTTATTTAAATTTATTGTCAACATCAATTCATGCCCATCATATAGTGTTATATGTTCTATTTTGACTTTATTCAATGTTGGAATGTCATATTGATATAAATTTAATATCGGTCTTGGATTATAGATAAAATCGGTCCACATGAAATATTACCTCCAATATAATATACTATGGAGCGGGTGAAAATACGCAACCCCACTCCATAGTATAGAATAATTCAAATCAATTACCACTCATAATGTGCTAGAGTTCCACCAACTTTTCCTCTTCTAGGTTTCTCAATAGGCCTAACATTAAAATGTGGACCTTGATCTCCAATACCTCCTTGTCCATAATAATGTCCCGCTCCATGATCTTGGATTATTATATCACCACCCTTTTTTCGGAAGTAATAATCTCTTGTCACAATCGGTCTATGGTTTTTATCAAGGATTCTCCGATTGTTTCTATCTACCATATCAGGCCTTTCTACTTTGTATGGTGCTTGCGACATCGGAATACCTGCATCTCTCTTGGCCTGTCTAAATGCCGCCTTTCTAGATGGGAGCTTCCCACACTTATTATGCACCCACACTTGCGCATCGGACACAAAGTACGTGTGGTAGTCCTCCACCTCGAAGTTGTACACCTTGATGGGCTTGGTCTTCCTCTGTACAACCCGATCCACACGGACTTGTCTGCCGTCGGCAGCTTGGAGGCGGTCGCCTTTTTGCAGGTCTTTCGCCTTGACCCAGCCTTTGTCCTGCACCCAGAAGGGGTGTTCAGCGGTGGTTTTGATTTTTTCTCCACCGGCGTGGACTTCGTAAAGGGTGTCGACGTGGCGGCGATAAAGACGGGTTACCTTTTTGTAACTCTTCTTCCCGGTCTTCTCGTCTTTGGAGAGGACTTTGTCCCCCACTTTAATCTCTTCAATCGGTTTTTCGCCATCATCGGTGATAACCTTGGTTCCGGCGACAAAGCACATGCCGGGGAGGGCTTTCATTCCGAGCTTGGTACCCGTTGCTCCCCATCCGGCAAAGGGGATCATGGCCGCGGCAGATAAGCTAGCATTGGCATAATCGCCTTCTGCCGAATACCACGCTGCATTAGCCCCATCGGCAAATTCGCCAACACCAGGGATGAGCCCGAGGACATCGAGTGTGGCATGGCCCGCTTCACTGAAGGTCACCCGGGGTGCTTTGGGTTTTGGCTTTGGTTTTGC
This sequence comes from Salinithrix halophila, assembly GCF_042650125.1. Lineage (NCBI taxonomy): Bacteria > Bacillati > Bacillota > Bacilli > Caryophanales > Thermoactinomycetaceae > Salinithrix > Salinithrix halophila. The sequence continues at coordinate 14,120 of NZ_JBHSAP010000007.1, forward strand.
CTTGGGCTTGGATCGTTTGATTTTCTTATACGATCGTTTTTTGTGCGAGTGTTTCCTGTAGGAGTGCCTCTTGTAAGCCTTCTTCTTGTAGGCGCGTTTTCTGTATCTACGCTGATACGCCTTTCTCTTGGCCCTTTTTTTCGCTCTTTTGTAGGTCCTCTTCCAATAACCCATAGTGGGGGATTTGTATACCGAGCGAAATGCAGATCTTATTGCCGATCTTACTGTATTCGTGGTGTAAAAGGATCCCATGATGGGTCTATGCCCATCCAATTCGCTGTACGAGACCGGATTTCCTCCTGCGAAGGCATAGCGGCTTCCGGTGGCCAGATCCATCGCGAGGCCGAGGTCTTGGGAGGCATCGCTGTAGGCATCCCGGGTGTCGAAGCGGGCAATGCTCGGATCGTAGTTACGAAAGCCCATGTCGTAGCTTTCCGCATTGGGATCCCAGCGCTTAGCGGTATACCGGTATGGGTTGTACATCGTCTCGCTGCCGGGCTTGTCCACTCCGGTAAAGGCACTGGCCTGGTCTTCTCCATACATCGTATACCCGTAGGTGCCGCGGACGCCACCGTTTTCGTCGAGCAGCATTTCGACGTCCCCGCGGGTGTTGTAGCCGTAGTAGGAGGTCTCGCCCTTTCCATGGTGAGTCATGGAGAGACGCTCGCCCCAGGGGGCGTAGGTGTAAGAGCGGGTCAGCTTTCCGGCTACTTCCTCGCTCACCACATCGTCGGACATCCCGAGGTATTGGAAGGTGGTCGTCTCTTCCTTCTCGGTGCCGACGTTTCCGGTCTTACTTAAGGTGCGGTCAAAGGCATCATAGGTGTAGGAAGTGCGGCTTAGGGTGCCGTCTTTTTTCCGCTTCGTATGCTCCAGCAGGCGGTCGAAACCGTCGTAGCGGTTTTTCTCTTCCAGTCGTTCGCCTTCGGTGACCGTGGATAGGCGGCCGAAGGAATCGTAGGTGTAGTCCTTCGTCTTGCCGTCGACGGTCTGGGTCAGCATTCGGTTGCGGTCGTAGGTGTAATGCTTGGTTGCTCCATTCTGTGTATGCCGCACGATGTTGCTGTTGGCATCCAGTTCCACCGATTCGGTGAGCGGGTTGTCCCCCGTCTTGGTCATAGAGACCAGCCGATCTCTGGGATCGTATTGGTACTGGATCTGGCTGTTGACCTTCTTGCCCTTGGCATCAAGGAGTTCCAGCGCTTCTTCGATCCGGTGGCCATTCTTGTTGTACTTTAGCTCATGTTGGTTGAGCAGTGTCTGGTCTTTCTTGTGCGTGGTCTGCTTCTTCAACAAACCATCTTGATAATAGGCGAAATTCGTTACGGTACCATTCGGCTGGGTCTGATGATCCAGCTCGCCCCGTTTCGTATACCCATAGGACCAGACCCGCGGCTTCGCATCGTCGGCGCTTTTCTTGTCTTCAATCATCTTCAATAAGTTGCGTTCGGTGTAGGTGTAGGTTTGTTGCTTCCCGTCGTGAGAGCGTCCGGTCAGGTTGCCGTTGGCGTCGTAGGTATACCCGATGGTCTCTTTGACCTGGTCTTGGATGATCTTCTCCAGGCGGGTCACTTGGTTGAGGCCATCGTAGTGCATCTGGTAGGCATCGACTTTGGCTCCGGTGCTCTGATTCTTCACCTCAGTCAGGTTGCCGTTGACATCATAGGTGTAGCGGAAGGCTTTTCGTTCTTTTTTGTCCTCGGTATGCTTTACCAGCCGGATCGCATCGGCAACGACAGTGCCGTTGGCATCATCGGAGAGGGTGATTTTCCCCCGCTTACCAGCACGAAAACCGTAAGTGCCCAGCTTTACCCACTGGCTGCCGTTTTCCTTCTGGTTGACTTTCTGGATATCGGTGCCCCCGTCGTACTGAACCGTATAGGGGGCATTGGTAGCCCGGTCGGTATGGGAGAGATACTTGACGTAAACGTCATAGTCCCCGTCCTCTGGCACAGCCAGGTTCCAGGTAAAGACATCGTCCCCCGTACCGCTGTGGTTCCATAGATAGTCAAACCCTTGGTGGCCGTCTACACTGTCGGAGGTGTTCCAGTCGCCTTTCGCCTCGACGTGTTGGCGATCCGTGTTATCCACGACCAGGGAGGCCTTAGCAAAGCCTTCATCCGTCTCCGCCTTCAGCTTCCCGTCGGGGTAGTAATCCCAGGTCTGAGTGCGGGTGTCTTTGGAGCTGTCTTCTCCGATCAGCTGGCGGCGGATGGTTTGCCCCAGATCGTTGTAGTCGTAGGTGGTCTGGATGTTGTGGGGATCAGCCGTCCGCTTGATCCAGCCGTTATCAAAGTAATCGATGGCCGTCTCATTGCGTACGGTCTGCCCTTCGGAAGCCGGTGCGCTGATCTTCGTGATCCGCCCCAGTTTGTCGTAGCTGTATAGGAGCTTGTCCTGCTTCGAGTATCGGGGATTGTCGCTGTTCGGATCCCGAGGGTAGTGGACTTCCTTGACCCGGTTCAGCTTGTCGTACACCGTCTTTTCAGTGTAGTCGCCTGCTTGCTCCGTGGCCACCCCCCGCGGGGTAATCGTCTGGGTCAGATTGTCCACGGCATCGTAGACATAACGGGTGACATTCACCACCCCATTGTCGCGGGGCGTATGCATCTCCGTCAGATTCTCGTTTTCATCGTACACCGCTTTGGTGGTATGGCCTTCTTCGTCGGTCACCTGGGTGATGAGGCCATCAGCATCGTAGGTATAGGTGACAGTGTTGCCCTTGGTATCGGTCTCCTGGGTCGCCTGATGATTCTTGTCATAGGCATAGGTGGTCGTATAATCATCCGGGTCCTTCGTCTCGTTCCCCTTGGGTTCCGTCACCTTGGTCAGGTTGCCAGCGTTGTCGTATTCGTAGGAAACCTTGTGTCCCTGACTGTTGGTGACGTGTCGGATACGGTCCAGATGATCATAGACGTATTTCGTCGCATAGTCATCAGCTTCCTCGGGAGTCCGGTTCCCTTTCGGTTCGGTTTCCTTTAGAAGGTTTCCGACATCATCATAAGTATAGGTCACTTTCCGCTCGAGGCCGCCGGTTTGATCCGGGGGCAATACAGCAGAGGTCACCCAGTCGTTTTTGTTGTAGGTGTAGGTCACTTTCGCCTGGTTGGGCGATGTCTCCACCAAGACATTGTCGTTGGCATCGTAGACGGGAGCCGGGATGGTAATGTACTTCCCTTTCTCCGCCTCTTTCGGCACCTTACTGGTCAAGGGACGCAGCAGATGGTCGTAGGTGTAGGTAGACGTATGCCCTTCTGCGTCGGTTACCTTGAGGACTTCGCCCCGTTTGCCGTACTCGACTTTTGTGACATTCCCCTCGGCATCGGTGATGGTTTGGGGGGAGCCATTGGCATCGTAGTTGCCGTATTTGGTGACGTTGCCCTTGGCATCCTTGACCGAGGTGAGCAGTCCGCCCTTGGCATAGGTATAGGTCGTGGTGAAATCCCTGGCAGTAGAGGTGGCATTTCCCTTCGGTTCCGTCGACGAGATGAGGTTGCCTTCCTCATCATAGTCGTAGGTGGTGACACGCCCTTCGGGGCTGGTCTCCTTCACGAGATCGGCGACGTTGCCCTCCAGCCGGTATTCGTATTCCATTTTTGTCGATTTCCGATCTGCCGGATCGTTGAGCACGTTGTTTTCCGCGTCGGTCTCCGTCAACACATTGCCGTGTTTATCGTAGGTCCAGGTGGTGACGGCTCCGTTGGGCTCGGTCATCTTGGTTAGGTTCAGGTCGTCGTCCCATTCAAATGTGGTCTTCTCGTTCTCGGCGTTGACCACTTCCACGGGCTTTCCATCATCGTTGAACGTGGTGGCTGTTTTCCGGCCTTCCGGGTCCGTAACAATGGTGACCGCCTGTTCGTCGCTGTCTGCCGTGGAGCGGTATTCCACCGTTGTCAATTTGTCTTCCCGGTTATACAGCTTGGTCATATGACCGTAATCGTCATAGTAGACGCGCGTGGTATGGCCTCTCGGATCGGTGATGGTTCGGATCAGATTATATTCGTAAGAAAGTTGATAGACCTTCTCTTCTTTCAGACCTGCACCTTCCGTAATCTTGGTCAACCGCCCGTCATCATCATAGGCGAACTCTACTTTCAGTCCCGAGATATCGGTGAGTCGTTTCAACTGGTTACGGATATGGGGATTGGCATCTTTTCCACTGTAGTATTCCAGCTTGACCGTACGCCGGTTCTCGGAATCCGTCAGGTAGCGAAGCAGTTTCACATTGTGGTTATCGATCCGCCGCTTCTCGTAGGTATAGGTCTGCTTCCTCCCGTTGCGATCCACCATCTCGGAGATGTAGCCTTCCCTGTCGAAATAATACCGGGTCCCGTCCTTGGTGGTGATCTGCCACTGGCGGGTTTTGTTCTTGATCGAGAGGAGCTTCAGGTACAAATGCGTCCCTTTTGGGCTCTTAAATTTCTTGCTTTTTGTATCAAAGCGGAACGTGTACTGGGTGCCGTCCCCGTCAACCATGGTCACTTTTCCGGACTTCACCTTGCCATCCAGTCCCAACTTTACGCCTTCCTTGGTCGAAGGTGTTCCGAGGCGCATCATGTTGGTTAGGGCAAAGGACCAGCCGGGTCCGATCAAGGAATCGGAGAAGTCGCGGCTGTTGTAGGTCATCTGGGGAGCGGTATCAAAACCCTTGGACGGGTTCTCGAAGGGCGTATAGTCGAACATGGTATTCCCTTCGAACAAGTTGACGAGGAGTTCAGTCTCCCCTCCTGTCTCTTCACGGATGAGACCTTGGTCCGCTTCCTCTCCCAGGCGGTCCGCTTTCTCTTTCTTCACAACCACGATCGGCTGTGAAAGAGCAGGAATCCCATGGGCATTCTTCGACAGCCAATCCCCGTTGTGATCGATCAGGTCCCACTCCAAGGAGCGCGTCTCGCGATAAGCGCCTTTCCCTTTCAGTTGAGGGGCGTGAACTTTCGCTTTGAGACGGATCACTTCCCCAGGGGAGAGATCTTCCGGCAGATCCACCCGTTCTTTACCTTGGGGAGCATCCAGGCCCGCCCAGCGATAGGCCAAGGACTGTTGCCCTTTTTTCCACACACGGTCAGTGGTGTTGGTGACGGTGACGTCGATCTCATACTCGTCGCCGCTCACCATGTCCCCCGGCAATTCCGGTGCATGGTAGGTACTGTCCGCCGTCGGGGTGGTGTAGATAATCTCCAGGCGCGGTCGCAGGGAGCGTTCCCGGGCTTCACTGCTCAAAAACAGCACCCGCTCGGACACACCTTTTTCCTTCTTTTGTTTCAGGAGGAGCCCGTTCGCATCTTTCTTGCCCGTCACCCAATCCCCGACCATGCCGGTCACGTCAAAATCGCGCCAGCGAGGATCGTTGGTAATGCTGGCTTCTTCATCGATAACGCTGGAATCATAATCGCCGCCGTCTTTGCTCCAGGGGCTTTTCCAGTTGGTACGGGTTTCGGTGAAGCTTTTGTTGAGGGCATGAAGTTGATAGGTTCCCATCGGAGCGTCGGGATCCGACTGATACATGTACCACGCCCACAATTGCATTTCTGCATCGACAACGTTGGCATTTTTGGGAATCCCGGTCAAATCAAAATCCAGCACGGCCCGGGTATTGCCGTAGGTGCCGCTGTTGTTCCCTACCATCAGGTTGGGCTCGCCTTCGATGTGATTCAGATTGCTGGAGGTTTTTTCATCCGATAGGGTGGTATCATCCTCGGCACCCACCCGAATCACCCGGGTCATCCCCGCTTTGGGAAGCCGAGCGATGACGGTTCCGGATGGATGCACCTTTCCATCTTTGGTTTTCACCGCCACCATATAGTAGTAGGCATCCCCCACCCGGGTGGGGAAATCTGCCGGGGTCGGTTCCGCTGTTGTATCGGTAAACATCGACTGATAGCGATCCTCGATAGGAGCAATCAAGGTGGATTCATCCGGAAGGAACTGCTGCTCCTTACTGCGGTGAATCTGGTATTCGACAAAGTCGTCTTCCTTGTATTTAGACCATTTCAACTCCGCACCGGTCCCGTGCAACGTGGTCGGCTCTTCCACGGTGACACTGGGTTTCTCATAGATCAGGGTGAGCTTGGGACGGATGTTAGTCTCATCATAGTGCTGGCTGGCAGTATAGATCGGGCCGCCTTGTTCCAGGGCATCACTCTCGGATTTGATCAGAAATCCATCGTTCGGTTTGCTACCGTCCAACCAATCCTGAACGACCGAGGTGACGGGAAACTGATGCCAGACGTTATTGGTATCCTTTTTCTTGACGGCCCGGGCGACTTTGACAAACCGGACAGCGTCAGCGATCACATACCCGTTGGCATCATCGTCCAGGACAATCTTGTGGGAAGAACCGGCATCAAAATCCCAGGAGCCGAGGGTTACCCACTTGCCGCCGTTTTTCTGCTGGTTGACTTTCTTGACCGTTTTCCCGCCCTTGTGATAGATCGTGTAGGGTGCGTTGGTGGCACGGTCATCGGCTGCCGTATAGCGCACCTGTACTTGATAGGTCCCGCGTTCTTTCAAGTGGGGAACCCAAGTGAAGGTTGCACCCAGCTTCCCTTGGCCATTGGGTTGGTACGTCCCTTTATAAGCCCCTTTGACGCTGTCCGACAGGGGCCAGTTTCCCTTGGCCGCCGTTTGGTTATCATCCTCGTTATCGACGGTCTCCCTATAGGTAATCGGGGTATCGTCAAAGGCACCTCCGTCTTTCCAGTTATCACCGGCACCGGCCTTTTTCCAGCTGACGGTGTCCGGGTCCCATGCTTCTTGAACCCGATGAACGGTGATCGGTACATCCTGGTTGTTCGTCGTGTGGGTTTGGTCGTAATACAGCGACAAATTCGCCTCTGCCAGACGGACCCCATCGGGTACGTGGCTCAAGTCAAACTTCACCAAGCCCCGGTATTTGGATTCCCGTCCGGTTCCCACTTTCATCTGCCAGGTATGGTTGTAGTTATCATCGGGGTCCCCGCTGTCGATGTAGGTATCTTCGCTTTGGGCGGGTGTCGGGGCGATCTCAATCGTGGGATCGATGTGAACAGGATATTTCCGTGCCTCGTCATGAAGCCATGCCCGATCCGCTTTGAGGGTCACCGTGACCTGATCCCCGTCTTGCTTCAACGATTGGGTGACTTGTTCGCTGGTGGTGTAACCATGAGGTGATTCATCATCCTTCTGGCTGTCGATCATAAACGGCTTCGGCATCGTATAGACGACGCGCCCTTTGCTTTCACTAAGGAAAGCGATGGAGCCATCGGCTTGTTTTTTCGCCACAAGGCCCTTCAGCTTCAAGGAAAAAGAATACGTCGGGTCATCTGGAGCTTCTTGAAGCCGGATCGTCTCTTTTAGCGAGTCCGATCCGATATCGTACAGAAGATCAGCATGACTCCATAATCCCGGAAAGGTAACACGGTTCTCTTTCGCTTCCGGTTGAACATCTTTTCCATCCACCGCACCGAAGTCGATTTGGTGTTTGCCTTCCTCAAAGCGCAAGACCCGCTCGGCGGTTTTACCGAAAAACGTCTGGAAGGTATTGGACTTGTTCGCGTAGACAAATCCAGAGCTATCCGTAGCTTTGACATCCGGATCAATCGGTTTCCAATTCCCTTGACCATCTTGATAGTGGATGGGGGAGGCGGTAACTTCTTTTTGCAACCGACCATCTTTCAGCTTAAACACCTTGGTATTCGCATCCCGCTCGTCGGTAAGTTCCTTCTCTTTTACCGGAGTCGGCACTTTATCGCCGACGGGAGCTTCTTCATTGGTGTAGAGGGTCTGATCCTCGATCGCTTCCTCTTTCGCTTGTTCCTCATCCCGATCGGTGAAAAAATCGATCACATCATCCATGAAACCTTGGCCGGTCGCCGCCACGGTTGCCCCAATCCCTTGAACCAACCCGCTGACTGCACCTGCATCCTTCCACCCTTTGCGAGCAAGCTCCGCTGCAAATACAGGGGTAGGAGTCAAACTGGTGAATAGAAAGATGAGGACCAAACAGGATATGAAACTCTTTTGAGCCCATCGTCGTTTCTTTTTCAATGTAAGGACTGTCCTCCTCTTCTTTGTAATAGTGCATAAATATAATCGAAGGGAGGACCTCCGTCAATGAATATCTTTTCTACTAACTTGTTGACTCTTCTAATAAACAACAATAATCCCTTATTAATGGGTGTTATAGGAAAGCGACGGGTCGGGCAAATGAGTTCAACCCTTTTTATATAAGGGCTTTATCGATTACCCTTCCTATAGATGAATAAGACTTATGGCCTAGCAAACGATTGCCTATTAAAAATGGGTGAAGGCAATGAAAAAAGCCGTCCTTGATCAGGACGGCTTTTCTATGCTTCGCACAGATAGACACTTTCCGTATAATGGCGCATCCGCCCAGCCCAGCGGTGCTTCAGGTGCTCCCACTCCTGCTTGTCGACGGTGGGAGCGTGCAACAGCTGGAGGGGGATACGGAGGTTCAGGAGCCGCCCTTCCACCAGGCAACGCGTTACTCCCGCTGGCAGGACACCGCCCCGTTTCACCGTTTGTTCTAGAAACCGAGTGGAGGGTTGGGGGTGCCGGATGAGGACGAAGCCCGCCGGTGGGATGGAGTCCGGATCCGGTGGACAGCGGCGCACGGGGATATCTCGGTAAGCTCGAACCACCCGATGCCAGACCTCCAACCGACTGCTTCCCTCTGCGGGCTCGATCCGGAGATGCCTTCCTTCCTCATCCACTACACAAAGAGTTGCATCGTTCCCCGGATCTTCCCCTTCCACCGGGTGAAGCGCGGGATCCTGGAGCAAATCTTTCAGCCAGGGTCCTCTCTCCACCACATGATCCCAAGCTTCCCAGCAGAACTGGTCTCGCCGCACCACCTGGACGGGGACATGTCGACAACCGAGCAAGCCCAAGGAACCTGTACGGTGAGCCCCGTCTAGGATGAGATAGTCGCCGCCCGCCATCCGGTAGGCCAAGGGCGGGTGACATAGCACTCCTTCCGCCTCGATGGCGCGAGCCGTCTCCTCCAGGCGGTGGGGTTCATGTCCTTCATGGAGATGGAGCCGGTTGATCGGCACCATTTGTAAGGATGACAGAATGTCCAACGTTGTTCCGCCTCCGTGCAGGGATCAGACGCCGGTTAACACCGGTTGCCCCTGTTTTAGGTAGAGTTGGTCAGGATGGGGGTGACTCAGGAAATCGTGATGGGAGATGGACCAGCCGTAAGCCCCGGTAAACCGGAAGAGAAGGACGTCTCCGATCCGAACCCGAGGGAGGATTACATCCCGGGCCAACACATCCTTGGGCGTGCAGAGTTGCCCTGTGACTGTGACTGGTTCCCCTCCCGTCTCTTTGCGGGGAAAGGGATAGTCCCAGTGATCGATCTCCACCACATCGAAGGGGTGGCTGTGTTGCCAGGAAACGGGCAGACGGAAATGATGGGTCCCCCCACGGACGATGACATACCATTGGCCATGGTTTTTTTTGATATCCAGTACTTCGACCCCATAACCCCCACAAGAGGCGGTCAGGAAACGACCGCATTCGAACATCAGGTTCCGCCAATGAGCGGGGAAGGTATCCAGAAGCCCTTCCAACCCTCGGGTAAAAGCTTCCCAGTCGAACTGGGCAGAAAGATCGGCATAGTTGACTCCGATCCCGCCCCCTACATTGAGGGTCGTCACTTGGATCCCCAGGGCTTCCTCCCAAGCCATCACCTTATCCCGATACATGGTCAGGAGAGCCAGGTGGCGTTCCGGGTCCAGATTGTTGGAAAGGGAGTGAAAGTGGAACCCCTCCAACTTCAGGTGGGACGATTGCTGGGCCAGTTGGATCGCCACCGCCACCTCATCCTCATCAATGCCAAATTGGGTGGGCCGTCCCGCCATTTGCAGAGTGGCGGAGGGAAAAGGGCCTTTCAGGTTGATCCGGAGCAGGATCGGCACATGGACATTCAGCCGGGCAGCGATTCGCTCTAGACGGAGCAGTTCCTGCAAACTTTCCACATGGAATCGGGTGACGCCGAGGCGGATCCCCCCCTCTAATTCCTGATCCGTCTTCCCCGGCCCTCCGAAGATGACGGGAATGTCCCGGCTGACGGCCCTCGCCTTCTCCACTTCTCCCAGGGAAGCCACTTCGAAGCCAGCCGCCAGCGGAGCGATTGTCTCCAGGACCGGACGCTCCGAATTGGCCTTCATCGCGTAAAACATCCCGATGCGGGACGGCAGGGACTGCGTGATCCGCTTCACATGGGAAGCCAGATGATCCAGATCATACAGATGAGCGCAAAGAGGAGCGTCATCCTCCGCTTTTCGTTGTCGGATTATTTCTTCCATCCGGTTCATCTCGCTCCCTCCTTGTTGGGAAGATGGGTTTGGTGAGCCCTAAGGTGGTTATGAAGGGCTCGGAAGGCCAGGCTTCGTTCCTCGCCCAAGACAAAGGCGTGTACCCCTGCTTTTCTCCAGGCTCCTAGATCTTCCGGCACCCGGGGGAGGGCGAAAAACGGCACGCCGTGACGGTTGGCCGCTTCCTTCACCTTCATGACCGCTTCCCGCACCTCCGGATGGCGGGTCTCCCAGGGAATTCCGAGGGACTGGGAAAGATCCGCCGCCCCTTCCAGCACCCCACTGATTCCAGGAATGGAGAGGATCTCATCGATCCCTTCCACCCCTTCCCGATCCTCAATCATGGGGATGACCATCGTTTCTTCATTGGCTCGTTTCACATATTCCTGCGGGGACACCTCTCCGAAGAATCCCGGCACACGGCCTCCGTTTAGGCTGCGCATCCCTTCGGGGAAGTACCGGGCGGCATGGAGAGCCGCTTCCAGATCCTCCCGCCTCCGTACATGGGGAACGACCACCCCCTGAGCTCCCGCGTCCAGAGAACGCAGGATCGCGCCGGGATCTGCTTCCGGAACCCGCACCAGGGGGGTGAGGGAGACCGCTTCAGCCGCTCGGATCATGTGCTCCAAGGTCTCGGGATTGACAAGGGTGTGCTCCGTATCCAAGATGACAAAATCGTATCCGGCATGCCCCACCATCTCCACATGAACCGGAGAGGGGGTCGTGCAGAAAAGGCCATAGACCGGCTCCCCCACCTCCAGCTTTCGCTTCATTTCATTTCGTCGCACAGGTGCGCCCCTCCTTCCCAGCCAGAGGGGACAGGCTGTTGTCCACGGGGTGGACACGGATCTCCGTCTCCGGGAACAGCCGCCGCTTGGTCAGCTGTTCCACCTCCACCGTCGGCGAGAAGAGGTCGAACCGTTCATAGCGCAACTTTTGCTCAGGAAAACGTGCCTGATAGGAGTGGATGATGTCCTGAACCATCGACCAGAAGCGTTCCTCCGACAGATCATAGGCATCGTGCAGAAACATCGCCAGTTCTCCCAAGTTGATAAAGAAAAAGGCGTCGTGCATAAAATCGGAAACTTGCCGCGGATCCTCGGTTTCGATGAAGGAATTGCGATTGACCCGGGCGTGTTCCTCGGGAGTCGCCTCCAGCTCCGGGCAAGGGATGGGAGCAGCCAAGTGCTGCCGAGAGAAACGGATCCCGTCATGAAAATCTTTCAAAGCCACCCGCTTGGGAATGCCCCCCTCATGAATCAGGACCATGTTCTGAGCATGGGCTTCCACTCCGATTCCATGGGCGTAGAGAAGATGGATCAAGGGAATGACGCTCGCTTGGAGCAGGAGCTGGGTCCATTCTTCCACGCCCTGTTCTTTCACCCAGGCATCGATCAGAGGCGTTCCGTCGGTATCCCGCTGGGTGAGACCGTTGAAGGCGACAAAGGCTTCTCCCTCTTCCAGAAACGGATGAATACTTTCCCGCCAGATACTTCCCATCACTCCGTATACCCCGTCGCGAACGGCTTCTGGTACAGTCGGAATAAAGCTGGCACCGGCGGTCTCTCCCAATAGGACAAGACCGATTTCCTCCTGAAGGAAGGGATCTGCCGCCAGGATTTGTTTCATCCATCCGCTCACTCGGGGAGCGTTAGCCACGGTATGAGGAGCCAGTACGCGCCCGGTGGAGGTGTTCAGGATGCTCAGGGCGAGCTTTAGATACTCCTTATCCGGCGCATCGGCATTCATCAGGGTACGGATCGACTGTTGAGCATGGTAGGCTTCTTCCGATTCACCCAGCCAGATAAGGGTTCCTTCCTGGATCTCCGTCTGGAAGCGCGGAGCAACCACATTCCGCCACTGCCAAGGATGGAGGGGTAGCCACACATAGCTGGCGAGGTCTTGGCCCGCTTCCTGGATCCGTCTCGCAAATCGGGTGCAAAGGGCATCGCCCAATTGTCGTCGAACCAGCGTTTCCCATCCGGGGTCGAGGGCGTCCACCCGGGTCGCTTCCTGCCTTGCTGCCACCCAGACCGGATGGATCGGACGGCGAAATTCGGGCCCGTAGGCCAAGTGAGCAGCCACATCAAAACCGACGCGAGATTTATACGAAGGGTGGTAGGGGTGGCCATCCATCAACTCCGCCTCCAGGGCATCCCCATCCCGCCCTGCAAAACGGCGCCCTTCCTTCCGGCGAACGGTTTGGCAGAGGGCGTCTTTGAACAGCGTCTCCTCCAGCTCACGGATAAATCCTTTTAACCGCTCTGGATCCGCCCCCGTCGTCTCTTTCGTCTCTGTCAGGAACAAGGCGAGGGAACTGGCCTCCTCCGACCGTCCCCCTTCCACGCGCTCCACGGGTCCCGTCAGGCGGATTCGGTTGAAGGTAAAGCGTCGGGTTCCGGGTGCTCGGTATAAGACAGGTTCTCCGGCTTCCGTTCGGCCTTCCATCACAAACCAATTCACTCCGCCCTTCTCTTCGATCCGGATCCCAAGCACCCCTTCATAGAGGAGGGATTCCACCAACTGGCGGAAAATCCGTCGGCGTACCGCAACATATTCCTGAGACTTCACCGTCTCCTGGAGCAGAGCATCGAGATCTCGTTCCATCACAGCGGATTCCGTATCGGTCCGGGAATCTCCTTCGATCATCTTCATCGACTCACCTCTCGCATGGGGTTGGGGATTGCCACATAATCGGGATGTTCGCCGCGTTCTCGGAAGCGGCTGACCAGATTGGCTTTGGCTGGGAGATTAGAGGAGGCGGCCAGATCGGCAGCATACCGGTTGCCCTCCTGATCCCTCAATTCCTCCAGTATGACCCGAACGACATCCCACAGCTCCCCTTCGTCCCGGTTGCCATACCGGGCCAGGATATGGATCAGATGGCCCAAGTGATTCGTAAAGAAATAGTATTGCAGACGCATCCAGGCCTCCCCATCGGGATACAAGACCGGGCTGTCCGCTGGAAGGATGCTCTCCCCCGAGACACTGAGACGCTCGCGGCTCAGACTCACCCCTTCCATATCCCGGACATAAAAACGAACCGGCCAACCTTCCTCCAGATGAAGCATGGAGTTTTGTACGTGAGCTTCCAGGCTGACGCCGTCATCAGCAAACACCCGGAGAAGGGGAACCATGGAAATCTCCAGGTACCGCCGGAGCCAGGTTTCGGCAAGGGCAGCGGAAATCGTCTCCCCGGTTTCCCCTCCAGCCTGTTTAACAGCGCGCAGAAGGAGAGGGCTCTCCCCTTCCACCGGTTCTTCCAATAGCGAAGCCACCACCAAGGGCGCTTCTTTGCTGTCTGAAAAAGGATGTTCCCGGAACAGCACATTCAAATCCGCCGCCAAATCCCCCTCACCGTCAGTGGGGTGGAAAGACCGGTACCCGGTCTCCGTCAACACCTCAAACCCGGGATAATCCCACCCTTTTCGCTTCGAAGCGACAAACCGGCTCGCATCCAGGGAGCGGCGCAGGTGTTCCGGGGGATTATTGCGGATGAAGTTGGTGATGCGAACATGGAGAGGCATCTTGTAGGCAGCGGCATGACCCGGCCCCCAGGCCGTCCGTACCGAAGAAGTGGGGTATACAGGCTTTCCCACTTCTCCCAAATCAACGAGCACTCCGTCCCCAATGAGTCGCTGGATGGATTCTTTGGAAAAAAGGTACTCCGCCTGCCAAGGATGAACGGGGATCAAACGATAATCGTGCTTCCCTTCTGGAAGGTTCCGCATGGCTTCCCTGTCTACCTCAGTCGGAACAGAAGAGGTTCCCGCCTCTTCCACCCAATCTGGATGGATCGCAAACCAACGCAGGGGAAAGGCGGCTCCCAGCTCGGGAGCGAACCGCTCAAGATCCTCTTCAGAAAACCCTTCGGAGCTTTTCGGGGTCGGGTGGAAAGGATGACCGAAAAAGAGGGATTGTTCCGCCGCCCGGACCCTGTCAATGGGATCGGCGTCCCCCAAGGGATCAACCGATGCCTGAGCACGGTGGAAAAGGTAGCGGGCAGTCTTGCCGACACTGTTTTCTACCTGGTCGAGGAGCTGTTCCATCCTTGCCCGAGCGGCTTCGGACTCTCCCTCCCCTGCTGCCAGTTCCTCCATGATGAGTCGTGCCGTCTCCCTATAGGAACCCGTTTCCTGGAGAGCCGCCCCGGGAACGGGGGCCACCCACCAGCCATCGCCAAAGTCATGGTGACCGAAGGGAGACAGCCAAGTCACCCCGCCGAGGAGGGCCTTCCCGGTTTTCGGCAAGTCGATCCGTATCGGCTCTCCTTGCACGCGAACCTGGGACCAGACCATTTCCGGCAAGTCGCGGATCGACGAATCCCCCGGAGACATGCGAGGATCGGAGATCCCCGTCTCCCGCAGCCAGGCGTTGAGGAGGCGGCGAAGAGCCGCCCGTTCCGCCTCCTTCCGGGGGGAAGCGGAGGTTGTTTTTCCTTTCGGTCGTGGTTCAGTCGGTTTCATCATCCTACCCCATTTCCAGAAAATTGTCGTCCAGTGCTTTTATTGCCGATCCCGTGACGGTGTCCAGGACGCCAGGCGGGGACCTCCAAAACGAGGTTGGTGGTGAACCAGAAGGGCTCCGGTCATGAAAAGAGTGCCAAGGAGGATAATTACCCATTCCACCGGCAGCCATCCCCCTACCCAGGCAGTCCCGAGGGATCCCAGCACCTGGCCGAAGACCAGAAAGCTGTTGGTAACACCGATGGAGGTGCCGCGCACCGCTTCTCCCGCATGCCGGGTTACTTTGAGAAAGACGGACTGGAGAAGGGCACTGAAGCAGAAACCCTGCAAGATGCGAAGGGGAATCAACCATGCTGGGTCATGGGGAAGGATCTGCAGGAAAATACTCACCCCGCAACCCGCGGATGCCCAGAAAAAATGACGTTCAATCTGCCCCCGATCATTCTTTCGGCCCCACCAGGGTGCGCCCAAGATGGTCGCCCCCCAAGTAGCCGCCTGGAGCCCCCCTACCCAGGTGGCGGCAAACTGATCGGATCCAGCCATATCCCGCACCATGGGGGCGAAGACAGTAACGAGACCGAACACCCCTGCTTGTGCACAGATTCCTGCCAAAATCAGGGATCGAACCCCCCGGTTTTCCAATAGGGAGCGGGAAATCTGTGCAAAGGATGCCCTTTTCTCACTCTCCTTGACAGGTTCGCGAGCGGGCTCTTTCAGGACGATCATCGCGATCAAGCCCGCGACCGCTGTGAGCCCCCCCATCAGCCAGAAAAGGGGGCGGAACCCCCACAAGTCGGCAAGCAGACCTCCGATCAAGGGACCGACCAAGGAACCTGCCGCCGTAGCACTCTGCAGAAAACCCAGGGATTTGCCCCGTGCCTTCTCTGGAGCCTGGCAACCGGCGAAGGCAGCCGCTGCATCCACAACGCCGCCAAAAGATCCCTGTACTAAACGCCAGAAGAGAAATTGGAGCGGCGTCTGGGCTACTCCCATGAAAGCAACGCTGACAGAGAGGCCGAAGACGGCCCGGACAACCATCCACTTCCGTCCCCACCGATCCCCGATCCGGCCCCAAATAGGGGAAGACAAACAGAGAGTGATCGCGGGTGCGGCCAAGGCCAGCCCCGTCCACCAACGGTTGGCGTCACCATGGGCCCCCAGCTCCTCCATGTAGAAAGGGAGGAGCGGGACGACCACGGTGAGGCCAGCAATGGAGATGAACTGGCTGAACCAGAGGGCACGAAAGCTGCGCCGCCACTGGCTCGCCGTCATCGGAGCGCCTTTCCTTTCCGGCGGAAAGGGTTTGGGATGCTCCCGGTCCCCGACGGCATACTGCCGCCCCCCGTTCCTTCCCGCCTCAACAGCGGCGTTAAGATTTGTTTGAAAGGCCAGACATCCTCTTGAAACAGCACCCGTTCGATAACGGAATGCACCTCGTCTCTCAGGGGGAGGCGGGATAAGGTGTCTCGGGCTGACTCCTCCATCCCCCGCCAGAAATCTTCCTCCTCCATCCCAAAACGGCGGCAGTTGGCATCGGCGATGGCATAGAGATTGACTTGAATACCCAGGGTTACCAAGTAGGAAACCATATCTTCCGGCGTCGGCAAGATCAAGGTATTCCGCGTCCCTGGTTTCACCGTGTAACCCGGGTCGGAAACTCCCGCCCGTTCCATCCAGCCGCGGTGAATACGCAAGGTGTCGTGATCCCGAAGCAGGAGCCCCTCCACCCGCTCGCCCCGCAGGATGAGAACGACATTCTGCCCGTGTAACTCCGGCATCACCCCGTAACCGGCAAACAGGAAGCCCACTTCAAAGAAGCGGTCGCACAATTCTCGGAAACGGACGAGAGGATCTTTTACCCATCGGAGCCCTCCCTCTCGGTCATCCGCCGCCAGGGCTGCCATTGGGAGGAGCGTCACCTCTGGATCTATCGCTAGGTCTGACGGATACCTTCGGATCTGAGCGGCCAGATGACCGGGTTTGTCGGCGAAGAGATCTTCTCCCGGCGCCTGCCAGGCACTCCACTCCCCTTCCCCACAGAGGCGTACCCGCTTCTTTAGAAGGGGATCCTGGCGGCAAAGTCCACGCATCACCGCTTCCGCCTTCTCCCCGTTGTCGAGATACCGAGGAGGCAGAATGCGTAATGCGCTCAGGGAGCCCACACCGAGGGGCAGTTTGACATGGACATCGCCGCCCCCGGCGGGAGCGAGAGAACGAAGGGAAGAAGTCGCCCGATAGCGCCCCACTCCCTGGGCAACGGTACAGATTTTCCCTTCCGCCATCTCCTTTTCGAACATACCGGGCAAAACCCGTTCCTTTTGCCACGGGTGGACGGGCAACAGGGCAAAACCTTCGGGATCGATACCCCGACGGCTAGCGGCTTCTTTCAACTCCTGCCGTTCACCAGACGTTAGGAGCACCTCAGCGAATCCGTCAGGATCGAAGTCTCCTCCGGAACGAAGCCGATCCCGCGCCACCGCGATCCAGTCTAGGCCAAAATCCCGCCCCCATTCCGGGGCATATTGGCGACAATCGGACTCGCTCCACCCCACCTTCGCTTTCGCCGTTGGGTGAAAGGGACGATCCCGCAGGGCGGCGCGCCGCTCCCCTTCCAAAAAGGGTCCTGTACCGTACGCCGTCTTCTCACCTTCCGCTTCCATAGAGAGGGCGGTATGGAAGACTGCTGTCTCCAATTCTTCGCAAAAGCCGTCGACGTTAGGATAGGAATCCAACCCCGCCCCTTTTTCCTTAAGAAGAAGACGAACCAGTTCTGCGGGTGTGGGACGACTCAGCCGGTCCTCCCCGCCTTCCGACAGCTTCAGACAAAAGACTGGAAGCCGACTCAGGCGAAATCCGCCAAAACGGGGATCATCTTTGACCCGAAACCATATCTCTTTCCCCCTGTTCAATGGGAGGCGGAACCACGACTCTCCAGCCGTCAGGGGGTAGGTTCTGACAGACGGTGGGGGCCCCGCTTCGGTGATACTTCCCCGTTCTACGATGCCGAACAGCTTCTCGTAGATCAGGGCCTGGACGAGATCCTCCATCACCCTGTCACGGGCCCGTTCCATGGTGGAGGAAGGGGCCGCTTCGGACGCAGTGCTTGTCAATGGCTGCATATCAACGCCTCCATGCCGTCAGTCGATTCCATATTGAAGATCTTCGCATATCCAGATGATTGACAAATTCATTGTCTGATCAGTACAGGTCTAGCCAGGTACCGACTCCCTCATCCAGAGCCCTCTGGTAGACGTCCTGAGCACAGGCGATGTCTTCAATCGCCATTCCCATGGGATTGAGCAGGATGATTTCATCATCCCTTTCCCGACCGGGTTTGCTTCCAGCAACGATCTCCCCCAGTTCCCCATGGAGAGCTTCCCTGGAAAAACGCCCCTCCAACACCAACTGGTTAATCACTTTTTTCTCTCGGTTGCTCTGCTCCCAGTCGTCGACAACCACTTTATCCGCCTTGAGGAAAACCTCTTTTTCTACGTCCATGATCGAGACGTTGCTGACAAAGGTTCCTTGAGCCAGCCACTCGTAGGGGATGTAGGGTTTGTCCGTCACCGTGCAGGTGACAACGACTTCGCCCTGCCGTACCGCCTCTTCGGCCCCCTCAGTAACCGTCACTGCAACACGTGGGTGTTGAGCCTTGATTTCTTCTGCCAGCCAGTTAGCCGCTTCTCGACGCATATCGTAAAGAAAAACCTCGTCAGCGTGTCCGTACTGTTCCAGGAGCGACATTACCTGCATCCGAGCGATGACACCGCATCCGATGAGAGCGATTCGGCGGAATCCTTCTTTGGCGAGATGGCCAGCGGCAACGGCTGTAACTGCCGCCGTCCGCATACCACTGATCAGGCTCCCTTCCATGACGGCTACCGGGTAGTTCGTATCAGGATCATTTAGAGTAATAAGGGCGCTTGCCCGTTCCATCCCTCGTTCGGAGGGATTATCGTGTTTGCTTCCCACCCATTTGAGACCGGAGATCGCTGGCTCTCCGAGGTGGGCCGGCATCGCGATGATGCGGTCCGCAATGTGCCCCCCTTGGGTTTTCGTACGCAAATACGGTTTCAACGGCTGTACGAAATCCCCCCGGGCATGCAGGGTCAGGGCGCGCCGGATCGCATCAACGTACAGATGGGATCGGTCACCACCCAATCGGGCGATGTCGCTTTTGCTTAGGTAGAGGAGTTTCGGTTCGACGGTGGTTTGGTTGTTCATCTCATGGATCCTTTCTATATCAGGTTACGATCAGTTGATTGGTGACGTCGGATTCCAGTCCAGCTACCCATTCGTCGTCATAGACCATGTCGAGATAGCGGTCCCCCCGGTCCGGGAACAACGTTAACACCCGACAGGGATGGGATAGTTTGGGCAAGGTCTTGCGGATAGCCGCCACGACGGAGCCGGAGGAGCCTCCGGCGAAGATGCCCTCCTTTCCAAGGAGGGAGCGGCACCCTTCCACCGCCTCTCGGTCGCTGACATAGACCACGTCATCGATCTCGTCGGGGTTGAGAAGCTCGGGTACCCGGCTGGAGCCGATTCCGGGAAGTTCCCGTTTACCAGGTTTGCCGCCAAAGATAACCGATCCAACAGCGTCCACAGCTACAATCCGAATGTGGGGAAACTTCTCCCGGAGGCGCCGGGCGCAACCTAGGATACTACCCGAGGTGCTGACCGGGGCGAAAAATACGTCCACCGGCTCCTCCAATTGTTCAGCCATTTCTTTGGCGGTGCCGTAGTAATGGGATTGCCAGTTCAAATCATTGGCGTACTGATTGATCCAGAAACTGTCCGGAATGGTATGTAACAACTCCTTCACCCGCTGGATTCGCGTTTTCAGGTATCCACCCTGATCGTCGGGCTCCTGAACGATTTCTACATTGGCGCCCAGCTGGCGGAGAATGTTCACGTTGGTTTTTGTCGTCTTGGGGTCCACCACACAGGTGAACTTCAGTCCGTACACCTTGGCCGTCATAGCAATCGCCACACCCAGATTTCCCGAGCTACTCTCGATGATATGGGCATCCGGGGGGATCGTCCCGTTCTTCAACCCTTGCTGGATGATAAAACGAGCGGGTCGATCTTTCATGCTTCCACCCGGGTTCATCAATTCCAACTTGGCGATGACATGGAAGCCTGGATCGGGGAACAACCGGTCCAGAGAGACTAGGGGGGTATTGCCGACACAGTCCAGTACCGATTTCTTCACCGAGCCATATGGGTTACGGTTCTCAGGCAAAAAGATCACCCTGCTTTCCTAGTGTGAGAACACTTCTCAATTAAGGTCCGTTTTCAATGTAAATGATAATCGTTATCAGGTCAACCCATTCTCTCTTAAAAAATCTCGCAAAATTAATCGGGAGAGTCTTGCCACCGCTTTGTACGTCTGTTCTTCTACATAAAACACAGAGGTATCATTCGTAGAAAGATGAGTTTCACTCTTATGACTGAATAGTACGACTTTTTATGCAGTTTGAAATCCAGCTTTCTTACGAAGAGGCTCGCCAGGGTGATTTCCTCAAGGGCGGAGCCGGGGGGATAAATGCCTACGATGCCCGATTGTTCCCGGTTGCATTAGCAAAAGAGGGCGTTCCGGCAAATGCTTCCTCAGCCATCCCAGGGATGTTTCCCGAGTGGTAAAAACCCAAGCAGCCTCTTCCACTGCCAGTTTTGGAACACCCCACTCCCGCCGGCTCAGCTGGACTCGGGGATAAGGGATCGTTGGAAAGGCCAGGACCGTATCCCCATACCGGAGGCACTCTCTCAAGCAGACTTCCATTGGGTATTCCCGTGAGGAACGTAACAGATGGACAGGGACGAAACCCAGGCTTTCCCGGAGGCTGCGGGCATCTTCAGCCTGAGTCGGGCTTCTGCGGTTTCCTCGGCTTCCGGAGGCAAGTACTGGAAATTGACGGATCAGATGGATAAAGGGGATGCCATGAAAAAACAACAACGATCCCTCCTTCAAGGTTCGTGACAAATAGAGGCCTATAGAGTAGAGCCCCCTTGGCAAACCTCCACAGGAGCTCGTCGACAAAAAGCTTAGGATCGCTATTTTCCTAAGATCCCCCCGGACGTTTTTATAATTAAAGATGCCCATTTGGCTTCTTTATTATTCCAATAAGAAACTTCTTGTCCATCTCTTCCGTTACTCTGTATGAAAGCCAAAGATTGAGGAACAAGGGAGGCTTGAATGTGAAAAAAAGCGGTCTTATTCTCTTTTTGACAGTGCTTACTTTCGGGTTGGTATCTGCGGGGCCCGCCCCCACAATCGATGCCCGTGAAAAAGGGGAGTCGCTCACTTGTGATCGTATCGTCCAAAACGCTGTCATCGGCTACCAGATGCGAATGCTTAAGGAAGAAAACCCCAGTTGGTTTGTAACGAAAAAACCGAAAAAAGTCACTAAGAAAAAGAAACGTCCAAAGGCGGTACAGCAACCGACCGACAACCGTGACAAGGCGAATTCTTCCGGGAACCAAACGCCCTCCACTACTCCGTCCACCGGTTCCAATCAGCCCTCGTCTATGAAGGCCATCGAGCGGGAAGTGGTGCAGCTGGTCAACCAAGAACGGGCCAAAAACAGGCTAAAACCGTTGCGGGCGGACGGTAAACTCTCCTCTGTTGCTCGGGACAAATCGAAAGACATGATCGCCAATAACTATTTTTCCCATGACTCTCCAACCTATGGGTCCCCCTTCGATATGATGAAACGATACGGAATCCGCTATTCTACAGCTGCCGAAAACATCGCCGGCGGACAGTCTACTGCGAAAAAGGTGATGGAAGGCTGGATGAACAGCGAAGGACATCGTGCCAACATCTTGAACCCCGATCTCACCACGATTGGCGTCGGTTATGCCAGAGGGGGATCATACGGCCATTACTGGACCCAAATGTTCATCGCAAAATAGAACTTCCTGCTCTAAAAAATTTTGCATCATCTGAACCTCTTCCCCATAGGAAGAGGTTTTTTTCGTCGGATCCCCGGCTTATTTTTTCCCTTTTAAACAGGCGAATGAGTCAAGCCTATGCGGTCATAGATTGGGACGGAAGGAGCACCACGGGGAGGAATTGGCATGGAAAGAAAATCAGGGCGGTCCGTCCCATCGACAAAGGCCGTCCGTCCACCAGACAGTCTGCGAGAGATTCCCCTGGATCGGAACTGGCCTTCCATCCCCGCCCTCGAACTGGCCTATACCGAGCTGGAACAGGATGAGATGTTCCCTCGTCTCCCGACGCAGAAAATCCCCCATTGTCTGGAGGGGGCCCTGGCCATCGGTCAAGAAGCGGCGGAGGGGCTCACTTACGACGGGGATCTGGGCCATTGGATTGACCGTGTGATCCATACGGGCGTACGAGTGCGCTTCGCACAACAGGAGCCGTCCTCCTCCGGATGGGTACGCGCCCAGTACCGCCCTAAGCCTCCTACGATCGAAATCTATCGCTCTTCTCTCGACCAACTGGATCAGTTCATCCGGAAGGGAGGATTCCGGGTTCGGGAGGATGACCTAATCGCCCTCCACCTTTTCCATGAATGGTTTCACCATTTGGAGAACACCCGGCTGGGACGAACCGATTCCCGCTTACCTCGGGTGGTCCGAAAACGTTGGGGTCCTTTCGCTTTTCGGGAACGGCTGGTGCGACTCCGGGAAATCGCCGCCCACGCCTTTACTCAAAAAGTAATGGGGCTCTCCTGGTCTCCCTTGTGGCTGGACCATCTGCTTCTCCTGTCGGAAAAGGGTTGGTCACGGGAGCGGATCCGCGATCATTTCAAACACACGGTCCACCGCTACCGCGAGCTCTTGCGCTCCCTGGAACCGACTCAGAAAGAGGACGACGACGAAACATGAAAAAGGGCGACACCCCTCGGTGCCGCCCTTTTTTTGATTGCTCCTTGATTGCTCCTTTATCGCCGAACTGCCCTATGAACCCCAACCAAACCCCAGAAATAGCCTGAACATAGGAAGAGCCTCTACATCCTGTCTCCAAATCGAATCGCCGATAGATTTTATATCTTCCGATATAACTTATGGAAGGCTCATCGACCACGAGGCACCGGGGGTTCTTCCTTTTCCTCCGAATTCTCTGGTAGGAACTGCTCGACAAAATATCGGGGGCTCAGCTTTTCCCCGGTGGCCCGCTCCAGCATTTCGTTCCAGGGATACCGGGCCCCAGGGAAGAAGATTCTCTCCTGGAGGAAACGGCCCGCTTCTTCGTTTTCCACCAGAGGATGTTCTTTAGCGGGGAAGACCTCTTTCATCGAGGCGAAGATCTGGGATGCCGTTAGCTCGCCAAGGAGATAGTTCTGATAATAGACCGGAGAAGTACCGAGATGGATTTTGGCCGCCCAGTCCGGCTCATCGCGCCCTTCGGGTCGGGGGACAAACTGGAATCGTTCCACGTAGTCCCACCACAAGCGATTGAGATCTTGTTCCGGATCCGCATATAACTCCCGTTCAAAATGGATCATCACTAGGCACCAACGAACGAAAATGAGCATTTCCAGCATGGTCTGCTTGGCAAGGGGTTCCGCAACTTCCTTCAGCGCTTCCTTAGACAGGCCCGCTATCCGGAATAACCACACGGGTTCTTTGCCCATCCGCCCCATCAGCATGGCAATCGCTTCCGTAGAGGAGATGTGAGCCGGTTTCCGCAGCAGATAAGGCAGTTTGGCATCATGGTATTTGTCATAAACCGCATGTCCCAGTTCATGGAGAAGCGTGTTTACCCAATAGGCGTCGGGGCGGAGATTGCAGAGGATCCGGGTGTCTCCCTCCCGGTCGATATCGATACAGAAAGCGTGCTGGGACTTCCCTTCCCGCTCATACAAATCACTCCGCTCCAGGATATCTTGGATATCCAGTCCGACCCCTCTAAACGTTTTCTTCCCCAAGTCCTCTAGTTTTTTCTCACGGAAATGCCGGTCCAGATCGACATCGAAAACGGCTGGTGCTTCCTGAAAGAAGGGGTCTTCATAATGCCAAGGTCGTAGCCCTTCCGGTCGCAAGTGGACATATCGACTGGCGATGGCCTTGTCCATCTCCTTCTTGATATTCGCAAAAGGCTGGTCGGTCTGCTCTTTGAGATCGGCCAGGACCGTAAACAGCTCTTTTTCGTCCAGTTCCTGAAGTTGCAAAGACATATCGTAATAATCTCGCCAGCCTCGATTGCGGGCCACCTTGTTCCGCAAACGGACCAGTTCCCGGACACGGTCGGCAACGACGCCTCCCACTTGCTTGCTCGCCTTCCAGGCATCTTTCCGTTTGTATGTATCCCGCTCTGCGCGGAAAATTTCCTTCAATTCATTGTCGGAGACCTTGCGGTCTCTATACGTTGCCCGGTAGTTAACAAAGGCACTTTCAATCTCTGTTTCCAGGTTGACCAATTCCTCAATCTCATCCGGCGCCATCTGATTTCCCGCAAATTCCAGATACAATAGCTCCACCTGACGGGAAAGGATCGGATCCTCGCACTTTTTATCCCGCAGCGATTTCAGCGCTTCGAAGCGGTTCGCATCCGCATAGAATGCGATCAATTCTTTCAAGTAACGGGCATACTCCTCTTCGTATTTTTTGTCCCCGGTTGTCTGTGCCATCCAATAAGCTTCGGCAATCCGTTTCTCCAGCGAACGGATAGTCGGAACCCACTGATCCAGTAGCGCTTGGGCTTTCTCTTTCATGGTTTGTCTCCTCCTCCAGCAATCGTCTCTTAGGGTGTTTCGGAACCGTACCTGTTTCCTTTTCCACACGCTTCCCTTTCGTCCCTGCTGCGAATGAATCAAACCAGCCCGGGGAGGATAGGAAAAGGAGGTGCATCACGATGGAAAAACCCTATCTCTGTCCATCCTGCGGAACCAATCGTAGCCGGTTTAACTTGATTGAACAGGTAGTCGTTCCCGTTAAAAAAGATCCCCAGAGCGGCGAGATATTAGAACGCGTTGAAGAAGACGATCCCTTCCAGACCCGTTACAAAGGGGAAAAATTCCGGGTTCAGTGCGGGGTATGCGGAGTGGTGGAGGAGGAAACGCGTTTCGTCAAATCCGCCCAGAGAGGTACCGGTCAACCACAGCTCTGAGCCTTCCTGTTACCAACCCCTTCCTAAGTAAGAGAAGGGGTTTTTGCCGTTCTCGACCACCCTCCTGAAGGATCAAACGGATTCATGTATAATAGGGGATGATTAGGCTTTCACGACTGGACTTTTTGTGATAAAGGAGTCGGAACGGATGCACTCATTAAAAGACAGCTTGCTGGAATTGATCACCGAGGCTTCGACCAACCTCCCCCCTGATGTGCGGGCGGCGATCCGTCTTTCCAAAGCGAAGGAAGACGCCGGGACGCGATCGGCCCTGGCCCTGTCCACCATCACGGACAACATCACCATGGCTGAGGAAAATGTCTCCCCCATTTGTCAGGATACGGGGATGCCCACCTTTTATGTTCACGTCCCTGTGGGCGTTAACCAGTTGGAAATCACTCGGGAGATTAAAAAAGCGATTGTGGAGGCGACAAAAACCGGAAAACTCCGCCCCAATTCCGTCGATTCCCTGACCGGAGAGAACAGCGGAGACAACCTCGGCGAAGGCGTCCCTGTCATCCATTACGAACAGTGGGATAAGGATGAAGTCGACATTCGCTTGATCCTCAAGGGGGGAGGTTGCGAAAATAAAAATATCCAATACAGCCTCCCCTGTGAACTGGAAGGCCTAGGCCGGGCAGGACGCGATCTGGACGGCATTCGTAAATGTATTCTGCACAGCGTCTATCAGGCACAGGGGCAAGGTTGCAGTGCCGGTTTCATCGGAGTAGGGATCGGAGGCGATCGGACCACCGGATATGAGCTAGCCAAAAAACAGCTCTTTCGGAAAACCTTCGATACCAACCCCCATCCGGACTTGGCGAAGCTGGAATCCTATATCATGGATCATGCCAACGAACTCTCCATCGGAACGATGGGCTTTGGTGGCAACACGACACTGCTGGGCTGTAAAATCGGATCGATGCACCGGATTCCAGCCAGTTTTTACGTCTCCGTGGCCTACAACTGTTGGGCTTTCCGCCGCCAGGGTGTGATGATCGACCCCGATAACGGCAAGATCACGCGCTGGCTTTATAAAGAAGAGCCTCCTGTTACCGTCTCCGAACCCAGCCAAGGAGAACCAGCAGCTGCATCGGAAGGCAGCCGAGAAATCGTTCTCACTCCACCGATCACCGAAGAGCAGATCCGAAGCCTGAAAGTAGGGGATGTTGTCATCCTTAACGGCCCCCTCCATACCGGGCGGGACGCCCTTCACAAGTACCTGATCGACCACGACTCCCCCGTGGATCTCAACGGCGGAGTGATTTACCACTGCGGACCCGTGATGCTGAAAGACAAAGACGGCAACTGGGAGGTCAAAGCAGCCGGCCCTACCACCAGCATCCGGGAGGAGCCTTATCAGGCCGACATCATCGGCAAATTCGGCATCCGAGCCGTTATCGGCAAAGGCGGTATGGGAGCCCGTACCCTAGCAGGTTTGAAGGAACACGGGGCCGTCTACCTTAACGCGATCGGCGGAGCGGCTCAATATTATGCCGACTGCATCACTCACGTGGACGGGGTGGACTTCATGGAATTCGGTGTACCAGAAGCGATGTGGCACCTACAGGTGAAGAACTTCGCCGCCATCGTGACCATGGATGCGAATGGCAACAGTCTGCACAAAGAAGTGGAAAACACGTCACTTGAGCGGCTGGCCAAGTTGAAAGATCCAGTTTTCTCCTGAGGAGGTTAGGGCGGTACGACAACCGCCCTATTTTTGATTGGGGAGAAAGAAATTTATTCACAGGATACAAGAGAAGCGATAGAATGAGAAATGTCAAAATCCCAACACCAGAGAAACAGAGGTGAGGAGTACGCTTATGGAGGAACAGAAGAAGCGAATAGTGGAATGGTTCCGTCGGTTTAAAATAAACAAAAAAACAGCTTTGATTTCCTTGAGTGTGGTCTTGGTCACTGGTGTGGCCGGAGTGGTCTACGCGACGCAAGACTCCGGGCCCGGTCCTAAAACCGTGATGAACCGTTACATAGACTACTGGGAACAAGGAAAGTACGATTCGATGTATAACCTTCTGAGTAATGAGTCCAAGCAAAAAGTAAAGAAAAAAGCGTTTGTGAAGCGACACAAAGCTATCGCCGAAGGAATCCAACAAAAAGACATCCAGTTTAAGTTCGCCCAAACTCATGAGGAAGAGCCGGAATCGATCCCCTTCACCACCCATATTCAATCCGGTATCGTCCGAGACATCAGCTTCAAGAATAAGGCTCATCTTGTCGAAGACGACGAAGGTTGGCGGGTCGACTGGTCGCCTTCCCTCATCTTCCCTGAACTGAAAGAAAGTGACCGGATTCGTGTCACCCCTACGCCTCCTGGGAAACGCGGGGAGATCACGGCCCGAAACGGCGAACCCCTCGCGGTCAATGATGAGAAAACCGCCGTTGGTGTAATCCCCAATCAGGTCAAAGATTTGAAAGCGACGAGTCAAAAGCTGGCTAAAGCCCTCGATCTTTCCGCTAAAGAGGTTTATAACAAGGTGAAATCCGGGGAAAAGAAACCGGAGGAATTTGTTACCGTCCGGACATTCTCCGGGAAAGATCAGGCGAAGGCCGGGAAACTAGAAAAGGCGATCCCCGGGGTTATGGCTCGCGACGCCTCGGTCCGCCGCTATCCCCAAAAAGAATTGACAGCCCATGTAACGGGTTATATTCGGCCAATTACCAAAGATCAATTGAAAAAACAGAAGAAAGAGGGCTATCAAGCCGGAGACTGGATCGGACAATCTGGGCTGGAAAAATATATGGAAGAAACCTTACGCGGGGAGCCCGGTTACCGAATTGTCACCACCGATGCTCATGGTAAGGAAAAATCCCTGATCGCTAAAAAGCCCCCCAAAAACGGAAAAGATATTCAAACTACCATCGATCTGAAAACGCAAAAGCAAATGGTTAGCGCCATTCAACGGAAATCCACGGATAAAGGCGGAGGGGTGGCCCTCGATCCGAAAAACGGAGACATCCTAGCTATGGTCAGCGCCCCTTCCTACGACCCGAATACGTTTATAAAGGGAATGTCCCGTTCGGACTGGGCGCAGATCAGCAGCTCGTCCCAACCGCTGGCCAACCGAGCCAAGGTTACGTATGCGCCAGGGTCAACCATGAAAGCTATCACCTCCGCCATCGGCCTTGATTCAAAAAAAATCACGCCAAAAACCCATTACAATACGGATTCCGGCAAGTGGCAAAAGGATTCCAGCTGGGGCGGTTACTTTGTAAGGCGGGTGGATAACCCCGGTGGAGGCGTCGACTTAGCCAAAGCTCTCGCCTGGTCGGACAATATCTACTTTGCCCGTGTGGGGCTTAAAATCGGCGGCCCTACCATGATTAAATACCTAAAACAATTCGGTTTTGATGAGAAAATGGATATTCCCCTGGATGTTACCCCCTCCCAGTATTCCAACGACAAGAAGTTCCAATCCGAGATTCAGTTGGCGGATACTTCATACGGACAGGGACAACTCCTGATCAGCCCCATCCATCTGGCAACCATGTACAATACCTTTGCCAACGATGGGGATATGTTGAAGCCCCGCATTTTGATGAAAGACGATACGACCAACAAGCCGAAAATATGGAAAAAAGATGTGATCTCCCCTAAAGTTTCCGCTAAAGTCCGGGAACTCCTCACTGGGGTGGTAACAAAACCGAAAGGTTCCGCCCGTGACCTTCGCACTCCAGGGGTCAGCCTGGGAGCCAAAACCGGCACAGCGGAGCTAAAGGCCAGCCGCGATGACAAATATCAACGACAGCTCGGTTGGCTTGCCTGGATGGCCGGTAAAGATAAGGACGATAAACCGGATATTGTCTGTGCCGCCTTTGTGGATGAAGTTCAGGATCGTGGCGGAAGCCACTACCTTTTCCCGGGAGTCAAAAAAATGATCAAAGCACGGTATCGGTGATTCCCTTATATTTCCTCATCGATTATAATGAGGTCAGTTGAAACATCTTTTCCGTTTTTATCGTCTATATAAGGAAGAAGGGGGTTTTCTACTTGAAAATGAACAAATTCGTGCTGGTCGCTCTCATCCTATCCCTGGCCTTCGGCTCTTTTGCACTGCCGGGGGGAGCGTCAGCAGAGTCTCAAACGGGCAAAACCGTGGTTACTCTTGGGGCAGATTTATCACAAAGCCAACGGCAGTCCCTCCTGCAAGAGATGAATGTGGATTCCAACGTGGAAACCATTGACGTCAGTATCGCCGATATCCGCAATTATCTGCACGGAGGCCAATCAGGTGGCACTCCCGCCGCAGGAGACAACAAAGCCTATTCCTCTGCTCGGATTACCCTTCAAGATTCCGGCAACGGGATCCAGGTGAAAGCCAACAACGTCACCCGGGTCACTGAACAGATGTATGCCAACGCCCTCTTAACAGCTGGTATACAGGATGCCCAAGTATACGTTACTTCCCCGGAACCCGTCACCGGCACTGCCGCTCTCACCGGCATCATGATGGCTTTCGAAAAAGCTTCGAACAAGCAGATCAGCCAGGAGCAACGGCAGGTAGCCAACGAGGAAATGAAGCGCACCTCTGAACTGGGTCAACAGATTGGCGATCAGAACAAAGCAGCCGATTTCATGAACAAGGTAAAAGAAGAGATCGCCAAACAACAACCGAAGAGCGAAGAAGAAGTGCGCCAGATTGTTGTTAATGTTGCCGGAGACTTAAACATCAACCTCAACAATCAGCAGATCCAAAACGTTACCAATGTCATGCATGACTTCTCCAAGCTCGACATCGACTGGGGTGCCCTCAGCGGCCAGCTGGACCAACTGAAGGGGAATCTCCAGAAGGGATTGGACTGGGCTAAATCCGAGGAAGCCCAAGGCTTTTTCGATCAACTGCTGAATTGGCTTTCTGACCTGTTCAGCTCTCTAAAAAGCATCTTCTCCTAATCACACCGGAAAGGCAGGGTACAAATCGTACCCTGCCTTTTTTTCTCTCCTCGATTCCTAAAAAAAGACCCCTACCCTCCTATCACGGGGCAGGAATCTTTAGAGCGAATCAATCAGATGGAGAGCCATTTTTTGAATATGTTTTTGGTACCCTCCCAGTTCATACGGGCGATCGAGGTCGTTAGGGGAATTCCTTTAGGACATGATTGGACGCAGTTCTGGGAATTCCCGCACTCCTGCAGACCGCCGTCCGCCGTTAGGGCGTCCGTCCGCTCCTGTTTGTTCATTTCCCCGGTCGGATGGGAGTTGAATAAGTCCACCTGGGCGACCGCGAAAGGACCAATGAATTCGGAACGGGAGTTGACGTTGGGACATGCCTGAAGGCAGACCCCACAGGTCATACATTTGGACAGTTCATAGCGCCACTGTCGCTCATTCTCCGGCATACGAGGTCCCGGGCCCAGATCGTGGGTACCATCGATAGGGATCCACGCCTTTACCCGCTTCAGCGCATCAAACATACGGCTGCGGTCCACTGCCAGGTCCCGAACTACCGGGAAGGTGTTCATCGGTTGAACATGGATCGGCTGTTCCAGATTATCAACGAGGGCCGTGCAAGCTTGGCGCGGTGTTCCATTGATCACCATGGAACAGGCACCGCACACCTCTTCAAGACAATTGGCCTCCCAAGAGACAGGATCCACTTTTTCCCCTTTGCAGTTGACGGGGTTACGCTGGATCTCCATCAAGGAAGAGTTGACCGTCATATTGGGCCGGTACTCCAGCTCGAATTCTTCCGTATAGGGTTCAGCATCTGGTGAATCTTGCCGGGTGATAAGGAAACGGACGGTCTTTTTCTCCATCGCTGCTGCCGTTTCACTCATGATTGTTTTGCCCCTTTCTCCTCGGCTGCTTTGGCTACATCATAGCGGCGCGGTCGAGGCTTGATCAGGGAGACGTCCACTTCTTCATATTCGAAGGCAGGTCCATTGTCGGTATGTTTGGCTTTGGTGGTTTTCAGGAACTTCTCGTCGTTACGTTCCGGGAAGTCCGGCTTATAGTGGGCACCACGGCTTTCGTCCCGGTTGAGAGCACCGATGGTGATTACCCGGGCCAGCTCCAGCATGTTCCACAGTTGACGGATAAAGGTGGCTGATTGGTTGCTCCATTTACCGGTATCAGTGACATTAATCCGCTTGTAGCGTTCCATCAGCTCCTGGATTTTCTCGTCCGTCTTCTTCAATCGGTCGTTATACCGGACCACCGTCACGTTGTCCGTCATCCAGTCTCCCAGTTCTTGATGAATTTTATAGGGGTTTTCATCCCCGTCCATCTTCAGGATATTATCATATTTCTCCTGTTCTCGTGCCTGATGGCTGTCGAACAGGTTGGAGGAGAGATCTGCCGCAGATTTATCTAACCCGCGGACATATTCCAACGCGTTGGGGCCCGCCACCATCCCGCCATAGATACAGGAAAGGAGTGAGTTGGCTCCCAGACGGTTGGCTCCGTGGTATTGATATTCACATTCTCCGGCTGCGAAGAGACCCGGAATATTGGTCATCTGGTTGAAATCGACCCAGAGGCCGCCCATCGAGTAATGAACAGCAGGGAAGATCTTCATCGGGACTTTGCGTGGATCTTCGCCCATGAACTTCTCGTAGATCTCGATGATCCCGCCCAGCTTGATGTCCAGCTCTTTCGGGTCTTTATGGGATAGATCAAGATACACCATATTCTCCCCGTTGATCCCCAGTTTATCGTCCACACAGACCTTGAAAATAGCCCGGGTGGCGATATCCCTGGGGACCAGATTCCCATAAGCAGGGTACATCTCTTCAAGGAAATACCAAGGTTTGCCGTCTTTATAGGTCCAGACGCGTCCGCCTTCACCACGGGCGGACTCGGACATGAGGCGCAGTTTATCATCTCCAGGGATGGCCGTCGGGTGAACCTGGATAAATTCACCGTTGGCATAGTAGGCACCCTGCTGGTAGACTGCGCTGGCCGCCGTCCCCGTATTGATCATGGAGTTGGTCGTTTTACCGAAGATGATCCCCGGCCCGCCGGTGGCCATAATGACGGCGTCGGCGTGGAAAGACCGAATCTCCATGCTGCGGCGATCCTGAGCGACAATCCCGCGGCAGCGTCCCTCGTCATCCTGAATGATAGAGAGGAACTCCCACATCTCATATTTGGTTACACGGCCCGCTACTTCCTGACGGCGAACCTGTTCATCCAGGGCGTAAAGGAGTTGCTGCCCTGTGGTCGCCCCCGCAAAGGCCGTCCGGTGATGCTTGGTGCCGCCGAAACGGCGGAAATCGAGGAGGCCCTCTGGTGTACGGTTGAAAGGAACTCCCATCCGGTCCATCAGGTAGATGATCCCCGGTGCCGCATCACACATCGCCTTCACCGGCGGCTGATTTGCGAGGAAATCCCCACCGTAGACGGTATCATCAAAGTGCTCCCAGGGAGAGTCGCCCTCTCCCTTGGTGTTAACCGCTCCGTTGATGCCCCCCTGGGCGCAGACGGAGTGGGAACGCTTCACAGGTACGACTGAAAATAGATCGACGTCGGCTCCCGCTTCGGCCACTTTGACGGTAGCCATGAGGCCGGCGAGGCCGCCGCCGACGATGATCACTTTCTCCTTCATAATGGCAGTGCCCCCTTCTTAGCGCTGAGCCAGCATGTTGGTGAATTCCGGATTAGTAAATGCGATCAGGGCGCGGATGCCGATATAGGAGACCAGCACGAAGACGGCCATCCAAACCCAGGTGGAAACCCGCTGGGCGCGGGGGCCGACAGTGATCCCCCAACTGACGAGAAAGGACCACATGCCGTTGGAAAAATGGAAGACGGCTGCCACAATCCCGATCAGATACCAGACAAAGTTAACCGGATTGTTGATCACATCCGCCGTCTGCCGTGTCAGTTCTTCCGACGACATTCCCTGCAACGCCACCTGAACCCGCGTCTGCCAAACATGAACGGTGACGAAGATCAGGGTGATGACACCGGTCACACGTTGCAACATGAACATGGTGTTGCGAAAAGTGCCGAAATTGTTCAGATTGTTCTGTGCTGTGAAAGCGATGTACAAACCGTACACACCATGATACAGCAGCGGCAGGAAGATGAAGAAGATCTCAAGAACCGTCAGGAACGGAATGCTCCATAACCAATCCACTTGTTCCCGGAAGGAATCCACCCCTTGGGTGGCGTGGTAGTTGGTCCAGAGGTGCTCAAGCAAAAAAAAGCCGACTGGGATGACACCCAAAAGGGAGTGCAGCCGCCGGTTGAAGAAACTACCCTGCTTGCTCATCTTTTGCCCCCCATTGCCCCTTATAAGATTGCGAATTGTAAAAGCTTCTCTCCTCAAAGCGGAACCGGCGAAACGCCGGTAATGGTAACATTCCTGTTTAATTGTATGGAAAGAAGTTTCACCTTGTTGACAACTTCATTGTACTCCCATGGTTAGAACTGGTCAAGCTGACCCTGACTGGATTTGACAGAACCTCCCTTACCCTACTATGGTACGCCATCCGTTGGATTTCCTTTCCTATGAAAAGGCCTTCCTATTCACAAAAAAGAAAACGGGTCAGAATCACCTCCGGTCCGCTCAAAAGGTTGAAACTTTCCCGTGTTGTCCTCGGCTGGGCTGGTGAGTTTCCCCATAGGTTGACCTATACCTCAATCCTCCATCAGGAAATCTCGGATGGCGGGCCCGATTTCGTCAAATTCGACCAAAAAGGCATCGTGACCATATTCCGATGATACCTCCAATAGTTTGCTGGATTTCCCCAGTTGGGTGAGTGTGCCATGCAATTCCCGTTGCTGGTGAACAGGGAACAAAATATCCTCGCGAATCCCGATCACAAATACCGGGCATTGGATGCGGGCTAAGGCGGCTGATCGACCGCCTCTTCCCCGACCAATGTCATGGGTATCCATCGCCTTCAGAAGATAGAGATAACTGTTGGCGTCAAATCGGTCCACCAGCTTTTTTCCTTGATAACGGAGATAACTCTCAATCTGAAAGACGGAATCTAGGCTATTGATCGTCTCCCCTTGCTGTAGGTGACGGCTGAACCGCTTTTCAAAAAGGGTGCTCGTCCGGTAGGTGATCATCCCCATCATACGGGCAATGGAGAGCCCTCGGGCGGGACCGTTCCCATCATAGTAATGTCCACCCCGGTAATCCGGATCGGAAAGAATCGCCTGGCGACCGATGTCATTGTATGCGATTGCCGTAGGGGAAAGGGCATCAGCTGTGGCGATCGGCACCAGTCTGTCGGCGAATTTCGGATAGAGGATTCCCCATTCCAGTACAAGCATCCCTCCCATCGAGCCGCCAATCACCGCCCGTACGGAGGAAATCCCCATTTCCTCCAAACAGCGTTTCTGAAGTCGAACCATATCGCGAATGCTGACAAAGGGGAAATCGGAACCATAGGGTTGACCGGTTATGGGGTTGATCGACTTTGGACCCGTCGTACCGTTGCAACCACCCAAAACATTCATGGTGATGACAAAATAATTGCCTGTGTCCACATAACCTCCCGGACCGATTAGGCCTTCCCACCATCCGGAAGCCGATTCATCCCCAACCGTCCGGGAATCCCCGGTTAGAGCATGACAGACGAGAAGAGCGTTTGTATACCCCGGGGCCGGCATACCGGCGGTTTCTACTGCCACTTCCACGGACGATAAGGTCTCCCCTGATTCCAGTTCAAAGGATCCGATCGACAGGTTGCGGGTTTTCGTTTCACACGGAGTCGATGTCTTCGCGGTGATCGGCATCCTACCTCCTCCTTTGTTCGCGGTTCCATATCCTGTTAGTTGGTTCATTGGAGAGTTTTTGATAAAGGAAACGCCCTCTTCGATGAACGAAGAGGGCGGGTATGCGAAGGTGGATACGCAATCCGACGGCCTCTTCTCATCTTCCAGGGCCGCAAGAAGCCCTGCAGGAATTGGCACCCTCCTTTCCCCTGATTGGGAAATGGGGTTGCCGCGACATCATCGGGCCAGTCCCTCCGTCGCTCTGGATAAGAAGATTTTCGATTCAATTCACTTGCATTTTGTTTATCATATGACGAGCGAATGCCCGCTGTCAAGGACTCACTTGGAAGCGATGTTGATTTGCAGGCTGTCCTTCCCCACGGACGGAGCCTGGGGGTGTTCTAACCAGCAGGAGACCTGATGGGAACCCGATACTTCCGTCACTTCCGGCATCTCATCGTGACAGATATGCATGGCGTGGGGACATCGGTCAGCAAAGGGACATCCCTTTGGTGGATCGAACAAATCCGGCGGGGAGCCGGGGATCGGGGCGAGATCTTCATCCTGCTTCCAGTCTAGACGGGGCATGGAGTGCATTAGTCCCCAGGTATATGGGTGGCGAGGCTGATAGAAAATGTCGTCCACCCGGCCTGTCTCCACCACTTTGCCTCCATACATCACCGCCACCCGCTGAGCGGTTTCTGCCACCACGCCAAGATCATGGGTAATCAGGATGATGGCTGTCTCTGTCTTATGCTGCAATTCTGTCATCAATTCCAATATCTGGGCCTGGATCGTTACATCCAGGGCGGTCGTCGGTTCGTCAGCGATCAGGATTTTCGGGTTACAAGCGAGGGCGATGGCAATCATCGCCCGTTGCCGCATACCTCCACTGAACTGGTGGGGGTATTGACCGGCTCGTCTTTCCGGCGTGGGAATCCCCACCAAGCGCAACATCTCCACTGCTCGCTTGTTCGCTTCTGCTTGGCTGAACTTCTGGTGCCACATCAACCCTTCGGTGATCTGCCGTCCCACCGTCATCGTCGGATTAAGAGAAGTCATCGGATCCTGGAAGATCATTCCGATCTCCGAGCCTCGAATCTTGAACATCTCTTTTTCGGTAGCCTTAGTCAAGTCACGGCCGTCGAAAAGGATTTCCCCCTTCTTGATGCGACCTGGCGGGGAGGGGATCAAACGCATGACAGACTGGGCAGTGACACTCTTTCCACTCCCCGATTCCCCTACAATAGCTAGCGTCTCTCCTTTCTCCAGACGGAGGTTGACCCCGCGAACGGCTTTCACTTCACCGGCATAGGTCTGAAAGGATACATGCAGGTCATTGATTTCTAGAATCGTTTTCATGGATCTCCCTCCTCACTTTCGCATCTTTGGATCCAGGGCGTCCCGCAGGCCGTCACCCAAAGCGTTAAAAGCCAACAAGGTTAAGCTTAAAAAGAACGCCGGGAAAAACAGCCGCCACCATTCATCGGATAGGACAACTACTAAGGAGTCGTTGATCATGGTTCCCCAGCTCGCGATGGGCGCTTGGACACCAAGCCCTAAGAAACTGAGGAAGGCCTCGGCAAAAATGGCACTGGGGACCGTGAAGGTCAGTATGACAATGATCGGACCCAAGGTGTTAGGAATCAGATGCTTGGTCATCAACCGACGGGTGCTCGCACCAAGGGTTTTGGAGGCCATCACAAATTCCTGCTCTTTTACTTGCAAAACCTGGCCGCGGACCAGCCGTGCCATATTCAACCAACCGGTAACCGTGAGTGCGATTAAGATGGGGATCAAGCCCGGGTTATCCATAACGATCAGGATCAGAATCACCACGAGAAGATAGGGAAGCCCCCATAGGACATCCACGATCCGCATCATGATCTCATCCGTGCGCCCTCCTCGATACCCGGAGAGACCCCCGTATATCACCCCGATTACCAGATCAATCAGAGCTGCGGCCACACCGATAGTCAAAGAAATCCGTGCACCATGCCAGGTCCGAACAAAAACATCCCGGCCCAAGTCATCCGTACCAAACCAATGGGAAGCGGAGGGCTCCAGGTTTTTCCCAGCCCCGAGATCCTGCTCATAATAGGTGTATGGGAGCATAAAGGGGCCCGCGATCGCCATGACCAAAAGCAAAGTAATGATGCCGAGTCCGATCATGGCCAATTTGTTTTGACGCAACCTTCTCCATACATCTTGCCAATAGCTGACACTGGGTCTCGATATCGTTTCTGCTTCAAGGTCCCGTTTCGGTGCTTGTTCAAACCTTTCTGCGGGTATCGCCATTCGTTATGCCTCCCTCTTGCCGACTTTAATCCGGGGATCAATCAGCCCATAAGCCAAATCCACTAAGAAATTCATTGTAATCAAAAAGGCGGCAAAAAAGATGGTGGTCCCCATGATCACCGGATAATCGCGATTGGTGATACTCTCAACAAAATATTTTCCAATGCCCGGTATGGAAAAGATTTTCTCAATGACAAAGCTCCCGGTAAGAATCGCTGCTGCCAAGGGACCGATGAGTGTCACCACGGGAATGATCGAATTCCGCAAGGTATGGGAACTGATGACACGCCAGGGAGGCAGCCCCTTGGCTCGTGCAGTCCGGATATAGTCCTGCCCGATCACTTCCAACATGCTGGAACGCATCAACCGTGTCACCAGCGCTAGCGGTGTAAAAGCGAGGGCGATGGCAGGCAAGATCGTCTTGTCAAATTCCCCCCACCCTGCAATGGGCAAGAGCTCCCACTTCAACCCAAAATATTTTTGAAACAGGGGAGCAATCACAAAGCTGGGCACCGAGAGACCGATTACCGCCAAAACCATGAGGGTATAGTCAGGCAACCTATTCTGTTTCAGAGCAGCCGCCGTTCCCATCACGATTCCGGCAAAAATAGCGAGAATCAAGGCCTGCGACCCCAACTGGGCAGAGACGGGAAATCCTTCTTTCAACATATCATTGACGGTTCGGTTCGTGTTTTTGATGGAAAACCCTAAATCCCCTTGAGCCAAGTTCTTGATATAAACTACATATTGCATCGGCAGCGGCTTGTCCAGACCATAAGCTGCCTTCAAATTTTTCAAGGTTTGTTCCGGAAGTTTCTTTTCCGAGGTGAAGGGATCTCCCGGAATGCAGTTCATCAAGATAAAAGTCAAGGTAGAGATTACCCATAAGGTCGTCAACATAACGGCTAAGCGCTTTCCAATATAGCGAAGCATTGCAATCCACCTCCCGCTTGATTATAAGCAAGGAAAGACCACCCCATCGGGGTGATCTCTTCCTGCACCAAAACTGAGAGTGCCACTTGCCTATACGGTTACTCTTCAGTCAGGTAAGCAAAACGGAAGTCCGTGTGGCCATCTTTCTTGTAGATCACATTTTTCACATTTTCCTTTTGCATCGTGTTGTGCGTGTAAGAATAGATGGGGGCAATCGGCATATCTTCCATCAGGATCTTCTCCGCTTTGTGCAGAGCTTCCATCCGGACTTTTTGGTCGGCTGTCGATTTGGCTTTCTTAATCAATGCGTCATATTTTTTGTTACTATAGCTGGGATCGTTTTGACCGGAATCCGTCGTGTACATATCCAGGAAGGTCATCGGATCCACATAGTCCGGCAGCCAACCGAAGCGGGCGACCTGGAAGTCTCCGGTATGTTTTTTCTCCAAATACACTTTCCACTCGGAGTTGCGCAGTTTTACATTAACATTGAGGTTTTTCTTCCACATCTGTTGAATTGCTTCAGCGATCTTCTTATGTCCTTCATCTGTGTTGTAATCGATGGTAACTGGCGGAAGCTTATCCCAGCCCTCTTCCTTCATTCCTTCTTTCAGAAGCTTCTTCGCTTCTTCGGCTTGGGCGGTGGGTTTTAAGTACGTGTCATGCGCTTGTACCCAATCCTTCTCAGCTGCAAAATCGGGCATTCCACGGGGGACCCAACCATTGGCGGGGAGTTGACCCCCTTGCGCAACATTTTCGACGATGGATTTCCGATCCATGGCCATCGCGAAGGCTTTCCGGATCTTCTCGTTGGTAAAGGGTTTTTCCTTCACGTTAAATTCGTAGGCATAGCTGGCCAATTCCGGAACGCTCTTCACTTCGCCTTTTTTGATCAGGTCTCCCATCATGTCAGCAGGGATAATCGTCTTGTCGCCATAGTCGATTTCACCGGCTTTAAACATCTGGTAGCCGGTCTTATCTTCCCCGATAAAGGGCAGGTTGATCTGAGCCAGCTTCACTTTGTCCGCATTCCAGTAATCCTTGTTCTTTTTCAACACGATCTTGGAATCATGTTTCCATTCGGCCAAGTTAAACGCTCCGTTGTTCACGAAGGTATCGGCGTTGGCGGCCCATTTTTTATTCTTCTCCACCACTTTTTTGTTGACGGGCATCAGGGTGTAGAAGGAAGTCAGCGAGATAAAATACGGTGTCGGTTTTTCCAATTCCACTTCCAGCGTCTTATCATCGACGGCCTTTACCCCGACTTCATCCGCTTTGGCTTTCCCTTTGTTGTACTTTTCGCCATTTTTCAGGTAGAACAGCTGATAGGCATAGGTGGAACCGGTATCAGGATTGAGCACTCGCTTCCATGCGTACTCGAAATCCCCCGCTGTCACCGGATCCCCGTTGGACCATTTGGCATCGCGCAGATGGAAGGTGATTTTCTTTCCGTCCTTGCTCACATCCCATTTCTCAGCGATCCCCGGTGTCGGTTCACCCTCTTTATCCATATTGGCCAACCCTTCCATCACATGGCGGGCGATCAAGCCAGATTGAGAATCCTCTGTTTTTGCCGGATCCAAGTTTGGCGGCTCACTTACAACCATCCCTGCAGTGAGAACTTGTTCATCTGAAGCTCCCTTACCGGCATCGCTCCCACAAGCCGCCAAGAAAGCCATGCTGAGTACCAATCCGATTGCAATCCAACTGGTCCACCTCTTTGACATTTGCTTCACAACCCCCTTGAGAAAAATGGGCCCCAGCGACCATTGAGGTTCACCAGGTTCCGTGCCGTCTGCTCGTCCCCGACAGGACCGAAGAGATAATGACCCGTAATCCGGTTGAACGAGCATTCAGCCCTTTTATCTATATTCCGTCTTCTATAAAAAAAGTCCTGCAAGGAATGGCCAATTTTTATTTGATTGAGAGCATAGAAAAAACTGGGAAGGAAATGGAGTCCCTCCCAGTTTTTTATACGTTTCGTCTTTCCTTATGAAACGACGCCGGCAAGCGCCTCTTCCTCTACATCAAGGCCGAAAGTCGTATGGAGCTCCCGGACCGCTTTTTCCGCCTGTCCCTTAGGAATGACACAAGAGATTTTAATTTCCGATGTGGAAACCATCTTAATTCGGACTCCTGCTTCGGAGAGGGATGTGAACATCCGTGCCGCGACACCAGGATTGGTGACCATTCCCGCCCCCACAGCGGATACTTTGGCCAAGCCCGTCTCAGAGAGAACCTTGATACAGCCCAACTCACCCTGGTACTCCTCGATCACGCTTTGCGCCTCGTCTCCTTCATCCTCGTGAACGCTGAAAGCCACATCGATCCGCTCATCGTCATGTTCACTGGTAACAATCATATCCACATTGATGTGAGCATTAGCCAGTCGGGTGAAGAGCGTCGTCAGCGTCTCAGCCCGATTGGGAAGGCCCAGGACTTTCATCCTCGCCACCTGAAGATCGTGGGCCACTCCCCGCACATTGATCTGTTCTTCCATCTGGTCCGCCTCCTTAACGCAGGTACCTTCTTCGTCAACAAAACTGGATCGGACTACCAACGGGACCTGATGGGTCATGGCACACTCCACAGACCGCGGGTGCAAAACCCCCGCCCCTAAGTTAGCCAGTTCCAGCATCTCTTCATAGGAAATTTCCTTCAGCTTGCTTGCTTTGGGCGCCATCCGGGGGTCAGCAGTGAAGACACCGGTAACATCGGTGAAGATCTCACACCGATCTGCCCGAAGCGCTGCAGCCAGGGCGACGGCCGTCGTATCAGATCCCCCCCGTCCGAGAGTCGTGATCTCTCCCTCGGCGGAAACTCCCTGGAAGCCTGCAACAACAACAATCTCTCCCCACTCGAGGCATTCTTTTACCCTGCGGGTATCGATATGGTCGATTCGCGCTTTTCCGTGAATGGGATCCGTCTGGATGCCCGCCTGCCAGCCCGTCATGGGACGCGCTTTCAACCCTTTCTCCTGCAAAGCCATACTAAGAAGGGCAATGGTCACCTGCTCGCCCGTAGTCAGGAGGACATCCATCTCCCGCTGGGGAGGGTGACTGCTTATCTGCCGAGCCAGGGAGACCAGCTCATCCGTGGTCTTTCCCATCGCCGACACCGTCACTACAACCTGGTGACCCTCAGCATGGGTTCTAGCCACTTTTTCCGCGACGTTTTGGATACGGTCCACACTGCCGACGGAAGTTCCGCCAAACTTTTGTACGACGAGTCCCATTTTCCTGTTAGAATCTCCTCTCCTTTTTACGGTGCGGCCCTTGAGACAAGAAAAGGCCACAGCAGGAAGTTCCAGCTGTCGCCTTAACCAACGGCACACACCAGCCTCACTCGCTCCCTGTGATCAGCTCTCCACGGAAAATCCCGTGACAGTCCCGCCCCTGTTCGGTGACGGACCCAACCCCTCCTCCCGCGGCGGGTGGACGGACTTCGGCAATAAACCCCTTTCTCCGCCGTTCTTCGGCACCGCACCTCGCAACGGATACTGATGGTTTTTGCACCTCTTATTCACACGTGAATCGTGAGGGTTTTCGATTGTTCACTTACCCCCGAGCGAAAAAAGCAAACGTAAAATTTTTCAATCATTCGCTCTCGCCCGTATTTTTAATTGTTTACGATGGTAACATACCGACAAAAACAGTACAACACCTTTCTTACGGGAAAAGAAGGGAACCGTATGGACATCCGGCTGTCACCAGTACTCCTTCAGTCAGAGAGGGAGCTTGTGAACGGAAATGATGGAACCAACCCCGCCACCCGAACCCCATCACTTTAAGCCCGTAGTTGATACTCCCTTAATAAAATGGCGTTGAAACAAGATAAACACAATAATTACCGGTACGGTCATAAACATGGCGCCGGCGAGGATGTTGTTCCAGAAAGCGTCATACTCGCCGTACAAGGTGTTCAGGCCCACGGGCACTGTATACATATCTTTGGTGCTGGCCAGCAGGTTGGGCCACATAAAACTGTTCCAGTTTCCCATAAAAATGAAAATAGTCTGGGCCGCCAGCGCAGG
The DNA here is from genome assembly GCF_042650125.1 of Salinithrix halophila. Classification (NCBI taxonomy): domain Bacteria; kingdom Bacillati; phylum Bacillota; class Bacilli; order Caryophanales; family Thermoactinomycetaceae; genus Salinithrix; species Salinithrix halophila. The sequence goes on from NZ_JBHSAP010000007.1 coordinate 55,941, forward strand.
CTTGGCGAGGGGCATCACGATCCGCCAGAACACCCCCCAACGACTGAGACCGTCGAGAAAGGCCGCCTCTTCCAGCTCCCGGGGAACCGACAGGAAGAACTGACGCATGAGAAAGATCCCGAAACTTTGCACCAGGAACGGTATTGTCAGCCCGGCATAGGAATTGACCCAATCCAGGTTGGACAAGAGGATATACATCGGAACCAGGATCACCTGTCCCGGCACCATCATCACGGACAGAATGGTTAAGAATAACACCGTCCGACCGGGAAATTCGATCCGCGCCAGGGCGTAGCCCGCCATGGAATTGAACACGAGGTTGCCGACCGTGACGATCACCGCTACCACGATACTGTTTAGAAACCAGCGAGCAAAGGGATATTGATCACTCAGAATGATATGGACATAGTTGGCGATAGTGAGATCCGATAACGGCACCCACAACCGATTGATGTCTGGCGTCGTTTTGAAGGTGGTGTAAATGGACCACAGGAAGGGTCCCAGTGTGAGACATGCATATCCCACCACCACGGTGTAGAATAAAATCCGCAACAGGCGGTTCATGGAAACCCCTCCTTTACATACGTGTCTCCTCACCGAAAAATTTGCGCTGAATCAGGGTGAGGACGAGAATAACGGCAAACAGGAAAAACGCGATCGCCGATGCATAGCCCATCTCAAAATCTTTGAAGGCGACATTGTATAGATACAGTACCACCGTGAGGGTGGAATCCAACGGTCCGCCTTCCCCTTTGGAGATCACGTACATCTGATCAAACACCTGAAAAGTACCGATGATCGACATGACCACGATAAAGAAAGTGGTGGGCTTTAAGAGCGGTAGCGTAATGTGCCAAAACTGCCGGAAGGGGCCCGCCCCATCCACCTCCGCCGCATCATAAAGATCGGATGGGATGTCCTGTAACCCGGCCAAGTAGATCACCATGAATTGGCCGACCGTGGTCCACACGGCCATCAACATGATCGAGGGTAAAGCAAAATCAATATCCAGCATCCAACTGCGCCCCTCCACCCCGAAGAGGGACAAAAAAGCGTTAACCAGCCCATCCCTTTTAAACAAAAACAGGAACATGACGGACACGGCGACGGTAGAAGTGACTGTGGGCAGGAAATACGCCACCCGAAAAAATGTCTTCCCCCGGAGACGGCTGTTGACGATCAGGGCCAGCAACAAGGCAATACTCACTTGCACCGGCACCACTCCTAGGGAATAAAAAGAGGTGTTCTTTAACGCCGTGTGGAAGCGTTTATCCTGTAACAGGCGCATATAATTGTCCCAACCGACAAACTGGGACAAGTCCGGATTAAGAAACGTGAACTGTTGAAAGCTGAGATAAAAGGCGTAAAGGATCGGGCCAATCAAAAACACGGTTAGGGAAACGATCACCGGCAAGGTGAACAGATACCCCATCACGGGATCACTGGTCCACCTCTTTCTCCCCCCCGGCGACGGCGGTTTTGAGTTTATCGCTCGAGACGGGGGAACTGGTTGCGATTTTCTAGGGTGGTCCATGGACATGGTTCCATACCTCCTTTCAAGGGCGAAAGGGAGCTAGTCGGCTCCCTCCCTTTCTCTCTCTGTCATTCGACCCGTTCCTGCGCCTTCTTGAGGGCGTTTTCCACGGATTTTTCCTGTTTCAGTACCACGGATTCTGCCGCTTTGCTGGCCTCGTCGGCAAACTTGTTACCGTAATCGCCGTATTGGAAGGGCTCTGCATAAGCTGCCCCTTTCACGAACGCTTCCCGTTCCGGATACTTTCGGATGAACTTTTCTCCCATCGATTTGCGGGAAGGCAGAGCCAGTCCGCTCTCCACCACGTATGTTTGCCCTTCTTTACTGGTAAGGAATTCGATCAATTTGAAAGCAGCCTCTTTGTTTTTACTGTTTTTCGACATCACGTATGCCACCGTGAAGGCCAGGTTGGAGCTTTTCATTCCTTTCTCTTTGGCAGGAAGTTCGACGATCCCGTATTCAAGATCGGGCGCTTTTTCCTTCAGGAAGGGAATCATCCAACCCCCTTCATATACCATTGCCGCTTTCTCCTCGGCAAAAGCGTCACCGGCCCACTCCACCCCCAGGTCGTTCGGGACACCGGTGGACTGGTCTTCCAGGAAGAGTGAGGTGAAGAAATCCAACGCCTCTACGTTTTCTTTCCGATCCAGGGTCGCCTTGCCGTCTTCATCCAACACAGCCCCGCCGTTCTGATAGACAAAGGGTTGATAGCGTGCCAACTCAGGGTTGATGGCAAGCCCTTTCCTTCCGCCTTTGGTCAGCTTTTTGGCTGCATCCCGCAGCTCATCCCAGGTGGTGGGAGGCTCCAAACCTTCTTCTTTAAACATCTTTTTATTATAGAAGAGGGCCAGGGTGTTATAATCCTTAGGCAAGCCGTAAATCGAACTGTCCTTGGTGTAAGCTTCGATCAAAGCTTCTTCAAATTCGGAAGTGTCTAGATCGCTCGCTTGGATATATTTATCCAGCGGTTCAAGCACGCCCAAGTTAATCAGATCCGGTGCGGGCATACTGTCGAGATAGAAGACATCGGGTTCCTGCTTGGCACCGATCAAGGTTTGCATCTCTTTTAAATAATCGTCGGTAATGGCTTGGATGCTGACTTGAATATCCGGGTTTTTTTCTTCAAAAGCTTTGATTTGCTTCTCCAGGATCTTATGTTCCGCTGGACTCGACAACTGTGCGCCGATGCGGATCTCACCCTTGTCTCCATCGGCACCGGAACCTCCTCCGCAAGCGGTAACCAGCAATACCAGGACAGAGACAACCGTCAACACACGGTACAACCGGGTACGTTTCATGAGATTGATCCCTCCGTTTTGGTGTGTGCCCTTTTTTGCAAGGGCAGGATATTGGGATTTTTTAATCAATTTCCACCGGCCATCCGGTCGTGTTCCGTTCCACCCAGGCATGGACGACCCCTTGAGAGCGGACTAAACGAAGATCAATATGTCCGGATCCCACCCGCAGGTTTCTGACATTCAGCCATGACAGGTCGGGGGGAAGTGACGGGCGAAGTCGGATTCGACCCCGTTCGGGGTCCGGGTTCAACCCGGTCATAACTTGCAGTAGGACAAAGGCCGTCCCCGCCGCCCATGCCTGGGGCGAACATGCTACTGGGTACGGGATAGGCTCGCCTTCTTCGCGACCATACCCGCAGAAGAGCTCCGGCAGCCGGTGCCCCTCGAATTGCGCTCCCGTATCGATTAATCCTTGCATCAACTTTTCCGCTTCCCGGTCAAACCCGGATTGCTTCAAACCCAATAGAATGAGGGAGTTGTCGTGAGGCCAGACCGACCCGTTATGATAGCTCATCGGATTATAGGAACGGGCCTTTTGGCTCATGGTACGGATCCCCCATCCGGAGAAAAGATCCGGCGAGAGAAGCCGACGGGCAACCGAGACAGACTGGTCCCTATCCAGGATACCGCCGATTAAACAATGCCCGGGATTGGAAGTGACGGTTCCCACTTGTCGGTTCTCTTTATCCAGCGCCAAAGCCGGAAATGATTCATCCGTCATCCAAAAGTCACGTCGAAAACGTTCCCGAAGCGCATCTGCCTGCCGTGCCAATTTATCCGCCCATTTATCCTCTCCCAGCCGACGGAAAAGGGACGACCAGATCCGCTGTCCCTGGTACACATATCCCTGTACCTCGACCAAAGCGATAGGCGCTTCGGCTAAGATATGATCGCGATGGACAACGGAATCGGCAGAATCCTTCCAACCCTGATTTCCGATACCCTTCTCGGATTTGCGCTGGTAAACTGTATAGCCACGACCGTCAGGATCACCGTATTCCTCAATCCAGCGAAAGGCTTTTTTGGCAGCGTCGGCACACTCACGCACAAAGCCCCAATCTCCGGTCCACCGATAGATCTCCCCAATCAGAAGCAGGAAGAGAGGAGTTGCGTCCACCGTGCCATAGTACGGGGTGAAGGGAATCTGTCCTGTTACAGCCAATTCGCCATAGCGGATTTCATGGAGGATCTTACCCGGCTCCTCATCCCGCCACTCATCCACCTTCTCTCCCTGGTAACGGGCCATCGTGCGGATGGTGGCCTTTGCCCATTCCGGTCGGACCGCCAGGCTCTGCCAGGCCGCGATCAGACTATCTCGTCCAAAGGGTACGGCGTACCAGGGAAGCCCCGCCACCGGGAAAAGACCGTCCCCCACATCTGTGAGAAGCATCCGCATATCCGCTAACCCGCGCCGGTACATCGCATTGAAGTCAGAACTGTCTGAATACACTTGCGGGCACAGGTGATCCCATTCTTCTCCCGCTCGGCGGAACGCGTTGAAAGCTTCTTCCTGCTGGACGGCTTTCATTGTTTCCTCACCCACGGACAGTAAGTAGGTTAGCGTTACCTCCTGCTCTTCGCCGGGTGCGAGAGAGAGGGGAATCCTTAGACTCCCGTCTTCCCCGGATCGGCCTGCCGGTTCCACTTTCACTACTAAGGAGCGGGTCAAACCGTCGACTCCTTGATAGGAGAAACGAAGGCCTTCGGTAGTCGTTTCAACGGGCTGTTTATCACCCACTTTCCCCTCCTGGAAACCGCGTACGATAAACATATCGGCAAAATCGGCATCCAACCGTACGTTCAGGTGTGTCTCCAACGGGTTTCGATCCAGATTAGAAAAGCGAAACCGCTCATACAACACACCGCCATGGAGCCAGCATTGCCGTTCAATCTCCAGCGACTCACGCCAAAAAGAGACGGTCCCTTCCTTTTCCACGATTTGATTGGTATAGCGATACAAACTTTCGGCACCGTCGATTTTGGCGTGGAGGGGAACGATTTCTACACCGTCCAACTCCCACTCCAATCTGCTGAGGAAGCGGGTATCCCGGTAATACAAACCCAGTCCTTGCTGATTACCCTGGGGTAAATAACCCCAGTCGTCACTGTGAAAAAAGAGATTTCCTTCTTTGATGACTTGTGTCAATGGGATTCCCTCCACCTTTCCGAAAACGTTTTCGGGGAAATCGAAAAAAATTAAGTACTTTCCCGAAGCAACAATTCCGGCTCCAACACCACCGGTTTGCCTTGTTCTCCTTCCAGCATCCCGACAATTACATCCACAGCCTGCGTGCCAAACTGATACCGCGGCTGGTAAACCGTGCTAAGGGTCGGTGTTACATAATGAGCTAGGTCGATATCGTCAAAGCCGATCACACTCACATCTTGGGGAACCTTTTTCCCCATCCCCTCCAGTTCTCTCATCGCCCCGATAGCCATTAAATCACTGGCACAGAAAAAAGCACTCAGCTCGGGATTTTGTTCCAACAAGTGACGCACGCCCTCCCTGCCGGAAGCTTCATCAAAATCACCGTAAAACACCCACTCTGCCTTCAGCCCCGCTTCTTCCATCGCATGTCGGTATCCCAGCAGGCGCTCTTCACTGACGAAGGCTTCACGATGTCCGTTGATAAAGCCAATATGGCGGTGGCCGGAACGGATCAAATACTTTACGGCCTGGTGGGCCCCTTTGCGGTTATCCAACGTGATGTGACTACAGGCTTTTCCCAGAAGCGGCACATCGATTAATACACAGGGAATGTCGGAATCCAACACCTCCTGGAGGTACGGGTCCTTGGTCCGAACCCCCGATAGGATAACACCGTCCAATTGGCGACGGTGACACAGTTCCATATAGGGAACCACTTGTTGTTCATGAGGGCTGGTGGTGGCCAGGATCAGATCGTAACCCAAGGCCATCGCCCGATCATTCACTCCGGAGATGACATCAAACAAGAAATGATGGCCGGTGCGCGACCGTGTCATCTCGGAGATGATGAGACCAATCGTTTTCGATTGTTTCATCACCAGGCTACGGGCAATCCCACTAGGACGATAATTTAACTCATCGGCGATTTGGAGCACTCTTTTTCGGGTTTCAGGGTTGATGTCCCGATAACCGTTCATGGCACGGGACACCGTCGTAATGGATACCCCCGCCTGTTTGGCGATATCCTTGATAGTAACGGTCATGAACCAGCCTCCCGAAAACGTTTTCAATAAACATGCTACTCAAGAAAGAGAAGATTGTCAACAATTTTCACACAAAAAGGGCGCCAACCGAAGCCCCGTACAATGCCGGAAATCCCAGCCCCTATGCCTGTACCCAGATCAGTACTCGTTAGTTTGACGGCAATAGACGCGACCGATTCGTTCGCCACTGAAGCTCTACACCATCCCGCTTCAAAGAACGAACTCTCTACATGTGGGAGGAGCACCGCTTATACCTTTTATATTACCAAAAATTGTTACCCTTACATTCTCACAAGGATAAACCCTGAAGATAAGTATAACGGTCCCCTCATCGAGACGTTTGCTCCTCGTCGTCATCAAACGTTAACTTGAAGCCCTTTGTTAAAGAAGTATAATAAAAGCATGACCCCCCATGACCGACCACAGATGCGACGCCAGTCGACATCGAATCTATAAAACCAAGGGAGTGAAACTCCATGCCTCAAATCGGTATACCAGGCTTTATCCTCATCATTCTGGTCGCCCTTCTCCTTTTCGGCCCCAAAAAATTGCCGGAGCTGGGACGAGCCGCTGGACGAACCTTGCGTGAATTCAAGGATTCCGTCAGCGGCAGCGGAAATGAGGACCGCCGTACCCACAACGACGACACGAAAGCCGACTCCCGTGACGATATTCGCGAGACTAAGGAGACCAGTTCCTCTTCCACAAGCTCCTCTTCCAGGCCTGATGGCCTGAACCGGTAAGAAGAGAATCGACATAAGAAAAACCACCCTGCCCGATTAATCGGGATAAGGGTGGTTTTTGGTATGCTCCTGTTCGACCCGTTTTCGGACCTGGTCATAATCACCCGGTCGGTTCATATTGAGAAGGGCTAGCCTAGGGTCAGCCAGGTGATGCCACTCTTCCTCCCCTACTTCGATCGTATCGGTCCGCTCCAAAAATCGGGTGACGCTTCGGTCTGTGTTCTCCTGCAGAATTTCCTCCAGAAAGGGGAATGTCCGGCGTCGATAAACAGCAAATAGCGGATGAATGCGTCCTTCTGCACGGGGGACCAAGGCATCTGCCCCAGGAATTTTCTCTGCCTTCTCCAGCAAAAAGCCAGCCAATTCCCGGGAAACGAAGGGCATGTCACAGGCAACAACAAGGTTCAGTTCTGAATTCCCATAGACCAACCCTGCATGAATTCCCGCGAGGGGGCCGCATCCCGGCCAGTGGTCCTGAACCACGGGTATACCGGGGATGGAGGGGAAAGGGCGACAACCAGCAGCAAGGAGAGGCTTACCCACACCCTTCAGACGGTGTAGGATACGAGCCGCCATCGGCTCTCCGGCCAGGGGAAGATATGCTTTGTTTCGGCCCATCCGGCGGGATTCGCCGCCTGCCAGCAGGATTAAGCTCCTCTGAGATAAAGGTGTGGCCATCCGTTCCCCTCCCATGACTTTAGCTCTTCCCATCCTTTTCGTCTGTTCCGTTTAAGCGGGTTAATATTTCCCTGGCCAGTTTGTCTCCGATCCCTGCTTGTCGGTATGCCTCGACACTGGCCTTTTTCATCTTGTTAATGGAGCCAAAATGTTTATAGAGCAGCGTTTTCCGTTTCTGGCCCACACCGGGAATGTCGTCCAGCATCGATTGGATCATCTGCTTACCCCGGGTCTGCCTGTGAAACGTAATAGCAAAACGGTGGACTTCCTCCTGGATGCGTTGTAACAAATAAAACTCCTGACTGCCCCGTTTAAGAGACACCTCCTGAGGCGGATCCCCGAACAACAGCTTGGCCGTTTTGTGCCGGTCATCTTTCACCAGACCGGCAACCGGGATAAAGAGGCCCAGTTCATTCTCCAGCACATCCATTGCGGCGGACATCTGTCCCCGCCCCCCGTCAACGATCACCAGCTCCGGTAACGGAAGATCCTCTTTCAGCACCCGGGCATAACGACGGCGGATCACTTCCCGCATCGTCCCATAATCATCAGGCCCCTGGACCGTACGGATCTTGAATTTGCGATAATCTTTCTTCTCCATAGCCCCGTCGATAAAGACGACCATTGCCGATACCGGATCCGCCCCCTGGATATTAGAATTATCGAATGCCTCGATCCTTTTCGGATAACCGATCCCCAGCGCTTCCCCCAGACCGCGGGCCGCCTCGATCGTGCGATCCTTGTCCCGCTCGATCAAATTAAACCGTTCTCGAAGAGCAATGCGAGCATTTTCCGCAGCCATGTCCACCAAACGCTTCTTCATACCTCGCTGAGGAATATGGACCTGAACCCCTGGAAGGAAACCGCTCAGAAGATCGGCATCCACCGCTGGAGGAAGATCGACTTCCTTGGGCAAAGCGGGTTTTTCATGATAAAACTGGGTGACGAAGGAAAGGAAGTCTTCCTCTTCTTCGTTGTAATGGGAGAAGATCGAGACATCTCGTTCAATCAGCTTCCCCTGTCGCAGGAAAAAGACCTGGACACACATCACACCCTTGTCTGCTGCATAGCCGAATACGTCCCGATCCGTATAATCATTGAGTGTGATATTCTGTTTCACCATGACCGTCTCGATATGTTTAATCAGGTCCCGCAATTCCTTGGCCCGTTCAAAATCCAATTCTTCCGCGGCCGCCTCCATTTTGCGGCGCAAATCTTGTTGTACTTCTTTGTAGCCCCCGTTTAAGAAACGGACAATCTCTCGAGTCATTTCGCTATACTGGGTGGGATCGACGTCAAACTCGCAGGGAGCGAGACATTGCCCCAAATGGTAGTAAAGACAGACTCGTTTCGGCAGTGTTCGGCATTTACGTAGCGGATAAAGTTTGTCCAGCAGTTTTTTTGTCTGCTGAGCCGCTAGTGCATTCGGATATGGACCGAAATAACGAGATCCATCCTTTTTCATATTGCGGGTTACCTCAAGACGTGGATGCGCCTCTTTCGTAAGCCGGATGTAGGGGTACGATTTGTCATCTTTCATCAGAACATTGTAATGAGGACGATGTCGCTTGATCAGATTGGCTTCCAGAATGAGGGCTTCAATCGCGCTTTCCGTGACGATGTATTCCAAGTCCTCAATCTCTGAAACCAACAACTGTGTCTTGCCGTCGTGGCTTCCGGTGAAATAGGAACGAACCCGACTTTTCAGGCTCTTTGCCTTACCGATATAGATGATGGTCCCCTGAGCGTTTTTCATTAAATAACAACCCGGTTGGTCCGGAAGTAGGGACAGCTTTTCTTTCAACGGTTCTCTCATCGTTCGGTCACTCCCTCTTCCAGTTTACCACAGGAAAAAACCAGCCGTCCTTTTCCGTTATGGGGCATCGGAGAACTTTTTTGTTTAAAAAAACGTTCTTTAGAAAAGACCACTCCCGTTTCTTTTGTTACCACAAATCCGGGGGGTAAAGAAGGCAGACCCGTTGTCCTCCGGCCATGGAAGAGATACCATGGAAAAGGTGAAAATCTGTTAGTTGATGGGAGGGATCGTTTTTGGCAGAAGCGTTCCGATTGTTGAACCACCATGGGATGAAAATTTGGGTCAGCACTTTATTCGGTGGACTGGTTGTCACCGTTCTCCTGTTGGTTCCGCACTTATTCATGGGTATGATGCTGGGTTCCCAACTGCCTTCCGTTGAAGAGACACTGAAAAGTCTGGCGTCCGAACCGGGTATGATCCCCAAGTTATACGCACTTGCTCAGACTTTAACGGATGCCTTTGCGACAGGGGGAAGCCATCTGATCGGGTATGCTGTACTGGTTGTCCTTCTTTCCTTGTTGGGCTGGACTTTTTTCCTTGCCGGCCTGACCAGTTCGGTGCGCGATGCCGCTGTGCATAACAAGGTGATGCTGGGTCGTTTTTTCTCAGGAGGGATCCGGTATCTCTTTCCGTTATTGGCTCTTGGATTGCTATATGAATTGGCGGCCGGAGTAGTAGGGGCCTTGGCTGCTCTAACCTGGCCCCTGGTAGAGGGAGAGTTCCCCTTTCGCATCGCTTGGCTGGTAGTCATAGCCTTCCTGAGCCTGATTTTCCTAATCGCCTCGTCTCATTCGATGGTTGTCCTATTCAGCGACCACCTGGGTGTCCTCCGCTCTTTTGCTAGTGGTTTCAAGATCGCCATTCTGATGTTCGGACGGGCCTTTGCTTCTTTACTTGGAGCCGCCTTTTCCGCTTTACTGGGGATGGCTCTTGTTCTCCTCCTTTCTCTATTCCCTTGGATTATCCTTCGGTTTTTCGAAGACGGAGCAGTCGCCATGATCGTGAGCAGCCTTTTTGGGGGATTCCTCTTCCTCGTTCTGGGGTTGTTTCCCGTCATCCTATCCCTCGGGGTTTTGTTCCGCCGATACCTCATTCGAATTCAAGATGATCTATTTCCAGAAGACCACCTGGAAGCGGTAATGTTGCAGCCGGATTCCAGCGGAGACGACTGGAATACACAGGAGGAGCACCCGAGTAATCAGACCCTGTCCCGTTCTTAACGAAAAAAGCCGGATTCATGATCCATCACCAAACCTGGCCCCGACAAAAATCGGCGCGCCAGGTTTTCCGTTTATGAAAGAAAATCAGTTTTTCCGTAACTATTGAAGCCGTGAATCGTATATAGGAGTATCCCTTTTTTTAACCATCATCGTTGTAGGAGGCTTTTTGATGTCTACTTATTTCCAGTTGTTACGCCGCAATGGATGGAAGATAGGGGGAGCTGTGCTGGTCGGGTCGATCCTATCCTATATTGTTTGGTCCATGGCCATCTTCATCTTGTATATGATCGGCCTGGTTATCGGATTGGCCGCCATCGGTCTAAGCCCCGATCAGCTCACTTCCGGCGATCCCTCCGCCGAACTGTTGAACCCGGCTTTTGGGGTCGGAGCCATGATCGGCATCCTAATCTTTACCCTGTTGTATATCGTCATCACTTATCTCACTTTTTCCTTTCCTACGGCAGGCATGTACGGCATGATCAACGAAGCCGTTTTGGATGGGAACACGCAATTCGTATCGTTCTTTACCTTCGGGGTTCGTTATTTCTGGAAAGTATTTCTCCAGATGATGCTGATCATTCTCGGCATCTTTTTAATCATGGTTCCAGCGATCCTGGTGGATATCATGGCCCTTTATGCCAATGAAGCAGGCAATTCGGTCATGACCGTCATCTTGGTAATCCTTTATGTTCTCCTTTTGATCCCGATGTTCCTATTCTGCCTTTCTTCCATGTTTGCCCCCATCATTTTAACAGCGGAAAACAAAGGACCCTGGGAGTCCCTCAAGCTATCCCTCAAGCTGTTTCGTAAGAAAACGAAGGAGTATTTCTTTACCTTGCTCCTGCTCATCGCCGGAACGGTGGCTATGATCGCTTTGCTGTCGATTCTAGGTATCCCATTTCTGATACCCCTGATAACCTCCGATGGAGAAAGCGCTTTTGGTGTCATCATGATCGTCCTGTACATCCTGCTCGTCTTGCTGATCATGCCTTTCTTCTATAGTGCTATCACTATGATTCTCTCCTTGCGCTACAAGGAGCGCCTGCGCCGGTTTATCGTACCGGATCAAGACGGACCGGGTCCCTTTGACGGTTCCGGCGGGGCCAACGGCTCCGATCCCAACGGAGGGCCCCATGACAACGGCAATCCACCGCAGGCCTCAGGGCCGGTCCCGGAGCAACCGACAGACCGCGGGAAAGAGCATGGTCAGAGCCAACCTGCCTATCCTCAATTCCCGTCGGACCCTCATATCAATAGCTAACGAGATACAACAAAGCCTGCCCCTAGGGGCAGGCTTTGTTCCCGTTCGTATCCGTTTAGAAATGAGGGTTAAGCCATTCCAGCAATTGTTCTTTCGGTTGGAAACCGTGGAGCTTATCCACCATCTCCCCATCCTTAAAGACCATCAGGGTCGGGATGCTCATAACACCAAAGCGACCGGCGGTATCCGGGTTTTCGTCTACGTTGACTTTGGCAATTTTCAGCTTGTCGCCCACTTCCTGATCTATTTCTTCCAGCACCGGGGAAATCATTTTGCAAGGACCGCACCACGGGGCCCAAAAGTCGACCAGCACAGTGCCGGAAGCGACTTCGTTGCTGAAGGTTTGATCGCTGACGTTCGCTATGGACATAACGCTTTTTCACTCCTTCATTCTCGTGAGAGATATCCTCAGTATACCACTGGGACAGGCAAACTTCCAAGCGTTTCGGAGGCCGAAACATCGCCTGAAATACTGATACCCCGTACCGGTATTAAATAAACCGGTGGCGGAAAAAATCCGCCGCCGGTTGCTATCTGTGAATCGCCTTATTGTTCGACAAGAGCTTTCTTAAACTCCTCCGTCAACAGGGGAACCACTTCAAAAAGATCACCGACGATGCCATAGTCCGCCACACTGAAAATGCTGGCTTCCGGATCTTTGTTGATAGCCACAATCACCTTGGAGTTGGACATCCCGGCCAAATGCTGAATGGCACCGGATATCCCGCAAGCGATGTAGAGATCCGGCGTGACCACTTTCCCCGTCTGTCCAATCTGCAGCCCATAGTCACAGTAACCGGCGTCACAAGCTCCCCGGGAAGCACCCACAGCGGCCCCCAGCACTTCCGCCAACTCCTGCAGGGGCTGGAACCCCTCTTCACTCTTGACCCCGCGTCCGCCGGAGATCACAATCCTGGCCTCGGAAAGATCGACGCCGTCGGAAGCCTTCCGAACCACATCCTTCACGAGGGTTCGAAGGGAATCAGCTGCCAGCTCCACTTCCAGCTCCTCGACGACGGCAGAGCGACTTGTATCCGCTTCCAAGGCAGGGATATTGTTCGGGCGCAAAGTGGCCAGGATTGTGCCTTCCTTGAATGCTTTTTTGACAAAGGCTTTCCCTGCATAAATCGGCCGAGTGAAGATGAGACGACCATCCGCTAACTCCACGTCGGTACAGTCGGATACCATCCCGATATCCAGTCGAGCCGCGACCCTCGGGCTTACGTCCCGACCAAAAGCGGTGTGGCCGGTAAAAATGATATCCGGATTGACTTTCTCGACCACTTTTTTGAAAGCCTGAAAATAGGCATCCGTCGTATACTGGTCCAATTGCGGATTGGGAACCACGATCACTTGATCCGCCCCAAAGTGGGAGAGTTTCTCTACCAACTGCTTGCCTTGGCTGCCGAAGACCGCTGCCGTGACGACACCCCCTTCAGCCGCCTTGGTCCCCGCAGCCAGACACTCCAGGGCTACATTCCTTAGTTCGCCGTCCCGCACATCTGCCAATACGAGTACATTTTTGCTCATGGATGGTTCCTCCTCTTCCCTCAGATTACCTTGGCTTCCGTCCTTAGGAGCTGCACCAGTTCCTTCGCCTGCTCTGCCGGTTCCCCCTCCAAGATTTTGCCGGCCTGTTTTTCCGGAGGCAGGAATACATCCAGGGTTTCGGTCCGGGCCACCAGCTCATCTTCGTCCACATCCAGATCATCTGCATCCAGGCGCTCGAGAGGCTTTTTCTTCGCTTTCATGATGCCGGGGAGCGAGGGATAGCGAGGTTCATTGAGCCCTTGCTGGGCCGTGACCAAAATCGGCAGTTTGGCCTGAATGTATTCGACGTCCCCTTCCACATCTTTCTCCACTTCGACGGTTTCCCCATCGATGGTTAGCTTGGTAACGGTGGAAATATGGGGGATATCCAGGAGTTCTGCAAGGCGGGGCCCCACTTGGGCGGATCCATCATCAACAGCCATATAACCCCCGAGGATGATGTCATACTCCAGATCATTAACTACAGCGGCGAGCACCTTGGCAATTGCATTTTCGTCAGGGGAGTCCAGTTCCTCATCGTCTACGATAATTCCCTTGTCCGCACCCATCGCCATTGCCGTACGCATGGCCTGTTCCGCCCGTTCCGGCCCGACCGTGATCACGGTTACTTCGCCGCCATGTTCATCCCTCAACCGGATGGCTTCTTCCACCGCATATTCATCATAAGGGTTGATGACAAACTCAACACCTTCTTCGCTGATTTGCCCGTCTTCAATAACGATTCGCTCTTCCGTATCGAAGGTTTGCTTCAAACAGACCAAAATGTTCATTTTCCGGTTCCTCCTTTGTCCGATCATTCTCTGTAAGGGACGGAAAACAATGGGTTCGCCCCCAACTCCCCCTAACGGCTGATCCCTTTTAGGAAGAGACGCAGGATTGGTTCCACCTGCCCCATCAGGCTGTACTTGCAATCGTTCATGATCCAGGACGTCACCGTTTCATCGATGGTGCCAAAGATCATATAGCGAGCGGTACGGACGTCGAAATCCTCGGCAAAGCTGCCCTTCTCGATCCCGCTCCGCAGCAACTGGTCGATCACATCATAGTATTTCTTCACGATCAACCCAATCTGGCGGCGGACTTCCGGGTTGGACTGCCTTAACTCGATCTGGGTGACAATCGCCAGCTCATGGTCCCCCTCCAGGTATTCAAAGTGCAGACGGACCAGTTCCTTCAACTGGTCCTCCGGGGAAGGGACAGCAGAGAGCGCCCGTTCCACATCGGAGATGAAGGCCCCCATCTTTTCGTTAAACAAGGAGATGAGCACATCATCTTTGTTTTTGAAATAAAGGTAAATCGTCCCGTCCGCAACCTTTGCCTCCCGGGCGATTTTGGAAACCTGAGCCTGATGATAACCGAATTGGGCAATAACCCGTACGGCTGCATCGATAATTGCTTCATATTTTTCTCCGGTACGCTTTGCTGCCATATGTCCCGTTCCCTTTCTATTTGGGGTGCGTATAATGAATGACCGTTCATTCAATTATCAGTGTATTCGATTGCCCCCCGCTCTGTCAACATAAGGAGACCGGACAAGATGTAAGCGCATCCACCTATCATTATACCAAGACAACGGACATCCAGCATGAAAAAATGGAGACTTGGTCAATCCAATGAAAAGGACAGCCTTAGGCTGTCCGGAGGTTATGGATAAACCCCGATGCGAGGATGCGAAACCGGATATCCGACTGCACACCAAATGTTCCTCCCACAGAATTGAGTGATGTTCGCTTCGTGCCCTCCGGCTCCAACCAACAGCCACAGGAAAAGCGTGTGTGGCCGCAAAGCGGTTGGCACCTCCTCCGGACAACCCTAGGCTTGTCCGGAGGTCATGATCCGAGTGGGAGCTCCTTACAATCCGTGTTAAATGGACTGGGCCTCTTTGGAGTTCGCTTTCTTGCCTTCCTCTTCCGCCAATACTCGCCGGAGCACTTTTCCCACAGTGGTCTTGGGCAACTCATCGCGGAATTCGTAGATGCGGGGCACCTTGTAGCTGGCCAGTTTCTCACGGCAGTAACGATTCATCTCTTCTTCCGTCAACTGATAGCCGGGTTTGACAACAAGAAAGGCCTTCACTGTCTCCCCTCGGTACGGATCAGGCACGCCGACGACAGCAGCTTCCTGAATGGCGGAGTGATCATAGAGGACTTCTTCCACTTCCCTGGGATAGATATTAAACCCTCCGGCAATGATCATATCCTTCTCCCGATCCATGATGTAGAAGAACCCCTCCTCATCCATGGTGCCGATGTCCCCGGTATTGAGCCAGCCGTCCTTCAGCACCTGATCCGTCTCCTCCTTCCGATTCCAATATCCTTTCATCACCTGGGGTCCCCGAACCTGAAGCAGGCCTACTTCTCCTGCGGGCAACTCTCTCCCATCTCCCGGATCGACGATGCGACAATCGGTATCCGGCCAGGGAAGGCCGATGCTTCCGTGTTTCCTTTTTCCCCAGACCGGGTTTGCATGGGTCACAGGGGAACTCTCTGTCAGCCCATAACCTTCCACCAGCCGTCCACCGGTCAATTTTTCAAATTGCTCTTGGACGACTAGCGGCAAGGGAGCCGATCCGCTGAGGCAAGCTTGGATGGAGGACAGATCATATTTACGGATATCAGGATGATTAATCAGGGCGACATACATGGTGGGAGCGCCCGGAAAGAAGTTAGGCTTTTCCCGTTCAATCACCTTTAAAGCATCCTCCACGTTAAAGCGGGGAAGGAGTACCATCGTAGCCGCCATGTATACAGCGTAGTTCATCACGACGGTCATCCCATAAACATGAAAGAAAGGGACTATTCCCAACAGCTTTTCCTTTCCCCGTTTCCCTTTGTGAAGCCAGGCACCGGACTGGACGACATTGACCACAATATTGCGATGAGTCAGCATTGCTCCCTTGGCCAGGCCCGTGGTTCCACCCGTATATTGAAGTAGCGCTATCTCATCCAATGAATCTACCCTGGATATCACGGGATCTGGAAGCGCTTTCTTTAAAAGCCCAGAAAAAGAGTGGATATCTTCACTTTCTGGAATGAACGGATCGATGCCGTCTTTTTTCAATTTGAGTGGATACAGCCAGTTTTTCGGAAAGGGTAGATAATCCTTGATACTGGTGACAATAATCCGCTTTAGCGGGGTTCGATCCTTCACTTTGGCCACCTGGGTATAAACGAGATCGAGACAGATGATCGTTTCCGCCCCAGAATCCGTCAGTTGGTGCTCCAACTCCCTTTCTTTGTACATCGGGTTGGTCTGCACCACGATGCCGCCTAACAAGAGGACCGCGTAGTACGTAATGACGGATTGAGGACAGTTGGGAAGCATAATCGAGATACGGTCCCCCTTCTGCACACCCAGATCTTCCAGAGCCCGGGCCATGCGGTAAACATCCTGAAGCAGTTGGCTATAGGAGATCCGTTTGCCCATGAAATAGATCGCTTCACGGTCAGGAAAATCCGCAGCGGCTTTCTCAAGGAATACAGTCAGTGGCGTCTCAGGATAATCGAGATTTGCAGGGATCTCTTCGGGATAATGACGCAGCCATGTTTGCTCTTTCACAGCCATATGATTCCCTCCTTGTCTATGAATGAGTAATCATTCATTTCAAGACAGATGAAAAACAAATAAAAGACACTGACTTTTTTTCATTTTACCGAACTTTTCTTTGCTTTTGAACCTTATCCGCATAAAAAAGTTGGCCAACCCCAGGGAAGAAGGGCGGCCAACTGGTGAATCCCATGGAGGAAAATCTTTCATTCTCCCTTCCCGCGATCCGGATCGCCCGGGGAAAGCACGACAGGGCGGGTTTCCTTGAGCGGCATGGGTGATCGGACCAAAACGTCCCACAGCGATTTGCTATGGAAAGGCAGGAGCGGCCACAGATAGGGCGTGTTAAGGGAACGAGTCCTCGCCAACAGGAAAAACCAACCCGCTAACCCCACCAGTAAACCTGGCCATTTGAAAAGAGCTGTCATCACCAGTAGGAAAAACCGGGTCAATTTGTTAGCCAAGCTCAGCTCGTAGCTTGGAGTAGCAAAGGTACCAATCACCGCTGCAGCCAGATAGAGGATCGTTTCCGGCGTAAATAGTCCGACGCTGACTGCCGTCTGCCCAAGAAGAATAGCAGCGATTAGGCCAAGGGCTGTCGCCAGGGGGGAAGGGGTATGGATTGAAGCCATTCGAAGAATCTCCACCCCCGCCTCCCCAATGATAATCTGCAGGAACAACGGAAGCTCCGCTGGCTTATCCGGACGAAAGATACGCAAGATTTCAAGATCGCCCCCCTCAACAACAGCCAGGTACCAGAGGGGCAGGAGGAACAGAGAGGCCGCCATAGCCAAAAACCTTACCCAACGGAGAACAGCTCCTACTACCGGCTTTTGTCGGTACTCCTCGGCATGCTGCACATGGTGAAAAAATGTGGTCGGTGTAATCATCACACTGGGCGATCCGTCCACAATCACCAGAACATGCCCTTCCATCAAGTGAACCGCCGATACATCCGGCCGCTCCGTATAGCGGACCATCGGGTAAGGGTTCCAATTCCGCCCGAAAATGTATTCTTCCAGTGTTTTTTCTGCCATCGGAAGGCCATCGGTCTTTACCTTTCCGAGAGAGTCTCGAATCACTTCCACCAGATCTGGATCCGCTACGTCTTCTAGATAAGAAAGGCAGATATCCGTTCTGGAACGCTGTCCCACCTGATGGTATTCCATACGCAGGGAAGGATCCCGCAATCGACGTCGGATAAGAGCGGTGTTGAAAACCAGGGTTTCGACGAAACCATCTCGAGAGCCTCTGACCACCCGCTCGATATCCGGTTCTTCGGGATTACGGGCGGGATAGGTGCGGGCATCGATCATAATTGCTTGATCTGAACCTTCCACCAAGAGGGCGAGAGGCCCTGACAAAACAGCCGTGACAATCGCGTCCAGCTTATCTTCCGTTTCTACTTCCAGATAGCCGATATAGGTATGTAACAACTTTGGGACAGGATCCGGTCCGAGATCTTCCTCGTCCAGCTTGCCCAGAAATGCCATCACCCGGTTCAAAATATCATCCTTGGCAAAACCATCTACAAAATAGAGGGCAAATTTTTTCCCACCGTAAGTGAGCTCCCGGCAAATGACATCAAAGCTCTTCGTTACCCCGAGGATCTCGTTGAGAGTGTCCATATTATGTTTAAGGGAGCGGTCCAATTTCCGCTCCTTCCATGGGGTCTTCATCGGATGATCCTCCATTCTAGTGCGAACTCCCTTTCAGTATTTCCCCATGAAAGAAAGTCATGCTATAAACATCCCGGGCGGAAGGTTTTCACTTTGGCCAATGCTTCGGTACAATGGAGAATGACTGTTACAGACAAGGAGTCCGTAGACATGACCCATGACTGCATCGTGGTAGGCGGCGGCCCCGCGGGATTGATGGCCGCAGCGGCAGCAGCAGAACGCGGAGCCCGTGTACTGCTCCTCGACAAGGGGAACAAACTCGGACGCAAGCTGGCCATCTCCGGCGGAGGCCGGTGCAACGTGACCAATAATAAAGAGCCGGCGGATATCATTCGAAACATCCCCGGCAACGGCCGTTTTCTCTACAGCCCTTTTGCCACCTTCGACAACCGGGATATCATCCGCTTTTTTGAAAGCCTGGGGGTCGCATTAAAAGAAGAGGACGACGGTCGTATGTTCCCAGTGGCCAACAGAGCTCAGGCCGTCGTCAACGCCCTGCTGGACCGGATTCGGTCTCTACAGGTAGACATCCGTGTCCATACTCCAGTCGAATCCCTTCTCTTTGAAGACGACCGGGTAGTGGGGGTCCGCCTCTCCTCTGGCGAAAAGATCCATGCCGGCACCGTCGTGATTGCCGTCGGGGGTAAATCCGTTCCTCAGACCGGCTCGACGGGGGACGGCTACCCCTGGGCAGAAGCGGCCGGCCATACGATCACCGATTTGTTCCCTACCGAAGTCCCCCTCACCTCGGATGAATCGTTCATCCGGGACAAAGAGCTGCAAGGGCTTTCCCTTCAGGGAGTGACGCTAACCGTCATCAATCCTAAAGGGAAAAAGGTGATTTCCCACACCGGAGACATGATTTTCACCCACTTTGGACTATCAGGGCCGATTGCCCTCCGTTGCAGCCAGTTCGTGGTGAAAATCTTAAGCGCTTTTCCCACCGACCATGTCCGTATCGAGCTCGACTGGTTTCCGCAACGAACCATCGACTCCCTCAACAGCGAACTGGAAACCGAGTGGTTGGCCCGGCGGAAAAAGTCGGCGAAAACCATCTTGAGAAACCTGCTTCCTGAACGGGCCGTTCCGCTTCTCCTGCGGGAGGCGGCACTTTCAGAGGATGTCACGCTGGACAACCGCCCCAAAGGAAATTGGCAAGAACTCCTACGCCTGTTGAAAGCCTTTCCCATCCGTATAACGGGTACCTTATCCATCGAAAAGGCTTTTGTCACCGGAGGCGGTGTCCATTTGAAGGAAATCGTGCCTAAAACGATGGAGTCCAAAAAAAAGCAAGGTCTCTATTTTGCCGGGGAAGTCCTCGACATCCACGGTTACACTGGCGGTTACAACATCACAGCCGCTTTCAGCACCGGTTACACCGCCGGGGTTCATGCGGCAGAGAAAAGTTTGACTCCGGGGTTTCAAAGGTAGCTAAACCCTCATAAAGCAACCCGCGTGCCTCAAGTCTTTTCTAGTTTCAGACCCAACCAGTGAAAAATCCACCATACCTGCCCATTGACAGCTCTTGACCTGAAAGGAGTCCTATCCATGAATATTCCCTTACTGCAAAAACGGATCGCCGTCGCCGCCGGGCGGGAACCTGCCGACCTGGTTATCAAAAACGGTCGAATCATCGACGTGTTTAACGCTCGGATCATTAAAGGCGACGTGGCGATCACGGATGGTACCTTCGCTGGCATCGGATCTTATGAGGGAAAGGAAAACATCGACGCCGGTGGGCGTTGGATCTGCCCGGGACTGATCGAAGGGCACGCCCATATTGAATCGTCCATGGTCACCCCGGAGGTATTCGCACGAACCGTTCTCCCCCATGGAGTGACCTCTATGATCGCCGACCCTCATGAGATCGGCAATGTCGCCGGCACAACGGGAATTCGCTACATGCTGGAATCCTCGGAAGACCTCCCTATGGATATCTTCTTCATGCTCCCCTCCTCCGTGCCCGCCACTCCGTGGGAGCATAACGGCGGGGTGTTGGAAGCAGAGGATTTGCAGCCCCTGTATTCCCACCCCCGGGTGCTGGGGTTGGGAGAAGTGATGGATTACCCCTCCGTTCGGGACGGCAAAAAGGACATGCTAAAAAAGCTGGCCGGGGCGGTTGACACGGCCGGTGCCCGAATTGACGGACATGGCGCCGGGTTAGACGAGAGCGGGATCAATGTCTATATGAGTGCAGGAATTCGGACGGATCACGAATGTGTAACCCCCCCGGAAGCGGAGGCTCGCCTCGCACGAGGAATGTACCTAATGATCCGAGAGGGATCCGTAGCTAAAAACCTGGATGCCCTGCTCCCTGTTGTGAACGAGCGAAATTCCCGCCGATGTCTATTGGTCACCGATGATAAACACCTGGATGATCTGGAGTCAGAGGGAAGCGTCAACCACTGCATCCGCCTCGCCGTTCAGCGGGGGTTGGATCCTCTCACTGCCGTACAGATGGCAACTCTGAACACAGCCGAGTGCTTTGGCCTGCAAACAAAAGGGGCGGTCGCTCCAGGTTATGACGCCGACTTCCTTCTGCTGGATAGCCTGGAGGACTTCCGGGTCAACCGTGTTTATAAGAATGGACGCCTGGTCGCCCGGCAGGGAGAACCCTTGGAAGGAGCCTTCCCTCAAGAATCCTTCCCAGTGCCTGAGGCGCTCTCCCAAAGTGTCCGACTACCGAAATTGACGAAGCAGGACCTCGCTCTCCCCCTTTCCGGCAGCCATGCACGGGTTATCGGGATCATCCCGGACAGCCTGGTGACGGAACATCTCACAGAGAAGGTCGCTGTCGACAATGGCTTGTTCTTTCCCGATACCGAAAACGACCTCCTAAAGTTAGCCGTCGTTGAACGTCACCGGGGCAAGGGAAGGGTCGGTCTCGGAATCGTCCGGGGCTTCGGCATCCGTAAAGGGGCTATCGCCTCCACGGTCGCCCACGACTCCCACAACCTGATCCTGGCGGGCGCAGATGACCTCTCCATGTTGACGGCGGCCCACGCCGTGGAAAAGGTCGGCGGTGGTCTGGCAGTCGCCGCCGGATCAGAGGTGCTGGCCGTTCTTCCCCTTCCAATCGCCGGTCTGCTCTCTGACCGTAACGTCCCTGATGTCCTGTCCGGACTAAAGGAGATCGATACAGCCCTGGGACAGATCGGGGCGTCTACGGAGAACCCTTTTCTCACACTCTCCTTCCTCGCTCTGCCGGTCATTCCCCACCTGAAATTGACCGACGGCGGTCTTTTCGACGTCGATCGCTTCTGTTTCATTTCTCCGGAAACGGAGTGAGATGATTGTACTGTTACGACAGGAGTATCCTTGTGGGACGGATTTACGAAGGAGGAGTAGCCGATGCGCTTGCCCGAGGATTACGTAAAACAGATGGAGATACTTCTGAAGGAAGAAATCGATTCCTTCCTCTCCACTTACCAAGAAGAACCCTCCCGAGGATTGAGGATAAACTCCTTGAAAATTTCTGCCGATGAAGCCATGGACCGCTTACCCTTCGACCTGACACCGATCCCTTGGTGCAAGGAGGGCTTCTTTTATGATCATCATCGGGATCGTCCGGGAAAGCATGTCTTCCACGCAGCCGGGCTTTACTATATTCAGGATCCGAGCGCGATGTCTCCCGTGGAGACCCTGGATCCCCGCCCTGAGGAGCGAGTACTCGATCTATGTGCTGCTCCAGGGGGGAAGACCACCCAACTCGCAGCCAAAATGGAAGGAAGAGGCGTCCTCGTTGCCAACGAGATCAGTCGCGAACGTCGAAAAGCGCTGGTAGAGAACTTGGAACGGTGCGGTGTGAAAAACGCTATCGTTCTCGGTGAGCATCCCGCCCATCTCACTGCCCGGTTCACCGGCTGGTTCGACCGGATTCTAATCGATGCTCCCTGCTCCGGAGAAGGCATGTTTCGGAAAGATCCCGAGACCATGGAACGGTGGAGCATACGGTCGACAGAATCAGCAGCCGACCTTCAACTGGAGATTCTAGAAGCAGCCGCCCCGATGCTAAAACCCGGCGGTCGGCTCACCTATTCCACCTGCACCTTCAACCCTCGGGAAAACGAAGGGGTGTTGGATCGGTTTCTCGGCAGCCATCCCGAATTCCACCCTGTCGAAGTCCCCGGCTCCACCCACTTCCGAGCTGCCCGGCCAGACTGGGCAGGTGCAACGGAGGCCCTCTACAAGGCTGTCCGCCTCTGGCCTCACTGCCTCCGGGGCGAAGGACACTTTGTGGCTTTATTAGAGAAGACTGCTGGAGAAGAAGGCACCCGCCAGAAGCCTGGCAAATTCCCTCCCGTCCATGGGGACGCAAAACAGGTATACAGGCAATTTGTTGCGGAGACCCTTTCCACCGATCTTTTCCCTGGTCCTTTCACTCTTTACGGTGACCACCTTTACCAGGTGCCAGCAGACTTTCCATCGATGAGGGGCCTAGTCGTTGACCGGCCTGGCTTCCATCTCGGCCAGGCAAAACGAAACCACTTCGCCCCTTCCCATGCTCTTGCGCTGGCCCTAACCCCTGAACAGGTGAAGCGGGTTGTCTCCTTCCACCCGGATGACGAGGCCCTCTTTCGCTACTTGCGCGGAGAAGCCCTCCCTTCTGATGGGGACAAAGGCTGGACCCTCGTCACAGTCGACCGTTTCCCCATCGGCTGGGGTAAGGTATCGGGAGGATTGCTGAAAAACCATTATCCTAAATGGCTACGGTGGGATTTGGCCTAGCAAAGCAAACGCCCCCGAAGACATAGAACAAGCCGCAGGACCCATATACTGTGGAACACCCGAGCCAGAGGAGGATAACCGTGATTCCTAAACACGTCTTTGACATCCGCTGGCCCCGTTTCTCCTTTTATCCACCCTTAGCAATGGGCTTAATTCATCCGGAATGGCTTTATTTGCACCATTACCCGGAAGAAGAAGAGGACGAAAAAAATGCTACCCTTGAAAACTCCCTTCCTTTACGGCCAAAGGTCAACTTTCGCCCACGCCCCCCTTTTGGTAAATGATGCTATTAAATGAAGAAAATCGGAGCGACGAAAAACGCTCCGATTTTCTTCGTTCCTGGAACCTTGTAATTTTAATCATTTTTTAACGAGGAACACCATCTCAAATCCAAGTACCTTGAACTAATCCATCATTTTATGAGATAAATACATTTTTTAAGTGATTAATCCAATATTTGTGTATCCCCAGGGCCAACAGATGCCCTGTTTTTTCTTGTTATGTCTTGCTGAAACGAACAAACGGCCATCCAGCTTCATATGGGAGCAAATGGCCATTCCCTTGATCTGAAGAGTGTTTTTAAAAAAATATAAATTTTTTCTCTAGCAAGGAGGGATATGATTGAAAAGAGCGAATATTTAAAACATCCTTACTTTGGAGGGGATGTATAGTGAAACGTTATGTGGCCTTGATTGCAGCTGTCCTGTTGACTGTCGCTTTGATCCTGCCGGCCCAGGCCGGTGCCCAAGTCGGTGCCCAGCCCGCGGCGGAAACCGCCAAGTACGTACCTGGTGAGATGATCGTTAAGTTTAAGCCGGGAACAACCGCTACTGTCAAATCCTCACTACATGGTAAAAAACATGCCAAAGTCATCTCCCGCAACACGCGCATGGGTTTTGAAGTGCTGAAGGTAAAGGGGATGTCTGTCAAAGAGGCAGTGAAGTCTTACAAGAAAAATCCTAACGTGGAGTATGCAGAGCCCAACTACATCATGAAAGCATCTTGGACCCCCAATGATCCCTATTATTCCAGCCAGCAATACGGTCCGCAAAAAGTCCAGGCCCCCGCCGCCTGGGATATCACCCGTAGTTCCAGTTCAGTCCGGATCGCGATCATCGATACCGGAGTTCAAGCTAACCATCCGGACCTGAACGGGAAAGTGGTAAAAGGATATGACTATGTGGATCGGGATTGGGATCCCAATGACGGTCACGGGCACGGTACCCACTGCGCCGGAATTGCCGCTGCCGCCACCAATAACAGAATCGGCATTGCCGGTATGGCACCTAACGCTTCCATCTACGCCGTTCGTGTACTGGACAACAACGGCAGCGGCACCCTGGCTAACGTCGCCAGCGGGATTTCCCACGCTGCGGATAACGGGGCCCAAGTGATCAGCCTTAGCCTGGGTGCCTCCTCTGGCGGCGCTTCGCTGGAGAATGCGGTCAACTACGCATGGAACAAAGGCTCCGTCGTCGTAGCAGCTGCCGGTAATAACGGCACCAGCTGGCCCAATTACCCTGCTTACTATAACAACGCCATCGCCGTAGCAGCCACCGACTCCAATGACCGCAGGGCGTACTACTCCACCTATGGCTCCTGGGTGGATGTGGCTGCTCCAGGTTCCAGCATCTATTCCACCTACAAAGATTCACGATACGTCAGCCTCTCCGGTACCTCTATGGCCACTCCCCACGTTGCCGGTTTGGCGGGCCTTCTCGCCTCCCAGGGCCGTAGTGCCAGCAACATTCGCGCTGCCATCGAAAGAACGGCGGACCGAATCTGGGGAACCGGTTTTTTCTGGGCTCACGGTCGCATTAACGCCAACAGAGCCGTTCGCTACTAAAACCACCCCCTAAAAAGACACCACCTTTTGGCGGTGTCGAGACTACTGACAAACCAAGTTGGGTAGGAAGCGATGTCGGGTCTGCCCGCTCCAGGCACTCCGCTGGGTGGTCGGTCCAACAGGCGCTTCGCCGGAAACCGGCCCGCCTTCGTGGTGTGGAAAGACTTTTTCAACAAGCTGGACACCGCCTGCGGTGATGTCGTGAGATGGTTGCCAAGTCCCCGTTTCCAACCGTCGTTGGAAAACGGGGGTTTGGCTTTTTACGAAAGCACGGGCCCTACTGCTCAACTGGCGGCTGAGCGCAAAAATTGTTTATAGCGCATTAGCGCGATCAGGATGCCTCCCGCGCCGAAAGCCAACAGGATGAGCAGCATGGGGAGGATATCCCCAATATGGGCTCCACGGATCATTACATCCTGTAGCCCTGTCTGGGCCCAATACTGGGGGGTGAACTTGCCGATGGCCTGCGCGAAAGTAGGTAGCATGTCATAGGGAAACCAAAGTCCAGCGACCACCGCCCCTCCCAACGTGATTAGCTGTGTGAAGGCCAATCCCTGGTTCTCCCCCTTCACCCAGAGGGAGAGAGCCAACCCCATGCCCGTTCCGCATATGGCGAGACACAGGACGAGAAGGGCGATTGCAACCAAGTCCCCCAGATGAAGGTCATAAAAGATGTGCCCAAATCCCAGTAGCACCGTGCATTGGATCAACACCATGATCAAGGCGGGGATCCACATCCCGAGCAAATATTCCAAAGGCTTCACTGGCGTGCTGCGAAGGCGGGACACCATCCCCGATTCTTTGTCCTTGTGAAAACGGCTCACCATGGTCATCATGATGAAAAAAACAAACATCACCGTGTATCCCGGCACAATTTGCGTCACAGCGTCGGTGTGGGTTGTGGTTTCCTTCACTTCCCGGATCCGGATGGGGGGCTGTAGCGTCCGATCGGCTTCCTCTCCGGTTTTCCCCATGGCCGCCAAGACCCCGGACAGCTTTTGGTCGCGATATCCGTTGGCGAGATTCTCCAATACAGCCTGGATGGGCGCAGAAGTATCCGTCGCCGCGGCGTCACGGTAAAACCGGAGATCAACCGGTTTACCCGTTTGGAGTTCCTTTCCAAAGCCCTTGGGGATAACAAGCAGAGACGCCAATTTTCCGTCGCGGATTTGTTGAATTAACGTTTTGTCAGAGGAAGCTTTGACCGATTTCAATTTAAAACCGTCGATGTGCTTGAGCCGGTCTAAAAAGTCCTCCGAGGTTTTCGAAACATCCCGATCAGCATAGTGAACCGTGATGGTATCGTTCTGGTTTCCGAAAATCGACCCGAACATCACAATGAACAAGATCGGCATTACAATGAGAAAGAAAAAATTCCCCTTTTCTTTCACCATGATTTTCAATTCTTTCCGCACGATGCTTTTCAATCGAATCTCCTCCACTCCCGACAGGGTTAATCCCGAAGTTGCGTGCCTGTCAGGGACAGGAACACGGTTTCAAGGGAAGGGTGCATCATTTCCAGTGCGTCGATTTTGACCTTCCGTCGAGCGACGATCTCCAACACCTGTTGCATCGCAACCGTCGGACGGTCAGTCTCGATAATCCACCCTTTCCCTTTCCGGTGGCTTTTCCATTCCCCTTCCAACGGCGGGGAGTCGGAAAAGCCCTCCGCTTCCACGTAGATCGCCGGTTGGCTGTGGCGCCCCAGGAGTTCTCTCCAATCGCCCTGGGCGATAATCTCCCCGTGGTCGATGATGGCGATCTCATCACACAGAGCCTCTACCTCTTCCATGTAGTGAGTGGAATAAATGATCGTCACGCCCTCCTCCTTCAGGGAACGGATCATTTCAAAGATATGGTTGCGCGATTGGGGATCAATGCCGACCGTCGGTTCATCCAAAATCAACAGCTTGGGACGATGGAGCAAAGCGGCCGCGATGTTGATTCGCCGTTTCATCCCGCCGGAGAACGTATCGACCGGATCCCGTGCTCGATCCAAAAGGCCCGTCTGGGTCAAGACCTCCTCGATGCGTTGCTTCAGCCGTTTTCCCTTCACCCTATACATCTCGCCGAAAAATGCGAGGTTATCCCAGGCGCTTAATTTTTCGGCCAACGTAATCGATTGGGGTACATACCCCACTTGTTCCCGGATGGCCTGCCGATCTCGGACCATCTCCTTTCCGAGGATGGAGGCGCTTCCACCATCAGCGTCGACAATCCCAGTCAACACCTTCATCATCGTCGACTTCCCCGCTCCATTGGGCCCCAACAATCCGAAACAGACGCCGGGCCGGACCGAAAAGGTGATCCCTTTCAACGCCGGATTTTCACCGTAGGATTTTTGCAGGTTTTTCACGTCCAACGCTTCATCCATCGTTCCATCCCCTTTCCATGTCTTTCACAGAAACCGTTGCCGCTCGATCACATAAGATCCAACTGAGGGCCAACCTGCCCCTCCCAGGCTTAGACGAATATGCCGTTGATCAACAGAAAAGATGGTCAGACTTGCGGGAGGGGAAAAAACACCCCTCCCTCGTCTGATGCTCGCTTTCATCCCCATAGCTGAAGCTAGGGGTTTTCCCGCTCGCAAAAACATAACGTTTACTGGGCCGGATTTCCAGCTGAAACATGGTGTTCCTCCAGAAGATATCTGATGTCGCCCCCACCCTTGGCATATGAAGAGACTTTGTTAACTAGCTTAAGACACCGCCATAAGGCGGTGTCTTGATTTTAGTCGGCAGATTCTCCTCCCTCTTCTTGAAGGGGTTCGATCAGGATGCGGGTGCCTTCGACTTTGGTCACCTTGAGGCGGGCGCCTTTTTTAATCCAGATTCCGGCAGAAACAGCACTGTAGCGTCCGCCATCGATTTCCACCGTACCCGTGGGACGCATGTCAGTGACAGCGACCGCCTCTTTTCCTACAAAATCCCGGTACTTAGCGTTCACCGAACTATATCCGGTTTCCCGTGTCAGAGCACTTTTCAACACAATCCGATCCCACAATTCCCGCCTGGGGAGAACCTTGAGAGACAAGAAGCCGCATATAATGCCAAATATCCACAACAGCCCAACGACACTTCCCGTCACCCAGTCTCCTGTAGGGATTACCAACCCGGCCAACATCAAAAGCAGCCCGATCACGGCTAAGGTACCGTCCTGGATCAGCTTTCCATCCAGAACGACCAGGATCAAGCCCAAAGCCAGAAGGGCAACCACCCATCCGTTCCATTCCGGATTTTGCCCCAAGGTATACAACACCAACAAAGTCAACCCTGCCAACCCCGCTAATCCCCGGGCTTTAACCAAAAACTCACTTACCAAAAAAAACGCCGCGAACAACGCGAGTAACCCCGCTCCCCAAGTACCCTGCACCCAATCCATAAATATCCCTCTCCTTATCTCGCGTTCAGGAAAAACCAGATCGATCCAACGATGAAAAAGATCAGGGCAATTGAGCCCAAAATGATTGCCAAACGTGCCAGCATCGCCTTCCCCACCTTCTGATGGTTCAGTCTATATTCAACGCAACTCGACGACGGTGACCCCGGAACCACCTTCTCCCTGACCTCCAAGGCGGAATTCCTTTACCCGAGGATGGCGCTGGAGGAATTTTTGCACTCCAGTCCGCAGGGCGCCTGTTCCTTTGCCGTGAATGAGGGAAACTTTCGGATAACCTGCCAGCAACGCATTATCCAGGTATTTATCGATCTCCGGAATCGCTTCGTCCACCATTTTACCTCGCAGATCCAATTCATGGCGAACATCGGCAGACTGGCGGCGATAAGAGGTATAACCCGTGTCCTCTTTGGCCGGATGGGGCGAACTTTTCCACTCCAGGGTTTCTTCTGCCGCCTTCATCTTCATAGAACCGATTTGAACCTGGAATTCACCGTTGCCCAAATCCTCGGTAACTTGGCCCTTCCGCCCGAAACTACGGACGAACACTTCGTCTCCAACCTGGATTTTTCGGCGGAGTTTTCCATTTGCCACCCCATCATGACGGAGGATATCCGTCTCCGGTTCGGCTTCATCTAGACGTTTTTTCGCCTCAATTAACCGATGTTCCTTTAGATCCTGGGGTCGGGCTTTGGCCCATTCCCGGAGTTCCTTGAGAACCTCATCCGCCTCTCTCTTCGTCCGGGTGACCAGAGACTTTGCTTCCCGACGAGCGGCTTCACGCAGTCGGCCCTTCTCCTCTTCCCAAGCTTCCAGCTTATCGGCGAACTCCCGGCGGAGCTTTTCTGCTTCCACCCGGAGCCTTTCCGCATCTGCCCGTTCCTCGTCGGCGATGCGCCGGTCGGAGGCAAGTCCTGTAATCATCTCTTCAAGGTGGTTCTCCTCAGTAGAAAGCTGAGAGCGGGCCACATCAACGACTTCCTGAGAAAGCCCGAGGCGACGGGCGATGTCAAAGGCGTTGCTCCGCCCCGGCACTCCGATCAACAGCCGATATGTGGGTCGCAGAGTCTCTACGTCGAATTCAACACTGGCGTTGATCACCCCTTTACGGGAATGGGCAAACACCTTCAATTCGTTGTAGTGGGTGGTAGCGACCAGGCGGCATCCTTTGGCTAAGATATGTTCTAGAATAGCGACTGCCAACGCAGCCCCCTCTGTCGGATCGGTACCTGCCCCAAGTTCATCCATGAGCACGAGGCTGCGTTCATCAATCCGATCCAAGATACGGATGATGTTGGTCATGTGCCCGGAGAAGGTAGACAAATTTTGTTCAATGCTCTGTTCATCTCCGATATCGGCGAACACTCCGCTGAAGACAGGTAGGATACTGCCCTCCTCTGCCGGTATCGGCATCCCGGATTGGGCCATCAATGAGAGGAGACCGACAGTTTTGAGCGTGACGGTTTTCCCCCCGGTGTTGGGCCCAGTTACGATGATGGCCCGATAGTCCCTCCCCATTTCCACGTCGATTGGGACTACTTGATTCGGGTCAATCAGGGGATGGCGGGCTTTTTTCAGGGAAACGACGCCCTCCGTATTGATAGCCGGACAAACACCCTTGAGAACCCGGCCCATCTCGGCCTTGGCAAAAATGACATCCAGTTCTGTCAGAATGCTGAGGTTGGAAAGCAATGCATCGCCCGCTTCAGCTACTTTCCCGGTCAATTGGGCCAGAATTTTTTCGACTTCTCGTTCCTCTTCCAGCTCCAGTTCCCGGAGTCGGTTATTCTGGTGAACAACCGATTCCGGTTCGATGAACAGCGTTTGCCCTGAGGCGGACTGGTCGTGAACCAACCCACCGAATGCAGAGCGGTATTCCACTTTCACCGGGATGACATAACGGTCGTTCCGCTGGGTGATGATCGGGTCCTGCAGCATCTTTTGGTTATGGGAGCTTTTGATCATCTGATCCAACGTTGCTCGGATGCTCCCCTGAAGCTGAATCATACTCCGGCGGATCCGGGCAAGCTCAGGACTGGCATCATCGACAACTCGGGCATCTTCATCGATGGCAGAATCAATTTCTCGAGCCAGTGGTTTCAAATCCGTCAGCCTGCCGGTCAATTCCCTTAAGATAGGAAGTTCAGCGCTCTCCTCGTCGATAGAGGCTAGGAGACTTTCTACCATTCGCCCAGCCCGGGCGGTTCCAGCCGCTTTCAGCAAATCACTTGCACTGAGCACGCTGCCCAGCCAAGCCCGATCTACCGCACCCTTGATATCCTTTACACCGGAGAGGGATACCCCTCCCTTGAGTCGGATTACATCCATTCCCTCGGTAGTGGAAGCCAGCATGTGACCAGCCTCTCCCGGTTCTCCCACGGGAGTGAGTCGCCGGATTGCCGCTTTGCCTGTTTCCGAAGAAGCCTGTTCTTCCAAAATGCCCAAAATACGGTCGTATTCTAAGATTCGTAACATGTGTGGATCCAAAATGGACACTGCTACCCAAAAATCATCTGTACAAACCGTCCCCTCCTTCGGACTCTCCGAAAGAAATGTTCATTTGTACTGGCTGCACGAGGTGGTAGCAGGGCGCCCTCCTTTTTTCGCAGTTTGAGCGCCCCGACTTAAATCCAGCCGAGCCGCTCATGCTTTTCACTCGTACAGACGTTTTCATTGTTTGTTCCTGGAAAAGCCCCGGATCAGAAACAAACAAATCCATCCAATATTATACCATGTATTTGCAACCATGCGATCGGGATTCATACACAAAAAACCGGCCCGCATAGGCCGGTTTTTCCTTTATCGTGTAAAGATATGTTTGCCGATCCGTTTAATCTGGGGACGTCCCCAGATCCATCCGGAAGTGGCTGTATTCGGGTTGAAATAATAGGTGGCACCGTTACTGGGATCCCATCCGTTCAAAGCGTCAGCAACGGCTTTTTTCGCTTCTTCATCAGGAGCGAGGTTAATTTGGCCGTCTTGGACGGCTGTAAACGCTAAGGGCTCGTAAATGATGGCTGACGGGGTATCAGGGAATTTTTCACTTTCCAACCGGTTTAGGATGACCGAGGCAACTGCTACTTGCCCGACATAGGGTTCGCCGCGGGCTTCCCCGTAAACCGCTTGGGCCATAATACGCATATCCTGTTTAGATAAGCCATTCGTTGATTGAGGAACCCGCTGCATGGGTTTGATTCGAGTCATGGCAGGCGGCTTTGCGGCACGTCCAGGTGCTTTTCCAGCAGCACGCATACCCCGGGTGGCCCGCCATAATTTCAGTTTAGTACGGGGACCCACTTTCCCATCGACTTTGAGGCCAAACCGATACTGAAAATCTCGCACGGCCCGGTCAGTCTGCTTACCGAAAGTGCCATCGATTTTTCCTGCGTAATAGCCGATATATTGAAGCCGCCTTTGCAGTTCCCAAACATACCCGCCCTTATCTCCTTTTTGATAAATGCGGTTTTCCACTCCGGGAGCCCACCCTTTGGTCGCTTCCCGAAGCGCTTTTTTAGAACGAGAGCCGAAGACCCCATCCACTTTCACACCGAATTGATTCTGAAACAAACGAAGAGCCCGGTGGGTGCGCCATCCGAAACGACCATCAATCTTTCCTCCGTAAAACCCGAGGTACTTTAAACGCCCCTGCATTTCATACACCATGTCACCGGCCGACCCCAGCCGAAGCTTACCATTAACAGCCCGGGCAACAACAGGCGATACTTCCGAATCGGAGGATTGGGGCTCCTTAGCTGACGGCACGGCCTCTGCTGAAGAAATAGCGGAGGACAGAGTCGCCAAAAGAAAAAAAGACGCGAGAAGGACCAGCCAGATACGCTTTTTCATGCTGAGACAACCTTTCTATCCGAGGTTGGTATCTTTTGCTGTTAGTATCTCGACTTTCCCCTCACTTATACAAAAAATCCACCGGGCAGTACCGATAGGAAGTCGGACATACTTAGGAATGGTTGCCGTTTAACCGTTCCAGCAGTTGATCCAGAGGCCAAGTATTGATTACATCCGCGGGTTCCAACCATCCCCGTCGGGCAGTCGCCACACCCATGTTGATGAAGTCAAACCCTTCGGGGGCATGGGCGTCCGTATTGATTGAAAAGGTAAGGCCGTATTCCTCCTTGCCTTTTTTCAGATAAATATCGTTCAAATCAAGCCGGTAGGGATGGGAGTTAAGCTCCAAGATCGTACCGGTTTCTTTCGCCTTCTGAAATACACGATCCAAATGGAGGGCATAAGGCCCCCGACGGTTAATCAAGCGCCCTGTCGGATGAGCGATGATATGGACATACGGATTTTCCATGGCATTCAGGACCCGGCGTGTAATCGTCTCTTCATCCTGCTGAAAAGAACTGTGGATCGAGGCGATCACGAGGTCCAACTCTTTTAATACCTCATCAGAAAAATCCAACCTACCGTCTGGCAAGATGTCCATCTCTACCCCGGCTAAGACAGTAAAATCCTTCATTTCCTCATTAACGGCCTCAATTTCTTCCCTCTGCCTTTTTAAATCCTCTGCCGTCAAGCCGCCGGCAACTCTGAGGGACTGGGAGTGATCCGTAACAGCGATATAGCGGTAACCACGCTTTTGCGCCGCGAGAGCCATTTCCTTGATCGATCCGGTCCCATCACTCCATCGGGTATGCATATGAAGGTCTCCCCGATAATCCTCCAAGCGGATCAGTCGGGGCAATTCATCCGCTGTCCGTTCAAATTCCCCCCGATCTTCACGGATTTCCGGAGCGACATAGGGAAGTTGTAGTTTTTCATACAGCTCTTTCTCCTCCCTGAAGGCGAAATCTTCTCCCTTTGCCGGATCGCAAATGCCATATTCGCTTACTTTCCACCCGAATTCCTTGGCCCGCTGCCGGATGCGAACATTATGTTCTTTGGAACCGGTAAAATGATGGAGCGTGGAGATAAATTGGGACGGAGCAACCAGCCGAACATCCACTTGGATCTCCAGACCCAGATCGATAAGCAAGCTTACTTTCTTCTCCCCGCTGGCCACTACCTTGGTCACTTCCGGCATTTCCGTTAAAACCTTTGCGACAGCGGATGGAGCTTCCGTCGCAACTACCAGGTCGATATCTTTAACCGTCTCCTTCATCCTCCGAAGGGAGCCGGCGGTTTCCGCCCGACTCACTTCGGGCAGCTCCTGCAATCGTTTCAGGATTTTTTCGGCAATCGGGAGAGCATGAACCAGGAGATGATGGCGCGGGCGCTCTCGATAGTTACGGATACCCTCTAGCATGTTTTTTTCTTTTTTCTCTCCAAAACCCGCCAAATTCCGAATCCGCCCTTCCTTTACCGCCTCCTCTAACTCATCCAGGTTGGTGATTTTCAATTCCCGGTACAGTGCATGAATCGATTTAGGACCCAGTCCTGGAATTTCAAGCAGGGAAGGAAGCCCGGCAGGCAACTCTTCCTTCAATTGTTTCAGTTGTTCCAACTCACCGGTCTCCAAAATTTCTCGGATCGCCGCCGCCGTCCCTTTCCCTACCCCAGCCAATTCTTCTGGGCGCTCTCTCAGCACCTCCAAAGAAACACGGCTGTTTTCCAGCGCACGTGCCGCTCGCCTGTAAGCGTTCACTTTGAAAGGATTATCCCCCCTCAATTCCATCAAGTTCGCCAATTCCAGGAGCATTAAAGCAACCTTTTTGGTGTTCATGAGCCATTCCTCCCGTACCTTTCGTTTCGATTCATTCTTTCCAGCCAGAGAAAAAACCCCCTCCGTGGGGGTTTTTGCTGGGATCAGGATTCGCTTTGTCCCCGTTTCATGCTGTTGGTGAGGTCTGGGGTCATATTCAGCATCCCTTGGCTGAGGGACGACTCCTCAACCGCTTTCTGGCCTTCCTGCCATGGCATCAGATGCAGCAAATTGACCACCACCATCAGCAACAGAAAGGCCTTGGCAACCCCCAATACCGCACCGCCCAACCCATTGATGTGGGAAAGAACCGGGAGATTGGCGATCTGTGTAAGGAAAGAGGCCACTATGGAGACAGCAATCTTGGTCAACAGAAACAGTAGGAGGAAAGCTAAGGAATGGTAAACGACCTTCTCAACAGGCAGCAAACCAACCGCCCCCGTCGTCCAGGTCTCCGGCAGTGGGATGGCTTTTGCCAAGGCGGGAGCGAGGTCGCCGCTGAATTGCCAGGCCACGTAAATGCCGAGCAATACGCTGATCAGGGAAGCCGTTTCCTTGATCAGCCCTTTTCGATAGCCCTGAAAAAGTCCTCCCACAACCAACAAGACGATGATCCAATCCAACAGACCCATCGTGTCATCAACCTTTCCTTTACACTTGTTCGTCTTCGATTAGGTGTAAAATTTCTTCGTATTCCTGTTTCAGCTTCATATAAGCGTCGGTAATGTTGACCGCTGACAGAACGGCCAGCTTCGTTGTATCCAGGCGGGGGTTCCCTTGGGCCATCGACCGCATATTATCGTCAACCTGCCGGGCTACTTCCCGCATATATCCCGGGCTGGCCTTGCCTACGATATTGTACATCTGGCCAAAAATCTCCACGCTCAATCGGTTTTTGCTCATCACGCTTCCTCCCCGTACGCCAAAAAGGCCGTCTTCCCATACTTCGATCCGTCAGCACCAACCTCCTGCCGGAGCCGGGACGGGAGGGGATTATTGTCTCAGTGTCGCGTTGCAGACCTCTTTCAACCGATCGACGATCTGTTGATGGACTCGGTTGACTTCTTCATCGGTCAACGTTCGGTCCTCCGCCCGGTACTGCAATGCGTATGCGACACTTTTCTTCCCTTCCCCAATTTGCTCTCCGGTAAACACATCAAAGAGAGTTACCGCCTCTAGCCATTCCCCGCCGGTCTCACGGATGACATGTACCAGTTCGGCGGAAGACCGATCAGTATCCACAACGAGGGCCAAATCACGGGTGACTGCTGGATACCTCGGGAGGGCACGGTAGGTTGTCTCTGTCTTTTCCGACTGTGCAAACAGCGGATGTACAGCCAATTGGAAGGCATAGGTTTCGCCTAGATCATGGGCTTCTGCCGTCTGCGGATGGAGTTGTCCGACCAAACCGATGGTTTCTCCATTGAGTAGGATTTCCGCCGTTCGACCCGGATGCCAACCTTCCGGTCGGGCGGCCTGGTATGTGATCCCGCCGATGCCCAATCGATGACAAAGAAATTCTACCAAGCCCTTGACTACAAAGAAATCTGGAGTGGCATCTCCCGTCTGCCAGTGTTTCGACCCTGTCTCACCGGTGAGGAGGCCAGCCAATTCCCACCGCTCCTCCGGCAACTTGTTCAACTTCCGTTCATCCGTGAGATAGATTTTCCCGAGTTCGAAAAGGGCGACACCTGCCTCCCGCCGGTGAATGTTGTATTCCGCTGTCTCGAGGAGCTGGGGAACCACGGAGGTTCGCAATACCTTCCGTTCATCGCTCATCGGCATATTGAGACGAATCGGTCGCATCCCTTCCGCAGCGGGGGTTTCCACTTCGTTAAGCCTGGAAGGTGAGGTAAGACTATAATTGATCACCTCAAACAGTCCCGCATCCCGAAGGGTATGGCGAATAATCCGTCGCATCCGCTGTTCCGGTGTCAGGGATCCCGGCGATTGCTGTCCCCAAGGTAGCGTCGTAGGAATGCGATCATATCCGTACAGGCGGGCTACTTCTTCGATCAGATCCACCTCGATGGAGATATCTGGCCGCCGGGAAGGAACCTGAACCCGGTATACTCCCTCCCCCTTTACCAACGGGAACCGAAGGCGGCGGAAGATATCCTCCACGGTTTCTTCGGGGATCTGAACCCCGAGTACTCCGATCAGCCGGTTATGGCGGAGAGTGACCGACACTTCATCGATATCCCCCAGCGTCTCCGCTCTCACTTCGGAGGCGGCTTTCCCACCAGCCAACTCACCGAGGAGTTGGACGGCACGGTGGAGAGCAGGAATGATCCGCTCCGGATCCACTCCTTTCTCAAAGCGACTGCTCGCTTCGGAACGAAGCCCCAGTTTACGGGCCGTGCGGCGGACGGAAGGCGGAGCGAAATAGGCGGATTCCAGCAGCACCGTAGTCGTCGAATTCGTCACTTCGGAATCCTGACCGCCCATCACACCAGCGATCCCGATCGGCTGGGTGCCGTCGGTAATCAGGAGCGTTTCTTCATCACAAGCCCGGGTAACGCCGTCCAGCGTAACCACCTGTTCCCCCGGTCGAGCCCGGCGAACCACGATCTCTCCGTCCGAGATTCGCTCATAGTCAAAGGCGTGAAGGGGCTGGCCATACTCCAGCATCACGTAGTTGGTCACGTCGACGACGTTGTTAATTGGGCGGATCCCTGCGGAAAGAAGCCGATTCTGCAACCATTGGGGAGAAGGAGCCAAGGTAAGTCCCTCCACCACCTGGGCAGCATAAAAGGGGCAGTCTTCTTCGGCGTCTAGAAGAAGGTCCACCGATTTTCCTTTTCCAAGGGGCGTCTGTTCCTGGGGTTCAGGTAAGTTTACCTCTCGGTCAAGAAGGGCGGCCACTTCGTACGCGACACCGATCATGCTGAGACAATCGGATCGGTTAGGTGTCAGGTCTAGTTCCAACACATGGTCTTCCAACTCGAGGATCTCCTTGATATTCGAACCCGCCTCCGCGTCCGCAGGTAAAACAAGAATTCCCTCCTGCTGCTCTTTGGGAAGCAATTTTTCCGGTAAACCCAGCTCTTTAGCAGAGCAGATCATCCCCTGGGAAGAGACGCCGCGAAGCTTCGACTTCTTGATTTTCATGCCTCCCGGCAGCTTGGCACCGTGAAGAGCGACCGGCACCTGTTGTCCCTGGGCGACGTTGGAGGCTCCACAGACAATCTGCAGCCGTTCCTCCCCGCCCGTATCGACAGAGCAGACACGTAGTTTATCGGCATTGGGATGGGGCTCGACACCCGTAACGTGGCCAACGACCACCTTCTCCACACCACCGTCCCGGCTCTGAATCACATCCACCTCAATACCACCCCGTGTCAGCGCTTCGGCCAACTCCTCGGGGGTGACGCCCTCCAAGTCTACGTATTGGTTCAGCCAACGATAGGATACCAGCATCCGTGATCTCCCTCTCTTCTCTTAAAGCGATTGAAATTGGCGCAGAAACTTGACATCGTTGGTGTAGAAGTGGCGAATGTCATCAATCCCGTATTTCAGAAGCGCAATCCGATCCGGTCCCATACCGAAAGCAAATCCCGTATAACGCTCGGAATCGTATCCCGCCCCTTCCAGCACCCTCGGGTGGACCATACCCGCTCCCAGGATCTCGATCCAACCGGTATTCTTACACATCCGGCACCCTTCACCACCACACTGGATACAAGAAATATCCATTTCCACACTGGGCTCGGTAAAGGGAAAATAGCTCGGACGTAGACGGGTCTCCAGTTTCATTCCAAACATCTTCTCGGCAAAACCTGCCAAAATTCCGTGCAACTCGCTCATCGCGATGCCCCGATCAATCACCAAGCCCTCCACCTGGTGAAACTGGTGAGAGTGGGTGGCGTCATCATCATCCCGCCGGTACACCTTACCAGGACAAATGATTTTGACCGGAACCTGGCCTTCTTTCGCTTCCATTGTCCGCACCTGCACCGGAGAGGTATGCGTCCGGAGCAGGATTTCCGGTGTAATGTAAAAAGAATCCTGCATATCTCGGGCGGGGTGTTCCTTGGGCAGGTTAAGTGCTTCGAAATTATAATAGTCCGATTCCACTTCCGGCCCTTCCGCCACTTCAAAGCCCATCCCGATGAAGATATCTTCAATTTGTTCAATCACGGCGGAGATAGGATGAACCGCTCCCAATGAAGGAGGAGCAGCTGGCAAGGTGACGTCTAGGGCTTCTGCCTCCAAACGGGTAGTCAAAGCGGCTTTTTTCAACTCTTCTTCCTTGTTACCGATCCATCGCTCCAACCCGGTACGGATTTCGTTTGCCAACCCTCCGACAACCGGTCGTTCCTCCGGGGAGAGGTCTTTCATTCCCCGTAGGATTGTGGTTAATTCCCCTTTTTTTCCGAGATATTTGACACGCAGATCCTTGAGTTGATCCAGGTCCGCTGCTTCCCGGATCGCTGTTTCGGCTTTTTTTTCCAGTGATTTCAGACGCTCGCGCATAGTGGTGACGCCTCCTCCAATCAATCCTGGTAAATAAAAAAACCCCGCGTCCGAGGGACGAGAGTTTCGTGGTACCACCCTGGTTGGACAAACTCCTACAATAGAAGAGGAGGTTTGTCCCGCTCATTGCATCGATAACGGAATTTATCCGGTAACCCTTACTGCCGCTAAACCGGGTTCGGGGCACGGCTCCGGAGTGAACTTCCCGCGGCCGGTTCCCGATGGCGCTCTCAGTCAAGGCGCCTTCTCCCTGAAGGGACGTACGGCGGTACTCTTCTCCATCACAGCCGATTACGTTGCACTTGTGTTCCATAGTATAGCGGAAATGAGACCGGTTTGCAACGGGCTTTTCTCAAGATTCTCCATCGCCTTGGGTCCAGTCCTGTCGTACTAGTTCGTATAACAGGATGCCAGCCGTAACGGAGACATTGAGAGACTCCACTTCTCCCGGCATAGGGATCTGCACATGGGTATCCGACAGGGCTTGCACCTCAGGCGATACCCCTCGTCCTTCATTTCCAAGAAGCAGAGCGGTCTTGGTAGGAAACTCAAATCGGAAGTGATACCGTTCCGCCCGCGGACTGGTACTCACAATGAAGTAACCCTGCCGCTTTAATTCGGGGATCCCTTTCTTTAGATCAACTCGGCGGAGCCGAGAACGGAAAAGAGAGCCCATCGCCGATCGAACGACCTTGGGATTATAAGGATCCACCGTTCCTGTACCCAACCAGACGTCCCTAACTCCCGCTGCTTCTGCAGTTCGCAGGATCGCCCCTAGGTTTCCTGGATCCTGGATCGCGTCCAGAAGCAAGACACGAGCGCGATCCGCAGATTGTAACGGACCCCTCTCCGAAGGAACGACAACCTCAGCAGCTATCCCTTGGGGAGAGGGGGTATCAACCAACTGTTGGAAAGTAGAGGGGTACAGAGAAAAAATCGGCGCATCTCCTAGTCCGGCAACCCGGTCAAGTATATGAGTGCCTTCGTCGGAAACGAGGATGGCCCTGATTTTCCAACCAGCCTGCACCGCTTCCTCCAAGAGGTGTACCCCCTCGATCAGGAGAGTTCCGTTTTCATCCCGCCCCTTCCGGGTAGCCAATTTACGCCAGTGCTTTACCCGGTCATTGCGGGAAGAAGTGATTCGTCGGATATTCATCACGTTACGCCTTCTCCTCTAATTTCTTTAAGTCGTTGTTGTGGCCGATCACCACGAGAATATCCCCTTCTTTGATCCGATCACTGGCCAGAGGAGCAATATTTATACCCGGGCCACTCTTGATCGCCATCACGTTGCAGCCGAATTTCGCTCGAATATCCAGCTGCTCCAGGGACTTACCAGCGAAAAACTCCCCAGCGTGCACCTCAATAATACTGTAATCATCGGCTAACTCGATATAATCCAGGATATTGGGGGAAATCAAGTTGTGGACGACCCGCACTCCCATATCCCGTTCGGGGTAGATCACTTTGTCGGCACCAATTTTATACAGCACTTTTCCATGCAGGTCGTTGCGTGCCTTCACGACCACTTTTCCCACACCGATTTCCTGCAGGATCAAGCTGGTCATAATGCTGGATTGGATGTCCTCTCCAATCGAAACAACCACAACGTCGAAGTTACGGATTCCCAGAGCCCGTAGGGCGTTTTCATCGGTGGAGTCCGCCTCCACGGCATGGGTAACAATCTGGGCGTAATCTTGCACCCGATGGGGATCCTTATCAATGGCCAGTACCTCGTACCCCATATCATGAAGAGTCTTGGCGACGCTTCCCCCGAAACGTCCCAACCCGATGACGGCAAATTGCTTATTCATGCGGATCCTCCTCTGTGTCAGCAAACAATCGCGCTTATTATACCACAATTTTAATTTAACTACGGATAAGTCGCGTTCGGTGGGCAACAATACGGAAGAAAGGAGGGTGATTCCATGAGCTTTCCCATTCGCGGCGCGGTGATCCATAATATCCAGGACATGAGCCAGGATGAGTTGCGCAATATGGTGACAGATTCCATCGAACGCGGTGAAGAAAAATTGCTCCCCGGCTTAGGTGTTCTGTTTGAAGTCATCTGGGAGAACAGCGCTAAAAACGAACAAGACCATATGATCCAAACCCTGCACGGCAATATGCCCAAGGAAAAAGCTCAACCTCCGGTTTCTCCCTCATAAGGGGACTGAAAGCGGGCCTCTCGCTAGTTCATCTTTTTCCGTTCTCGATACGTAAAAAACCGTCCGATCGGATGATGCTCCGATCAGACGGTTTTTTTAGATGGGAAGATTCTCCACCGTTTCCGTGTCCAAACGCCGGATGACAGCGACCAGCAAATCGACTAAACCTTCGATATCATCCTCATGGATGATCGAAGTATGGCTATGAATATACCGGGCCGGGACGCCCATGGTCACCGTCGGCACGCCTTCTCCATAGAGATGGATATGACTGGCATCGGTGGCTCCCCGCGCGAGCCATTCGTACTGAAGCGGAATCCCTTCTTCTTCAGCCGTTTCCTGAATCAACCGGACGAGTCCCCGATGGGGTACGTGGCCCGCATCATAGAGGACCAACAGGGGACCGCCTCCCAAGTTGCAAGGTGCCTGATCCTTGCAACCGCCGGGCGTATCGCCGGCGATTCCCACATCGACGGCGATGCCGATATCGGGTTTCACAGCAGCAGTGGCTGTGAAGGCACCACGGCGTCCCACTTCTTCCATAACCGTTCCGACACTGTAGACGGTATTAGGGAGATTCGTTCCATGGAGGCGTCGCAACAGTTCAACCGCCACAGCACAACCCATACGGTTATCCATCCCTTTGGCCAACCAGTGCTTGGGATTGGCCATTTCAGTGAAAGGGGAATGGGGAACAATGACGTCACCGGGACGGATGCCCCAGGATTCCGCTTCTTCTCGGTCGGTAGCACCGACATCGATAAACAACTCATCGAGAGGAACTGCCTTTTTCCGTTGTTCCGGCGACAACAGATGGGGGGGCTTCGAACCAACTACACCTAACAGCTCCCCTTTTCCTGTCATCACTTCCACCCGCTGGGCTGGAACCACTTGGCTCCACCATCCTCCAAGAGGCTGAAAACGCAAGTACCCAGCTTCCGTAATACGTGTCACCATGAAGCCCACTTCATCCAGATGGCCGGCCACCATGATGCGCGGTCCCTCCCCCCCTTGGCGGGCGATCACTGCACCTAGATTGTCAGAGGCCACTTCATCAGCAAAAGGGGCAACCTGGCGAACCATCACTTCCCGCACAGGCCCTTCGTGCCCCGGTGGACCCGGTGCATTGGTTAGTTCTGCCAGGGTTTTTTTAAGCTCTCCCTGTGTTTTTTCGGACATTATGTACACCTCTTTCCATCAGACCCACGTGGCTTTATCTTATCACAGGTTTGGGAGCCCTTTCTCCCTTCCTTTATTGGATACAAAAAAAGCCCGCCGCCTGACACAACGGGCTTCCCCTTCGTCAGACCCGGGGCAGGCGGACCGTCAACACGCGGTCGGCAGGGTGAAGACGAGTGACCATCCGGGAGACGTCCACTTGTCCCGGCAACAACATCTCATAGACGAAAGCAGACAGCTCCCCGGGAATTTCCCCTTCCGGTTCGGCTTCCGTTGTCCCTCGGACGGTGAGGATCTGTCCTTCCACCCTAACGTCGATCTCATGTCTGGATTTCAAACCCGGAATCTCCAGCATGACGACCACTTCCCCATCCTTTTGATAGAAATCCCCTCGGATTCGGTTCCCTTCAAACTCCTGGGACCATGCTTCCATCCTTTTCATGAGTTCCCCTAACCCACCGCCGTCCAGTGTGGAAAACCATGGCCTCAGCATGTTCGATCACACCTCCCTGATCTCCGCCAAAAAATCACCTCCGCGACGGGAGGCTGTTCCAAACGGATATCTAGCGGGTCCCTTTAATAATAGGGACCGTAAAATCCGCCACCGAACCACCAGAATGCGGCGAAAAAGAT
Source organism: Salinithrix halophila (assembly GCF_042650125.1). NCBI lineage: Bacteria > Bacillati > Bacillota > Bacilli > Caryophanales > Thermoactinomycetaceae > Salinithrix > Salinithrix halophila. The sequence goes on from NZ_JBHSAP010000007.1 coordinate 98,547, forward strand.
AAACAGAATCACAATGACCGCAATCGCGATCCAAAGACCCGGAAAACCGAACCCGACGAAACCACGGGTGGATAATTTACTCACCTTTTGGCCTCCTTTCTGTACGCTGACTCTTTACAGGATATGATCGGACGGCCTCTGTGGTATAGACGGTCGCCCGGACTATAAAAAACACCCACTTTAGTGGGTGCTGAGGGTTTACCAGTTTTAGATTTTAGGGATCCTCGATCTCTCCGCAGGCGATTCGGTCACCCGCCTTGCCGACGGGATCCGTCTTCATATCGTCAGGCTGTTCGTGGATGACAAGAGCCGTTCCCTTTTTGCCAACCAGGGAGTGCTTCCCTTTTCCCAACGTCACTCCCTTGGCGATGGCGGACAGTTGAGCGGTCCCGTCTTTTTTCACCTTCAGATTGGGAAGGTCACCCGCGTGAGCGCCTTTTGGATTTTCCAGCCCATGTTCCTTCCCTTCTGGGTTAAAATGCTTACCGGCGGATTTGAAATCAGGAGCATCGCACTCGGCTTGCTCATGAATATGGAGGCCATGCTTCCCTGGAGGTAACCCCTTCCCGTTCAAGCGAACCTCGACACCTTTGGTCTCCTCCTGCAAGGTCGCCGTTCCAACTTCTTTACCCTTTGCGTTCTCCATCTCGACCACTACTTGTTTACGAGGGTCCTCTGTCCCTGCTCCCGGTTTCTCCGTCTTTTCCCCTTCCGAACCCATTCCTCCGCCTTCCTTCGGCACCGTTTGCTGCTGTCCACAGGCAGTCAGTACCAACAAGGCGGCGACAGCCACCATTCCGACTTTTTGTCTCATAAACCCCACTCCCATCAAAAATTGGTATTTCAAGTTTCCTTCCCGCCTCCCTCCCCCATTTAAACTTCGGATTTGGGAAAATTGAAAGGGAAAGAGCCCATACACCAAAGAAAGAAGCAGAAGTGTTTTGTTGAAAATAAAGTATTTACATCCATATAAATTTTAGACTAATATGATAAATATAGGCGGTTTTTTGCAGGTATCCGTGTTGTATACTTCAGAGAATCTTTAATCGATTACAAGCATCCTTTGCGGTGACGGGAATAAGGAGGATACCCATCTTGAAGGAAAATAACACCATTCTTTCGGCTCAACGATTCCTCTTCATCGTGTATCCAATCACCTATGTATTGGGCTTTATTTTGTATCATCTGATTTTTACTCAGGACTTAGATCGATGGACCCGTTGGATTGACCACTTGTTTATCACGGCAATTTACTATGTTTTCATGACGATTTATTATTTCATCATACGGAAAAGGGTTGCTAACAGCGATGAGTGAAGAAGTGCGATAACAGAAGGAGGTCTCCCGATGCGTGTGGAGAAAAGGGACGAAATGGTGAACGCGATATTTGCCTGTGATCCCTCCTATGACGGACGGTTTTGGTATGGGGTCCAAACCACAGGCGTTTTCTGCCGTCCCTCCTGCCGGTCACCCCATCCAAAACGAGAAAACCTTCATTTTTTCAATAGCCCTGATGAGGCCCGAAAAGCGGGATTTCGGCCCTGCAAACGATGCCAACCGGAGCAAGCTGAAATGCACCCCTGATGACAGCAGCAAAAAAAGCCCCTTGAAGACAGGGGCGAGACTGCGGATAAGTCGATGCGGGGTGGGAGGCCGGCATTGCCGACTCCGCTGGGCGTCGGTCCAACAGGCGCTTCACTGGTAACCGGCCCACCGTCGTAGTGTAGAAAGACTTTGTCAATAACCTCGGGGGCCTATCCGGCTGTTACTGGTTCAGCAGATGGAGGAATTCTTTCATAAAGCCAGGCAGGTCTGGCCAAGCGTGGCCAGAGACGAGGTTACCCTCCGTGTGGAGATGTTTGTCTACGAACTGGGCGCCAGTGGCTTCGACTTCGGGCCGACAATTGGTGAAAGCGGTCATCGAACGCCCTTTTACTAACTCGGGCACTACATTGAAGACAAGAGCCGCATGGCAGATGGCACCGACGGGTCTATTTTCCTTAAAAAAGTGACGAAGGATGTCCGGTACTTTTGCATGCATACGAATGTGCTCCGGCGCGCGACCGCCTGGGATGATTAAACCGTCGAAGTCCGCCGGATCAATGTCATCAAAGGAGGCGTGGGCATCCAGTCCGTAGGCCCATTTTTCCGTGAAGGTCTCTATCTCCGGTTCAAAGTCGTGAACCACGGTCTTCAGTTTTTTCTTGGTGGGTGCGGCAATGACCGCTTCGTGCCCCTCTTCGAGCAGGCGATAATAAGGGTAGAAAACTTCCAAGGCTTCAACTGCATCACCGGTGAGAATCAATACTTTTGCCAATAAAAAAACCTCCTCATCACCGTTTTCTTCCTCCGCCCCATCTTTTATCCTTTTTCCGGACAAGTGAAACGCCTTTATTTTCGATCATGGAGTTGAACATGCGAAAATTATCCGCTTCCTTTCGAGCTCTCTGGCTGGGCCAGGCTCTAGCCAACCTGGCCGACGCTTTCTATATCATGGCGATCGTAACACTGATCTACAAGCAGACCGGATCTGCTGCCTACTCTGCTACCGTTCCTGTCCTGCGGGTTGGAGCTCAAATGGCAAGCGGTCTCCTCGCTCCTTTGTTATTGGATCGCTTTCCCCTCCGAGGCCTTTTAATCGCTTCGCAAGGCGGCCAGACCGGGCTCCTCCTCCTCTTGGCCTTGATCATCGGCAACTTCGAGAGCGGAATCCCCCTGATTCTTTCGGTTGTTTTCGCCGTATCTTTTCTTGACGGCTGGACCGTGCCCGCTCGCAATGCGATGATCCCCCGCCTGGTCGCGCTAGTTAAAGCCAACAGTTGGCTTTCCACCACCGACCAGACAATGATGCTTCTGGGTTGGTCCACAGGCGGGTTGTTGGTTGCCTGGATGGGCAACCTGTATACGCTATGGATAACCATTCTCCTGTTTAGCGTCTCCAGCTTCCTCCTTGTTTTCATCCGAGATCCGGAAGGAAAACCGATCGCTGACAAAAAAGAACCCCTTTCCAACTGGTATGCCATCAAAGACAGCTGGTCCACCATTTGGAGCAACCCTGTACTGCGTCGGGTTACGCTGATGGACCTGATCGAAACGTTATCGGCGTCCGTTTGGGTCGGGGCGATCCTGCTCGTCTTCGTAAAGGAAGTCCTGCACCGAGGCGAGATTTGGTGGGGATATATCAATGCCAGCTACTATGCGGGCACCCTGTTAGGCGGCCTGGTGGTGATCGCACTCTCTCGACGTTTATCTGCCCATCTGGCTGTCGGAATGTTTATCGGAGCCGCCGGGAACAGCTTGCTCACCTTCGTATTCGCCTTTGTACCGATCCCTGCCGTTTCTCTCATCCTCTGTCTGCTCATGGGGCCCCTCTACCAACTGCGAGACATCGCCCAACGCACCCTGTTTCAACAGACGGTTTCCCCCTCCCTGCTGCCGAAAGTGGTTGCCGCTCACGGCGCCCTGATGTACGGGATCTTCGGCTTGTCTATCTTTCTCGTCGGCATCGCTTCCGACCTGTTCGGCATCCGCACCATCTATATCGGGACCGCCCTCCTCCTCGCCTGCTCATCCTTCCTCAGCCTACCCTTGCTGCGACGAACCCACGCCGAAAGCAAAAACCAATCCCCGGATAATCCGGCACACTGATGCGCGGATTCTGCCACGAGAAAAGACATCCGAAAGGTCGGATGTCTTCCTTCCATGATAGAATCTACTACCGATCATCCAGAGGCCCCCCTTTCACATCCTGTCAAACCACCCTTTGTGCTTAAACCAAGCTGCTAGGCTGATCCCCACCAGGGCCACGGGTAAGTACATGTGAAAGGCCAGCACCATTTCCAATGAACCTCTTAGAAAATATTGAGAGTGAGGATAGTAAACGATTTTGATGAAGGGGCACATGAGCCCCTTCATCAACTCATCATGGGAGGAATAATGGCTTCCTTCAAGGACAAACTTCTGAAGCGGACAAAAGTAACATTCGACCCGTACAACGGATGGGGCCGGACTTCATGTCATGAAATGAGGCTTCAATTATTCATAGATTGTTAACAAACCATTGAGATGTAATTTTAATTAGACGCTTACTAATGGATTGGTCTGCATTCAATTTATCCTCGGAATCTAAAACATTAAAACCATGATTTGCATCCTTTATAATGCGTAGTGTAGCATGATAACTTCCAGCATTCTTGATGAGTTCCCGTGCACGTACAGGTGGAACTACTGTATCTTTTTCTCCTCCAATTGCAAGTAAGGGCCCTTGGAAATGAGCAATCTCATCCATTGCACGGGAGTTTTCAATAGAATCAAACCATTTATAACCGAATTCCAAAATCCTTCCAAATAGATCAACTTTTACAGAACCATTTTTATGTGCCTCATCAGCATACTTGAAGAATGGTTCAAAATCTCCGATGCCATTAGATGCAGCTGATGACCAAGTAGCTAGCGCTTTCACCTGTTTATCTCTAGCAGATACAATCTGACTAACCCTTCCTCCTTGGCTGTACCCTAATATACCGATGCGGCTATGGTCTATTTGGGGGTGACCTTTTAAAAACTGCAAAGCCTTTTGACTATCGAGAACACTATCATCCAGATTGTGTTCTACAAATGGTTGTTGACTGTCACCGCTTCCTGCAAAATCAATACGCAATGAGGCATATCCTTGTTGCGCAAGTGTTTGGGACATTCGTTGAAATAAATTTCCTATTTCATTCTTGTTTCCTCCTAATCCATGTAATAGTAAAACAGCAGGAACTTTTTGATGAGGTCTTCTTTCGGGGACAGATAAAATGCCCGGAATATCATGTCCCTGATTTGGAATAGAAACAGCATATTCTACAAATTTTGATTTCCCAACTGCTTTCGATTTCCCAACTGCAGTATAAGATGACGGTGCATAGAAGGATAAAACGAAAAACATACATACTAAACCTAAGAGTACCCCTCTTCTCCCTAACTTCATAGTTTTTCTCCCCTTTATAAAAGTATACCCGTGGTGCTAGTTAAATAAAAATAGCTTTTTCAGAAAGGATCCTCCATAATAAAAGTGCTTTACTATCAAAGGAGGATCTCCATGCAAGAGCTCTTTCATTGTACCCAATCGTGTAGTCAAATTCAGCAATTGTTATCGAGGATAGTAAAGGAAGTAGAGAAAGCGTATGAGGTTGTCGTGCCCTACGCGATCCGTCAACGACGAAATACTCACCTACAAAAACAGCGGGATGCTGTGATAATAGCTGTTCATATTCTCGGACACATGCTGGGGTTTACGTCAGAACGGATGTGGCATCAGTTTGTTAGTCAGAACCTATTTTTAGATCAACCATTTCCCGAGCGTTCTCGCTATCATCGTCGTTGCCGGCAACTCCTTTCGATCATCAAATGGATTCGTTCTCGACTGATCCGCCTTTATAGTAGGAAAGGTTCCTATGGGATAATCGAAAGTCTTCCGATTCCGTTAAGCCATCCTGCACGAAAATATCGGGCGAAGCGAATGAGAGAAATAGCCGATATCGGATATTGTGCAGCCAAGAAAAATACTATGGGCTGAAGGATCCTTTCATGTAACGGATGGAGGGTTTATTGTGGGTGATGTGATTGCCAAGGCTTCCGTCCATGATGTTCATCTGGCTGAAGAACTGATTGAACAGTATCCGCAGGATTATATCTTGGCTGATAAGGGATATGTAAGTAAGGAACTTTACAATCGTCTGAAAGATCGACTCGGTGTCACACTTTTCGTTCAACCTCGATCGAATCAAAACGTTTCTTTTCCAAAGTCTCTTCGGCATTTTATTCGTACCAAGAGAAAGCGAATAGAAACCTTGTTTTCTGGGCTTATCGACGCTTTTCACATTAATCGTCCACGGCTATTTCTTCTCTCGGCTTTGAACGGAATTTAGAAGGCATCTTGCTCGCTCATACTTTCCTTGTTCATTGGGCTATCTCTCGAGATGTCACGGTCATCGTTGGAAGCACTCCACTTTCAACTAGCACCACGGGTAAATAATGTTTTTTCATTTTTGTTCATTTACTCCTTATTTACCTCCTCATGCCAACTATTGGTATACAGTTGCATCATTGGAACTTTCAAGCATTTTATTGGCATTAATTAATATTTTTTTAGTGGTATCAATGAACAGTCCCCTTATCAAACTAGATATTTGTTTTCACTCGAAACCGAGTGGACTTTCCGGACCTCCACCACAATTTATAGATGAATCAGCGATCCTTTTAATCTCGTTCATTGATTAACCCTGATCAACTTGAGCCACAGCAAAAAATCATGAACCTAGTCATATTCACAGTACTTTTAGTGCTTTCGGACATGCTTTGCAAATTTAAGAGTATGTAACAAGAACGGTGTCGCCAAGGAAAGAAATTCTGGAAGTCGTTTGAGAGGTACGTTGAAAACAAGGTTTAAACCCTCATGCAACCAAACTCAAAACCCAAAAAATACCCCTCTTCGTTAATAGTACCAAAAGGGGCAAAGGATAGTATAGTGGCAAAATGCTATTGTTACATATTTTGTGACACAACCATTTAAGTGTTTGAGACACCATACGGCTGAAAAACACCAAGCACTTCTTACAGGCGCGGTGAGTTTTCGAGTCATTTAAATCCTCAGTTTATATCTATTTTGGACCATCCTCAACGCCCATCGAATTGCCTTTGGGTAGCTTATCAACCCGTCACCCACAGTAAGACTTATCCTGCAACCAACAGAAGTGCCCATGGTATTTTACCATCACGCTAGGCGACAAAGCCTAAAATCACAACTTGGCCCGCCGTCTTATCAGCACGACCATCATAGTTACTATCACCTTATTGGAAACGGAGAACCTTTCAATTTCCCTTACTTTCCGTTAGGTCAACCTGTCAGGTGAAAACCGTTCTTGCAACTGTTCTCGGAGTGCGCGTTTGAGGAATTTCCCCACGGAGGTTTTGGGGAGCTCGTCCATGAAGACGATCTCGTCGGGGAGCCACCATTTGGCCACCTGAGGACGGAGGAAGTCGAGGATTTCCTCTTTGGACACCTGACCTTTGAACCCATCTTTCAGCACCACACAGGCGACAGGCCGCTCCTGCCACTTCTCGTGGGGGACGGCTACCACGGCTGCCTCATAGACGGCTTCATGGGCCATCAAGGCGTTTTCCAGGTCGACGGAGCTGATCCATTCGCCTCCGCTCTTGATCAAGTCTTTCGTCCGGTCAGCGATTTTCACCATTCCTTCGGGGTCGATGGTGACTACATCCCCCGTGTGGAGCCATCCGTCTTGGAAAGCTTCTTGGGATCGATCATCCTTATAGTAACTGTCGGCAATCCAGGGGCCACGGATGAGGAGCTCTCCCATCTCTTTTCCGTCCCAGGCAATTTCTCCCCCAGGACCAACGGCCTTCACTTCCAATCCAGGAACAGCCAACCCTTGTTTCGCCTTCATAGTCAACCGCTCTTCCAGAGGAAGATCCTGCTGGTAGCTCTTTAGCCGGGAGACGGTGACCAAAGGGCTGGTTTCCGTCATACCGTAGCCCTGAAGGACCGGAACCCCATATTTCTCCTCAAAGGCCCGTAACATGCTGGCAGGAGCCGGCGCACCGCCAAAGAGAAGCAATCGGAGACTGGAGAGGTCATAGCTTTTCCTTTCCAGCTCTTTTAAAAGGGCGATCCAAATCGTCGGCACCCCGCCGGTGACCGTCACCCTCTCTGACTGGATCAGTTCCGCCAGGACATCCGGTTTTAACATCGGCCCCGGAAGAACCTGGGTCGTGCCAAACCAGGTGGCGGCAAAGGGAAGACCCCATGCGTTCACATGGAACATAGGCACCACCGAAAGACAGACATCCGCCTCCGACAATCCCATCGTATCTGCCAAACCCAGACTGAGACTATGCAGGAAAACGCTGCGGTGGGTATAGACGACCCCCTTGGGCATACCCGTGGTCGCTGAAGTATAACACATCCCCGCCGGATCATTCTCATCCAGATCCTTGGGAAAAACGTAAGCCGGATCCCCTTCTTCCAGCAACTCTTCATAAAAGATCACGGGATTCAGGGAGGTGTCGGGAAGGTCCCCACTGTTCGTCATCACAATAAAGGCTTGTACCGTCTTTAGTTGGCTAGCGACCGCTTCCACGATAGGAAGGAGGCTTGCATCTACAAGAAGGACTCGGTCTTCAGCATGATTGATCACATAAGTGAGATGTTCCGGAGATAGTCGGAGATTGATCGTATGGAGAACCGCTCCCATCCCCGGCACGGCAAAATACGCTTCCAGGTGCCGGTGATCGTTCCAGGCCAAGGTGCCGACTCGGTCCCCCTTTTTTACCCCCAGTTTCCCTAGAGCATCGGCCAGCTGCCGCGCCCGTTTTCCGGTTTCGGCATACGTCTGCCGATGAAGGCCGGCAGGCGAACAAGAAATCACTTCCTTCTTCGGGAATATGCGCTCCGCCCTCTCCAACATCGGGGAAATCAACAGCGGTACATTCATCATGACCCTTCCCGCCTTTCCACTTGGTGTAGGCTTCAGGACCATTATACAAAATTCATTCTACTACTGAATACGCTTTCTTTCATGAAACCGGAGGAATTTACATATCCAACCGATCTCTCTTTCTGGTTCTCACAAAAAAAAGGAGGTTCCTTCCACCTCCCTCAACCCGTCTCCATTCCCTTCACCCAGTCATGCTCCCTGCGAAGGAGGCGCCAGATGCACCGATGATCAGCTGTTTTTCGCGTAAAATAAGTTTCCAGGGCTTCCTGAATCAGCGGGAGGGGAAAGAGATTAGATTCTTTCACCGCCTCTTCCGCATGCTCCAACAGGGAACGATAAAAGTTCACATCTTTTTGCGTATCACCGCAAGGACAAGCTACCTTTTGCAGATGAGTGGCAAGGAGGTCGACACTTTGTTTCAGTTCTCTTTGCACCTTTTCCGCCAAATCCAGCCCCCAATATTCATGGTACAGGGCCTCCAAGGCATTCAAGGCATGGAGGTGGGCGAGCCAACCTTGGTTAACAGGCATCACGCATCGTCCCTTTCATTGTTTTTTCATCCGGACACTTGGGTTTATCAATTCAAATATTCCGTCTATTACAGCTTTTAAAACCTCTTTTTTCATCTAATTCTTACGCGGGGGAGATCGAAGAAATCTCGGCGCTCCACGGGGTTATGGAAAAAAAACCGCGGAAAAGGTTGGTTTGCCTGTCCGCGGGATCATCGATGTATTACGTATAGGATATTCTCTGGGAATTACGTCATGGCTTCTACCGGAACCTTCGGGTCCCGATGGTAGCGTTTCAGGGCTTCCACAACTTTGTCGCCCAGCTCCTCTGTGGATAGGGCCAGCTCACCTGCCGAAACCACGTCCATCGTCCGCGCTCCTGAGGCGAAGACATCGGTGACAGCTCCTTCAATCGCCTTCGCCGCCTCGTCATCCTGGAAGGAGTGGCGGAACATCATGGCGACAGAGAGGATCGTAGCGATCGGATTGGCTACCCCTTGCCCGGCGATATCCGGGGCGGAGCCGTGGACCGGTTCATAGAGCCCTCGATCCCCCCCGCCAAGGCTGGCTGATGGCAACATGCCGATGGAACCGGTCAGAATGGCTGCTTCATCGCTCAAAATATCTCCGAACATATTCTCTGTGACGATCACGTCGAAGTCGGTTGGACGGCGGATAATCTGCATGGCACAGTTGTCCACCAACATGTGTTCCACCTGCACATCGGGATATTCTTCGGCCACCCGGTCCACGACTTTCCGCCATAGACGAGAGCTTTCCAGGATGTTGGCCTTGTCAACGGAGGTGAGTTTTTTCCGGCGCCCTTTGGCGATTTCGAAAGCGCGGCGAACGATTCGTTCGATTTCATGCTCTTCGTAAACCAGGGTATCGGTCGCCTTGGCTCCACGCTCTGTCTGCTCGGTAAATTGTTTACCGAAATAGATACCACTGGTCAATTCACGGACAACCAGCAGATCGACACCATCCAGTACCTCCGGTTTCAGAGCGGAACTCTTTGCCAGCCCCGGGAACAGCGTGGCCGGACGCAAGTTGGCGAAGAGGTCCAGCTGCTTACGCAGACCGAGGAGGGCTTTTTCAGGCCGCAATTCCGGGGGGTTGCGATCCCAACGGGGTCCACCCACCGCCCCAAGTAGGACAGCATCCGATTCACGGCACAGGGTGAGGGTTTCCTGCGGGAGAGGCTGTTTTAGCCGCTCAATGGCTCCACCTCCGACAAGACCGAAATCAAATTGGAGCGTATAGCCAAATTGTTCCCCGGCGGCTTTAGCCACCTTGGCCCCTTCTTCCACAATCTCAGGACCGATCCCGTCACCGGGCAGAACAGCGATTCGTTTTTGTTTAGGCATGGACCTTCCCTCCTTCGATTGATGGTCAGGATCCGACAGGGACACCGGCGGTGGCTTCTCGATTCCGTTCCCTGCGGCTGACGAGCCGGTTGACGGCATGGACGTAGGCACGGGCGCTCGCTTCCAGCACATCCGTGGAAACCCCCCGGCCCTGAACCGTCCTCCCATCGCCATCCTGCAGTTTGACATAGACTTCTCCAAGCGCATCCTTGCCATGGGTGACAGAGACAATTTTGTAATCGGTGAGTGCCCAGTCTTCCCCTGTCACCCGATCCACCGCCTTGAAGATCGCATCGACAGAGCCGCTTCCACAGGCCGCTTCTTCCAGCAATCGCTTGTTGCGATTATCGTACAGGCGCAGGGAAGCAGTAGGAACGGAATGGTTTCCGTAAGCGAGTTGGATCGCCTCGAAGGTAAAAACCTCTTCTTCCGTTTCCCCAATTCGTTCTTCCACTAGGGAAACCAGATCTTCGTCCTCGATCGTCTTTTTCCGATCCGTCATCTCTTTAAATCGGACAAAAAGCTGATTGATCTGCTGGTCGTTGAAGCTATAACCCAAGCTTGACAACTTGTCGCGGAAAGCATGACGTCCAGAGTGCTTGCCCAAGACGAGGCGGGTGTCGGTCTGACCGACGGTTTCCGGGCGCATGATTTCATAGGTGGCCGCATTTTTCAACATGCCGTCCTGGTGGATCCCCGACTCGTGGGCGAAAGCATTGGCACCGACAACCGCTTTATTGCCCGGAACGAACATACCAGTCATTTTGGAAACGAGGCGACTGGTTCGGGCAATTTCCTTCAGATGAAGGCCCGTTCCCACCTGATAATGGGATTCCCTCGTCGCAAGAGCCATAGCAATCTCTTCCAGGGCAGCGTTGCCGGCGCGTTCCCCGATTCCGTTGATCGTTCCTTCCACTTGCTCCACTCCGGCTTCAATGGCGGCGAGCGTGTTGGCTGTGGCCAATCCCAAGTCGTCATGACAGTGAGCGGACAGTTTCACCTTTTCGATTCCTCGGACGTGCGCTTTCAGGTATCGAAAGATATCCCCGTACTCTTGGGGGCTGAGAAAGCCAACCGTGTCCGGAATATTGAGGACATCCACTCCGGCGTCGATGACCCGCTCTGCCACCCGGCACAGGAAATCTTTCTCCGTCCGCCCCCCGTCTTCGGTGGAGAACTCAACATGAGGAAAATATTTTTTAGCGTATCGGACAGCAGCTTCCGCCCGCTCCAGAACCTGGTCCTGGGTCATATTCAACTTGTATTCCCGGTGAATGGGGGAGGTGGCTAGGAAAATGTGCAGCCCGGGGGTTTCCGCGCCTTTCAATGCTTCCCAGGCCGCTTCGATATCCTTTTCTACCGCCCGGGCGAGGCTGACCACAATCGGCTCCTTGACGGCTTCCCCCACCTGTTTCACCGCCTGGAGATCACCCTGGGAGGAAGCGGCAAAACCCGCCTCGATAACATGGATGCCCAGTTTCTCCAATTGAAGGGCAATCGCCACCTTTTGTTCTGCGCTCAGGTTAACCCCCGGGGACTGTTCCCCATCCCGCAGCGTCGTGTCAAAAAACTGGACAGATCGCATGATGCCGCACCCTCCCTTTCCTTTATCGTCTACTTATTGTTTGATAGCCGCTTTCCCATCCTCGGTAATCCAAGCCATGGTACTGCGCAATTTGGCGCCGGTCTTTTCCAGGGGATGGTCTTTTTCCTCTTCACGAATCCGGTTGAATTCCTTTTTGCCTTCATCATTTTCCCGGATCCACTTGTTTGCGAAGGTCCCGTCCTGGATGTCTTTCAAAACGGCCTTCATCGCTTCCCGAGAAGCCTCTCCCACTACCCGTTTACCGCTCGTGTAGTCACCGAATTCTGCCGTATCGCTGATGGAGTAGCGCATACCTGCCAGGCCGCCTTCATACATGAGATCGACGATCAGCTTCAGCTCATGGAGGCATTCAAAGTAGGCAATCTCCGGCTGGTAGCCCGCTTCAGTCAGCGTTTCAAAACCGTTTTTCACCAGCTCGCTCACTCCGCCGCATAGAACAGCCTGCTCTCCGAAGAGGTCCGTCTCGGTCTCTTCCTTGAAGGTGGTCTCGATGACACCGGCCCGGGTAGCGCCGATTCCTTCCGCATAGGCGAGGCCGATCTCTTTCGCTTTGCCGCTGGCATCTTGGTGAACGGCAATCAGGCCGGGAACACCGAACCCTTCCTCATACACGCGGCGCACCAGATGACCTGGGCCTTTGGGAGCGATCAGGGCCACATCTACATCTTTCGGCGGAACGATCTGTTCAAAATGAATGTTAAACCCGTGAGAAAAGAAGAGGGCAGAGCCGGACTTCAAGTTGGGAGCTACCTGAGACTGATAGACCTTGGCCATCGTTTCGTCGGGCATCAGCAGGTTTACCAGGTCGGCCTGTTTCACCGCTTCCTGTACTTCATATACGGTAAACCCGTCTTTTTCAGCTTGTTCCCAGGATTTCCCCCGGCGGAGACCGATGATGACGTTCACTCCGCTGTCCCTCAGGTTTTGCGCTTGTGCGTGCCCCTGGCTACCGTAGCCGACGATGGCAACCGTTTTGCCTTCCAGTTGTTTACGATCTGCATCTTTTGCGTAATAGACATTCGCCATGAATAATTCCTCCCATATCGTTCATTGGTTTTGGTTTTTGATTCTTTGTGCAAATCAACAGACACGGTTGATCAGACGCCGACCCGAGAGACGCTCCTCGACAGGGCCGTCACTCCGGTACGTGCCAGTTCCTTGATTCCATAAGGGCGAAGCAGGTCCAGAAGGGCATCCAGCTTGGAGCGCTCCCCCGTTGCCTGAACCATCAGACTGTGGGAGCCGACATCCACCACCGAAGCCCGGAAGGGCTCAAGGATTCCGCTGATCTCTATCCGCGCGGCGGGACCGGCCTCCACTTTGACCAGGAGCAATTCCCGTTCCACCGCCGGATGGTCAGAGAGATCCTGTACTTTGATCACGTCCACCAATTTGTGGAGCTGTTTCTGAACTTGTTCCATCGTCCGCTCATCCCCATGGGTGACGATCACCATCCGGGACAGCCCCCGTTCCTCAGATTCGCCGACGCTGATGCTTTCGATGTTGAAGTTGCGCCGGCCGAGGAGGGCAGCCACCCGTGCCAGCACCCGAGGTTGATCATTCACCAGCACCGACAACGTGTGTTTCACTTGTCCTCATCTCCCATGATCATTTCATCCAACCCAGATCCCGGCGCCACCATCGGATAAACATTTTCCTCAGGATTGACCCAAAAGTCTACTACCGCAGGGCCCGGGTGGTCGAGAGCTTCCCGCCAGACCCGTTTCGCCTCTTCCTTGTTCTTGGCTTGCCAGGCTTTAACGCCATAGGATTCAGCCAATTTAACAAAGTCCGGGCTACCGGAGAGATCCACTTCACTGTAGCGCTTTTTGTAAAAGACCTCTTGCCACTGGCGAACCATCCCGAGGTTCTGGTTGTTGATGATAGCCACCTTCACCGGGATGTTGGCCAAGGCCGTCACCGCCAGCTCCTGGTTGGTCATCTGGAACCCACCGTCCCCGGTGACGCTGATCACCGTTTGATCGGGTTTTGCCACTTGGGCCCCGACAGCGGCGGGAAAGCCAAAGCCCATTGTCCCAAGTCCGCCAGAGGTAATAAAAGAACGGGGACGAGCAAACTGAAAATACTGGGCCACCCACATCTGGTGCTGACCGACATCGGTGGTGACAATGGCATCGCCGCCAGTGCTCTCATGAAGATGCCGGATCACCCATTGCGGCTTTAGGACCTCGTCGGAATCCTGGAAGCGAAGGGGGATTTCCCGACTCCACCCCTGGACCCGCTCGATCCAATCGTCGGAGGGGCTCTTGGGCACATCCCGGTTTGCCGCCGCAAGCACTTTCTTCACATCGCCGACGATGGGGATAAAGGTATCCATGTTCTTGCCGATCTCTGCCGGATCAATATCGATGTGAACAATCTTCGCGTTGGTGGCAAATTTGTCGAGGCGTCCCATCGTCACCCGGTCGTCGAAACGGGCACCGATTCCGATCAACAGATCGCTTTCCAGTAAGGCGTGGTTAGCCGCGTAAGTTCCATGCATCCCCGGCATTCCCAGCCATAGAGGGTGCTGACCGGGAAAGGCCCCCAGCCCCATTAGGGTGGTGACAACGGGAATCCCCGCCTTTTCGGCAAAAGCGATCAGTTCCTTCTCCGCCCCTGAAGTAACCACTCCACCACCAGCCAAGATGACCGGCTTTGACGCTTCGGCCACCGCCTGATGCAACCGGGACAACTGAAGGGGATGAGGATCTGTCTTGGGCTGGTAACCTCGGATCGACACACTTTCGGGATATGCATACGTTGCTCGACTGTTGGAAACATCCTTGGGGATGTCGATCAGCACCGGCCCCGGACGCCCTGTAGAAGCGATATGGAAAGCCTCTTTGATGGTCCGAGGCAGATCGTTGACATCCGTCACCAAGTAGCTGTGTTTGGTGATCGGCATGGTGATCCCGACGATGTCCGCCTCTTGGAAGGCATCTGTCCCGATGAGGTTTTGCGGTACATTTCCGGTGATGCAGACGAGAGGAATCGAATCCATCTGGGCGTTGGCGATTCCCGTCACCAAGTTGGTTGCACCGGGACCCGAGGTGGCAATCACCACGCCCGGTTTCCCTGTCGCCCGGGCGTATCCGTCCGCAGCGTGGATCGCTCCCTGCTCGTGGCGGGCCAACAGATGGCGGAGAGCCCCGTGGTAAAGGGAATCGTATATGGGAAGCACCGCTCCTCCAGGGTAACCGAAGGCCACTTCCACCCCCTCTTCGATCAAGCACCGGAGCAGAATTTCCGAGCCAGTGTACTCTTCCTTTTTCGGTAGTTTTGTCTTTTCTGTCTGTTTGGCCACCGTCACCGCTGTTTGGCCCATCCTTATCCAAGCCTCCTTAGTGGAATATAGAAAAACCCTTCGCCTGTTCAACCTCTCCTCGACACTTTCCTCCCGGTCAGTCTCGGTTAGTTGGGGCGAAGGGTTTCGCGGTACCACCCAATGTTCGCCGTCGCTTCGCAGCGTACGGCCTCTGCGGGTGCCTCGGCCTAAAGAGAGCCGAAGCATCCTTGTCGGTAACGGCGACAGCCGGACACGTTCTACTGGGCAACGCGACTTTGTTGCCTTTCGACGCTCAGCTCCGAGGTGAGATCGCCCTTTCCTCGCGGCTCCGGTCTCAGCGAACCCGGAACTCTCTGTGGCGCGGAATGGAAAGGACACATGGCCTCTTCATAGCTTTTTCTAAAATATTGATTTTTTAGGCTTTTCTGTAATAATGAATACAAAAGAAGCCTCTGGGCAATCCGCACCCGTCCGCTTTCGATCGGGTCGGGACCTGCCGCAGAGGCTTTTATCCTCACGGTGTACACCATTTCCGGTGCTGGTGCCACTCGGTCACAGACCCCGCTGTATGCGGACGGAACCCTAGACACCCTCCCAACTTGCTCGCGATTCGTTGCTCACTATTTGGTGAAATTGTTGAATTATTTAGGTGCTATTATAGGCACGTTCCAATCCCTTTGTCAACCGGATTTCTGTAAATATTACATTAATCCGTAACCGCACCACGGGAAGCGGATGAAACCAGCCGGCTGTACTTGTTCAGGACACCTCGGGATACAGGTAGGGGGCGCTCCTTCCAGTTCGCACGGCGACGCTCCAGTTCCTCTTCAGAAAGGTCGACGGAAAGTTCCCGTTTTTCACTGTCGATCGTGATAATGTCCCCTTCCTCCACCAAGGCAATCGGTCCTCCGACCTGGGCTTCCGGTGCGATATGACCAATGACAAAGCCGTGAGATCCACCTGAAAATCGCCCGTCGGTCAAAAGAGCTACCTTCTCTCCCAACCCTTTACCGACCAGGATACCGGTGATGGAAAGCATTTCTGGCATACCGGGCCCACCTTTCGGGCCTTCGTAGCGAATGATCACCACGTCTCCCTCTTTCACATGATCGGCAAGGATCGCTTCCGCCGCAGCCTCTTCGGTATCAAAAACTCGTGCGGGGCCGGTGAGACGGCTTACCTTGAGACCGGACACCTTGGCCACTGCCCCTTCAGGAGCCAGATTGCCTTTTAGGACGACCAGCGGGCCTGTCTCACGAAAAGGCTGATTAAACGGTCGGATCACTTGCTGCCCTTCCCGGAGAGGTTCGACTTCCTCCAGGTTTTCCGCTACGGTACGGCCGGTCACGGTAAGGCATTCACCGTGAAGCAGACCTTCTTTTAACAAGACCTTCATCACCGCCGCGACACCACCTGCCTCATACAGGTCCTGCATCACGTACTTGCCTGAAGGTTTCAGATCAGCGATATGAGGCACCCGACGCCGCACCCGCTCAAAATCATCCATGGTCAGGTCGACATCGATGGCGTGAGCCATCGCCAAGAGATGAAGAATGGCATTGGTGGATCCCCCCAAGGCCATGACCACCGTAATCGCATTTTCAAAAGCCTCTTTGGTCATGATGTCTTTCGGATAGATGCCTTGTTTTAGCAGTTTCACCACTGCTTCCCCCGCCTTGCGGCAATCCTCCAGCTTTTCTCTGGATTCCGCAGGGTTTGAAGAGCTGCCAGGCAGACTCATCCCCATCGCCTCGATGGCGGAGGCCATGGTATTAGCCGTATACATACCGCCGCAGGAACCGGCTCCGGGGCAAGCATGGCATTCGATTTCATGAAGGGCTTCCCGGTCGATGCTCCCTTTGTTGTACTGACCCACTCCTTCGAAGGCGGAGACGATATCGATGTCTTCTCCATCGAGATTCCCCGGACGAATGGTCCCGCCATAAACGAAGACTGCCGGTACCTGGGTGCGCCCGATGGCGATCATGCATCCTGGCATATTTTTGTCGCATCCACCGATGGCTACATAAGCGTCCAACCGTTCCGCTCCAACTACCGTCTCGATGGAATCCGCAATCACTTCCCGGCTCGGCAGGGAGAAGCGCATTCCCTCATGGCCCATGGAAATACCGTCAGAAACGGTGATGGTATTAAAAATCAAGGGAGCCCCACCGGCTTCCTTCGCTCCTTTTTTGGCTTCCTCTGCCAATTCCCGGATGTGGATATTACAGGGAGTCACCTCAGACCAGGTACTAGCTACCCCGACCATCGGCTTTTGAAAATCTTCGTCGGAGAAACCGACAGAACGGAGCATCGCCCGGTTAGGGGCACGGTTAGCCCCTTCACTGATGACGTGGCTTCGAATGCGTAAGTCCTTCTCCTTATCGGATTGAGTCATATACCCTGCTTCCTCCTTTTGCCCCTTACGATTTTTCATTTCAGTGTAGAGTAAAAAACCACTCATGTCACGGTTTATTTTATCTTTTTTCGCAATTTGGTCCGCCGGAAAAAGGAGGGAATCCCGATTCATCGGGCAATCCGCGGTTACCCCGATGGCATCGCCGTTTCCCAGAGACTTCACCATTCCCTAATTCATAAAACGACAGGATATATTTTTATATTTCTAATCACAAGAGGGCGGTCCTGCACGCTAGCCCTTCATAAAAAATACAGCCAATCCTTCCTAAGAAACCACAAGGCCGAGAACAGATAGTAGAACGACCTCACCGCTAAGGGATAATCTACCCCCTTTAGATAGGGAAACCCATTAGGTTTCTGTCTTCCTCAACCGCCAACTTTCTACCAAATTCGCCCGAATCTCACGATTTCACCACTCAAAGAGATTTCCCGAAAGTCGAATCCTCACCTTTTCAAAAACCTTCATCTCTTTTCATGCTTCAATCATTTTAAAAAAATGTCATACCGACAATTCCCCTGATTGACAAGGCGGGGATAAGGGCTGTACAATTCGGTAAGCGTAAGGTTAATTTACTTAACTAATTACACCATGAAGAATCGAGGAGATCTTTGGTGGCTGATCGTATACGATTAGAGGACGAACTGATGCGAGGCTTCCATGAAGTTTTTCGCAAAATTAAACGGGATCTAAAAGAGGCGTTAGGTGACGGCCGGAACCTGGGAGACTTCGCTTTTTTACGCCATCTCTACTCCAAGGGTCCCCAAAAGGTATCCGACCTGTCAGCAGAATTCGACGTGACCAACAGTCATGTCACCCAACAGACCGATCGTTTGGTGAAAAAAGGATGGGTCGACCGGGAACGTTCCCATATGGACAAGCGGGTGGTAGAGCTGAAGATCACCAAGGAAGGGATTCAGGTTTTCTTGGAGATGGACGAACGTCGGAAAGCTTATTTCAAGCGGGAATTCAACTCCCTTTCTACGGGGGAACTGGAAACGTTGCTTCACCTTTTCCATAAGCTTTTACATTAAGTTAGCCGCACCAATACAGGGATAAGCTAAAGAGGAGTGAACGATTTGGAACACCTGGAAATGCGGCAGAAAGTGACCATTATGATCGCGGTCATGACTTCGATGTTATTCGCCGCCCTAAACCAGACGATTGTGGGGACTTCTCTTCCTCGTATCGTTAGTGAACTGGGTGGGATGGAATACTTCAATTGGGTTTTCACCGTCTTTATGCTGGCTTCCAGTGTCACGGCGGTTCTCGTCGGAAAACTGTCGGACATCTACGGTCGGAAAGTGTTCATTCTGACTGGGCTCGGCCTCTTTATGACAGGATCCTTCCTTTGCGGCACAGCCACTGAGATGATCCAGCTCATCGCCTACCGGGGTGTGCAGGGCTTCGGAGGAGGAATGATCATGTCCACAGCATTCACTGCCGTCGGCGATCTCTTCTCCCCCCGGGAGCGGGGCCGATGGCAGGGACTGATGGGAGCCGTGTTCGGACTTGCCAGTGTTCTCGGCCCTACTTTGGGCGGTTACATCGTGGATCATTTCGACTGGCACTGGGTCTTCTGGATCTTTCTCCCCTTCGGGATTGTTGCCTTTATCCTGATTTGGCGCATGTTCCCTCAGACAGCACGGGGAGTGAAAAAGAAGATTGACTATATCGGTTCCCTTTTCCTGGTGGCCACCATTGTGCCTTTGCTGTTGGCCTTCACCTGGGCGGGACGGGATTACGCGTGGACCTCTTCCCTCATCCTCGGGTTGTTCATCGCATCCCTAGCCGCCTTCGTCTTGTTCATTCTGACCGAACGTCGGGCAGAAAACCCTGTGATGCCCCTTCATCTGTTCCAAAACAACGTCTTTTCCCTGTCCAACCTGATCAACTTCTTGGTCGGTATGGGGATGTACGGAGCTGTTATGTACATGCCCTTTTTCATCCAGGGAGTGATTGGGACACCGGCAACCCAGACCGGATTTGTGATGATGTCCATGACCCTCGCCATGGTAGCCGCTAGTGCCATCACCGGGCAAATCACCACGAAGACGGGTAAATACAAAAGACTGGCCCTCATTGGCCTGCTGATCATGGGCTCGGGAATGTATCTCCTTTCCACCCTGGATATCAAGAGCACCAACTGGATGGCTGCTCTCTACCTGATTGTGGTTGGTCTCGGCCTGGGAACAGTCTTCCCTATTTTCACTCTGACCGTTCAAAATGCTGTCTCCCACAAATACCTCGGGGTAGCCACCTCCGCAACCCAGCTGTTCCGCCAAATGGGAGGCACAATTGGTGTATCGGTGATGGGATCCATCATGTTGACCCGGATGCAGGAAAAGATGGCGGAATCGATGCCGAAGGGGATACCTGCCGGAAACCATTCTGCTCTAGCAGATCAGTTCCAGGATCCTCAGATCCTCCTCTCTCCCGATAAATTAGCCCAACTCAAAAGCCAGCTTCCTCAAGCTGTGACAGGAATCTTCGACCAGTTGGTCCTCGTGATGCGAGAGTCGATGGGCTTCGCCCTTTCTGGAGTTTTCTTGGTCGGGATGGGCCTCATGCTCTTTGCCCTTCTCCTTACCCTGCTGCTCAGAGAGATCCCTTTGCGAACGAGCAACCAAGAAACTTCTGGAGAGGAAGACGGACAAGAAGATGATCCGTCCTCTTCCACCAAAACCCACGCCCATGGCTGAAACGATATGAAAAAACCGGAATCGGTTGATCGATTTCCGGTTTTTTATATTCCTTTTAACTGACCAGCGGACCCGCTGCCTTAATACGGACCCTGACGGTTCGCCCTGGAAGATAAGCCAATGGGACTTCCTCCGTTTCCACTACTCTTACTTTCTCCGAATCCGCCCCTTCCCGGACGGCCAGGGCAACGGCTTGCTCTTTCAATTCATCCAGTAAATCCCGTCGATCTTCTTTTATGGAGACAATGGTATCGATCTGGCCTCCCACCTCCCCCAATGCAGCTCCAATCGCATTCGCCACGTCATGATGGGGAGGCCGAATGACCTGGTTCACCCCTTGAAGACGATCTGGGAGCAGAGCACTGCCGCCACCGACCAAAAGAACGGGCACGGCACCCGCTCTTCCTTTCATTCGATCGATTCCTTCCTCTATGGCAGCTACCATTTTTGCGTAGGCCTGTTCGCAGAATTTATGTTCCTCTCTCGACGGAGGTGGGGAAGGGGCCCATCTTACCCGGCCAACGACAGCCGCCGCGTCAGTAAGCGTCCATGTCCGACCGCCGAAACAACGGCCCTCGTCGAATAAACGGGACCCGACACTGTCCGGCCCCAATCGCACACTTGCTGTTTGATCCCTATGCAAGACAGTCCCTCCTCCTATCCCGATCGACAAAAGATCAGGCATCCGAAAGAGTGTCCGAATCCCCCCGATTTCCACTGGGGAAGCTGATTCTCTGGGAAAACCCGCCGTTAGAGCACCGATATCGGTGGTTGTCCCCCCTACATCCACAACCAGCCCCTCCGTTACACCAGCGAGATGGGCTGCCCCCCGAACCGAGTGGGTCGGTCCGCAAGCGATCATACGGATCGGATAGTGAAGAGCGCTCTCCAGGGTCATCAATGTCCCATCGTTTTGCCCGAAAAATACGCGGGCGTCCCGGATGTCTTCCCCATGGAGAGCGTCGCGGAAGCCTGCTACGACAGATTGGATCACTCCCGTGAGTGAGGCATTCAAAATAGCGGCATTTTCCCTCTCCAAAAGTCCCAGTCCCGCCAACTGATGAGACAAGGTGAGCGGAAAATCTCTCCCTAGTTCTTCTTTGACAATTTGGGCCGCCTTCTCTTCATCCTCGCCCATGGCAGGAGAGAAGACACCGGTGATTGCCACGGCATCAACACCCTGGAACTGGCTACAGACCGCACGGATTTCTTCCCCATCCAGGGGAACGATTGGACGGCCATCAAATTCCCGTCCCCCCTGCACGATGAAAGACTGGCCTCCTACTGCTCTCTTGAGATCCTCAGGCCAACCCGTCATCGGCGGAACAGACAGGGTTGCCGGAGCGCCGATTCGAATCACGCCTACCCGGAGGAGCTGCTTTCTCTCCACGATCGCATTGGTGCAGTGGGTAGTGCCCAGCATGGCAACCTTAACACGGCCGGGTTTCACTCCGCTTTCCCGCATCAAACGACGGACAGCGGCAGCGATTCCCCCATCGACATCCTCAGTGGTCGGCACCTTTACCTGATAGACGCATGTCAGTCTATCATCCAAGAGGACGGCATCGGTATGAGTCCCGCCAACATCGACCCCAATCCGGAAACTCCTCATTTGCGCACCCCCCTCCGCAGCTCTGCCGGTACGAATTCGAAATCATAACCGAAACAGCGCGGACCTACCACATCGATCCCTCTCTCTGTTCTCCATTTGGGGTGGCATGGGAAGGCAAGGGCCCAGACACGCATTCCATAGCGAATCGCCTCGGTGGTGATAGGGAGTCCGGTCTCATTGTCCAGCACCGTAATCAAATCAGGGGTGGAAGCCAGAACTTCCTCTCCTGCCCTCGCAACGAGGAACTCATTTTGGAAGGAGAGTTGGAGGTTTTTTCCTCGCCAGTCCTCGATCCCCTCCAGGTCCAGTGCCCCCTTGGTAAACCCTCCATCGGTCCTTCGGTCCACATCGGTCACCTTCCCCCGGATCAAGGGGAGAGCACCTGTTTTCTCCATCAACACCCCAGCAGGGTCCAACCCATCGCCGCGGGCCTGACGAAGCAGGCTTCCCCACTGCTCCGCCAGGGAAAGGGTGCTTAAGATTCCACTTTGTTTCACCTGCTGCCCTGACAACGGATAATCCAGCACAGCCACCGAACAACCCATCTGAATGGTCAGGTCCCGGGCAAGCCGTTCGTACCATGTCCCATCTTTGGGGTAGAGAAGGACTCCATTCCCTTTTTCATCGGCGATAGCCGCCGGTCCTGGCGGAAGCCCATCGAGGTGGAAGCTGGTCATATGCACTTCGGGAAAAGCCCGACCCATCGCATCTGCATCGATGACCGGGATTCCTTTACGCAAGGCCAGAACCAATGGAAGTAAGGAATTAACCCCACCTACCTCCACAGGCATGGTAGCCTCAATCCGTCTGCCCAGGGCTTGTTCCATCAATTCGAAGGCGGAATCTAATTCGGTACCGCCGGGGATTTTTTCTGCCAACACCGTGGGGGCACCCATCATACCTGATGGGACGACCAATGCCTCGTCATCCACTTCATCGACGGACAATAAGGGACAGGGGCCATGCTCCTCTAAAGCGGCTAAAGCCATCCAACGACCAAGGGTCGGATCTCCGCCGCCCCCGGTTCCGAGGACAGCAGCCCCGATAGCGATGTCTTCGATGGATTGTTTTGTCAGATAACGCAAAGTAACCCTCCGTCCTTCGCTCCCCTTCTCCCGATACCAGCCGGTGTCATTCTCCATCAATCCACCGGCCGCGACATCGGGATATCACCATTCTGGGTCCGACTCCGCAAAAAAGCCGCGTTCACGCGCCAAGGGGGGGGACTCCTTTTTCTGAGGTTGTTTCTCCTGAATGGACTTGGCTCTATCGAATTCCCCCTGCCCACCAGATACGACACACCCCCACCAAAAACCGAGAAACACGACGATGGTCGCCGCCAGCCCGTACCGCCACTTTTTAAAAAGCCCTTCCTTTTTCCTTCCTTCATGGAGACACCCGGATTGGAGCAACCATTCCGTCGATTCAAGCACCTGTTCCATCGTAGCAGCAGAATCCAAGGCTTGGAAAAGCAAATCCTTCACGGGACCGGGAACCGAGGAGAGGGCTCCCGAATGATCCATCCCCTCTCGGTCCATGCGTTTTCCCGTCAACAAATAATAAAGCAAAAACCGCCACTGTTCATCGGGAGGATAGAGAATGAAATGGCGGAACCCGAAGAAAAGAAAATAGGGACGGGTTCCTTCTAGAACGATATTTTGGGGATCTAACGTCACAGTCAAAGGCAACGGAAGGTGGGAGAACTGTACAGCCGCACGAAGAAGGCTCCGATAAACAGTCAGCGCATGGCCAAGGGCCATCCCTTCCCCCGGGCGAACCAATAGAGACAAAGGCTCCCCTGAAAGCGGCGGATGGACCACGACAACATAATCCCGCTCTTCAAAAACATCCAGAACAGGAGGAAGTTGTTCGTGTTGAAGCCGCTTTAATACTTCTCCAGCCCCCGGAGGCAAGGGACGCTTCAATTTCCACTCCTGCAAAAACACTTGTCCTCCTTCCGAGGACCGAGCGTGCAACAACTTGGCGGAAAACAGACAAAGAACGTCCTCTACCTCAAAACAGTCATCATAGAAACGCTTGATGCCACAACCTCCTCTCTTTGTACAAAATCCTTTTTATCCCCGTCGATGAATAGGGGAGTTCTTACACCGAATTATGACATAGTTCCCAGCTAATCAGTATCTTTTTTTGATACATTAACGCATTTTTTAACTGTATTCATAGAAGGTTTTTACAGAAAAAGAACACAAAAA
The DNA here is from genome assembly GCF_042650125.1 of Salinithrix halophila. NCBI lineage: Bacteria > Bacillati > Bacillota > Bacilli > Caryophanales > Thermoactinomycetaceae > Salinithrix > Salinithrix halophila. Next base: position 122,762 of record NZ_JBHSAP010000007.1, read on the forward strand.
AACCCGCTTTCCAATCGGGAGCGGGTCGAATGCCTTTATTTAAGCGTTCACTTTGTCTTTGGCCAGTTTAGCCAGTTCGGTGAAGGCTTTTTCGTCATTGATGGCCAAGTCGGCCAGCATTTTACGGTTGATGTCAACACCAGCCTGCTTCAGCCCAAACATCAGCTTATTATAAGAGAGGCCGTTCATGCGAGCAGCGGCGTTGATCCGAGTGATCCACAGCTTGCGGAAGTCACGCTTTTTTTGACGCCGGTCGCGATAGGCGTACATCAGGGACTTCATCACTTGTTGTTTCGCGGTTTTGAAAAGTGCATGCTTGGAACCGAAATAACCCCGGGCCAGCTTCAGTACCTTTTTACGACGACGACGAGTGACGGTCCCGCCTTTAACACGTGCCATAAAAGATTCCCTCCAAACTCAACGGTTCGTTCGTATTTTATTTATAAGCGATCAGTTGCTTGGTTCGTTTGACATCCCCTTTGGCCATCAAGGCGGTTTTACGCAGCTTGCGCTTGCGCTTCGGAGATTTGTGTTCCAAGATATGATTCATGAACGCGTGGTTACGCTTAATCTTGCCGGAGCCGGTTTTGCTGAAACGCTTAGCGGCCGCGCGGCGCGTTTTCATTTTCGGCATAAGGGGTTCCTCCTCAGCTGTTGGTAGTCTTCGGTGACAGGATCATAATCATCTGACGGCCTTCCAGCTTGGGTTGGCGTTCTACGTCACCGATATCTTTCACTTCTTGCGCCATCCGGTTGAGGATCTTCCGGCCCAAGTCCTGGTGAGTAATCTCCCGACCGCGGAAGCGGATGGAGAGCTTCACTTTGTCCCCGTTATTTAGGAACTTTTTCACATTGCGAAGCTTCGTGTGCACATCGTGCTCTTCAATGGACGGACTGAATCGGACCTCTTTGATCTGGACGGTTTTCTGGTTTTTACGCGCTTCTTTCTCCCGCTTGCTCTGTTCATAGCGATACTTACCGTAGTCCATGATCCTGCAAACCGGCGGCTTCGCCTGGGGAGCGACGTTCACGAGATCCAGATCCGCTTCCTGAGCCATACGCAGCGCTTCCCGGAAGGGCTTGATGCCCAGCTGGGTTCCTTGGGCGTCAATCAGCCGAACCTCACGGGCCCGGATCGCCTCGTTCACTTGTTGCTGTTCCTTGCTAATAACCTGCCACCTCCGATGGAGATTTCAATAAAAAAGGTATGGGCAAACGCCCACACCTCGGTCCATTCCGTCATCCAGAATCGAGAACCTGCCGACTGCCTGTGCGTCGATCAGGTGAGAAGCGGGCGCTTCTGCTTGCTACCTAGAAAAGGATATCACGTCAGGTGGTATCGTGTCAAGGTGATCCATTGTAGGATCGAACGCTTCTCTACAGGGAACTGCTTCCCTGGTTGAAAACCGATCAAATTCAAGCTTTCTCGTCGATCTCCCTCCGGATATCGGCGAGCAGCCCCTCCACCGACCGGGTACCCTGGTCGCCTTCGCTACGCTTGCGGACAGCAACCTCACCCTTCTCCTTCTCTTTCTCTCCAACGACCAGCATATAAGGAATCTTTTGTAACTGAGCTTCCCGGATCTTATAACCGATCTTCTCGCTGCGGGAGTCCAGTTCAGCCCGGATACCGGCGGCTTTCAGCTTGTCTACCACCTCTGCCGCATAATCGTGGAAAGCATCGGTGATCGTCATCACACGGGCCTGAACCGGGGCCAGCCATACAGGGAGAGCGCCTTTGTAGTATTCCAACAGGAAAGCCACAAATCGTTCCATCGTACCTACGATGCCCCGGTGAATGACGACGGGCCGGTGGGGTTGACCGTCCTCTCCGATGTATTCCAGTTCAAACTGATTCGGCAAATGGAAGTCCAACTGGACCGTGGAGAGGGTCTCATCTTTGCCGAGAGCAGTCTGTACCTGAACGTCCAGCTTCGGCCCGTAAAAGGCAGCTTCTCCTTCGACTTCTACATAGGTTAGACCGAGATCGTCCATTGCTTCCTTCAGCATCTGCTGGCTCTTTTCCCACATGTCGTCATTATCGATATATTTTTTGGTATCCTTCGGATCCCGGTAAGAGAGTCGATACCAGAAATCCTTAATCCCAAAATCACGGTACACTTCCTGGATCAACTGGACGACACGGATGAACTCCGATTTAATCTGGTCAGGCCGGCAGAAGATGTGGGCATCGTTCAAGGTCATCGCCCTTACCCGCTGCAGCCCGGAAAGCGCCCCGGACATCTCGTAGCGGTGCATCATGCCCAATTCGGCAATCCGGATCGGAAGGTTACGGTAACTCTTCAAATCATTCTTGAACACCATCATGTGATGGGGACAGTTCATGGGCCGGAGTACCAATTCGTCGTTATCCATCTGCATCGAGGGGTACATGTCTTCATGGTAATGATCCCAGTGTCCGGAAATCTTGTACAATTCCACGCTGGCGAGGTGAGGGGTGTAGACATGCTCATAGCCGAGGCGTTCTTCTTTATCCACGATATAACGCTCAATGGTACGACGCACAGTCGCCCCTTTCGGAAGCCAGAGGGGAAGACCTTGTCCAACCTCCTTGGATAGCGTGAAGATACCCAACTCTTTGCCCAGTTTGCGGTGATCCCGTTCCTTCGCTTCTTCGAGACGATGCAAATAGGCTTCCAATTGGGACTTTTTCGGCCAGATCGTACCGTAGATCCGTTGCAGCATCGGATTATTCGAGTCCCCGCGCCAATAAGCACCGGCGACACTCAACAGCTTAAAGGCTTTCAGTTTGCCAGTCGAAGGAACATGGGGACCACGGCATAGATCGAAAAACTCTCCCTGGTCATAAAACGTGATCGTTTCCCCTTCGGGCAGCTCCCGAATCAGCTCCAGTTTCAGGGGATCCCCCACTTCCTCGTAGATCCGGATGGCTTCTTCCCGTGAAACCTCACGGCGTTGGATGGGATGATCTTCTTTGGCGATCTTCTCCATCTCTTTCTCGATTTTCGGCAGATCCTCCTGGGTAATCGACTCAGGCAGATCCATATCGTAGTAAAATCCGTTTTCGATCACCGGTCCGATTCCCAGCTTGACCTCGGGATAGAGGCGCTTCACCGCCTGGGCCATTAGGTGAGCAGCGCTATGACGATAAACTTCCAGGCCTTGTTCGTCCTCCACCGTGAGAATTCGAACCTCCGAACCGTCCGGTACCTCTCTAGAGAGATCGACAGGATTTCCATTCACCACGCCGGCAACGGCTTTTTTGGCCAGGCCCCGGCTGATCGATTCCGCCACATCTTTTACCGTGACGGAAGTATGATATTCTCGTCTGGAACCGTCAGGCAGCTGAATCGCTACACTCATCGTCCTCCACTCCTTTATTCGGCCAAAATAAAAACACCCGCCCGGAAAAGGGACGAGTGTCGTCACACGTGGTTCCACCCTCATTCGGTCGTCCTTCTTTAGAAAAAAAAACGACCCTCTGGCACTTAACGGTGTGCAAAACCGGCAACCGATACTGATCCGGAAGGCTTAAACTCAGCCCGGATGTTCCCGGCGGCGACTCGGAGGGGGTCATCCCACAAATTAGCGGGTTCGGAGGTTTTCAGCCTGTGACCTCCGTTCTCTGATAACCATAAAGGGGGACGGTGTCCTCGTCAACGTCGTTTTGTTGAAATAGCTATGTAACGGTCATCCACGGCGAAAGTCGCCTGTATGAGCACCTAGCCGTACTGATTGGTTTGACAATACCAAATAAGCATCGATTTTGCAAGTCCTACAATCGGAATCACCCGTCCTCCCGGGAACGAAAATGGACATGACAGTCAGAACACCCTTTACAGACGGTAATCCGGCCTTCAAAAATTTGTACTAACGTGCGGATGACGTTCTCCCCCGGGTGGAGACTGTGCAGGACTACCCGCTCGGGAGCCGCGGTCAGAAGAGTACTGACGATCAGATCCTCCTGGGACAGAGATTCTGTCATCAACTCCTGGACAACACCATCCATCTCCTTTAAGGAAAGGGGGTTCCCTTCTTCTGTCAGCAAGCGGAATTGTCGCCTGCCGCCATGAAAAACGTGAACAAGCGGAATTTTTGACTGTTGAGCCGAAACGAAGTAGCGAAGGAGATCGATGAATTCCTGGTACTCCTGATCCAGGAGATACTCATCGATCGCATGTTCCACCAGTTTGACCAACACTTTCTTATACCGTTTCATGCGGAAACGGAAAAACCCGTCTACCGCTAATGTCCGGCTATGGGTGAAATAGTTGGCCACCTGACGGGCCATCCGCTCTTTACGATGCAGATAAGGGGTTTCTTCCTCTTCCTCCTCCGTCTCGGAGAGGAGATGGAAAGCGTACGTCTCAATCTGCTTTGATTCCTCAGGATCTCTGTAGCGAAAATCCATCCGAATGATCTTCCGGATTAAGGCAGGTTCATCGATGGTTATGAGATACTCCGCAACTGCGTTTCCCAAACCGTGACGCAATCCTTTTTCCCGCTGACGGCCAAGTTTCCGATTGAGGCAGCGAAAGACCGTGCGATCTCCCTGTCCCACCTCTTCCAAGTCAAATCCTGCACCAAAACGTTCCAATTCTTTCAGTTGCGCCTCCAGGTATGCACGCATACGAACCGCCTCTTCGGAGGCGGTGTGTCCCGGGACGGAAATTTGGTAAGCCCCCATGGACTGCTCGCTCCCTTTGTCCATTTACCTCTAGTTTATGAAACCAGTCTCTATAACATGATTTCTGTTCCTTACGTCCTTTAGTTTTCGTGGGTATCTCTGGTTTTATGCGGGGTGAAAAGGCAAAAAAATCACCGGCTTCTGCTCTTGGCAGCCGGTGAATGCATGACTTCTTTTGCACTATAGCACGGGTTTAGTGGGATCGGCCCGGCGGGCGGTAGCCGGCTTCTTTTGCCCCCGACTCATTACAAAACCACCGTTCCGGCTTAGTTACCGAGTATTGGGGACTTTTCCGCGTGTGATAAATTTCCTCCCCGCTACGGGTGATATTGCCTTTGATCTTCCCTTTGCACCCTTCGCCAGCAGAGCTTTTACCAGTAGACGGTCCCTCCCCTTGCTTTTCCCATAAGCCGGTCTCTTCTTTCTGAGCTTCCCGCTGAAGTTGGAGAAAGGTTTTTTGGTACTTAACGTTGGGCGGTACGGTCATCATCTGAGCCATCCCTTTTTTCAAGAGAGTCGCATTAAACATCTCCTCTCCTCTCCATACATAGGCAAGGAGGCGACCATACCGATCCCGCTTCTCCGTATCCGTCTCCAAAGCGATGTCCTGCCCCGCAAGCCGCCTCTTGGTAAAGTGGGATGCTTCCTTCCCATAGGCTTCTACCCCGATTTTCGGGTGGTTGGTTTCCGGGGTGTTGACCCCGACAAGACGCACTTTCTCCTGTGAACCCGACTCTGTTTTCACCTCAATGGTATCCCCGTCTATCACCCGAGTCACTTTGGCATCGGTCAAATTGGATTGAGGTGGGGGTGTTAGTCCTTTAACCCGCTCATTATCGGCAGGGTGGCTGTTGCATCCTGCCGCCAGCAGCATCCATGCACCCAGGAACAAAGCTAACCCAACCCGTTCGCATTTGTCTTTCTCCCAGCCGCTCAACTTTTGAACAAGCCTTTCACTGTTTCTAACTGCTCACGGGCTGTTTGGAAAAAATCGTCGTAGGAGGCTCCGTTAAGAAGCATATAGATCATGGCGAGGCAGCCGCCGTACATGCCCACTTTTCCGGTCACCTTATCAAAGGTATCTCCGCTCCGAACACTGAACCCCAGATTTTTCGTGCCGATCCGCTTCTTCCATGGCCAAAAGATCGGAATACCGGCGGAAGTGATGGCGTCCGCCAACAGATGAGAGAGGTAACCCGCTGCCATCGGCAAAACATAATCCGGCGCCGCTAGGTAAGTGATTCCCGACACAATCCCAAGAGATAGCAATGAGTGCGTAAAACTGCGGTGAGGGATGAACGCAACAACCATCGCGTAGATCCCAGCTAGAATAATCCACAGATCCAGGCCATTAACAATCCCGAGAAGGGCCGTAATCGCACCCAGAACGGAAAGGGCCGCCGACCGGTATTTAATGGACCGGAACAATAGATTATTCAGCATACTACCATCCTCATCAATATCCGGCAGCAAAGATCCGAGGGATGAAACCATGACTGCCGCTACACAGGCACCTACATCGTCGGCTGTCCCATTAAAGGCGACCGCCGCTGCTCCTGCGGCTACCCCGAGGGAAAAATGCGTGTTTCCCGTCAATTCCCCTTCCTCCCTTTGTCAAATACACCAACATATGTTTGGTTTTTTACCCGTAAAAAAGACCGGTCAACTTAACGGCCGGTACTTCCCGGAAGCTCTTCGTGCTTCTCTCCCCGTATCGGAAAATGATTCCATGCCGATAGGGAATTTCTTTTATCCTACCACAAACCCACCCGGTTTCACCATGTTTTCTCGCAATCGTTACACAACTTGGACAGGCATATTTGTTATAAAAAAATCTCCCCTCTTGGGGAGATCGCTTCATTGGTACCGAGGGTCGGACTCGAACCGACACGGTGGAAACCCACCCCGGGATTTTAAGTCCCGTGCGTCTGCCTATTCCGCCACCCCGGCTCTTATAACATGGAGCGGACGATGGGATTCGAACCCACGACCCCCGCCTTGGCAAGGCGGTGCTCTACCACTGAGCCACGTCCGCATGAAAATGGTGGTTCGGGACGGAATCGAACCGCCGACACGAGGATTTTCAGTCCTCTGCTCTACCGACTGAGCTACCGAACCCCTTCAGATATGATGACAAAAACCATTATAACACGGCCCGATTCTCTGATGCAAGATACGGAAATATTTTTTATGGTTGGCGTCGAGCTTCTCGCCAATTGGGTCCTTCGATACAATAAACGTCCATATAGGGGCGAATCCGTTCCATGATTCGCTTTGCCTTGATCCCTTCCGTTCCGCCTTTATCGGAATACGCGAAATGGGTTTCCAGCTCATCGAGGTCCAAGTTGGAGGTCATCACTGTAGGTAATTTCTCCGCCATCCGATACTGGAGCACTGCCCCGATAATCTCATCCCGTGTCCAAGGGGTGATGGTCTCCGCTCCGATATCGTCCAAAATGAGAACCGTCGCCTGCTTAAGGGCATCAAGCTTTTCCTGAATCATTCCATCCCGGATCGATTCCTTGATCTCCCGGATAAAATCAGGAACATAGACCATCAAGGAATCGACGTCGTGATTCACCAGTTCCCTTGCCATAGCCGCCGCAATCCGACTTTTACCCACACCAAAGGCTCCATGGAAGTAGATCCCTTTCTCGGGACGCTTTTCTCCAAATTCCTGACAGAAACGGATCGCGGCCCGAATCGCCGGAATACGGCTTGTAATAGGATCGATGGAACGAAAGCTGGCATTTAAGACATCCGAGGGAATATGATGGCTCTTGATCAACTGCTTCCGTTTCTCTTCCTGCTCCCGAGCCATGAGCTTCCCGCAGGGTTGCATCCGTAAGTCCAGATACCCTCCATACAAGGTGAGTTCCGGTGCATGTCCTTTGACCAGGTTGGGACAGCGATCCAGCCCCGGGCAACGGTCGCAATGGGATTGTTCGTGGACCAACTGACGTAACTGAGGAAGTGATCGCCGATAGACTTCCCGCGGAACATCGGGGTGCTCCTCGCGAAAAGCCCGTACGGCTGAGTAGGAGAGCACACGATTCAATTGTTCTTCTGTATCCACTCGTTGGGCTAACTTCTCTTTGAGGGGCGACACCACTTTGTCGATCCGATCCATTACGCATTCCCCTTCTTCTTGTTCCTCTGGGAGAGGCTTTGATGCATTTGCTCGATTTCAGCCTGAATCTGGGCTGCTGCTTCCGGATCCACCTCCCATTCCGCTTCATTCGTTCCGGATTTTTTCTCCAGAGAGCGGGCGACCGCCTTAGGCAACTTCTCTTCCCGTTCCCGCCGGTTCTTCCAAGGGGACCACTTTCGAGCCGAGCGTTGATCCCCCCCGCCTTTCCGTTTGTTCCACTCCCAGTTGAGCTCTTTGCGTGCCATCTCCCGAGCTTCTTTCACGGTTTGGATATTTTTTCGGGCCCAGTGGCCAGCGATTTTTTCCACCAAAGGACGGGGAAGTTTGTAATCATAGGAATACAGCACATATTCCAGCAGAACATTGATCACGCCTGTCGGTAATCCATACTCGTTCGTCAAATCCTCTACTAGCTCCAGATCCGCTCGGGGAATTTGTTTTCCCTTTTGGAAATGGGAAAGCAATTCCACAGGGGACAGTTGACTGAGTGCACGGAAATGGCGCTCTTCCTCGTCAGATGCCGGTACCGCCTCTTTTTTCTCCTCCCGAGGCTCCCCTGATCCCTTTACCGCATCCGCCTCCCCTTTTTCTTTTTTCATAGACGGAATCGAGCCCATCTGCTTCCGGTCTACCACCACCGGTGAGCTGCCGAAACGCATCTGGTATTGACTACGCACGAAGGAACGGAGGCGACGGATATCAATCTGACCGCCCTGGGTTACATACGGATTCTGGAGAGCCCGGATCAGATCCCAATCATCCAGCTGGTAGAGGAACCGGATCTCACGTATACGTTCCTCTACCTCGCTTGTCCAGGCGCTATCATGCAAAAGGGTAGACAGGCGTGCCCGTACCATGGACAGGTCGTCCTCTTCGGGAATGAAGGCAGGAGGCTTCCCTTCCTCACAAGTGACGCTTTCTCCCTCCTCGGAAGGAGACCATTCCCCTACCAGATCGGCGGCAGAAGCGACTTCAGACGGAGAGAGGGAACCAAACACTTGTTGAAAGGACTTAGTTATACTCGTACCCCGGCGCCCCTCTTCCCTAGATATATCGAGAAGCTCGCTATAGAGTGCTCGGAACCGATCCTTTCCGATCCGGTTGAGCAGGGAAATACTCAGCACGTCACTTTGGAAAAAACGTACCGGTGTCAACGGGGGTACCAGCTCATATTCCAAGACCTTCCGTCCTTTCTCTGAGCAACGAAAGGTATTAAGCAAACCCACCCCTTCGAGAAGATACCGAGCCTCCAATACTTCTCCCAGCTGTAGCGAAAGCCCCTTCATCAGGTCCATGTGACTCTGGATGCGGGAAGAGCCCGCTCGATGTTGTGGTAACTGGTAGTAGAGGGTCGTATACAGACTGGCTGCCCGGGCGCCGACCAGGGGTTGATAGAGCCGGGTGAGCCCGATCATATCCGCAGCCTGGATCGGGCGGCGGCTCCGGCACCGCCAACCGTCCCGAGGCGTACATTCTTTCCATGAGATGGACATATCTTACCTCCCGATCCGGTCAGGTGAAGAGTCGGAAATCCATTGTATCAGGAGTATTCGTCCAGGACAAACGGGATGTAGGCCCATCAAGAGGAGGTTTTCTCCCTCCCTTTGTCCGGTTCGCCTTCCATCGACTGCCGGGACCGATTTAACAGCTCTTCCAACTCCCTTACAAATACATTAATATCTTTAAACTGACGATATACCGACGCAAAGCGGACATACGCCACTTCGTCCACCTCCACCAGCCGTTCCATGATCATTTCACCGATCTCCCGGGTAGGTACCTCCGAGTCGTTTCGCTCCCTCAAGGATCGTTCCACCTCGTCAACCAGCTGTTCCTGTCTTTCCATGGGCACCGGTCGTTTTTCACAGGCTCGGATCAGGCCGCGAAGTAGCTTATCCCGGCTGAACTCTTCCCGGCTTCCGTCCTTTTTGATCACGATTAGCGGCCTCTCTTCCACCATCTCGAAGGTGGTGAACCGCCGATCACAGGTTTCGCACTGCCGTCGGCGCCGGATTGATTTCCCCTCATGAGCCGGACGGGAATCCAGCACCCGGCTCCCCATCCCATGACAAAAAGGACAACGCATGATGACATTCCTCCTGCATCAATCTTGCCTACCGTTCCATTGAATCTGCGACCTAACTATATCATATTTCAACAGTTTGCACGTCTAGCCGCGCGAAGAGACGCTCCCTCTTTTTCAATATTCCCTTCCAAAGGGCTGATACAACCAGTGATTGATCACCGCCAGATGGTAGAACAAAACACCGGTTTTCCTGGAGGGAAAAACCGGTGTTTGGCTAGGGGAAACCTTCAGATATGCCAACCCGCCCAGTAGTAACATGGCGCTGAACAGAGTGAACAACGGCATACCAGCAGCAGTCTTCGGCATGTTACCTCGATACGATCGAGATCACCGACCCTCTTTCAAGAAAAAACCACGATGGCTTCATCGCGGTTTCCTGTTCCGGATGTCATGTCTCGGGGTTACACGGGAATCCGCTCCCGTACTTTCCTGGGGAATAAAAAAGGTTGGCCCACCTTTTTCACCAGATCCACCACTCGACAGGAGTAGCCCCACTCATTGTCGTACCAAGCAAGCACCTTCACCTGACGCTCTCCGATCACCATCGTAGATGGTGCATCGATGATGGTGGAGTGGGGGTTGCCGTTAAAGTCGGAGGAGACCAGGGGTGCTTCACAAAATTGGATGATCCCTTTCATCTCCTTTTCCGCAGCTTCTTGTAATGCATTGTTGACTTCCTCCACCGTCACTGGGGTGTTCAAATCCGCCACCAGGTCGACTACAGAAACATTGGGAGTGGGCACACGCAGGGCCAATCCGTTCAGCCGTCCAGACAGTTCCGGCAATACTTGACCGATCGCCTTTGCCGCACCAGTTTTGGTCGGGATGATCGACTGGGCACACGCCCGGGCCCGTCGAAGGTCCTTATGGGGGTTGTCCAGATTTTTTTGGTCATTGGTATAGGAATGAACGGTGGTCATCAGCCCCTGTTCGATGCCAAACCGCTCGTGAAGCACCTTGACGAGAGGAGCCAGGCAGTTTGTGGTGCAGCTGGCGTTGGAGATGATATGATGGTTGTCAGGGTTGTAAGCGTCCTCATTTACACCGATAACAACCATCAGATCTTCGTTTTTACCAGGAGCGGTAATGACCACTTTTTTGGCACCGGCTTTCAGATGGAGACCGGCCCCTTTCCGGTCCCGGAATTTCCCCGTCGCCTCGATGACCACGTCAATATTCAACTCTCCCCACGGAAGACGGGCTGGATCCCGATCGGAGACCAGTTTCACCCTCCGTCCGTTTACAACCAAGTGATCCCCTTCTGCTCGGATATCATCTTCCGCCATGCCATGGACGGTATCATATTTTACCAGGTGGGCCAGCGTCTCGGCAGGATAGCTGGCGTTTACCGCCACCACTTCGAGATCCCGTTCCCGGATTGCTTTCCGGAAGACCATTCGCCCAATCCGCCCAAACCCATTGATTGCAATACGCAGCGGCATAAGATACCCCTTTCTCCCTGTATAATACATACCAGTTCCTCTTTTATTATAATCAGTATGTCACATATTGCAATGTGTTGTGGTGAAGTATCCCTGGGCGGAAGCGGGTCTTTTCACAAAAATGAAAGAAATTCCGCCCATAAGGCGGAATTTGGGAAGAAAAATGGCAGGACAGGCTTACCCCCAGTTGCAAATGAAGGCAAGCCACACCGGGAAATCCCATCCCCCCGCTTACAGCCCCCAAAATCATAAAGGCCTGCACAAAAAGGAATGCGGATTTCTCCGGAAACCCTACTATTCAGGAAGGGTATAAGCGTTTCGTTTGTTTGTCAGATGTGAATAGAGGGTTCGGTACTTCTCATAGAAATAGACGACTCTCTGTATGTAATGGCGGGTTTCTCCAAAAGGAATCTGGCCAACACTACCTCGTGTCCCGTCCCACCGCCCTTCTTTCAACCACTTGTTCACATTCCCGGGCCCTGCATTGTAAGCGGCAATCGCAGCAATTTTGTTTCCCTTGAATTCCCTGATCAAGGCCGTGATATACCAGCTTCCCATGTGAATGTTGATCGATGGATCATTGACATAATCGCGGAAAGCTGGTGAAAAGCGGCCCTTGTCTACCACCCAATTGACCGTTTCGGGAGTGAGTTGCATCAATCCCTGCGCCCCGGCATGAGACTGGACTTCAGGGCTAAACTTACTCTCCACGCGAATAATCGCCATTACCAAGAATGGATCTGCCCCGGTTGAGTCTGCACTCTCCATGATTTGTTCCTCATAATCGAGAGGATACATCCAACGGTTGAATAGCGGGGTTGCGATCAAAAAGAAGACAAGCAGCATGGTTAAAGATATTGCCAACTTCCGTTTGGAAGGCATCGCCTCTATGACTGGCCGGATCCATTTTTGGAGACCCATGTTTCCCATAGCATATCAACCTGTCTTTCCGTATCCGCCAGCGTACCCGAGTTGTCGATCAGCACGTCGGCGAATCGTTTTTTCTCCTCGATAGGCATCTGTGCCCGGATCATCCGAAGCGCCTGGGAGGCATCGATTCCATCCCGTTCCATCAGTCGCTGGATTTGGATCGCTTCTGGCGCGTAAACCACCACCACTTGCTCCACCAGATCGGTTAGCCCTTCTTCAATCAAGAGGGGCGTGTCCAATACAGCGATGCGCCCGCAAGTTTCCCCGATCCGGCTCGCCTCTTCCTTCATACGTCGGATAATCAATGGGTGAAGAATCCGATTTAAATCCTTCCGGGCTCTTTCGTCACGAAACACCACTTCCCGTAGCGCTCGGCGATCCAGATGCCTCCCAGGCCCGAACACCCCTGGCCCGAACCGAGTCCAAATGCGGGCATTTCCTTCCGTTCCAGGCTCCACTACCTCACGGGCGATTTGATCAGCGTCAACGATCCCGCCCCCCCGCTCTCTCAACATGCGGGAGACTGTACTCTTTCCGGTGGCAATCCCACCGGTCAAGCCTATGTCCACATCCAACCCTCCACCCCGCCAATCACCTTAAAAGAAACGAAAAAAACCCATTAAAATCAGTAAGATTCCCGGTATATAAGCGATGCCTGGAAGCCAGTTCCGTGAGCGGAACCGGATTCCCGTCTTCAAACCCGCCACTAAAAAGAGAACACTCATCAGTGCGATCATACTGGAGGCGGCCCAAGGAGAAAATCCGAGAAGAGCTGCTCCCATCCCTGCCCCGAAAGCATCAAGAGACAGGGCGAAACCAAGCAGGCAAGCTTCCGTTGGACTGAGAATACCGGAAGAGTCCCGGTCCGCCGCCACCGGGGATTTCAGAATTTGTATCACAATACCGAAGCCTTTGATTTCCCAGGAAAAGACCCGTATGGGGCCTGACGGAGAAGCGGTACTGCCTTCTGCCTGGGAGTCCGGACGGCCTGCGTTGTAAAGGGCGAAAAGACCCAAACCGATCAGAATGACGGCCCCTGCTACCGTAGTCGTTTCCTTCGGTAGCCATCCGGTACTAATGGCGGTCAGGTGCATGGACAAACCGACCATTCCTCCGGAACATCCTCCGATTATCACTATGGAGGTCAGCGGGATTCGGATGGAACGAAGCCCGTAAGTGATCCCGGCACCAAAACTGTCCAGGCTGACCGCCAACGCGAGCATGAAGTAGAACATCACGGCCCACACTGGCCACCCCTCCATTCAACAGGGAGATACGTACCCTATCTTATGTCAGGGGGGACTGCCGGTGTGCTTCGGCCCAGGGGACAGGTTTCAGCGCTGGCAGCGAGGGCAAAGATGCGTACCCCGACCGGCTACCACGATCCGTTCAATCGGATGTCCGCACCGATGACAAGGTTCCTCTTTGCGTCCATACACTTGAATCTGCAGTTGAAACATGCCCATTTCTCCCATTCCATTCACATAACTACGGACAGAGGAACCGCCTGCTTCCACTGCCTTCATTAAAACGGAACGGATACTATCAAACAGTCGTTTCACTTCCTCTTCGGCAAGCGTCTCCACCCGGCGGTCTGGATGGATGCCAGACGCGAAAAGGACTTCGTCCACATAGATATTACCGAGGCCGCTCAAAAATTCCTGGTTCAGAAGAAGCGCCTTAATGCTTGTGCGCCGCCCGGCCATCGCCTGCTGAAACCCTTCCAGGGTGAATGTTTCCGACAGGGGTTCCGGGCCCAGTTTCATCAGTGGAGGACGGTTCAGTTCCTCCCCGAGAGGGTAGAGGTGCATGGTGCCGAACTGGCGTACATCCCGGTAGCGAAGTTCGGTTCCGTCTGTGAAGTGAAATTGGACATGGGTATGCTTTTCTACCGGCGCCTCCCATGAAGTAACCCTGTACTTCCCTTCCATCCTCATATGAGAAACCAGCACCCAAGAGTCGAAAAAAAGGCGAAGGAATTTGCCGCGTCTACCAACGCCTTGGATGGTTTCTCCTTTCAGCATCCCACGGAACAATTCCGGGTCGGGGGGTTCCTTAACGATTCGCGGCAAGCCGACGGTCACATCCTCCACAGTCTTCCCAATTACCAAGGTTTCTAACGTTCGTCTGACTGTCTCTACTTCAGGTAATTCCGGCAACGCTCTCGCTCCTCTATCATTTCGCTTCGTACCAAGTTCTCCCCGAATCGACATCTACCTTGAGGGGGACATCTAGCTGTATCGCCTCTTCCATGACCCGGCGAACCCGATCGGATAGGATGCCTAGCTCTTCCTCCGGCGCTTCGAAGATCAGTTCGTCATGGACCTGAAGGAGAAGCCTGGCCGACAAATTCTCTTTGTGGAGAGCTCTACTCATCTCCACCATCGCCTTTTTAATGATATCCGCCGCTGTTCCTTGAATCGGCGTATTCATCGCAGTCCGCTCAGCAAAACTCCGGCGGTTGTAATTGCTCGAATGAATGTCTGGTAGGTAACGCCGCCGGCGGAGCATTGTAGTGACATAGCCGTCCTTTCTCGCTTTGCGGACGATCTCGTCCATGTATTGTTTCACTCCGGGATAACTCTCAAAGTAGCGTTGAATAAATTCCCCGGCTTCTTTCCGGGAAATGTTTAGGCTTTGTGACAGGCCGTAATCACTGATACCGTAGACGATCCCGAAATTGACCGCTTTTGCGTGCCGCCTCATTTGCGAGGTGACATCCTCCTTTTGTACGCCGAAAACGTCCATCGCGGTCTTCGTATGGATATCCATGTTGCTTTTGAAGGCTTCGATCAGGCTTTCATCCCCGGACAAGTGGGCGAGGACTCGAAGCTCGATTTGGGAGTAGTCGGCAGAAAGGATCCACCAGTTCTTCTCTGATGGGACGAATACTTTACGGATGCGTCGGCCTTCTTCCAGTCGAATCGGGATATTCTGCAGGTTAGGATCCGTGCTGGATAGCCGACCGGTAGCGGTGATAGCTTGATTGAACCGAGTGTGAATCTTACCGTCTTCCTCAAATCGTTCTTTCAGCAGGCCCTCTACATACGTGGAGATCAATTTGCCAACCTGGCGGTAGTGAAGAATTTCCTCAACGATTTCATGACGGGGGGCCAACTTTTCCAGCACATCTGCGCTGGTGGAATAACCAGTCTTGGTTTTTTTCAAAACAGGAAGCCCCAACTTATCAAAGAGGATTTCAGCCAACTGTTTGGGGGAATTGATATTAAACTCCGTCCCAGCCAGCCCGTAAATTTTAGTAGTCAGTTCCTCCAGCTTGGCGGTCAGCTCCTTTTCAAGCTTTCGAAGACCCTCTTTATCCACTTTGACACCCACCCACTCCATCTCGGCCAAAATTTTGGCCACGGGCAGTTCCAGATCGTAAAAGAGGGAAGCCAATTCCGCCTCTTGCAGTTCTTTTTCCAGGACCGGCTGCAAACGGAAGAGGGCTTCGGTTTTACGGGTGAGATGGCGTGCCAGTTCTTCGCCTTCTAGTTGACGCCGTTTTGCCCCTTTTCCGTAGACGGTCTCATCGGATGGAAGGGAGTCGTCCAGTTTTCGTCCCACGATGTCGGACAGTTCATGCTCCGACTCAGAAGGGTTGATCAGATAGGAGGCCAATAATACATCAAAGGTAAACCCCTCGGATTCGAGGCCCTGGCGTTTGAGGGCCACATGGGTTCCTTTGACGTCATAGGCCGTTTTCTGTTTGGCGGAATCGGCCAGCCACTTCTTAAAGGCCTTCCACTCCAGAGCCGTCTCCAAAGGGATATACAAATGAATCCCTTCTCCGGATAGAGCGATTCCCGGAACTTCCGCCCGATGGTAATTGGGAACCGTCATCTCCGCATAAAGTGCCAGGTGTGCCCTCTCGAAGATTCCTTCCCACTCTTTTGTATTTTCTCGGTTAACGGTGGCAAAAGTTAACTTCTTTGCTTCCACCGTCTCTATCGCCGGTGTTTCATCCTTCTGAATCCGTTTAAGCAGTGTTTTAAACTCCAATCGCTTAAAGAGAGGAACCACGTTGACGGGGTCGAAATCCTCAAATTTCAGGTCATCCAAGCTAAAATCGAGGGGTACCTCACACGAGATGGTCGCCAACACCTTGCTCATGCGAGCCTGCTCCGCATGTTCTGCGACCCGTTCTTTCAGCTTTTTTCCCGGAAGTTCATCGACGTGAGCAAGGACTCCCTCTACAGACCCAAACTGGTGGAGTAACTTGAGAGCCGTCTTCTCCCCGACACCGGGGATGCCAGGGATATTATCGGAAGAATCACCCATCAAGCCCTTCAGATCGATGATCTGCTTTGGTTTGAGCCCATAACGGTCGCTGATCGCTTGGATATCATAGCGTTGGGTATCCGTTACACCCTTCCGGGTCATTAGAACGCTGACTCGCTCGGTCACCAGCTGAAGAAGATCCTTGTCTCCCGATACAATGGTAACGGGCACCTCTTCCCCGTCCGCCTGACAGGCGAGGGTTCCGATAATATCATCCGCTTCATAGCCTTCCAGCCCGTAGTGTTGAATCCCGAAGGCATCCAACAAATCCCTGATCAGGGGGAGCTGTTCCGAAAGCTCTCCAGGAGTCTTATCCCGTTTTCCTTTGTACTCTTTATATTCTTTGTGTCGGAATGTGGTTTTGCCGATATCAAAAGCGACGAGCATATGAGTCGGCTTTTCTTCTTCCAGCACTTTCATCAGCATCATGGTAAATCCATAAGCCGCATTGGTATACGTTCCGCTTTGGTTAGTCAATAACGGCAGCGCATAAAAAGCGCGGAAAGCAATACTGTTGCCATCGATCAGAACCAATTTATTCATGGGGAGCCTCCATCCCTTGGCTTAGACGATACCCGTTATGTATTAAAACCAAGAATCCGGTTTGTCACCCGGCAAAAGCCGGGATATAATGGGCGGTGTGGATCTTTTTCATCCAGGCTTCAAACATATTTATTTTATCACGAGGCCCCGGCACGATTCCAGCAACGGAGCCTTTAAAAAGTCATGACACCGCCCTCCTTGCCTGCTGGATTTTTGGAGAGAAGCTGCCCTTCGTATCAATGAACCGGACAAGATCTTCATCCTGCCGGGGCCAGCGTCTTCATACGCATTCAGCCGCAACTTAACCGCGGGACGTCAAATCATCCGCCAACAGGAGGGGATCGACATGAAAGCCATGATTCGTTCCGGAATGTATATCCTGCGCCTGATGCCGCCAAAATGGCGAACCGTCATCCTGCGTAAGATCAGTTACCATTTAATCGACAGACACGCCACGATCCGCATCCTGGGAAAAGAAAAACTAGAAACCCTCGGAGAACCGGTCATCTTTGTATCCAACCATTTGAGCAACATTGACGGACTTATTTTATACCGGATGCTAGAGGATCAGGATGTCACGTTCCTAGCCGGGGTCAAGTTGAGAGGAAACTGGTTCAACCGTGTCGGCCTCTCTCTCGTTCCTCACATCCCGATCCGTGCCGGCCAACCTGATCGGGAGGCGATCAAACGCTGTGTGGGACATTTAAAAAACAACCGCTCCCTTTTTATTTTCCCTGAGGGTACCCGCAGCAGAAACGCCTGCCTCATCCACGGAAAACGGGGGATTGAACTGATCCTTCGCAAAACCGGTGTCCGGATCGTCCCTCTCGGTATCACCGGCACCCAACATCTCATGCCGATCAATGACCACAACATGGCCGGAGAGTGGTTTCGGAATGCCGAGGTGGATATCCGGATCGGTGACCCCTTGGAGCTGCGAGAAGGAGAAGGGGTGGATCGCATCATGTACGCCATCAGTCAGCTTCTCCCGCCAGAATACCGTGGCGTCTATTCCACTGATTCCCGAGGTGCCTGATACTCGCCCTACAGGATCTATCCAACCCTTATTCCCTATACCTGGATAGTTCCTCATATAGAAGGAGGAGAGATCGTGAACATCCGCAAAACAGCTTTCAGCCTACTCGTTGTGGCAACACTAGCTGGCTGCAGTACGGCTCCCGGAGAAAAAGCGGAGAAGGCAGAACCAGACTTCCCCGAGTTCGTCACCAGCGCTTCACCCGCCGCGCAAAAAGCCTACCGCCTTGCCTATGAACACTCCGACGTGTTGGAAAAGATGCCCTGCTTCTGTGGTTGCGGTGACACCCATGGCCACCGGAGCAACCTCAATTGTTTCATTAAGGAAAAACAAGCGAATGGGAAAGTGGTCTGGGATCAGATGGGTATAAGCTGCGGAATCTGTATTGAGATCGCCGAGAACGCAGTAAAAATGAAAAAAGAGGGTAAGTCCATGAAGGAAATTCGGCAGATCATCGATGAGGAATACGGTGGGAGTGGCACTTCCACCCCGACCCCAAAACCGCAATGACCACTAAACAGAGAAAAAGCCGCCCCATCGTTTGGGCGGTTTTCTCATTGGATTTCTCCATCGGGAACGGTATGGACGCGAAGAACGTAGACTTGAAGCGAAAAATCCTCTGTAGAAGGATTAAAACAACGATCACATCACTTGGTATCCCTGGCTCTCGATTGTTCGGCTGATCGTTTCTAGCGTCAAGTTCTCTTCATCAAAGACAACTTCAACCCTACCCGTCGTCAGGTCCACCTGCCCCTCAGCACCGATTTGTTCCAAAGCCTCCAGGAGTTTTTGTACACTTTCCTTGCTCTCCAACCCGCTTACCATCATTTTTGCTTGGCGCATGGTTTAACCCCACCTCTCGATCTATGATCGTGAGCAATACCCGATCAACACTCTATTTCCCGATTCCATAAGATGAAACGCTGGCACGTGAACCTCTCGCCATTGAAAAGGCGAGCAAATCGTATCTCTTCACCAGCTGATGACTGATCCGATGGGCGGTATCCTTCCGCTGATTAGCGATTCTCTCATGCAATCGGGCAAGAAGATGGATCGTCTTTTTCCTCCGATGGGAACCTTTTTTCTTTTTGGATACGAGCCGTTGAAGCTGTTTCAGTCTCCTTTCCGACTTTCGCAAATAGCATGGAGAGGTGAAGAACGATGTCACGGCCAAGTACTTGATCCCCAGATCTACCCCGACTTCCTTTCCTGTTTTCGGCAAGGGTTGCCTATCTTGCTCTACGGCAAAGCAAGCGTGATATCGGCCGTTTTTCCTGACGATGGTGCAGTTTTGATGCAATCCCTTTTTTATCCATTCTGTACACTCCTATAAAAAGCTTTGTATGCTCCATCCAATCGCTCGACTACATGTTGAAACACTTGAGAGTGAACTTCTTTTAAGGCCGGAATCGCTTTTATCCGAGCGGGAAGTGTCTTCTTTTGCCCATTGCTTGATGTTCTCTTTTCCCATACATGTAGTATAGCGAAAATTTCGGGAATCCGGCTATGTTTCAAGCAATTTTCTATTAACATATCGTTCAATCTTTGCAAGGATTGTCGGACTTGCGAGGGGTTAACAACCCCCTTGTCCGACCCTCGCTTTCATCTACCCCATTGAAATGGGAGGATTCCCGCTCGCATTTCCTAAAGGAATCCAGGCCCGCCTCATGCTTGCTATTTACGACAGAAAACCGCCTTCGGGAGAAAAATCCTCCCAAGGGCGGTTTATTCATGGTTAGCTCTCTTAAGCGGAATCAGTCTACGTGAATAAAGTTGCTTACACCAGAGACAGGAAGGGTGCGTTTTCCATACCCGAGCGGGGTATCCATATTGTACTCTTCGATAGAGACAGTGGATCCATTCACATCAGTGACATAGGCGACATGGCCCACACTGCCGGCGTTACTTGCACCGGGATCAAACTGGGCAATGGCCCCTACTGAAGGGCTCTGGTTAACAGACATTCCGATCGCCCTAGCATTGTCATCCCAGTTTTCCGCATTACCAAAGTGTCCGCCTCGCATGGTGTTGGAAAACTTCTGTCCATGCTGATTCATGCGCCAAGCAACAAAGGAAGTACACTGCCGGTTGAAGAAGCCCCAAGGATCCACGCCCGCCGTGCTGGCAAACTTGAAAGGGTATAGCGAAGCATCCACTAAGGTCAGCTTATCCAGCTCGGATTGGATGGAGCTCTCCTTAGCATTAAGAGATTGGAGCTTTTTCTCCGTCTTCTGGATCTCCTTGTTAACTTCATCATAGAGTTTTCGTGCCTTCTCCGCTTCCTCTTTTTGCTTATCCGCCAGCTTCAGATGCTTTTGCTTCAGTGCATCCTGTTCTTTCCGTATTTTATCGTACTGATCGAACAGGCTGCGATCCCGCATAACGATCAGACGGAGTGTCTCAAAGCGTTCCAGAAAATCGGAAAAATTCTCGGATTCGAACAGTGCTTGCATAGAGCCCAATTCCCCTTGTTCGTACATGAGGCGAATCCGGTTTTTGAACAGACGCTCGTAGTACTTCAGCTGCTTTTTGTTTTTCTCTTTCTTCACTTCCGCTTGGTGGATCTTTTTGTTCGTCTCGGATATTTTCTTTTCCAAACCTTCCACTTTTTCCTTCCGAGGGCGAATCTTCTCTTTCAGTTGGTCGATCGATTCCTTGATCTCGTCCTTCTTTTCTTTGATGCTCTTTAATTTTTCCTTCTTCTCATTCACCTTATCTTCCGCGTGCACCGACTGAGGCGGTACGATCCCGGCAAGCAGGCTGGTTGCTACTAGACCCGCTAACCAACTACGTTTCATCATGGTACCTCTCCTTATTGCTGCTACCTTTCTCCCTGTCCCACTGTACACAAACAAAAAAAACCGGCAAGTGTGGCTCCCCTTCCTCTAACGGTGGAACCCGATTGCAGGTTTCCTTTTATCAAGGAAAAGGAATTCTACCAGGGAAAAATTCCATATCCGTCCATCCTGAGAGCAGCCGGGTAGAAATGAAAAAACGCCCCTGAAGAGGCATTTTACAGTAAGTTGCCGATTGAAAGCCCACGGTTTCAATCGTGGGATGTCTCTCCCGCTCTATACATCAACCGGAATCTCAGCCCTGCGCAAGGCCCGATAATCGCTTTCCAGGATCCCCATCACATGGGCATCGTGATAACGGTGATCATAAAAAAGAACTTCCCGGCGAATGCCTTCTTTTTTAAAGCCCACTTTTTCATAAGCACGAATGGCTGAAGCGTTGAAAGCAAAGACTTCCAACTCAATACGGTGCAATTGCAGAACACCGAAAGCATACTCCAAGAGTACCTCCAACGCTTCGCTTCCGTATCCCTTTCCCCTGTCCTCCGGGCGATCGATCGCGATCCTCAGGAGGGCATGTCGGTTGAAGGGGTCCATCTCCATAAGGGCCAGTTCTCCGAGCGGCCGTTCCTCTTCCTTGTGGAAGATGACCAGGTCGACTCTGGAAGCGTCTTTTTGTACCGACTCGATAAAGGAGCGCACCCCTTCAA
This sequence comes from Salinithrix halophila, assembly GCF_042650125.1. NCBI lineage: Bacteria > Bacillati > Bacillota > Bacilli > Caryophanales > Thermoactinomycetaceae > Salinithrix > Salinithrix halophila. The sequence continues at coordinate 144,405 of NZ_JBHSAP010000007.1, forward strand.
GGGAATGCACCCGCTGTGTTCCTGTCAAGCGGCGGGTTTCTTGCCGTTGCATGCTTTCATAGAAGAACTCGGCATGCTTTCCTTCCAAGGGTCGCAGGATAATCCGGTTCCCTTCCATAAACCGCTTATTCGCTTTCCCCTCAACAATCCTCTCCATATCTCTTCGACTCCTTCCGTTACGTGGACCCAAATCCCATTGTATCCACTCTTGAAAGGAATGGAAAGCTTTCATTAAAAAAACCGCGGATCCGGTTGATTCCGCGGTTTTTTCCTGCTTCAGTTTAGGTCTTCCCGACGGCCCGTCTCGATGTAGACGATCTCTTCAGCGATGTTGGTCGCGTGATCGGCGATCCGTTCCAAATAACGGGCAACGAAACAGAGGCGGAGGGAGACTTCGGTAAACTGGCGTTGTTCAATCATCCGCTCCATTAGCTCTTTGACGATGTCTTCGTACAATTGGTCCACTTGATCGTCGGTTTTGGCCATCTCTTTGGAGAGTGAAACATTGCCGTCGATATAGCTGTTGATCCCGTCATGGACCATGCCTTGGGTGATGCGGGCCATCTTCGGGATGTCCTCTAGTTCTTTGAACAGCTTCAAGTTCTTATCCACCAGCTGAATGGTTACCTCGGCGATGTTGCTGGCAAGGTCCGCCATCCGTTCCATATCCGAGCCGATTTTTAAAGCGGAAATCAATTTACGCAGATCTTTAGCAACTGGCTGTTGGGTGGCGATCAAGGTGGCCACCTGTTTGTCGAGCTCCTCTTCCAGCTTGTCGACGACCGAGTCTCCATCGATGACTTCCTTTGCAAGATCGGTATCCAGACTGGCGAGGGACTTGATGGCTTTGTTGATAGCGACTTCCAACTTCTCCCCCATGTCGAGGAGAAGGGACTTCACGTCATGAAGGGACGCATCAAACTGTCTAATCACAGGGCGGAGTCTCCTTTCCTTAACCGAAGCGGCCGGTGATATAGTCCTCAGTCCGCTTGTCCTTCGGGTTGGAGAACAGGGTCTCCGTGTCATTGTATTCCACCAGCTCACCATTGAGGAAAAACGCGGTCTTGTCAGAGATCCGAGCGGCTTGTTGCATATTGTGGGTGACGATGACGATCGTGTATCGCTGCTTCAGATCTTGGATCAGTTCTTCAATCTTAGCTGTGGAAATGGGATCCAGTGCAGAAGTCGGTTCATCCATCAATACGATATCCGGCTCGACGGCCAGCGCCCGAGCGATGCAGAGACGCTGTTGCTGTCCCCCTGAAAGCCCGGTGGCGCGATCCTTCAGGCGATCTTTCACCTCGTCCCATAGGGCTGCTTGGCGCAGGCTTTTTTCCACGATCTCATCCAGCGCTTTGCGGTTGTTCTGACCATGGATACGCGGTCCGTAGGCAATATTATCGTAGATGCTCTTCGGAAAGGGATTCGGAGCCTGAAAAACCATCCCCACTTCCTTGCGGAGCACTTCAACATCAATGGTTTTGTCATAAATATTTTCACCATGGAGGGTGATAACTCCGTCAATCCGGACCCCCTGGATCATATCGTTCATCCGATTAATGGTGCGTAGAAAGGTCGACTTTCCGCAACCTGAAGGGCCGATCAGAGCGGCCACCGTGTTTTCTTCGATCGTCATGTTAATCTTTTTCAGCGCCTGTTTCTCTCCGTAGTGGAGATCCAGGTCTTTCACTTCGATCGCATGGCGCGTCATCATTGCCTGCGTCATATCGGAATCCTCCTTAACCGTTTTAGCGTTGGAATTTGTTTCGCAGGAAAATGGCGACCGCATTCATCGTGAGCAGCAGAGCAAGCAGAACGATAATCCCGGCAGCCGCAAGTTCGTGGAAAACCGCTTTGGGTTCGCTAATCCACTGGTAGATTTGAATCGGCATCACCGTGAAGCTATCCAGAACATACCCCGGTGTGTAAGCGATGAAGGTGACTGCACCGACCATGATGAGCGGGGCCGTCTCACCGATAGCACGGGAGAGAGCCAGAATGGTGCCGGTGAGGATTCCCGGCAACGAGTATGGGAGCACCACTTTCCGGATGGTCTGCCACCGGGTTGCACCCATGGCAAAAGAGGCTTGCCGCAGGGACGAAGGAACGCTGGCGATCGCCTCTCGGGCAGCCACAATCACCACAGGCAGAATCAATAGGGTCATGGTCAGCGATCCAGCCAACACGGACTTGCCCAAACCCAAGGTACGGACAAAAAGGGTGAGGCCCAGAATACCGAATACAATCGAGGGCACCCCGGCCAGGTTGCTGATATTCAGTTGGATAAACCGAGTAAAAGCATTTTTACGGGCGTATTCCTCCAGGTAGAGAGCTGTACCTACACCCAGGATAAATGTTAACGGGGTTGTTACACCGATCACCCAGATCGAGCCCCAGAAAGCCGCCTTGATCCCGGCGTTTTCCGGTAGTCGGGAGGCAAACTTTTCAAAGAACGAGGGGGTTACCCACTTCCAGCCGGTCTGGAAGATGTCAGCAAGCAACAAGGCCAGTACCACAACCCCAATGAGAGTAGAGATCAGAAAGATTCCATGGGCGAATCGATTTTTAAACCGGCGGTAGGAAACACGGGAGGCATCCTTGGTTTTCCCACTGAGAGAGGCGGAACCGGATTCCCTCTCTTGCCGGATCAAGACTTCTTCCGCACTCATCAATACTCCTCCTTAAAGCGACGGGAAATGTACTGAGCCAAGAGATTCATGGCCAGCGTGAACAAGAAGAGGGTAATTCCCACCGCGTAGATGGATGTGTAAGCGATTGAACCGTAACTGTTGTCTCCCGTGGCCGCCTGGACGATATAAGCTGTCATCGTCTGGATCGTATCGGTCGGGTTGAAGGTCATGTTCGGGGTGGCACCAGCAGCGATAGTCACAATCATCGTCTCTCCAATCGCCCGGGAGAGTCCCAGGACGAACGAAGCGATAATCCCTGACAAAGCCGCAGGCACCACGACTTTTAGGGCAACTTCCAGTTTCGTAGAGCCCATGGCATAAGCTGCCTCGCGGATATTACGGGGCACGGAGTTCATCGCATCTTCACTTAGGGAGGCGATCATCGGAATAATCATGATTCCAACCACAATTCCCGCAGAGAGAGCGTTAAAGACACTCATGTCCGGGAGGAATGTTCGTAGGAGCGGCGTAACAAAGGTAAGGGCAAAAAAACCATAGACGATCGTGGGCACCCCGGCCAAAATCTCAAGGATGGGCTTGACCACTTTACGGACCTGACGATGGGCATACTCACTCAGATAGATGGCGCTGGCGAGACCGATCGGCACCGCTACCAGAGCAGCTACACCTGTCACGAGCAAGGTGCCGGAAATCAGAGGAAGGACGCCAAACTTCTGCTGAGTTCCGCTAAAGAGAGCAGTCCATTCCGTTCCCGTAATAAAATCGATAAGGGAAACTTTTTGAAAGAAGGAGGAGGTTTCCAACAACAGGGTAAAGACAATCCCGAACGTGGTAAAAACAGAAACCAGTGCACAAACCAACAATAGTTTCGGGATCATCCCTTCCCAAGCCGTCCGCCAGGTCCGCTTCCTGCGGAACCGGCCCGCTGCAAGGGAACCATTTTTCATAAGATTCAGCGCTCCTTTCAGTAAACACGGGAAAGTGTGGCCCCTTTCACTCTTCGACAGAGGATAGGACCACACACCCGTTAGGAATCCTGCTTTTCGGGATTTATTTTTTTCCTTCGATCATTTCCAGTCCTTTTTTATACTGGTCCTCTGGAAGAGGAATGTAACCGACCTCAGAGACCAATTCCTTCCCAGTGGTCAGGTAGAACTTCATAAATTCCTTGATCTCTTTCCTCTCGTTCAGAGATTTCTTGTCAGCATATACAAAGATCGGACGGGAAAGCGGTGCGTAGGTACCATCTGCGATGGTCTTGTCTGTCGGGGCGACAGCTCCTTTGCCCCCATCAATTTTGACGGCCTTCAATTTATCCTTGTTCTCTTCGTAATAAGCGTACCCGAAGTAACCAAGGCTATATTTGTCTCCGGCGACCCCTTGTACCAAGGTGTTGTCATCTTCGGATTGGGTATAGTTCGTCCGGCTTTTTCCTTCTTCACCGACGACCTCTTCCGTGAAGTAACCGAAAGTACCGGAGGAAGTACCAGGACCGTACAGCTTAATCGGTTTGTCAGGCCACTCGGGCTTCACATCTTTCCAGGTCTTCACCTTACTGTCCGGCTTCCAGATTTTCTTCAGATCTTCGACGGAGAGCTCTTTGACGAAGTCGTTCTCTTTATTGACAACCACGGTGATCCCATCATTGGCCACTGGAATTTCCACTGGTTCCAGACCGTTTTTTTCCGCCTTTTTCTTTTCATCATCCTTGATCGGGCGAGAAGCGTCCGAAAGGTCGGTCTCTTTCTTCGTCCACTTTTCAAAACCGCCACCGGTGCCAGACTGAGCAACCGTCACGTTAACCCCAGGATGTTTCTTCATGAATTCTTCAGCTACCGCCTGGGAGATCGGATAAACCGTGCTCGAACCGTCTATCTTGATCGTGCCGGAGAGCTTGTCCCCGCCCTCACCGCCACCTTGGGTATTGGCGTTGGACTGGCATCCCACAGCCAGCGAAAGGGAGAGTACTAATGCTCCTGCAACAGTCAAACTCTTCTTCAACATAAGCGCGTAGCCCCCTAGAGAGAATAGGTTAATGAATTCCTATCAACACTGCTAACTATATCGGTAGACTTTTGTTTTCAAATGAATCCATTGTAAAGGTTTTGTAAAGGCAGACTGGTGAGTGTTTCCAAACAAAAAAAAGAGCTCTCAGTGGGGGAAGCAAAGGGTAAATGTCGTCCCTTTCCCCACTTGGCTCTCAACATGAATCGTTCCCTGATGGGCTTCAACCAAATGTTTGACAATCGCCAGACCAAGTCCCGTCCCGCCCGATTCTCGAGAACGAGCTTTATCGACGCGGTAAAAACGTTCAAAGATCCTCGGCAGATCTTCCTCCGGAATTCCAATCCCCGTATCGACAACACGAATCCACCAACATTTCTCATCCTCCCCCGCGGACAGACCTATCTTGCCACCGGCGGGAGTATAGGCCATGGCGTTAGACAGGAGGTTGACCAAAACCTGTGAAAACCGGTCTTTGTCCACTTGGACGGTAAAATTGTTCCCCAGGTTTAACTCAAACGAAAGCTCCCGTTTTCGAATCTGTTCTTCCACCGTTTTCACGATAGGAGGAACCAATTCGTGGATGGTGATCTCCTCTAAATCGAGCCGCACTTTTCGGGACTCAATCTTGGATAGATCCAGTAGATCACTAATCAAACGCTCCAACCGAAGGCTTTCGTTTTGAATGATCTCTAGAAATTCTTGCCTCATCTCAGGATCTTCAGCCGCCCCGTCCAGCAGGGTTTCCGTGAATCCACGGAGAGAGGTAACCGGTGTTTTCAGTTCATGGGAAACATTGGCGACGAACTCCGTGCGCAACTTTTCCAGGTATCGGATGGGTGTGATGTCGTGAAGGAGCGCCACCACGCCCATCCCCCCCTTTTCTCCCCAAATCGGGGTCAGGTTGGCCTCGATAATCCGTTCCTTGGGAAAATACAAATGCAGTTCGTCCCGAACGGTCTCTCCCGATTCCCGGCAACGCCGGATCAGCGTGTTCAAATCATGAAGAACTGGTCGTTCCGGCAACGGTTTGTTCAAGAGTTGGGAAGGTTTCAGATCGAAAAAGCGCTGGATCGCTTGGTTGGCTAATGTAACCCTCTCCTTCGGGTCGACCATCAACAGGCCACTCTCCATCGTTTCGATCACGCCAGTCAGCCGCCGCTCGCTCTTGCGAATCGTCTCCAACTGATAGCGCAGCCCTGCCGCCATTCGATTGATAGCTGTTGCCAAGCGACCGATCTCGTCCCGCCTGTAAACGGGAATGCGCCGGTGGTACTTATTGCGGGCGATATCCACCGCTACCTGTGTGATCTCCTCAATTGGCCGGGTGATCCGGGAAGCCAGACGTGAACTGAACAGAGCGGCCCCTCCAAAAGCCAGGAGCAACGCCACAGTCAGCGAAACCCATACCTGACGCAATGAATGGTTAATCTCCTCCAGATCGAGAGAGATGCGGACGGCACCTTTCCGTTCTCCCCCCCGATCCACCGGGATAAACACATACAACCGGTTGTTCGCTGCCACCCGTTCCCAGCGTCCCTGTTCCTTTCCTTCTAGTACCCGCCGGACTTCTTCATATCGCTTGAGGTTTTTCATCTCGGTTGGGCTTTTATGAGAGTCTCCCAGTACTTTCCCATCCTTGTCGATGAGCGTAACCCGTGTACCGAGGGTTTGGCCAAAAAGCCTTGCTTGTCTCCGAAAACTCGGCTGCCCTGGGGAGACATCCTCCCAATTGAGTGTAGCAGCCAGTAACGCTCCTTCCTTACCCATACGATCGCTGAGGGAATCCACATAAGAAGCTCGTAGCAGGAGTGCGACGAAAATACCGGTAATGAGAACAGACAGGCCGATCAACCAAAGGAATGTAGAGGTCAACCGACTACGGAGGGACTTCATCCTTCCTTCGGACCTTCGAACTTATAACCGATTCCCCGGACCGTCTTAATGTAGACGGGGTTTCGGGAGTCCTCCTCCACCTTTTCCCGCAAGTGGCTGACATGGACATCCACGATACGGGTATCCCCGATATAATCGTAGTCCCAGACCGCGTTCAAGAGCTGATCCCGAGACAATACTTTCCCTCGGTGGTTGGCAAGGTAAATCAGCAATTCGAACTCCTTAGGGGTGAGATCCACGGTTTTTCCTTGCCGCCGAACTTCATACCCCTCGGCATCGATCACGAGGTCTCCCACTTTCAGCTTCCGATTCGGTTGGGGATCGGTGGTTTCCCGTACCGCTTCCATTCGCCGAAAAATAGCCTTCACCCGGGCCGTCAACTCCCGGGGGCTGAAAGGCTTCGTCATATAGTCATCAGCACCCAATTCAAGCCCGAGAACTTTATCAAACTCTTCCGTTTTTGCCGTCAGCATCAGGATCGGTAAGTGCCGGTTCTCCCGCCTTACCTGTCTGCAAACCTCCAACCCATCGACTTTGGGAAGCATCAGGTCCAGAACCAAGAGGTCCGGCTGCTCCTCTCTCACTTTTGTTAGAGCCGCGTCCCCGTCGCCGGCTACCGCCACCTGATAACCTTCTTTTTCTAGGTTAAACTGAACCAACTTCACGATCGAAGGTTCATCATCAACGACCAATACCTTTTTGTCCATCTTCCCATCCTCCGCTTCCATGGGTTCTCCCAACTCTTCTGGATCACCGCGGCGATCAGCCTTCCAAGGCCATGAACCGGATTATTTTAGCCTCCCACGCCGCCGTACCATTCATCCCCCATAGTATATAGTTCCCGTGCAAGGAGTAAAGACCCAATCTCCTATCGACAAAAAAACACCCGTTAAAAAACGGGTGTAACTACCGAAGCCGGGTTCGCCATTGCACCATCTATATGCGGCGGCAGGCACAATAAGTGAGCGCCCATACCAACCGGCGCCTGAGGATGAGTCCTTTTGAATGCGCTTTCATCTATGCCTATGTCAAGGGCCCGTTTCCGGGCCCTTCAATCATCTTCAGTCCAAAAGTTGCATAACCTTGCGAACCGAATCCGCTGACTTATCCAGCGCTGCTTTTTCCTCTGCGGTCAGATCCAACTCAATGATTTGTTCCAGACCGTTGCCACCGAGGACAACCGGGACGCCCAGATACATCTCGTTGTATCCGTACTCCCCTTCCAGGTAAGCGATGGCCGGCAGGACACGGCGTTTGTCTTTTAAGATCGCTTCCGCCATTTGCGTGAGCGAGGCTGCTGGAGCATAGTAAGCGCTGCCGTTGCCCAGAAGACTCACGATCTCACCGCCGCCTTTGCGGGTTCGTTCCACGATCGCATCGAGACGGTCTTTGGAAAGCCATTTCTCCAGCGGAATCCCGCCAGCATAAGAATAACGCACCATAGGGACCATATCATCGCCGTGGCCACCCAAAACAAAGCCGGTTACGTCTTCAACAGAGAGGTTCAGTTCCTGAGCAACAAAGGTACGGAAACGGGCGGTGTCCAGCACACCAGACTGACCAATTACGCGATGTTTCGGAAAGCCGGAGGTACGGAAGACTTCATAACTCATCGCATCAACCGGGTTGGTCAGAACAAGAATGATACAGTCCGGGGAATGTTTAACCACCTGCTCGGTAACGGAACGCATTACCTTAGCGTTGGTGCTGATCAGGTCATCCCGGCTCATACCTGGCTTCCGGGCGATTCCGGCGGTGATGATCACCAGGTCGGAATCCTTGGTGTCGGCATAGTCCACTGTCCCAACAATATTGGAGTCGAAGCCTTCAACAGGGCTTGCTTCCAACATGTCGAGGGCTTTTCCTTTGGTCGGGCCTTCCGCCTGGGGAATATCGACGAGAACGACGTCCCCCAATTCTTTCTGAGCGAGCATTAAGGCCGTCGTCGCTCCTGTAAAACCGCTGCCGATAACAGAAATCTTCCTTCTGCGGATGGACATGTTAGGTAACCTCCCGATTGGTTCCGTTGGTAGATTAAAGGTTCTCGATCAGCTTCGTCGCAAACTCTGAACACTTTAGCTCTTGGGCTCCGTCCATCAAGCGGGCGAAGTCGTAAGTAACCGTCTTTTGGCTGATCGTCTGATCCATAGCACGGTAAATGCGGTCGGCGGCTTCCTGCCAACCGAGATGTTCCAGCATCAGAACGCCAGAGAGGATGACTGAACCCGGATTTACCTTATCCATGCCTGCATACTTCGGCGCCGTTCCGTGAGTAGCTTCAAAGATGGCATGGCCGGATTCAAAGTTGATGTTAGCACCAGGGGCGATACCGATTCCGCCCACCTGAGCAGCCAACGCGTCAGAAACATAATCCCCGTTCAGATTGAGCGTGGCGATGACATCATACTCCGCGGGACGAGTTAAGATCTGCTGCAAAAAGGCGTCTGCAATAGAATCCTTAATGATCACTTTGCCGGCGGCTTCCGCTTCGGACTGGGCCTGGTTGGCTGCATCTACCCCATGTTTCTCCTTGACTTCATCATAGTCCCGCCAGGTGAAGACCTGGTCGCGGAATTCCCGCTGGGCCAATTCATAGCCCCAGTTTTTAAATGCGCCCTCGGTATACTTCATGATATTTCCTTTATGCACCAGCGTGACGCTTTTCCGTCCGTGGTCGAGAGCGTATTGGATGGCAGCCCGGACCAGCCGTTCTGTCCCTTCACGGGAAACAGGCTTGATGCCGATCCCGGAGGTCTCCGGAAAACGGATCTTTTTAACCCCCATCTCTTCACGCAGAAAACGGATAACCTTTTTCGCTTCCTCGGTCTCGGCTTCCCATTCGATTCCGGCGTAGATGTCCTCGGAATTTTCCCGGAAGATCACCATATCCACTTGTTCCGGTTTCTTAACCGGGGAGGGAACACCGTTGAACCAACGGACAGGACGAAGGCACACAAAAAGATCCAGTTCTTGACGCAAAGCCACATTAAGGGAACGAATGCCACCACCAACCGGTGTGGTCAACGGTCCTTTGATCGCCACATAGTATTCCTCGATCGCCTTCAGGGTTTCTTCCGGCAGCCACTCACCAAACCGATCGTGAGCTTTCTCCCCGGCGTAGATTTCGTACCACTCGATTTTCTTTTTTGAATCATACGCCTTTTCCACCGCTGCATCGAGCACACGGCGGGCAGCTGCCCAGATGTCCGGGCCGATACCGTCCCCTTCGATAAAAGGGATTACCGGATTGTCCGGCACCTGGAGTTCTCCGTTGTTCAGTGTGATTTTTTCTCCGGCTTCAGGGGCTTGATACCGTGCCATAGAACCACTCCTTCGATGATCATCGGTCATTGCCATGTTTCGTTTCCCTTTTTTCTCTGTGTCTTTCCCTTGGACTCTTTTTACCGGCGGTCAATCGGTACGTAGTGTTGATTGGTGGGCCCTACATATTCAGCTCGGGGACGGATCAGACGGTTATCCCCGTACTGTTCCAGAATATGAGCAGTCCACCCTGTCACCCTGCTGATAGCAAAAATGGGGGTGAACAGATCCCGGGGAATACCCAGGTAGTTATACGTGGAGGCGGAATAGAAATCCACGTTCGGTTTAAGACCCTTCTTCTTCTGCATGAGTTCGTCGATTTTAATCGACATTTCATACCACTTTTTATCTCCGGTTTGTTCCGCCATTTGGCGAGACATTTCCCTGAGATGTTTGGCTCGGGGATCACCATCCTTGTAGACCCGGTGCCCGAAGCCCATAATTTTCTCTTTGTTGGCTAGTTTTTTCTCAATCACTTCTTCGACCCTGTCGATGCTACCCACTTCCTCCAGGGTACGCATCACCTGTTCGTTGGCTCCGCCATGCAAGGGTCCCTTCAGGGCGCCGATTGCAGTGGTAACGGCAGAATAGAGGTCGGACAGGGTGGCAGTTGTGACCCGTGCAGCAAAGGTGGAAGCGTTCAGCTCATGGTCGGCATGAAGGATCAGCGCCTGGTCAATCGCCTCCACCGCGACAGTGGACGGTTCTTCCCCGTGAAGCATGTAAGCGAAGTTACGGGCTACTCCATATTCCGGACGGGGAGCAACAGGCTCCAACCCTTCACGAATACGAAACAGAGCCGCCACGATCGTCGGCATCTTGGCTGTCAAGCTGACCGCCTTTTGGTAATTGCCCTCGACAGTCTTGTCGTCTGGGTTTTCATCATAGAGACCCAGTGCGGAGACTGCCGTACGAAGAGCAGCCATCGAATGAGCGTCCTTCGGATAGGATTTTAAGTGCTCGAGAACATTGGCGGGTATAGCTGCTTCTTCGCCCAGTTCTTTTTTCAATTGGTCCAGTTCTTTTCGTTTAGGAAGGCGTCCTTTCCAAAGGAGGAAGGCCGTTTCTTCGAAATTGGCCTGCTCCGCCAGTTCATCAATGTTAATCCCCCGGTACGTGAGGACCCCGTCGACGATCGAACTGACCTGGGAAGTGAGAGCAACAACACCCTCCAATCCTTTAGCAACCGACATACAATCGCTCCTTTGCTTCAAATTGTGGTACCCCGGGCACAAGGTAGGTCCTTTTACTCCCCGAGAGTATAAAGGCCTGAAATATCTGTATAAATATGAAGGCAAAGCGCTTACGGTTGCGAGAATTGGATCATATTCGAAAATTTTTTTGCAACCACGCGCGCCTTGCAAAAAAAGTTGAAGTAAGAGAACCGTCTGTGTTTGGGTCTTCTCTTTCGGCTCCATTACTCAATTGAAACTGCCTTTCGTGCCCTGTTTCGCCCATTCCAGTGTACCATAAAAAAAAACCGTTATCATCACGCTGGATCAAGCGAAAATCATGATAAACTGGACGCATACGAATACTGGAATACGGTTGGAATAAACCCATAGAGGGAAGAATGGCAAAAATCACCTTCCCGCAGTGAAAGGAGGTTCCTCGTCCTTTGAACAAAGAAGCGGGGTGGATCGCGGCCCGTACAGCCTTGGTTGTTACCACCGCTATAACCGCTTATTTCCTACTCCTATTTGCCGTCCCTCTCACTTACCCATTTCTAATCGGGTGGGCCATCGCTATGTTGGCTGAACCTGCTGTCCGGTGGATGGAGCGCCGCTTCCGTTTTCCCCGATGGGCGGGAGTAACCCTGACACTGGTCTTAGTGGCCGCTACCCTGTTGACCTTCCTGATCATTCTGGTCTCACAGATTGTCATCGAATTGACACACCTGGCCGAGCTGATACCCGGCTGGATCAACCAGTTAAATACCTATATTACGGAAACCTTGTTCCATCACAACAACCAACTGAGCAACCTGATCCATAATATTCAAGGCTACCTGGAAAAAAATCCGGAACAACGCTCGGAAATTCTAAAGAGCATACAGAACAACATCGGGGTCATCGCCAATAAAGGTTCCCAGATGATCACGGATATCATCGCTGGGATCGGCACGTTTCTCGGCAACTTGCCGTACTATGCGACGGTACTCGTCTTCAGCCTGTTGGCAGCTTTCTTCATCGGGCTGGACTGGCCACGATTGCGGGAAAAAGTAAACCGGTTGATTCCTGCTCGTATACGGACAACCGGAGGGCTGGTCATCCACGATCTAAAAAGAGCGCTGTTCGGTTTTGTCCGAGCGCAACTCACCCTGATTACCATCACTGGAATCATCGTATGGCTGGGCCTTTTAATTATGGGGGTGGAGTATTCCCTCACCATCGCTCTCGTGGCAGCTGCCGTCGACCTGCTCCCTTATTTCGGCGTGGGAGCCGTACTGGTTCCCTGGTCCCTATACCTTTTTCTCACCGGTGCTGCTCCATTAGGAACGGGGATCGCCATCCTGTACCTGATCCTTATTCTCGTCCGTCAATTCCTGGAGCCAAAACTGGTGGCGACAAATATCGGATTGGACCCCCTCCTGACGCTATTCGCCCTCTTCGTCGGATTGAAACTTCTAGGCGTACTGGGTCTAGTCGTGGGCCCAGTCCTCGCGGTGATTCTGCTTGCCCTTCACCGAGCTGGTGTCTTCACGGATCTATGGCAATATATTGTCAGAGGGCGCGTTAAAAAGGAGACGACCACCAACCGTTGACCCGAAAGAAAAAACCTCCCTGCAAAGGGAGGTCTTTTTGTGGAGGGTAGGTTACCGTTCCCTGCGCCCAACCCAGACGATTTTGCCGCTACCTATCCATTTTGTAAACCAACGCTTCAGGAATAATTTAACGATCCCCCGAGTGTAGGGGATCAGAAGAAAAAGACCCGCTGCATCGGTGAAAAAACCGGGAGTGAGGAGCAACAATCCACCACTTAAGATGCAAACGCCATCCAAGATGGCATCGCCCGGCAATTCGCCATTATTTAGCTGGACCCGTGCCAAATTAAGCGTCTGCAGTCCCTGCCAACGAGCCAGCCAGCCCCCGACGATGCCGGTAGTAATCACCGCGAGCACAGTCGACCAAGAACCGATGACCTTTCCGATGGAGACCAACCCCCAAATCTCCAATGCAGGGACGAGAATCATTAAAAGGATCAGAATGCGAAACATTCCTTCACTCCCCTTCATCCCCAGGCCGCACAACGACCGCAGAAAGTTTTTGATATACCTTTGGATGGGTTTCTTTCAAGCTAACCCGCTTCATACTGGTATCTACCCATAGGTGGGTGGTCTTCCCCCGGGCGAGGAGATCTTTGGTGTCGGCTTTTTGCACATCATATTGAAAAACGAGCTTGGGACCCCTTACCTCTCCAACGCGGGTAAGAATTTTCACCTCATCGTCATACCGTGCCGAAGCAATAAAGCGACAATGAAGATCGACCACCGGCAGGAGAATTCCCTGCCGTTCCAGCTCCCCGTAAGAGAGTCCCAGTTCACGGATCATCTCTGTCCTGCCCACCTCAAACCAGACGGGGTAATTGCTGTGGTGGACAAGTCCCATTTGATCGGTTTCCTTGTATCGCACACGAAAGGTTGTTTTATGGATCATCTTCATGCCTCCGCAGCTCATGATCATCGCATATAGCTCCCCGCGGGACTGATCCTCTGTAGATGATTATACCCCAATAACGGGCTTTGTTACCGTCGGATCGTTAAGCATTCCCCTGAATGGAACACTTGGAGAAGGAATCGGCAGGAAAACGAACCTCCCTGCCCATCCCGCTGGCGCGTTACATAATTCCGGGACGAATCACACATAATGTGAATAGCCAAACCTCCAAGAAGCGGATACAATAGAAGTACAAATACGGAAAGACACGGAAAACTAGAGTCATGAAAGGAGTTGTCTCTGATGAAACTCCGGCGGCGAAAAACACGGCGAAAAAAATTGCGCTGGTGGATCTATCCCCGTCTGCGTACTATCTGATACAGATCGCCGCACTGGCCTGATGCCTTCCTCACGTATCGATACCCCTACTGTCAAAAAAAAGCGCTGGCATCCAGCGCTTTTTTTGTTACCCGCTTTTTACAGAACATTGGCCCGACCGGAATAAATATGTCCGCGCTCGGCATCGACAGTTACCTGCATACCATCCTTAAAGATGCGGGTAGCGTCCCGAACACCGACGATTACCGGTACCCCAATATTTAGTCCGACCACAGCAGCATGGGAGGTCAAGCCCCCCTCTTCAACAATGACAGCAGAGGCCCGTTCAAAGGATTCTATCATGTCCCGGTCGGTTGCAAAAGTTACCAGGATCGCGCCATTTTTCATCTTGGAACGGATCTCCTCAGCCGTCGTTCCGACCACGACTTGTCCAGTCAGCACCTTTTTCCCGACCCCTTGCCCCTTCGCTAGGATGTCTCCGATCACATGTACCTTGAGAAGGTTCGTGGTGCCGGATTGGCCGACGGGAACGCCAGCAGTGATAACAACCGAATCCCCATGGCGAACATAGCCGGACTGGAGTGCTACGGTAATCGCCGTCTGTAACATTTCATCCGTTGTGGCCACCGCATCTCCCTTTACCGGATAAATACCCCAGACCAAAGCAAGCTTACGCATGACGCTCTCATGCATCGTAACAGCCACGATCGGAGCACGGGGACGATATTTGGAAACCATTCGCGCTGTCCGACCGCTCTCCGTGGATGTGATGATTGCCGAGGATTTCAAGGTCCAAGCTGTATGAACCACCGCCTGGCTGATCGAGTCGGGGATACTAACTTCCTGGGATTCGATCCGGTCACGGAACAGAGTCCTGTAGCGAAGGGAACCTTCTGCACGGGATGCAATTCGGTCCATCGTCTGCACCGCTTCCACCGGATACTTACCGTTAGCGGTCTCCCCGGAAAGCATGATTGCGTCCGTACCGTCAAAAATGGCATTCGCCACATCACTAGCCTCTGCCCGTGTCGGGCGCGGGTTACGCTGCATGGAATCCAACATCTGGGTGGCTGTAATCACCGGTTTACCGAGGTGGTTACACTTACGGATCATTTCCTTTTGATAAACAGGGACATCCTCCGCCGGGACCTCGACACCAAGGTCACCACGGGCCACCATCAGACCGTCGGAGACTTCCAAAATGGCATCGAGGTTTTGAATGCCTTCTTGGTTTTCGATCTTGGGAATGATGTGAATGCTGGCATCATGATCTTCCAACAACCTACGGATTTCCAATACATCATCCGCTTTTCGGACAAAAGAAGCGGCGATGAAATCCACACCCTCCCGAATTCCGAACAGAATGTCCTCTACATCCTTGTCCGTGAGACCGGGCAAGTTGACGGAAACACCAGGGACATTGACCCCTTTGCGGCTTTTTAACGGCCCGCCGTTTTTAATGAGGCAGTGGATTTCCGTATCGCTGACTTCCTCTACTTCAAGACCGATCAGGCCGTCATCGATGAGAATCGTGGAACCAGGACGGACGTCTTGGCTCAACCCTTTATAAGAAACCGATACGCGGGAGGAATCCCCCTGGATAATATCTGTAGTCAGAATGAAGTGCTCACCTGTAACCAGTTCCACTTCATCCACTTTCAGCTCACCGGTTCGGATCTCCGGTCCCTTGGTATCGAGGAGGATGGCAATATTCTTACCCAGCTCTGCTCCCACTTCTCGGATCCGGTCGATGCGTTGTTTGTGTTCGTCATGGGACCCATGGGAAAAATTGAGCCGCGCCACGTTCATCCCCGACGTCATCAATCGTCGGAGGGTTTCTGCATCTTCGCTGGTTGGGCCAATGGTGCAGACGATTTTTGTTTTACGCATCCTTCGCTCCATCCTTTCTCAAATAGCAAGAATACCGGCTAAATCGTAGATGCTCATATCCGGTTGATGTTTCATGGAAAAAGCTTGATCAAAATCAATCCCGGTGATTTCGTTGTTACGGATGGCGACCATCTGATCACTCTTCTCCTCCAAAAGGATATCAACGGCCTTAGCGCCCATGCGGCTGGCGAGAACGCGGTCGAAAGCCGTCGGTGAACCGCCCCGCTGGATATGGCCAAGCACAGTCACCCGGGTCTCGGATCCGGTCTTCTCCTTAATTTGCCGACCGATTTCGACGCCACTTCCGACTCCTTCGGCCACAATGATGATACTGTGTTTTTTCCCCCGTCTCGAACCCCGGGCGAGCCGATCCACGATGTCATCCAGTTCATAGGATGCCTCAGGGATAAGGATAGATTCAGCCCCGTCAGCGAGGCCCGCCCAGAGAGCGATGTCTCCGGCGTCTCGCCCCATCACTTCTACGATATAGGTCCGTTCGTGAGAAGTAGCCGTATCTCGGATGCGGTCGATATTCTCAATCACTGTGTTGACAGCCGTATCGAAGCCAATCGTAAAATCGGTTCCCGGGATATCATTATCGATGGTGCCTGGAACCCCGACTGCCTTGAATCCATGGTCGCTCAAAAGTTGAGCGCCCCGGAAAGAGCCGTCGCCCCCGATGACCACCAGACCGTCGATCCCATACTCCTTCAGGTTGGCCACGGCTTTCTCGCGCCCTTCCGGCGTCTTGAACTCCTCGGAGCGGGCACTGTATAAGACCGTTCCACCTCGGTGGATAATATCTCCGACGGAACCCAGATCCATCGTTACAAAATCCCCCTGAATCAACCCTGTGTAACCTCTGCGAACACCGATAACATCCAAACCGTGGTGATGCCCTTTCCGGACGACAGCACGGATAGCCGCGTTCATCCCCGGTGCATCCCCACCGCTTGTCAATACCGCAATTCGTTTCATCTGTCTTCACCTCAAGAAAAGAGTAAAATGGTTCCACTACCACGCGGGACATTTTTTGTCCCTATGGGACAAAAAGAGAAACCGTGGCTGGATTCTTAACCCACGGTAGTATACTTTCCGATTTTCTCAAATTTTTCGTGCCGGTCCAAAACCAGCTCATCTCCCTCCATCTCCAGCAAAGGCGCAATTGCTTCGGAGATGGCTTTCTTTATGGAGTTTGCCTGGACGGCTGGATCTTTATGTGCGCCTCCTTTTGGTTCGGAGATAATCGAATCGATCACACCGAGGGAGTGCAGGTCCTGTGCCGTTATTTTTAAGGCTTCTGCCGCTTCCTGCGCTTTAGTAGCGTCTCGCCACAAAATGGCCGCTGCCCCTTCGGGAGAGATAACGGAGTAATAGGCATGCTCCAGCATCAAGAGCCGATTGCCGACACTGATCGCTAAAGCGCCGCCGCTTCCGCCTTCACCCGTCACGATACAAACAATCGGAACGCGGAAACCCGCCATTTCCCGGAGATTCCGAGCGATAGCCTCGCTCTGGCCTCTCTCCTCCGCCTCCACGCCAGGGTGAGCACCCTGCGTATCCACAAAACAGATGATGGGCCGACCGAATTTATCCGCTTGCTGCATCAGACGAAGGGCTTTCCGATATCCTTCGGGATGCGGAAGGCCAAAGTTACGGGCGATTTTATCTTTGGTATCCTTGCCCCGTTCGTGGCCGATCACCGTCACTGGCCGTCCGTCCAACTTAGCGATCCCGCCTACAATGGCGGGATCATCTCCGTAGAGGCGGTCACCGTGCAGTTCGATGAAATCAGTGAAAATGTGGCGGATATAATCCAGGGAGGTCGGGCGGGAAGGATGACGGGCGATCTGCACCTTCTGCCAGGTGGTCAAATTGCCGTAGATTTCCTCCTCCAATCGGCGGGCCTTTTCCTCCAGCGTCTGGATCTCCACCGAGAGATCGATCGATTTTTCCTGCGTAAACTTCTCCAGTTCGGTAATTTTCCCCCGCAACTCCACCAGAGGGCGTTCAAAAGGGAGTTGACCGTTATTCATGGTTCTCCCCCTTTCCCGAATGCAGGTCAAGAATCCGAATGAGCGTCTCGCGCATCTCTCCGCGGTGTACGACCTCATCCAACTGACCATGCTTCAGGAGAAATTCCGCGGTTTGAAAGTCCTCAGGCAACTTTTGGCGAACCGTCTGCTCAATCACCCGGCGTCCGGCAAACCCGATTAGAGCTTCCGGTTCGGCGAGATTGATGTCGCCGAGAGAGGAAAAACTAGCGGACACCCCGCCGGTGGTCGGGTTTGTCAGGATGGAGACAAAGAGAACACGCTCCCGGTGCATCCGTTCCAAAGCAGCACTCGTTTTAGCCATCTGCATAAGAGAGAGAACTCCCTCCTGCATCCGAGCTCCCCCAGAAGCAGAAAAGAGGATGAAAGGATACTTCTTCGTAGCAGCTCGCATGGCAGCGCGGGCGATTTTTTCGCCGACGACGGAGCCCATGCTGCCCATGCGAAAACGGGAATCCATCACTCCGACCACCGCCGGATAGCCCCCGATTGTTCCTTCACCAGTCACAACTGCTTCGTTCAGTTGGGTTTTCTCCATATCCTGCTTTACTTTCTGTTGGTAGTTGGGAAAGGAGAGAGGATCTTCGGACAGAAGATCAACATCAAATTCAAAAAAGCGCCCCTCATCCACCGTCACCTTGATCCGTTCCGGGGCGGACATCGAAAAGTGATGCTGGCAATTTTTACACACCTTTAGATTCTTCTCCAGCTCTTTCGTGTAGCTGATCGCCCCGCAGCGGGGGCATTTTTGCATAATCCCCTCTGGGATATCCTTCTTCGCATGTTCGGAAGGGATTGTCGCGTATTTCTTCTGTTTTCGGAATAAGTCCTTTAACACGGAAAACACCTCATCCTTGCTGGCATCCCTGTCACAAAATGGAGCCTAGCACTTCCTGAACTTCCCTCAGTTCACCCTGGGGTACCAGGATTTCATACTGCCCATTCTTCATTCGCATCGGGCGGACTTTAACCAGGAAACCTTCGCCGGCCAGCTTTTCCCGGATACGCTCGGCTATTTTCTGGTTGGGAGAGATGTAGATCACCGTCCACATGCTTTTAACTCCTCCTTCGGTCCCAGGTAGCCGCCCTTCACCGGAGTCATCATAGCATAGATTGAAAGGTAACTGCAACGCAAGCCCCAAGGGCACGAGGCTTTCCGGACTGTTCAAATCAATTGCGGGCGGTACTCACCTCCCGCGCCACCGGGAATCTGTTTATGACATTCGTCGCTTTCAGGCGAACCGTCCCTTCCTCTTTGGATGGCACCCGGTCTTCCGGATAGTTCCTTGGAAATTCCTTACCGGTCGATCGCAGTCAGACGGCGTGTCCGTGCTGCTATCTCAGACGGATCCACCTGAATTCGGGCCTGTCCCGTTTCCATCGCCGCCCGGGCAACATCCGCCGCCACTCGGGGCGCTACCTCCGGGTTGAAGGGGGCAGGGATGACATAGTCAGCTGAAAGTTCTTCCTCTTTAATTAAACCTGCAATAGCATAGGCCGCTGCCACTTTCATCTCCTCGTTGATTCCCCGGGCTCTTACATCGAGAGCTCCACGAAAAATCCCTGGAAAGGCAAGGACATTGTTTACTTGGTTCGGAAAATCCGACCTCCCGGTCCCCACCACTTTGGCACCTGCTTCATAAGCCTTATCTGGCATGATCTCAGGTTCCGGGTTTGCCATGGCGAAAATGATCGGGTTTTTATTCATGGAACGGACCATCTCCTGGGTAACAGCCCCCGCAACGGAAACACCGACAAAGACATCGGCATCTTTCATCGCATCAGCTAGGCTCCCCTGGGATCCGCGCCGATTGGTCAGCTTAGCGATATGCTCTTTCACGCTGTTCATCCCCTCCGGTCGCCCCTCGTAGATCATGCCTTTACTGTCACACATGATTATATCGTTGACACCGAGGGAGAGGAGCAGCTTGATGATGGCGATACCTGCAGCTCCCGCGCCGTTGGCCACCACCTTAATCTCATCAAAGCGCTTGCCTACAACCTTTAATGCATTGATCAGGCCCGCCATGGTAACAATCGCCGTCCCATGCTGGTCATCGTGAAAAACGGGGATATCTACTTCCTTTTTCAACCGTTCTTCGATCAGAAAGCACTTGGGAGCCGCAATATCCTCCAGATTCACACCCCCAAAGGTGGGGGCCAAGAGCTTCACCGTCTCTACGATCTTATCCACCTCGTTGGTGTCGACGCATAGCGGGAAGGAATCCACCCCGGCAAAGGCTTTGAATAGGAGCGACTTCCCCTCCATCACCGGCATTGCAGCATGCGGGCCGATATTTCCCAGCCCGAGCACGGCCGTCCCGTCGGATACGACTGCCACTAGATTCCCTTTCATGGTGTAGTCGTATACTTTGTCCGGATCGGTATGGATCTCCTTGCAGGGTTCAGCCACACCGGGAGAGTATGCCAAAGACAAATCCTTCGCATTATTCACGGCCACTTTGGACCGTACGGTCAGTTTTCCCTGTTGTTCACGGTGTAGCTTCAACGATTCTTCTCGCAAAGAGGACAAACCTTTCACTCCTTTAATTACCTTTGCGCGGTGGTTAGACCCATGATCATATGAATGATTATATCAAAACGGTCCTGCCGGGAAAAGAAAGGCGAAACCCCCGATTAAGCCCAACATATCGCGGCCCATAGGCATTTTCCGCCCCCGTCTTCCTCCGGTGAATAGCGGCCTCCGGATGGAAGTTTCCGAGACCACAGACCTCAAAGTCTAGCGGCACCGCATACAAGTTTGAATATTTAAAAATAGGGGGTTGCTTCCCCCGTCCACGCTCGGGTTCTTATGTCGTAAAAATTACCGCACTTCCCACTACAAGACCTGCAAAGGTCATGGCACACACAACCAAGGTCCACAATACCCACTTCTCTTCCTTTTTCCGTTTTGCTTCCTTATCGGCCAGCCGATCTTTCTCACCCATCCTGATACCTCCCTTCCCGGGTGCTAGAGGCGGTTTTATTCCTTCCATGATACCGCAAAGGGAGTGTACCGGAGAAGGGAATTCACCAGATTTTTGGAATGGAAGAGAAGACCACACCTTTCACATGTCTGTAATTAATTCCTCAACAAGCCGTCGAAGCCGCTCTTTTCTCTCTGCCTGGCTCCATCCACTCGCCTTCATTTGCCTTCGCTCCTCGTAGAGACGGTCCAGCTTCTCTTCCCAGCTTTGATCATACTGCTCGGCCAGATCGTCGCGGATTTTCCTCGCCAGGATCGGGCTAGCCCCGCCAGTGGAAACGGAGAAAATCAGGCGACCGCGTTGGAGGCGGACGGGAACGCGGAAGTTGCCCAGCTCCGGCTGGTCGGCGACATTCACGAGGCGGCGAGGACCGGCGGCTTCAGCGACAAAACGGTTCACCTCCGGGTCATCGGTAGCAGCCACCACTACCCACGCTTCTCCAAGGTCATCGGATGCGAAGATCTTTTTCCGCCAGGCAATCTGCTTCGCTCCTGCTAAGCGTATCAGCTCGGTGGACGCCTCCGGAGCGACGAGAGTGACCTTCGCTCCCGCTTCCAGCAGCGTTCTCACCCTTCGCAAGGCAACTTTTCCCCCTCCAACAACGAGGGCCGGTTGTGATTCTAAATCGATCACTAAGGGGATCAATGACATATGTCTCCTCCTTT
This sequence comes from Salinithrix halophila, assembly GCF_042650125.1. NCBI lineage: Bacteria > Bacillati > Bacillota > Bacilli > Caryophanales > Thermoactinomycetaceae > Salinithrix > Salinithrix halophila. The sequence continues at coordinate 165,868 of NZ_JBHSAP010000007.1, forward strand.
CCCTTCACTCAACCCATCTACGCCTAATGATACACCAGAGACCCGGTTTAAACCGGGTCTCAAAAGCCATCCACTAATGATTCGTTTTTTTCGCTATCTGTTCTAGTAAACCCCTGCTGTTTCCGCCACGAGTCCATCCCTCTGGTCGCTGCCCAACTTCTCAAACCAGGCAATTTTCTCCCGCAGCCGAACGACCTCTCCAACCACGATCAAGGTGGGGTTTGTCACTTCGTGACGCAGGGCCTCCTCCGCAATCGTATTCAACGTTCCTGTCACCGTCCGCTGTTCGCCGGTAGTTCCCCACTGAACAAGGGCGACAGGAGTTTTAGGGGACTTGCCGTGAGAAAGGAGACGTTCCTGGATATAGGGGAGGTTTTTCACTCCCATATAGATAGCGAGTGTATCGATCCCTTTGGCCAGGCTCTCCCACTTCAATTCCTCGTCTTCCCCTTCTTTTCGATGGCCCGTGACGAAGGCAAAGGTGGACCCGTATTCGCGATGGGTAACGGGGATACCAGCGTAAGCGGGAGCGGCAATACCCGAGGTAATCCCCGGAACTACCTCAAAAGGAATCCCGTTTTTGGCCAAAGCCTGAGCCTCTTCACCACCCCGGCCGAAGACAAAGGGATCTCCCCCTTTGAGTCGGGTAACGACCTTACCTGAAGCTGCGTGTTTGATCAGAAATTTGTTGATCGTCTCCTGCTTCATGGTGTGGTAATCGGGAAGTTTGCCGCAATAGATGAGATCAGCACCCGGTCGAGCGTGATTCAACAGCTCGTTGTTGATCAGCCGGTCATATAGGATCACGTCTGCTTCCCGGATCGCACGCACCCCTTTCAGGGTGATCAGTTCCGGGTCACCAGGACCCCCTCCCACCAGATAAACTTTTCCCATATTGGCAGCACCCTCCCGTAGGTCTTTTCCCTTCCCGAAATCGATCTTACCCTTCTAGAACCGTTTCTTGTTCATAGAGGACGAACCCGCCCCCTTGACCAATCCGCTTTTTCTCGTATAAGGAGGTGTCATCCACCTCCGGCATTTTCAAAAAGTATTTTTCCAGTTCCACGTCAACGAGACGGAAAGCCTCCTCATCGTCTTTGGCAGCGATCACCACATGGATCACTTCCTCTTTCACAATAACCTCGAAGCGATAAAGGTACACGAACGACCCTCCTTTCAGGACGCTACCTTAGGAAGAACCCGTTCCAAGATACTATTCAGGGTCTCCTGCAAGTCCTCTGTTCCGACACGTCCGACAAAGTCGTAAAAGGATTCCCCTTGCTGTTTCCGTTCTTTGAAATCAAGCAGTAAAGCCTTCACTACCTCGGGCAGATACTCGGCGTCAATCTTCCCTTTTAGTTTTTCGTTGAATTTGCCGCCCCCATCGAGGGTTCCCCCTACGTAAATCTCAAAAGCTTCCACTAGGGCGTTTTTCTCTTTGGATTTCATCTTGATTCCCTGCAGACCGAGATCAGCAATTTGCCGCTGACCGCAAGAATTGGGGCAGCCGGTCATGTGGATACGGACCGGTGCATCGACGGTCACCTCTCGATCCAGATACTCGGCCAATACACGCATCCGTTCCTTGGTCTCCGTTAAGGCGAGATTGCAGTACTCGATCCCGGTGCAGGAAACCGCGTAACCAAGGAAATTTTCCGGTTGGGTGGAAATCCGCTCAAAAACTTTCTCCTTCAACAAATCCTCCACTTTTTCGTCGGGGATGTGAGGGATAATGATATTTTGGGAGTTACAGTTGCGAATTTCACCCTTCCCGTATTCTTTGGAAATACGAGCTAGCTCAAAGACTTCATCGGCAGAGAGGCGTCCCACAGGGACATTTAATCCGATATATTTGGTCCCCTCTTGTTTTTGAGGATGGACCCCATAGAAATAACCGGCATTCCATTTCTGTACTTGATCGATGCCTGCCTCCGGAAGAGGGCCCGTATACTCCAAGAGTTTCTCCCTAAACTTCTCCGGACCCCAATCCGCCATCAGGAACTTAAGTCGTGCTCGGGTGCGTTTTGCCCGGTAGCCGAAATCCCGAAAAATGGTGGTGAGTGCCACCGCCACCTCTTTCACCTGTTCCGGACGGATAAACACATTCAGCTTTTCGGCGAGATAAGGCCGCGCAGAGAGGCCGCCCCCTACTTTCACATGGAACCCAGTCACCTCTTCACCATCGATCTCCTTGGTCGCCGGAACGAAGGAGACACAGTTGATCTCCGCGTGGGCGGCGTTGTGGATATTGGCACTAATGGACATTTTGTACTTCCGGGGAAGGTTGGAGAAGTCCTGATTAAACTGGAAGTACTCAAACACCTCTTTTACAATCGGGCGGGTGTCAATCAATTCATGAGGATCGATCCCGGCGAGGGGATTCCCCATAATGTTTCTTGTGATATCCCCACAGGCTCCAGCAGTGGAGAGTCCCACTTGTTCCAGCCGGTTCAGGATGTCGGGGATCTCCTCAATCCGTAACCAATGGAACTGGACCGCCTGCCGTGTGGTGACATCGAAAATCCCTCTCCCATAATCCCGGGCAATCCCAGCCAGCGTAACTGCTTGGTCATAATCGAGAATCCCGGATGGGACACAGACCCGCATCATGAAATAACCATCTTCTTTGGGTTTCTGCAGATAAAGCCCGGCCCATTTGAACATGGCCCATTTTTCTTTAGGAATCGAGTCGAAGCCTCCCTCGGCATAGAGGGGGATCTCCTTAAAAATTTCCAAACCGTCAAATTTCAGCTTATCTTTCTCCGTCTCATTCAACTTTTCGTCATTTACCCAATGCTTGACGTAAGCCATCTCCATCTCTCCCTTCCTATGTTAAACGTGTCCGTTCTGCCGGAGAAAATCAATCACCCTCTGCACCGATTCTTCGATAGTCCATTCATCTGTCGGAATGGTGAGCTCTGGGTTAGCCGGTTCTTCATAGGGGGAACTAATCCCCGTAAACTCCGGAATCTCGCCCCGTCGTGCTTTTCCATAGAGTCCTTTCGGATCTCTCCGTTCGCACTCATCCAGGGAACACTTCACATAAATCTCGATAAATTCTCCTTTGTCCAGGAGAGCCCGCACGTTATCCCGGTCCTCACGATAAGGGGAGATAAACGCAGTCAAAGCAAATTGTCCGCTGTCGACAAAGAGCTTGGACACCTCCCCGATCCGGCGGATATTCTCTTTCCGGTCTTCCGGAGAAAACCCGAGTCCCTGGTTCAAGCCATGGCGGATGTTATCCCCGTCAAGGACATAACTCCGATTGCCAAGATCGTGGAGTCCCCGATCGACGGCGTTGGCCAAGGTTGACTTGCCGGAGCCGGAGAGGCCGGTAAACCAGAGGACTGCGCTGGAATGGCCGTTGAGCCTCCGCCGGTCTTCTTTGGTGACAGTGGTATGATGCCAGGTAATGTTGGTATTCATGGCGGATCCTCCTCAACCGGTGGTGACCGGAGTTTTCTGCATCCCTTTGATCAGAACGTCAGCCACTTCCGGGCGGCTGAAGGTGGCCGGCGGCCGTTCACCGTTCCGCAGCATCTCTCGGACTTTGGTTCCGGAGAGAGCCACGTGATCTTCCTTGTCGTGAGGACAGGTTTTGGCGGTTCCCATGTTCCCGCACTTCTTGCAGTAAAAGGAATGTTCAAAAAAGAGCGTGTTGATTCCCAGTTCTCCCGCTTCAAATTCGGAGAAAATCTTCTGGGCATCATAGGTGCCGTAATAATTCCCCACCCCCGCGTGATCCCTACCAACGATAAAGTGGGTGCAACCATAGTTCTTCCGAACCAGAGCGTGGAAGACGGCCTCCCGGGGGCCCGCGTAACGCATAGCCGCAGGGAAGACAGCCAGGAAGACTCGGTCAGCGGGGTAATACTTGTCAAGGAGCACTTCATAACTTTCCATCCGAACATCAGCCGGAATGTCATCGGATTTGGTTTCACCGACTAGGGGATTGAGGAAAAGCCCATCCACGGTCTCCAGGGCAGTCTTCTGAATGTATTCATGGGCCCGGTGAACCGGATTTCGCGTCTGGAATCCGACGACCGTCTTCCAACCCCGGCGTTTGAATTCTTCCCGTGTCGCAGAAGGATCCAAATGATAGCCGGCAAATGACTTTTCCGGTCGATTCACCAAGGTGATCGGCCCAGCGAGGTAGACATCCGGCCGGTCAAAAAGCTTCTTCACCCCGGGGTGAGCAAAATCCGCGGTCCGGTAGACATGCTCCGCTTCCACCGTCTTATCCGGGACATATTTCTCCTCCAATTTCAGCACTCCGTATACAGTACCGTCCTTCACCAGTTTCACTTCTTCACCGAGAGTGAGAGAATCCGCCTTCTCCCGAGAGACGGGAAGGGTGATCGGGATGCTCCAGGGAAGACCGTCCGCCAAGCGCATATGGTGGACGACAGATAGATAATCCTCCCGATTCAAAAAACCGGTCAACGGGCTGTAAGCCCCGATTCCGATCAGCTCCAGGTCGCTCAGAGAAACTCCGTCCAACTCCACCTCATGCTTGAGGTCAGTAACGGAACGATTCGGCTCCCAGCGGGTGATCAACCGTCCTCCATGGGGTAGACTCGTGCTCATGCCATTCCTCTCCTTCCAGCTTTTCTTATCTGTTTACTCGGATTAGAAATTAAATTCCGCCCCCGTGCTCGTGCAGGGACCTCTTTTCTTCTCGTACCGTCCGCATCAGACTGATAGAGCCTGCCGTTGCTAGAAAAACACTGGTAAGAACGATGACGGACCAGAGATCGACGTTAACCAGCCCTTTCACCAGCCCGTAAGCGATAACCAGGGAAAATACCGGCGAGACGAGCCACACTTTCAACATCTGCGCGATCACGTTTTTTTGCCAAAGGGAAAATCCGTTTTTAGCTGTGCCGATCCCGATAATGGCCGACGTGGTGATCTGGGTGAGGGGCACCGGAATTCCAAGCATCGATGCCCCGATCACGAGTCCTGCTCCCGTTCCGGAAACAGCGGTTCCCTCCAGAAGGGAAAGATTGGTGATCTTCTTCCCATTCGTCTCCAACACCTTGCCTCCGAGAAGAATTGCCCCGAGGGCGACGAAGAAACCGCCGTAGAAAATGCCGTCGGAGACAGAGAGGAGGTTGGCCCCGACAAGGGGACCGACGGCGTTAGCCACATTGTTCATGCCGGCAGAGAAAGCTTCCATAAAACCGGCGAATAAGAGAAGAAAGGCCAGCCATCGTTGCACCTTCCGCTCCCGAAGCCTGGGGAAGCGCCGCTGTATCCAGTGGATCAACCAACCAGCAACCAACGCCATCAGGAAAGCGACCACCGGTACCGCTAGCCAGAAGAGAAGGATGGTAATCAGCTTGGATAGGTAGACCGCCTGGAAAGCCACCCCCACTCCTACAACCGCCCCAACCGTGACTTCACTCGTGGACAGGGGGATGCCGAGGAGGTTGGCGATGAACAGGGAGAGACAGGCAGCTGATAGAATGATGACAGCCAGCTTGATAGTCATGAGCGAGCCGGGAATAATTCCTGACCCGATCGTCTTCGCTACTTCTCCCCCGCCCAGGGCTGCTCCCAAAAAAACCCCCAAACCTGCCAAAGCCAAAGCGGCAAGACGCCTCTTGACGGCACCGGCACCGTAAGCTACACCCATCGAGGCCGCCGCTCCGCTCGCTCCGATGTTCATCGCGAAAAAGAAAGCTACCGCGTATCCAACATAAAGGATCGTCATGGTTTCCCCTTACCTTTGTCACGGATTAACATGGAGACCGCATTCCGTCTTTTGAATACCGGTCCACCTACCTGCCCGGGAATCCTCTCCCTCGGCCACCGGGCGTGTACATTTGTCGCAGCCGATGCTGGGATATCCGCGGTCGTGAAGGAGGTTGTAGGGAAGATCCTTCTCCCGGATGTAATCCCAAACATCCTCCCAGGTCCAATGAATGAGCGGGCATACCTTCACTGCCTGAAACCGTCTATCTTGATTAAGGAACTGGGTGAAACGCCTTGTGGGGGACTGATCCCGACGAAGGCCGGAAATCCATGCCGTCACCTGTGAAAGCGCCCGTTCCAGGGGAACAATCTTACGAATGTGACAACACAGATTGGGATTCCGTTCCCATAAGGCGTCTCCATGGCGGTTTGCCTGTTCTTCCAGGGTGAGATCCGGTTCCAGCATGTCAATACGCAAATCGGGATACCGCTTTTTCACCTGTTCAATCACGTCATATGTCTCTTTGAAGTGAAGATCCGTATCGAGAAAAACTACTTTGGCATTTGGTTTTACCCGGGATATCAGATCGATAAGGACCATCCCCTCCGCCCCAAAACTACAGGCGTAGACAAGGCCTTCTCCATAATGGTCAAAGGCCCACTTCAGAACACTCATGCTCCCTTTCAACGGGTCTCCGATAGGGAAAACAGGCTTTTTCTCCACGGTTTCCCAGGTCTCATACGTTAGTCGGGCACCCAAGTGGACCACCTCCTCCAGTTTGTTCAATATCCAAAAAGACGGCCTGAACCCAAGTGGGCCAGGCCGCCTCCAGTTTGTCTGGTCAGCGCCTTTATTTTATCGGATTCGAATTTTTTCGTTTTTTTCCAACTGGATTACTTTCCCGTCCTGAACCACCAACGTAATCGAACCGTATTGCATCGTGTCCAGCATGTGACGGATTTGCTCCGCTATGGTATCGAAACCGCTCGATTCCTTTTTTGCCACCGAACCGTCCCCTTTTCATAAAAAAAGTCTTTCCATTTTGGAAAGACTGGGTAGGCAATTATTCATCCTATCACCTTATCTTCCAAAATGGTTCCCATTTTGCTGGAGTTGGCACCTTGCAGCCTTGCAGGCCATGCAGGTTGCCGGGCTTCATAGGGCCAGATCCCTCCGCCTCTCTGGATAAGTGTTGCTATTTAGTTTAGTGCCTCACAGGCGGGAAGTCAACCCTTTTTCCCTAGTTTTTAGATCGGATTTACACATTTTAATCCGCCATCCGGAAACCCTGTCCCATTGATGGATACCAAAAGACCTCGGGAGCAACAGAATTCCCCGAGGTCTTTCCTATTCCTTTGATTCAATGGACTTCTCCACCGGCCCATCCTCATGGAGAGCAAGGTCGGCTCGGTATCGCTCCATGTCTGGTTTTTCATGGGCGATCCGCGCAGAAGCGGCGGCGGCGACACCGGCCACGAGATCGTCCAGGAAAACATGAATCCGACCACTGTGGTTGTTTAACCGACGGATAACGCCCAGTTTGGTTTTGTCCAGATAGCCAAAACTAGTCAGCCCGATGGTGCCGTAAACATTGGTAATGGAAAGGGCCAGAATTTCATCCAATCCGTAAAGGGGTTCGTCCACCTCCATCATCCGTTGCAAGGGTACGGGCAAACACTTCCTCTCCGCCAAACTATCCAAGGCGATTCCGGTTATGAGGGCATGTTGAACTTCCCGCTTTTTCAATACCTGTTCAACACTATCCCGACACTGTTTTTTCTCCAACTGTTTATGATAGGGACGTTGCAGTTCATAAGCGATGTCAGAGATATCCTCTAGGGTGACGCCCCGCTCGGAGAGGAGACGGACAACATGATTATAAAACAAGGGAACCCACCCTCTCCTTCGATCCGTCGTGATTCATCCTATGTAACCCGCTTGAATCAGGTGCGGGTGGTGGGAGACTCTTTCAATCGAAAAGAGTGCTTACCTAGGATATCCTCCACACGACTTTTGCATTCTTCCGACGGATGGATCCCGTACTTGGTTGCAGGAAGAGCTAGCACCTTCCCCGAGGATTCATAGTAGAGGCGGACGGGGGTCTTCCCCTTGTGAGACAATAGGAGGCGTTTCAGCGCTTCCAATGTTTCAGCCCCTTCCCGCTCCCGACTGATCCGGATATAAGCTTCGACTCCACCACGCTGCGGCTTCTCATCCATCGCAGGAGATTCTTGCTTTCGTGGAAGCCTCCCGCCATGAGTCCCTTTTTCCCGTTCCAGCCGTTCCAAGTCCTCGAAGGTATCGGTTAGGATTTTCACGCCGTTTTCATGGTGGTTCACCTTGCCGCTGACGCGAATAGGCCGATCAAGCTGCAACAGGGTGCGATATTGACGCAACGTACGGGGAAAGACAACCAACTCCGCCTCACGGGAAAACTCCTCCAACGTAACGAATGCCATCCCCTCGCCTTTCTTGGTGGTGATCGCTTTCACATCCCGGATCATTCCGGCTATGGTCACCCGTTCCTCTTCCCGGGCAGAATCTAGATCAGACACCGTGTGGCTGGTGACACGGGCTATCGTCTCTCGAAAACCATCGAGGGGATGGCCGGATAAATAGAGGCCGAGGAGCTCCCGCTCCATTTCCAATCTCTCTCTTTCGCGGAATGGTTTTACCCCGTCATAGCTGAAACGTGTCTGATGCATCTCCGGTCCGTCCTCAAACAACTTCAATTGGTCCTCGGACTGACGTCGCTGATAATCTCCTCCGCGTTCCATCGCCTCATCCAGCATCGCCAACGCCTGGGCCCGATGCTCTGGTAAACTATCCATCGCTCCACACTGGATCAGGGACTCAATCACCCTCCGGTTGCAGGTGCGCAAATCCACCCGCTGACAGAAGTCAAAGAGATCATGGAAGGGTTTTTGCCGACGTTCTTTCAGGATGGAGGTGATGGCATGGGTGCCCACGTTTTTAATGGCCGCCAACCCGACCCGGATCGCATTCCCTTTGACGGCAAAAGCTCGCTCACTTTCATTGACATCAGGGTGGAGAACCCGAATTCCCATCCGGCGGCAATCCTCGATGTATTCCGCCATCTTTCCATGGCTCCCCATCACAGTTGTCAGAAGCGCTGACATAAAGTAGAGCGGATAATTGGCTTTCAAGAAAGCCGTCTGATAGGCCAGCACTGCATAGGCAGCGGAGTGGCTCCGATTAAATCCGTAGTCAGCGAAGCGGACGATCAGATCATACACTTTCCCTCCCGTTTCTTCACTGTAACCCTGTTTTATCGCACCCTTGATAAAGACAGCCCGTTGTTCGTTCAGGATCCTCCGTTTCTTTTTGGAAACCGCTCGGCGCAAAATGTCCGCCTGCCCCAACGTAAAGCCGGCCATCTGGCTCGCAATCCGCATGATTTGCTCCTGGTAGACGATAATCCCGTAGGTGTTGGAGAGAATCGGCTTCAGATCAGGATGGGGGTAATCCACTTTTTCCTGCCCGTGCTTGGCACGTATAAAACGGGGAATCTGTTCCATCGGTCCTGGTCGGTACAGAGCCAAGACGGCAATCAGATCTTCGAAACTCGTCGGCTTCAACTCTCGGAGCACCTTTCGCATTCCCGCTGACTCCAGCTGGAAAACACCTGCCGTCTCCCCCTTGGAAAGCATCCGGTATGTAGCCGGGTCGTCGTACTCCGAATCCCTGAAGTCAATGGTGACCCCTTCTTTTTCCCGGATCGCGTCCACAGCTTGTTCGATGACTGTCAGATTTCGTAACCCTAGAAAGTCCGCCTTCAGAAGACCGATCTCCTCCAGCACCTCCATCGGGTACTGGGTGAGACTGATCCCTTCATTCCCCTGTTCCAGAGGAACATAATCCGTTAAATCCCCTTTGGAGATAACGACTCCAGCAGCGTGAGTGGAAACGTGGCGGGGCAGCCCCTCCACCTTGGCTACTGTCTCCATCAATCGCGTAAGGCGAGGATCTTTCCGGCTCCACTTAGCCAGCTCGGAGTCCGGCTTCATCACTTGTTCTAAGGTGACACCAGGGCCCGCCGGAATCATCTTAGCCGCCTTGTCCACATCGGCATAAGGAAGTCCCATTACCCGTCCCACATCACGCACAGCAGCCCGTGGCGCCATGGTTCCGAAGGTGATGATCTGGGCGACACGGTGGTCCCCATATTTCCGAGTGACGTACCCGATCACCTCATCCCGCCGCTCATAATTAAAGTCGATATCGATATCCGGCATGTTGATTCGCTCCGGATTAAGGAAACGTTCAAAAAGGAGCTTATATCGAATGGGATCGATATCGGTGATGAAAAGGACATAGGCAACGAGGCTGCCTGCCGCCGACCCCCGTCCCGGCCCGACGGCAATCCCCTTCTCTCGAGCAAACCGGATGAAATCCCAAACGATCAAGAAGTAGTCTGAAAACCCCATTTCGTTAATCACGGACAACTCGTACTCCAGGCGTTTTCGAACCGCATCGGAGAGGGTGCCATAGCGCTCCTCCGCCCCTTGGAAACAAAGCTGCCGGAGATGCCCGGCGGCTGTCTCTCCTTCCGGAACCGGAAACGCCGGCAAGAGTCTTCCGCCAAGGGGAATCTCCACCCGGCACCGGTCAGCAATTCGGCGGGTATTTTTGACCGCCTCCGGAACACGGGCGAAAAGGCGTTTCATCTCCTCGGCACTCTTCAGATAAAATTCCTCTGAAGGAAAGCGCATCCGATCCTTCTCTTCCAGTTTCCTGTTGGTCCCGATGCAGAGGAGGCAATCCTGGACCGTGGCATCTTCTTTCTCGATATAATGAAGGTCGTTGGTGGCCACCAAGGGAATTTCCATCGCCTGAGAGAGTCCGATCAGCTGCCGATTGACTTTTTGCTGTTCCGGTAAACCATGATCCTGAAGTTCAAAAAAGAAGTGTTCTGGACCAAAGATCTCCTTGTATTCCTCAGCCAATCTCTTCGCTTTGGCCATGTTGTCTTCCAGGATCGCCTGGGGAATTTCCCCGGCAAGGCAGGCACTGGTGGCGATCAGCCCCCGGCTGTGAGCCCGGAGAAGCTCTTTATCTATCCGGGGTTTATAATGAAAACCCCGGAGGTGAGCTTCAGACACCAGCTTCATCAGGTTTTGGTATCCCTCGTTCGTCTCAGCCAGCAATAAGAGATGGTGGATCCGGCTTTCCCGCTGACGGGGACGCTCCTCCAAGCTGCCGGAAGTAACATATACCTCACAACCAATAATCGGCCGAAGACCTGCTTCGAGGCAGGATTTGTAGAAAGGTACCACCCCGTAGAGTACCCCATGATCGGTGATTGCGAGGGAATCGAACCCCGCTTCCTTCGCCTTTCCCACCAGCTCCCGAATCCGGGCCGCCCCATCCAAGAGGCTGTATTCCGTATGGACGTGCAAATGGACAAAGTCGCTCATCATGACCACCCAACATTGCCGATCTTTCTTCCTATTATACCTCACAGAAGCAAACCCGAACATACAATCCCCCGATTTCACTGTCCAATCTCTCGCCTACCTGTCCACATAAACACGCGATCCGTCTCATAAGGATGGAATAACGGATTCTTTTTCCCATCGGAAGGCGGTGTTGGGTGTTGCCGATCGGCGAGTTTTGGTCAACCACGATTCTCAACTTCTGCATCGCCCTCGGCGTGGTCCTCGGCGGAGCGCTGTTGGGCGGGGTGGGAGCCTTTTTTACGAACCAGCCTCCTCTCTACGCCATGTTGAAGTTGGCGGACCAACTGAAAATCTGGGCGTTAGTAGCCGCACTCGGGGGCACCTTTGATACGATTAAATCCTTTGAGCTGCACATCCTAGGCGGAGAGTTAAACCGGGTGGCCCAACAGCTGATCTTCATCCTAAGCGCCTTTTTTGGGGCCCATCTCGGCACTGCCCTGATCCAGTGGTTAATTCAAGGGGATATGTAAGATGCCGCAGCAGAGAAAAGGATTTCGCTACTTACGCCTCCTGGTCGCCTTTTTTTTCGGTATCCTGGCCGGTTCCATCATCATGACCTTTCTGTTCGGCGAGAAGCTGGAAAGCCTTTATCTGGAACGGGAAACCCTGTATTATGAACACAACCGCAAAATCAAAAAAATCCAATTACTACAACAAGATTTGGATAAACACGCAGAACAGGATGCTCGGCGGCAGCAAAGCGCCGAGTACATTGAACAAATCCAAGTAGAAATCGATTCCAGTGAGAAATTCAACCAGGACAAAATTAAAACCGAAGTGGAATCCATCCTGAAGCCTTTCCTTAACAAATCCGTCCATTGGGTGAGTAACGACCCAGCAGTATTGGATACCATGTTAAAAAACCGCGTTGTAAAATTACCAGGGAAAAACACATCCCCGCTGCAACTGCAATTGAAATATCTTGCCTTCATCAATTCTGAGCTGAAAGTGTGGGTCATCGCCCGTGAAAGTTCTGACAAAGATGTGTCCCTCGATACACAATGATCGCCAAACGCTTCCCTTCCGTGTATGATAGAGATTAGGAAGGGGGGGATCCGATTGATTATCAGCCGTAGGAAGCTGGCTCGGGAAAAAGTGGAAAAACTAAAGCGTGGCTATTCAGCCTACGCGGAAAGCAAAGAAGTCGCCCAGTTGATTGAGAAGGAATTGGGTGCGATCGAAATGCCGGTCTTCATCGACCGGACGCCGATCGGTTATTGGTTCATCCCGAAAGGACGCGGAGACGACGGTCGCCAGTGCCCCCCGGACACCATAGAGTCTCCCCGCTGACGACCCGTTCTCTCGCACAAGCGCCTCCGCCTGCGGGCGGAGGCGCTTCTCGTTCCATCCTGTCAAAAAATGAAGGGGGTCTTTTCGATGGAACCCTTTTTGATTTTCCTCGTCATCGTCATCCTGTACACAGCGGTCCGCACCTTTTCCTTAAGTATGGCTTCCCGCCGTAGCGACGGCCTGACACGACAGCGGCATCAGGCATGGATGAACATTCACATGGGGATCATGTTTATCGCTGTTTCCCTGATGCAGGGCCTTTCTCTGGCGGGAAACTGGATGCGTCTGTTGCTTCTCCTGCTGATTGCCGCTATCGGCCTTTTCAATCTCTTCGCCGGCTGGAGCAACCTGCTCCGCGTTCGTCAGGCGGAAGAACGGTTGAAAAAAGATGGATCTCCTGCCAAGGAAGCTGAAAAAGATCCAGGTGAAAAATAGGAAAAAACCGCAAGGGAATCCCCCTCGCGGTTTTTTCATGAAGTCAACTCCGCCCACCCGCTAACGTTCGATCAGTTGAGCGGTTACCAGGGCCTTCGCTACCACTTGTCCGCCATGAAACACTTCCAGATCGACCTTTCCTGTTTTACGCCCCATGTCGATCAGTCGGGGGACAATCGTCAATTCCTGCTCCAACTGCACCGGCTTCAGCAGATACAGAGTCAGGTTGTCCGCCACCATGTCCCCCCGGTGCTGTCTCCTTAAACGCCGGTAAGCGGCTTCCGTGATGAGAGAAGTCAGCACGCCGGTGGACAATGTGCCGAGAGGATCGGTCATCTGAGGCGTCACCATGCCGCGATAGACCAGTTCCCCGTTCTTTTCCCGTACCTCTTCAAACCCTCGGAAGATCAGATCATTGATCGTTTCACCCACCTGCGGCTGCTTCTGCATATACTGGAGGGATTTGATCACATCCTGGCGGCTGATCACACCAAGAAGCTGATGCTGGCCGTTGACCACCGGCAACAATTCGATCCCTTCCCAAACCATCTCATGGGCAGCCGCTGCCAGGGAAGTCAGGGGGGTTACGGTGATCGGGTTTTTTGTCATCACCCGCTCCACCCGTTCTTCAGAAGGATGACCCACCACGTCTTTAGCAGTGATCATCCCGTGGAGTTTTCCTTGGTCATCCACGACGGGATAACGGCTGTGCCTTGTCTCTCGGACGGAGTCGTGAAAACGGGCAATGGTATCGGTCAGCTTCAGGAACTCCGGCGGTTGATCCGGGGAAAGCATATCTTCTACAAGAAGGATTTCTTTCTTGATCAACCGGTCATAGATAGCCCGGTTAATCATGGCCGCCACCGTAAAGGTATCGTAGGTACAGGAGATGACAGGCAGTTCCAGCCGATCGGCCAGGTCTTTCACCTGATCCGTCGCTTCAAAACCTCCGGTGATTAGGACAGCAGCCCCTCTCTCCAAGGAAATCCGGTGGGCGTTATCCCGGTTACCGACGATTAAAAGATTCCCGGGCTCCACATAGCGGATCATCGCCTCCAGTTTCATCGCACCGATGACAAATCGGTTCAGCGTTTTGTGAAGACCTGCTTTCCCTCCGAGTACATGGCCGTCTACGATGTTGACCACTTCAGCAAAGGTGAGCCGTTCAATCTCGGCACGGTTCTTTTTCTCAATTCGGACTGTACCCACTCGTTCCACGGTGGAAACGAGCCCCTTCACTTCCGCATCCTTGATCGCACGGTAGGCGGTTCCCTCGGAAACCCCCAACTCCCTCGCAATCTGCCGGACGGATATTTTGTGGCCGATATCCAGCTTCTCTATATGCTCCAGGATCCGTTCATGTTTGGTGGCCACTTGATTTACTCCCTTCTATTCCACTTTCACCGGGATTATTCTTCCACAATTATACACGAGGGGGTCAAGGGTTTCCAAAAAAGAAATAGGAGGCTTCTCTTAGGAAAGCCTCCTGAGGTTATAGACACGGGTTGATCGTCCCCATCCCTCTTATCCTCCAACGAAGAAGTTCAAGCTATCCGCTCCGCTGGATTGTCGTCAAAGAGAACTTCGCCGGAAATCGACCCCTTTTTTTGACCTTCCGCTACTTTGCCGTTGCCGGGCCTGAAGCCAACGTCTGCGCCGAACCTGTTCGTTCCGACGTTGTACCTCCCGATCCAGCCTCAACACTGCCCGCCAGTTAGCAGCGATCACCAAATAAGCGAAAGCGAGCCATGAAGCGGTGAAAATCGTCCGGATGTCCGTCTCCCCACCCACCGGCAACCGGGGGACGGCAAACACCAGCATAAGGAGGGCAGCCGCCAGGGCGATGGCGTGCTTGTTTCGGATCATAACCATCCCCTTTCCGTTGCTACATTCTATGGCACAAAGAGCCCAAACATGTACAAAAAAAAGAGGCGGTGAGTAGATCACCGACTCAAATAGGGGGTTTTCATCCTATTTTCAGGGTAAATCTTTGACATTACAGGGACATTACACGATATTTACAGTTTGTTATCGGTTGAAATTAACCGGTCACAAGCGGAGCGACTCACCAGGTTCTAGGACCGTGCCGCGTATCTTCTTCGCCTCCAGCCGTTGGGTGAAGGCTTCCCCATCCTGTTCGATCAGAGGGAAGGTGTTGTAATGCATCGGCACCACTTGTTTGGCACCCACCCACTCTGCGGCGAGAAGGGCATCCGCGGGCCCCATCGTGAAGTTATCCCCGATCGGTAACATGGCCAGGTCCACGTCATTCTGCATCCCGATCAGCTTCATATCAGAAAAAAGAGCCGTATCTCCTGCATGGTACAAGGTCTTGCCTCCAAGGGTGAGTAGAATGCCCGCCGGCATACCCAAATAGACGATCTCCTGTTTCTCTTCATCGATATGAGCCGAACCGTGAAACGCTTGGGTCAACTGTACCCTTCCGAATGGGAAATGATGGCCTCCTCCAATATGCATCGGATGGGCTTTCAACCCTTGCCAGCTGAGCCAAACGGCTAGTTCATTGGGCGCAATGACGGTTGCATCATTTTTTTTGGCGATGGCTACTGTATCCCCCACGTGATCCCCATGGCCGTGGCTCAGCAGAATCCACTTCGCTTTGATTTCCTCCGGTTTCGTCTTGGCCACAGGATTCCCGCTCAGGAAGGGGTCGATGATCAGGTTGTGGTTGTCGTGTTGGATTTCAAAACAGCTTTGACCGTGAAAGATTACTTGCATGGGATTCCCTCCAACGTGTGTATAATCCCCGGGCGCCGATACCGGCGGCTCATATCTCAGCCCTGACCGGACCGGTATAACTCTTCAAAAGGACCAGCAATGATACGGTTGATGTCCGCCATCAGCTGTCCGGCCCGGTTTTCCGCCTCCACACACCGTCGCAGGTGCGGCCTCGCTTCGATCTCGGACGCCAGCCGCTGGACCTCCTCCTTCAGGTCGGTGCCCGGCTCTGTTCCCTGCATTCGGAAGGCCGAAAGCTCCATCTGTTTTTCACGGAAAGCATTCAAGAGCCGGGCTCCCTCCGGATCCTGACCGAGCATTTGCCGGGACTCGGCGAGGGCAGCTAACTCGTCGGAGGCTTTCAGCGCCCGGGCCAGTTCGTGTGCTTTATCATAAGGGTTCATACAAATCCTCCTCTCGGATCCTTCCCTCTTATGCTTATACCACCTCTTTTAGAAAAAAACCTCCTTTTTTTGCGGAAAGGAGTTCGACCCACTGCCAAGCCCCTTTTATTCACCGGAAAAAACATGCCTACATAACTTATATCAGTCACTTTATGCGGAAGGGGATCGACATGGGGTATGCACGCATTGTAATCCAGATCGTATCCGAACGATACTTTCCCCACCAAACGAACATGATCATGAGCCAATCTCTCGCCAGCCGGTTGAACCTTCCCCGACGCCCCGTGTGGGTCACCTTCGGTTCCGCTTCGGACCCCGCCCTGATCACCCTGATCCAGAACCATACCCCGCTTGTTCGGGTGAGTTCCCGGCTGGCTGAACGGCTCAAGATCACCGGTCAAAAAACGCTAAATGCCCGCTATGACCCCTCCGCCCGCTGTCTCATGTTGGGCCCTTTTCTCGGTATCCTGATGAATCGAGATGTAGAAGGACGCGACACCCAGTTGTTCGGGGTAATGACCCGTTTTATGGAAGAGTGCGCTCAAGCAGCAGCCTCCCGCGGAGTCTATCTCACCGTTTTCCCTCCCGAAGGGATCGACTTATCCTCCAAGACCATCCGAGGCTGGACTTGGGGAGCGAATCGATGGCAATCCAGCCAATCACCCCTTCCCGACGTGGTCTACAACCGGCTCACATCTCGACGTCTGGAGAGGGGAACCGTTCTGCAACAGAAACTGAATGAACTGAAAACGACCCACCATGTAGATTTATTTAACGAAACCTTTCTCGATAAGCAACAGATGTACGACACGTTATCGAAAAATGAACAAATAGCGAAGATGCTGCCAGATACTCAACCCTGGCACATTTCCCGTCTGAAACCGATGGTGGAACAATACCGAACCGTCTTCCTTAAACCGACAAACGGTAGCCTCGGGCAAGGAATTATCCGGGTCACTCTACAGGACGGCAAATGGATCTGTCAGTACTCTGAGGCAACAGGCACCGTGACTCGCATCTTTCCTCAGTACCGGGAGGCCCTCCGACGGATCTCTCGGAAAACGGCGGGTTCCCGTTACATCATCCAAAGAGGACTCAATTTGGTCACCTTGGACGACCGTTCTGTCGATTTTCGCGTCCTGGTACAAAAAAACGCTACTGGAGTTTGGTCGGTTACTTCCACCGTCGCCCGGGTCGCCAACGATTCTCATATCGTCTCCAACCTGGCCCGGGGAGGAACCCTTCGAAAAGCCGGAGAAGTACTGGCCTCCATCCATACCGTCGGGATTAAACCCGATCTGCGCACCATGCAGAATACTGCCCTTACCATCGCCCGAACCTTCGAAGAATTGGCCCAGGGACATTTCGCCGAACTGGGGATCGATCTAGTCGTAGATAAACGGGGACATCTATGGTTGATTGAACTCAACTCCAAGCCCTCCAAGACCGATGACACGGTCACCCGACCCACCTTGGCCTTGCGTCCCTCTGTGGTCCGTCTGATCGACTATGTGATTTTCTGCACCGACTGGGCTCCTTACATCCATATCCGGCAGCCCAGGCGCCCTCAGCAAAAGCCTTTCAGGAGGAAACCGAGATGAACGGCCCGAGCCAAAATCTGTTGGGCGTCATCGTCTGCCGGTCGAAGAGGGTGACGCCCCCTTTCCAGGAGGCCGGCTACTTTAAGCAACTCGCCCGGGAAGGAAAGCCTCTTGGAATCGAGGTGATCGTCTTTTGCCCGATGGATGTCGACTGGTCCAAACAACAAGTAATCGCCTGGAAGTACAATGCAAAGGCTGGTCAATGGATCCAGGGCCGGTTCCCCTTGCCTCCCTTGATCTATGACCGCTGCTATTATACGGACAGCCGACATTATCTCACCTATAAACCCCACGTCGTCCGATTGGCCAATCACCCCCGTGTCCAGCTTCTGGGGCGCCCCCTCGGAGGCAAACTAACAACACAGGAGATGTTGAGCAAAAACCCCATCCTTCGTCCCTACCTCCCTCCGATGCTCAAATTCTCCTCCCCCACTGACGTCCAGGAAGCCCTTCATCGGTTCGGCACCGTCTTGATCAAACCGAACGGGGGCAGCCATGGGAGGGGAGTGGCCGCGATTTGGCCGGATGGGGACACCTTCCGCCTGAAAGGGCGCTCTCTATCCAACCAAACCTTTCGCTACCGATTGAAGAGCAAATCCGCTCTTACGGATTGGATCAATCATTTTGTCGGGTCGACACGGTATGTGATTCAGCCGTGCTTGGCATTAACTACGGTCGATGGACACCCCTTTGACCTGCGGATACTGGTACAAAAAGATGGAAGGGGTAATTGGGTAA
Source organism: Salinithrix halophila (assembly GCF_042650125.1). Taxonomy (NCBI): domain Bacteria; kingdom Bacillati; phylum Bacillota; class Bacilli; order Caryophanales; family Thermoactinomycetaceae; genus Salinithrix; species Salinithrix halophila. The sequence goes on from NZ_JBHSAP010000007.1 coordinate 184,253, forward strand.
CCACGGGCATGGCGATCCGATCCGGCGCTCCGAACACCCTGACATCCAACCTGCATGGCGGTGGAAAAGCGGAGAAGGCGGTTCCTTTTATCCAGCGCCATTTCCCAAAACCGCTGGCAGAGGAGATACTTACCAAGGTCCAACGGCTGGCCCTCGAGGTACCCAGACAAATCGAACGGGAGCACGGACGCCTCCTCGAACTGGGACTGGACATCGGCATCGACCGCAAAGGCCGCGTTTGGCTCCTGGAAGCCAACTCAAAGCCCGGTCGTTCCGTTTTCCTCCGAACCGGGGAAAAGGAGATCCGCCGTCAATCCGTTAAACAACCAATGCTCTATGCACATACCCTGTTTCAAGGACTTAAAGGAGGGTCTGTATGAATTCCAACATCTGCCGTCTTTATGCACTCACTTCCGCCGCTCCACCCCAGGCGGTAATGATCGCCCAGGCCCTGATGAAGGAATGGGGTTGTCAGCAAGGCCAATCGATCAAATTATCTGTAGGCAACAAAACCCTCATCACGCGAATGATCGGTGTAAAAAAGAAAGAACCGGCAATCTACCTTCCCCGTGAAATCGTTCGGCAACTCTCTATCCCCCACTTCGGGGAAATCAGGGTTTCTTACCGCCAGAAGGAACTCCGTATGGGCCCCGTTATCGCCATCTTGACCACGGGCTTCACCGGTTCACCTTCCACTCCTTTCGGAGGCCGTACCAACCTGTTCCGAAACTTTTTGACGGCTGGCCGGGAGGATAAGCCCTTTTTTTACGTTTTTACCCCGGAGATGGTGGATTGGAACACCCGTGTGGTCTCCGGCTGGTTCTATCTAAAGGATTCCGCCGGTCAATGGCGTTGGGTCCGCCGCTTCTCTCCCCTTCCGGACGTCGTTTACGAACGGGTGCCCAACCGGAAATCGGAGTCCCTGCCCCAAGTTCAGGCCTGCCGTTCCCGTTTAACCAACTGGGCCCGTTGCCAAATTTTCAACCAAGGATTCTTCAATAAGTGGTCGATCCACGAAAAACTATTCACTCATGAGCTCACGTCGGAAAATATCCCCGAAACCTACCATGCTCCCGATGTTCAGATCATCCAGCAGATGGTCGACCGGCATCAGATGGTCTATCTAAAACCGAGCGGTGGAAGCCTGGGACTGGGAATTTTTCGCATCACCCGTCATCCCCAAGGCGGTTATTTCTGTCGATTCCGCGACGGAGAAAAAAACGTGTTGCGCCGTTTTCAATCCCTCGTCACGTTGTTAAAACATCATTTTGGTCCGCAGATGACAACTTTGAAACGCTACTTGGTACAGCAGGGAATCCGCCTGATTAAAATTAACGGTCGGCCCGTCGATTTCCGCGTCCATATGCATAAAGACCGAACCGGTGCCTGGAAGGTGGTGGGAATCGGTGCCAAAGTGGCTGGTTTAGGAAGTGTCACCACCCACGGCCGAACCGGCGGTTCCCTCCTCTCTACATCAGAACTCCTCTCTCGATCCTTTCCGGGGCAGGAGGCAATCATGGAAAACAAGATCGCCGACGCCTCCATCCGAGTCGCGACTGCCCTAGAAAACGAGGTAGAAGGCCCCTTGGGGGAGTTGGGGTTGGACATCGGGGTGGATCGGTACCGACGGGTATGGCTCTTTGAAGTCAACTCCAAACCCGGTCGTCATATCTTCCTCCACCCGACACTGAAAGACGCGGATCGGCTTTCTGCCCGCTGCATCACCGAATACAGCCTGAAACTGGCACAATTTCTCTAAGAGAGGAGTCGTTCGGATGACTCAACCTCAATCGGGTTGGCTCGCCCTCCAAAAGGGGGCTTCCACCCTTACTTTCATTCCCCATCCACGGTTCCGACCGGATAAGCTGCCCGATAAGCTTTCGGTGACTCTGGGCATGAGTATGAGGAAGGAGCTTCGTGTCCGACAGATGCAGATGGCTCCGGGGTCCCCTCGGATAATGCCTACCCGTTTGATGCAGACCGAAGACGGGAGGTGGAAAGCGGGTCCGTTTATCGCTATCCTTACTTCTTCCGGTTCGGGTTCTTTCCACGGGAACCGGTCCAACTTCAGTGACATCATTCGGATGGGACGCCGGATGGGGGTGATGGTTTTCGTTGTCACACCCGAAGGGTTCCGCGCCAACTCCCCCACAGTGCGAGGATGGCTCCTCGACTCCCGCAAATTACGGCAGCGATGGGTTCATGCAGTTCTCCCCATGCCCCATGTGGTTTACAATCGGATTCCCACCCGGAAAGCGGAACAACAGCCAGCGGTGGAGAGCACCCTCCAACATTTATTGCATTCTTCCCAGATTCACCTTTTCAATCCGGGCTTTTTCGATAAATGGACCCTTCACCTCTACCTGGAACGCTCCCCTGAGCTCCGCTCCCTGTTGCCTGAAACCTGCTTATGGAATGATCCGGAGCGATTCCGACAGATGGCTGAAACCCACAAAATCCTTTATCTCAAACCAGTCAACGATAAGGCGGGGAACGGGATGATCCGGATTCGGCGCCTGCAAAAGGGATATGAAGTAATTCACCAGAAGATTCAAGATGTACGACACTATAGATATGCTGACTGGAAAGAACTCCTCCGGCAACTTCCCCTGCTGACCAGTGGCCGCAAGTACGTGGTTCAACAGGCTATTTCACTTGCCTGTTTCCAGGAGCGCCCCTTCGATTTACGTCTTCTGGTACAAAAAGACGGTCAGGGAAAGTGGAGAAAAACAGGACTGGGAATTCGAGTGGCCGGCAAGGACGCCATCAGCACGCATGTCCCGATGGGGGGATCCATCGCCGATGCCGATCAAGTAATCGGAACCTTATTCAGTTCCCGCTCTTCCGAAGTGATGAAAATCATCGAAGAAACCGGGATTCGAATCGCCGCCCACATCGAAGAGCAGGTAGGGAAAAACCTTGGGGAGATGTCGATGGATCTGGGTTTGGAACAGGATGGACGACTCTGGTTTTTTGAAGCGAACGCTAAGCCGATGAAGTTTGACGAACCGGATATTCGGCAACTCTCGTTGAAACGACTGCTCCAATACTGCCTGTTTCTCAGCGGTTTCCAGGCACCTGCACGGAAAGAGGTGTAACGGTTGGAAATCCGCACCCTCACTCCTAAACAACTTCACCGTATTCGTCCAAAGCTGGTTCGCTTCTCAAGGAATTACGGAGATCGACGTATCACTCACCGGGCCATTCGCTGGCTGAGGGATCTCCACTCGGACCCTTTTCCTGAAGGCACCTTACTTGCAGCTGCAACAGAAGGAAAACGACTGACGGGTTTTATCTTGTTTGGTAAGTTCGGCCTGGAGGAAGCTTATATTGTGGTTCACCCTAAATTTCGCAATCAACGAGTGGGCGAAACTCTCTTAGAACATGCCATTGGCAAGCTGGGGAAAGTATACACACGCGTAGCCTGCGACAACATCCCCAGTCTCAAACTTTGCTTTTCTATGGGCTTACAGGCCTTCCACCTTACGACTGGCCCCACGGGTAAGCCTACCCTCTGCCTCGGAGGAGGAAACTGGGAAGCCTCTGAGTTTTTCACCCACATTCAATAATCTTCGAATAAAGGGAGCCCCCGAAAGGGGCTCCAGGCCATTTTTAACGGACAACCTGGTGCCCTCTTATCAACTTCTGCTTTTCACCCTCTAATAAAAGGAGGGTCTTTTTTCATCTTGGCAGAGAAACCGCCCAGATTTTCACCGGGCGGTATCCGCATTCATCCCTAGTGAATATACCTATACGGAGGAAAAACAGGCAGAAAGGACTGAAAGGGATGAGACGGAAAAGGAAACAATCCGGCCAGAAAAGGGAACGGCTCCCGCGTCAAGACGTCCTGGATGACGAATGGGCCCTGGAAAACATTATCCGGGATGAAATGAACGAATTAAAACGGACCACACATCGGGAAGATCAAACGTCTCCCCGTCCTTTGGAGCAGGTTAAGAAAGAAGAGACGGATCAGACAATCGAGGCTAATTCCCACCTTCCGCTTTCCGACGTTGAACCTTCTTCTGTACCGACACCCCCGCCTTTCCAACCCGATTCTGAAAAGGATAGCCCCAGGGTCTCCCAACCCATGCAAAAAACATCGGACGATAACTTGCCTTCCGAAATAAAACAGGTCAAAAAAAATCGTTCACGGGTGGATAACGGGAAACCATTCATTTATACAACAGACTTGCTGGACGGATCTGTCACCCATGATAAACTCGCGAAAAACTCAGTAGACCATGCCAATATCCGTTTCGGAGCGGTTTCTCACGACCATCTGCAAGATCAATCCGTGGATGAAGCCAAGCTGGCTAATGAGGCGGTTCACTCCTGGAAAATCGCCCAAAAAGCCGTCAAAGCCCACCACCTCTCCCCTGATTCCGTCGGAACAGAGCACATTCAACGGGAAAGCATCCGAGCCGAACATCTTGGAGAACTGTCTATTAAGGGCGAACAACTCGCTTATTACAGCATTGACGGAACCAAAATTAAAGATCAAGCCATCCAGGCCCACCATATTGCCCCCAACCACATTCAGGGCGACCATATTGCAGACCAAACGATCACCTCGGAAAAGATACAGAACGGTTCGATACACACCGATCAGCTCGCCAACCAGTCCGTAGATCAAGCGAAAATCGCTGAGGAAGCTGTGGCTTCGGAAAACCTGCAACCAGAAGCCGTCACATCACAAAAGATCGCCCCCCAAGCCATCGAGGGCCTTCACCTGGCCAATGAAGCCATCGAGACGAAGCACCTTTCAGAACAATCCGTAACACGGGAAAAACTGGCTCCTGGATCCGTAGACGGCCATATCATTCAACCCGAGACCATTCAGGAATTTCACTTGCGGCCCAATTCCATCTGTACCGATCACCTGACAGAACGAAGCATCACAGGGAATAAAATCGAGACCAATACCTTGGACTCACGCGTTCTGAAAGACCAATCGATCCAATCTCAACATTTAAGTGGTGGTTTGATCGAGGAAAACCATTTAGCCGATGAAGCCGTCACCAGCTCCAAAATCGCCCCCGGCTCCATTAAAGCCCACATGCTGACCGAAAAATCGATTAACACCGAACACTTGGCCTATGAATCGATACAGGGTCAGCACTTGGCCCCCGATTCCATCAGTCAATCTCATATCCAAAAAGGCTCGATTGAAGGAAGCCATTTAGCTGATTCCGCCATCACCGGAGAAAAACTGGCTGACCGTTCCATTACCTCATCCAAGATTACACCGGAATCCATCTCGACCGACAAATTGAGTGACCTATCGGTTACAGAAAACAAACTAGCGAACGAAGCCGTGACCAAGAATAAAATCGCCCCATCCTCTATCGAGTCCTATCACTTAGGTTTTTTTCAATTAGAGGCTGCCTATTTGGCCGACAGCTCCATAACCGGTGAAAAATTAACGAAAAACAGCATTGACTCTGAGCATATCAAGGATCAATCCATTCAAGCTCGACATCTGGATCCGGGCAGTATCAGCACCCATTCCCTTGCCGACGAAGCGGTCACCGCGGATAAAATCCAGATGGAAGCCATCGGCACCGACCATTTGCGTTCCCAGTCCGTCAGAGGGAAACACCTGGCCGATGGCAGTGTGAGCACCAGCCATCTCCAGGACGAATCCATTCACTCCGATCACCTTCAACCGGGTGTCGTCGATTTCATCCATCTGCAACCCGGATGCGTTGGTTCTGAGGCTTTGAGCGATCACGCCGTTACTGCCGATAAAATCCAACCGGAATCCATCCATTCTTCCCATCTTTGTGCCGAATCGATTGCAGAAGAGCACCTAACCGATGGCAGCGTGAACGCCAACCACCTTCAGGAAGATTCCATCCACTCCAACCACCTGCAAGAAGGTGCAGTCGATGCCCGTCATCTCCAGATCGGCTCCGTCAGGCCAGACGCGCTCGCCGATCAATCCGTCACTGCCGATAAAATCGGGACAGAGTCTATCGATGCCGACCATCTTCGTCCCGGGGCCGTCAGGGAGGCACATCTCGCCGAAAACAGCATCCGTTCCACCCACCTCCAGACTGGATCTGTCAACGGGGAACATCTGGCTAACCGCTCCATCACCACATCTAAAATCATGGCGGAATCCATCTCGACCGACAAGCTGATTGACCTTTCCATCACCGAAAGCAAGCTGGCAGATGAAGCCGTTACAGAAGATAAAATCGCCCCCGGTTCCATCCAGGCCCATCATCTAGGGCTTGCTCAGGTGAAAGCCGACCACCTGGACGGAGGCGCTGTATCCAGTGACCAGTTGGCGGAAGATTGCATCGATTCTCATCATCTCCGACCCGGTTCTGTCGATACCGAAGCCCTTGCCGACAAAGCGGTGACCGCGGATAAAATCCAGACGGAGTCGATCCGGAGCGACCATCTTGACACCGGATCCATCGCAGAAAGGCACCTAGGCGAAAACAGTGTAAATGCCAACCATATTCAGGCCGGTTCCGTCCACACCGACCACCTTCAGGAAAGCGCGGTCGACTCCCGGCACCTTCAGCCTGAGTCCATTCACACTGATCATCTGGCCAACCACTCCATCACCGCATCCAAAATTACGCCGGAATCCATCTCGACCGACAAGCTGATCGATTTATCCATCACGGAAGACAAACTGGCGAAGGAAGCCGTCACAGAAGATAAAATCGCTCCCGGTTCCATCCAGGGCCATCATCTGGGGCTTTCTCAAGTACAAACCAGTCATTTGGGTGACGGCGTGGTATCCAGTGACAAACTGACAGAAAACTGCATCGGTTACCGGCACCTCCGGCCCGGTTCCGTCGATACCGAAACCCTAGCTGACAATGCGGTCACCGCGGATAAACTCCGGACAGAGTCGATCCGAGCCGACCACCTTTGTAACGGGTCTATCGGAGTGCGACACCTAGGCGAAAACAGCGTAAACGCCAGCCACCTTCAGGAGGGTTCCATCAACTCCCGACACCTCCAGCACGGTTCCGTCGATACCGAAACCCTTGTTGACAATGCGGTTACCGCGGATAAAATCGGGGCAGAGTCGATCCGTGCCAACCACCTTAGTGCCGGATCTATCGAAGATCGGCATCTGAGCAAAAACAGTGTAAACGCCAGCCACATCCAGGAAGGGTCTGTCCACACCCATCACCTCCAAGAAGGATCCGTCGGCTCCCGACACCTTCAACCTGAATCCATCCACCGAGAACATCTGGCCGATCGTTCTATCACCACATCCAAAATCATGTCGGAATCGGTCTCTACCGACAAATTGATCGACTTTTCCATCACAGGAAACAAATTGGCCAAGGAAGCCGTCACAGAAGATAAAATCGCTCCCGGTTCCATCCAGGGCCATCATCTGGGGCTTTCTCAAGTACAAACCAGTCATTTGGGTGACGGCGTGGTATCCAGTGACAAACTGACAGAAAACTGCATCGGTTACCGGCACCTCCGGCCCGGTTCCGTCGATACCGAAACCCTAGCTGACAATGCGGTCACCGCGGATAAACTCCGGACAGAGTCGATCCGAGCCGACCACCTTAGCAGCGGATCCGTTGGAGAAAGTCACCTGAGCGAAAACAGCGTAAACGCCAGCCACCTCCAGGAAGGATCCATCGGCACCCGACACCTCCGGCTCGGTTCCATCAATACCGAAACCCTGGCTGACAATTCGGTCACCGCAGATAAACTCCGAACAGAGTCGATCCGAGCCGACCACCTTTGCGCCAGATCCGTTGGAGAAAGTCATCTGAGTGAAAACAGCGTGAATACCCTCCATCTTCGGAAAGGATCCATTAACTCCCAACACCTTCAGCATGAATCCATCACCGGCGATCATCTGGTCAACAACTCCATCAGCGGATCCAAAATTACACCGGAGTCTATCTCCACCGACAAACTGATCGATCTGTCCGTCACGGGAAACAAACTGGCGAAGGAAGCCGTCACAGAAGATAAAATCGCTCCCGGTTCCATCCAGGGCCATCATCTGGGGGTTTCTCAAGTACAAACCAGTCATTTGGGTGACGGCGTGGTATCCAGTGACAAACTGACAGAAAACTGCATCGGTTACCGGCACCTCCGGCCCGGTTCCGTCGATACCGAAACCCTAGCTGACAATGCGGTCACCGCGGATAAACTCCGGACAGAGTCGATCCGAGCCAACCACCTTAGCAGCGGATCCGTTGGAGAAAGTCACCTGAGCGAAAACAGCGTAAACGCCAGCCACCTCCAGGAAGGATCCATCGGCACCCGACACCTCCGGCTCGGTTCCATCAATACCGAAACCCTGGCTGACAATTCGGTCACCGCAGATAAACTCCGAACAGAGTCGATCCGAGCCGACCACCTTTGCGCCAGATCCGTTGGAGAAAGTCATCTGAGTGAAAACAGCGTGAATACCCTCCATCTTCGGAAAGGATCCATTAACTCCCAACACCTTCAGCATGAATCCATCACCGGCGATCATCTGGTCAACAACTCCATCAGCGGATCCAAAATTACACCGGAGTCTATCTCCACCGACAAACTGATCGATCTGTCCGTCACGGGAAACAAACTGGCGAAGGAAGCCGTCACAGAAGATAAAATCGCTCCCGGTTCCATCCAGGCTCATCATCTGGGGCTTTCTCAAGTGCAAACCAGTCATTTGGGTGACGGCGTGGTATCCAGTGACAAACTGACAGAAAACTGCATCGGCTCCCGGCACCTTCGAACAGGTTCCGTCGATACTGAAACTCTGGCTGACCATGCGGTCACCGGAAATAAAATCGAGTCGGAATCGATCCGGACCGACCATTTGTGCTCGAAATCCGTCGAGGAGAAACATCTCGCCAAAGGAAGCGTGAACGCCAAGCATATTCAAGCCCACTCCATTCAGTCCGAACACCTGGAACAAGGGATTGTCAGCACACGACATCTCCGGGCTGGTGCTGTCGATCGCTTTGCCATCGAGGAAGGGGCCATCAATGGCGAAAAGATCAGTAACGGCTCAATTACTTCTGACCACCTTCGCCCAGCTTCCATCCAGGAAGAACATCTGATCGACGGCTCCGTCACTTCCGGCAAAATCCGAGACGGTCATATCGGTCCCGAAAAACTATCCTTCCAGGTACCCGCTGTCTTCTCCGGCAACCTACCCTTCACGATCTCAAAAAACGGTGAAACCGAAGTAACGGTCTCGCTGCCCTCCTCCTTCCCTTCTCCAGGGTACGGAGTAGTGGCCATGACCAACCATCCTCTGTGTAACGCCAGCCTGAAGGAGTTAGAGGACCAATCCTTTACTTTGACCATCCGCAGTTTTTCGAACACCGATGAAGAAATTTCAGGCGTGTTGTTCTGGATTGCCTCGGGCTCTCAAATTCCTTCTCGACCACCAACCGAAACTGCAAAGACCCCCTAAATGGCCTCTGCACCTATGACCAATGGTCCGAATCGGTGTCAGAGGAGGGAAATCAGGAGAATATGAATTGATTAGCACCTACAGAAACCCTACAAAAAAAGGGCACCGTATTTTGACCGGTGCCCTTTTTCATATTCTTTATCAGGTCGTTACTTTCGGCTCCTCCTGTGACCCGTACCCTTCCGTCACCAGATCCAGCTTTCCTGTACTCGGGTCGATCACCAGCCCATGAACCGGCAGGTTCGCCGGCAGGAGAGGGTGTTTTCGGATCATCTCCGCACTGGCCTTCACGCTCTCTTCTACGGAATGGAAACCTTGAAGCCACTCGGTCAAATTGACACCGGCCCGTTCCAGGGTATCCAGAGTCGTCTCCGAGATCCCCCGCTCCACCATCTTCCGCAGGGTTTCCTCAGGCTGGATGCCGGCCATCCCGCATCCGTGGTGGCCCACCACGCACACCTCTTCCGCTCCCAGTTCATAAACGGCTACGATCAGACTGCGCATGATACTGCCAAAGGGGTGGGATACCACAGCTCCGGCATTCTTGATTATCTTGGTATCCCCGTTCCGTACATTCATCGCTTTGGGCAACAGCTCTGTCAGCCGTGTATCCATACAGGAGAGAATGACCAGTTTTTTATCGGGGAACTTGGTCGTCTGATAAGGCTTATACTCCTGATTTTCCACAAAGGTACGATTATGGTCCAAAATTTCATGCAAGAGGCGCATGGTGTAATCCCTCCTATCGCTTTTTCACCATTGTAAACAAATTGAACGCTCCTGACCAGAACGCCTCCACAGGCATACCTTGATGGACGACTCTCCGGGCTTGGTACTCCAGTCAAAGAAACCGGCGGTTGCACTTTTTGCCATTGTAAGTGAAGAGGACCGGTTTCCCCTCGATGACGGTTTCCATGTGGATGGGGCGACCCCACAAATCATGGACATGGGGCATGGTCTTCTCGATGTATTTTACATCCAGTTCGATACCTTCATAGCGATGTTCCAAATAGAGTTCACCATTGCTCAGATAGTCCCCGTTGACGACGACGATGGTTGGATGACCGCCGTTGACCCGGGAGGAGATCAGCTGCTCCCGGACGTTTTTCCAGTTCTTATCGGACACCGTCCACTCGTTTCCCGTACGGTGAAAGATATAAAGGTCCAGGTCTTCCACCAGCTCTTTCGTCAGGTAGTTACGTAAAAAGGACGTATCCATATCCATTTCCCGAACCTCAAACATCTTTTCCCGGCCCTTGCCGGGTTCACGCCCCAACTTCTCTCGTTCCTCTTTCCTCGGGTGATCCCAGCGCTTTTCGATGTCTTCGAAAATCTTCAATCCGAGAAAATAGGGATTGATGGAGGTTTGAGAAGGCTGGATGACTGAAGCGTTTAATTTGGCGAATTCCAGGGTTTCCTCTTCGGTCAGCTCCATCTCCCGCAAGATCCGGATATGCCAGTAGGAAGCCCAGCCCTCATTCATGATTTTGGTTTCCATCTGGGGCCAGAAGTAAAGCATTTCCTCCCGGAGCACCGTCATAATGTCCTGTTGCCAGCTCTCCAGCACTCGGCTGTGGTTCATGAGGAAAAGGAGCAGATCCTTCTCTGGGGATTCCGGGAATTTCACCCGCTTGAACTTTTCCTTTTTCTGCGCTTCTTTCGTCTTTCGGTCCAAACGCCACAGGTCATCATAGGGGGTGGTTCGTTTGGAAGGCCCCTCCTTCTCCTCTTCCTCCCGTCTCCTGGGTCGCTTTTTCAGACTCGGATCCACATGTTCCTGGATCGCTAGGACACTGTCCAAAAAACTCTCCACACGATCCTTCCCGTATTCCAGCTCATACTGGCGGATCCGTTCCGCACTGGCAGCCATGCTTTCCACCATGTCCCGGGAAGTGTTGGAGAAGCGGATATTGTTTTTAAAAAAATCACAGTGCGCTAGCACATGGGCAGCGATCAATTTGTTCTGGATCAGGCTATTCCCCTTAAGCAAAAAAGCATAACAAGGGTTAGAGTTGATCACCAGCTCATAAATTCGGCTCAAGTTTAGATCATACTGAAGCTTCATCCGGTGAAACGCCTTCCCAAAACTCCAATGGGAAAACCGCGTCGGCATTCCATAAGCACCAAAGGTATAAATAATGTCTGGGGGGCAGATTTCATACCGCATCGGGTAGAAATCAAGGCCGAACCCCTCCGCGATTTCCGTAATTTCCGCGATCGAACGTTCCAATTCCCTTTGATGACCCGTCAACCCTATCTCCCCCTCACCCCATCTGCTTCTGTTATCAGCATACGCGGCAGAGGTGGAAACATTGTACGAAATCGGACAAAAGGAAAAAGCGAACTTTCATCGCATTTTCCTTCACCCCCCGCTTTCCACAGTTCTATGTAAGAAACAAAGGAAATTATTCGCCCATAACCCGGTTTCATACGATCTTATTCCCGATAAAAGGGGACATTTCACACTTAAAAGCAACCTTTTTATATCCTCTTTATCCCTTATAATAAATAATAGCTTCAGCAATTGGAGTTTGATCTGACTCCAAAACCTAATTGAGGAGGATGATCATGGATCGAAAAGCCAAGTTTTTGCCTGTCAGTGTGTTATCCCTTAGCCTTTTGCTCGGGGCGGGAACCTTCACCGCTCCAACGCAAGCGGATGCGGCACAAGCCTATGCAACCGCTAAAGCCGTGACAGCATCGGCAAAAGCGTCGACCGGCCATTCAGCCGTGGCAAAAACAACCCAGAAGTCGCACAACGAAGTGGTCGATGAAGCCGTGAAATTGGCACGTAAAGGAAAAGTGCGAGGATCGGAATTTGTCGTCGGGAAAACCTTGATTGACGAAGTGTATGAAAAATGGGGAGACCCAAACTATCCCGCTGAGCCCGATTTCCCCTACGATCGATATATACCGGGGATGATGCATGGAGAGTTTTTCGTTGCGGCCGGCCGGGGAGATGTCGTTTATGACATTCAGGTTACCGGCCCTCAGGCGGTAGACCATCCTCTGCAAGAGGTGACCAAGGCGGAACTCATCAAGCAGCTGGGGAAACCGAACAAAGTCACAAAAGATCCCTTTACTGGAGAGAAAGTCCTCACTTACCACCCTTACAAAGATAAAAAACCCGGCAAATACGAGCTGAGATTCATTCTTTCGAAAAAAGATAACAAACATGTCAGCCGTGTTTCCGTCTACTCCCCGGAAGCAGCTAAGCCGATGGGTGCCGATTAATCCAAGTATAAAAAAACGATCCCCCTAGCGGGATCGTTTTTTCTGGCTTAAAGTTCCTGCAACGCCTGGTCGATAGGCGTTCCACCAGAAAGAATTTCAAAGACTTTCCCTACGGTATTGGCCTCATCGAGACAAGCGATCAAGGTGTTGGCAACGTCCGCCCGCGGTATACTGCCGGAACGGTCCTCGATCCGACCAGCGGCAATTGTACCGACAGCCGGATCGTCAGAAAGAGCCCCCGGTCGAACGATCGTATAAGAAAGCTTACTCTGCATCAGATGATCATCGGCTTGAGCCTTTGCCTCCAGAAAGGGGCGGAGCTTTTCTGGAGCATAAGCAGGATCGTCGGCACCGAGCGAACTCAGCATGATGAAACGATTGACCCCGTGCTTGATCGCCTCGTCAACGGATTTGACCGCCCCCAGATGATCCACCTGTTCGGTCTTGTCAAGCCCGGTATGACTACCAGAACCAGCTGCGAAGATGACGGCGTTCACTCCCTCATAGGCATGGGGGATATCGTTTTCCAAATCGGCGACGACCGTTTCAGCTCCCATCTCTTCCAAGGAGGGGATTTGTTTGGGCTCCCGCACCATCGCCCGAACCCGGTGTTGCCCGCCTTTTACCAATCCTTGAACTACGAGTTTCCCCGTCTTTCCGTTGGCTCCGATCACCAGTACATTCATCCTATCCGCTCCTTTTCGAAAACGGTCTTTCGGGTCTCCTATACTTTTGACTTTCCGTTCTTGCCTTAAACCTCCACCGGAAGATAGACCTGTCTCCCCTGACATCGGCCCAGAATACAAAACCGCCTCTCCCTTGATCCTTTCGGTCGCGGGTAGAGGCGGTTTTACCTATCAGGTTCTTTCTGCTTGCGATTGTCATCCCGAAAACTTCGGTCGATGTCGATAACGGTTTTCCTCCTTGTTTTTAGGCTTTCAAGCCAATTTTAAACCGACGACCCCGGCAATGATCAGTCCCAGAGAGACAAGTTTGGCCCCGTTGACCGGTTCCTGGAACCAGAAGATCCCGGCTACGGTGACCAGGGCAGTCCCCACCCCAGCCCAGATAGCGTAGGACAAGCTAAGATCCAGTCCCTTGACAGCCACGGTCAGACAGGTGAAACTCGTCCCGTAGAAGAGGACCATCATCACTGCGAACAATGGCCGGGTGAACCCCTCGGAAAATTTCATCGAGATGGTTCCGGCCACTTCGAGGACAATCGCGAGGATAAGGAATACCCAACCCATCGAGATCCCTCCTTTTCTCACGACTGCCGCCTCTTTCCGCGAAAAAAGCCCCCTCACAGGGACCCTTTTGCCTTGCGTTGGATGAGAAAGTCCCGGATCAGGGCTGATTGCCCTTCCAGGGAAGTACGTCCTCCATCCAGATAACGCTGGATAACCAGTCCGTTCATCATGACCAGGATAAACCGGGCGATCTCCGGATCTTCTGTCCCTAATAAACGCGCGATTCCCTCCTCATACTCAATGAGGGCTTCCCGGGGACCCGGTTCCGCTTCAGGGGTAATGTTCCGGTAATAATCCATCCAGATGAACACCTGGTTAAGAAAGGATGACTCACGTTCCTCGATAAATCGGAGCAGTGCATCGATCCGGGCATCCAGGGTCTCGGCGTCTTTTAGGGCCGTTTCCGCGTCGAAGAGGTCCTGGCAGGTAATTACCTCCACCAATTGGTGAAAAAGGTCCTCTTTGCTGGAAAAGTAATGGTACAAAGTACCCGTCGATACATCGAGGGCATCGGCGATCTTTCGCATGGAAAGGGCACCGTACCCCTCGCGTGCGAACAACTCCAGACACTGACTAAGCAGTTCCTCACGATACTCATCGTGATCGATGACCTTAGGCATGTTTATATTATAACAAACGTTCGATATAAAATACAACGGGTTTTTACACTTGGAAGGCAAACTGAATGAATCGGCCAGTGGACAAACCTTCCTATTTGATGCGATGATATAGAATGAAGATTGTCAAGGGCGACGGCTCCGGGTGATTTCGAAGATCCGTGTGGATGCATCAAGAAAGTCTTATCCCACCAGACTAAGTGATGGATAAAAAGAGCCCACATGGCCCGACGGAGGATCGGACAACGAACAGGAATTCGATACATAGAAAGGATTACGCCTATGGATAGGGAGAACCGGACAGAGAAACGAAAATCAGAGCACATCGACATCGTCCTTAACCGAGAAGTGACGGGAAAACGAATCACTACCGGCTTCGAGAGATACCGATTCCGCCATGAAGCGCTGCCGGAGATATCCTTCTCCCAGATCTCCCTCAAAACCACGTTCCTAGGAAAACCACAGCGAACTCCCTTCCTTATCAGCTCGATGACTGGGGGAACAAAACGGGCCCGGCTCATCAACTTCCATCTGGCGGAGGCCGCGCAAGCCCGGGGATGGGCCATGGGTCTTGGCTCGATGCGTGCAGCTCTGGAACACCCGGAGATCGCTGATACCTTCCAGGTCCGACGCTATGCTCCAGACATTCCCCTGTTCACAAACCTGGGCGCCGTGCAGCTCAATTACGGATACGGCACCGACCACTGTAAACGGATCGTCGAATTGGCAGAGGCAGACGGTCTGATTCTTCATCTGAACAGCATGCAGGAGGTCTTCCAACCCGAGGGAGACACGGATTTCCGTCATCTCTTTCGCCGCATCGAGGATGTTTGTCGTACCCTGGGTGTCCCAGTAGGCGTCAAGGAAGTAGGGTGGGGCATCCACGGCGAGTTGGCCCGACGTCTTTACGAGGCGGGGGTGGCTTTTGTCGATGTGGCTGGAGCCGGAGGTACCTCCTGGAGCCAAGTGGAAAAGTTCCGTTCCCGGGACGAACTCGCCACCGCCGCTGCTGAAGCCTTCACCGACTGGGGATTACCCACCGCTGATTGCATCTTGGACGTCCGGCGGCATGCCCCCGATTCTCCCCTGATCGCTAGCGGAGGGGTGATGCATGGTGTCGATGGAGCTAAAGCCCTTGCCCTTGGTGCTGACATGGCCGGTTTTGGCCGATCTCTTCTTCAGGCGGCTGACTCGGATTCACCGGAAGCGATCGCTCGTCAGCTGGAACGCATTGAACGGGAGTTCCAAATTGCCATGTTTGGCATCGGTGTTTCCCAGATCGACGAGTTAAAAGGGACGGAACGAATGATTCGGATTGAGTAGAAGCGACACCGAACCCTCAATGGACCCGTTTACGAAGCCCTTGATGATCCCAATGACAGACAGTACGGCTTTTCCCTCGAAAGCGACGAGTCGCTTTTCCTTTTTTCACCACGGCTATAGAGCCTTTCCCTTTTATCGGCTTCACCTTGCTCAAGAAACATCTCCCCTTTTTCTAGGATACTTTTTTGTATGCATTACAATCTTCCAGAGTGTAATGCAGGTATCCTAACCGGCCAAGCCCTGTACAAAACTAGGCGATGAAATAAAAAGAGCCGCTCCCTTTTTGGGGAACGGCTTTTCTTATTATTTGACGGTTACTTTGATCTCCTTCTTCCTTTCATTTCCTGCCGCGTCAACGGCTTTGATTTGGAGAGTGTGGGTTCCTTTTTTCAAGGCTCCCTTTTTGAAGGAGTAGGTGAAATTGAGATTGTTTTCCCATTCATATTGACCCATCACGGGGATACGGGTCCAGGTCTTGCTTTTGGATCCTTTCTTCTTCCAGCTTAACATGACGGGATCTGAACCAAACACGAACCAATAGGCGGAGGGTTCAAGAAGCAAATCTTTTAAGTTTCCTTTGATCGTCCGGTTGCTAAACTTCGTTTTCATCCGCAACTTGGGTGCAGAACGATCCAAGACAACTGGAAACGATTCCCCATATTCCTCTCCCCGGTGAACAGCGTAGAGATCCAGGTAATACGGGCCATCGGGGAGGGATTTGTTTTGCTCGTTTTTCCCTTCCCATGTTCGGGTGATCAGCCCTTCTTTCGGCTGTTTTTCACTATGGAGCACGGATTGATCGCCGAGTTCCCCATCCAAGGTCAAGCGGGTCGCGTACAAATTGAGAGACTGAGGGACCGTCGGCAGATACCAGGAAAGGAGGGCTTGATCCTTCACCTTATCTCCGTTGGGTGAGAAGACCAGCGGGTTGACCGAAAAACCACTCACCAGCGGGTACCCTTTCGGGTCAATCATCACGGTAAAGGGCAGCTTCAACGCCTTTCCGCCATCCTTCAGACGAACCACCCCGGTATAGATTCCCCTGGGTAAGTTGGTATCCACATGCATTTCCAGCTTCATTTCCGCTGTACTGCGCCCTTTCACCCGGAACGACGCAGGGGCGTTGAGGTTGATCCTGCTCTTGCCGTTATACAGTTCTACTTCCGTTCGATAGGTTTTCGTTTTTTTGGACAGGTTTTTCACTTCCGCCAGGCGTGTGACTTCCACTTTCCCTGATTTCGGCTCCAACTTTCCAAAGCTGAGGTTGGAAGGGACGATCAGGGTTTGCGTGTCAATCGCCTTCGGGATATCAATGCGCCCGGAACCCTGAGTCATTACCGGGTAGGGCTTCCCGTTTCTTTTATGCATGGTGACAGCGGTATTAGCCAAGGCCGCCTTCACTTCCCGAACGTTCCAATTCGGATGGGATTGTTTAACGAGGGCAGCGGCTCCCGCCACATGGGGCGAAGCCATACTGGTTCCGCTGTAGGAGTCGTATTTTCCTCCCGGAACCGTGCTGGTAATGTTCACTCCCGGAGCTGATACATCCGGCTTGACCATCCAGGAGCCCGCCACGGGTCCTTCAGAGGTAAAGGATGCCATCATCTCCTGTTTGTTCAATTCGAAAGTCCCTATCTTTTTACCGCTGTGGATTAAGTTTTTCAGCCAACGGCCGTTTTTAGAGGAAGTTGCCGCTGTTGGTGCAAAAGGACCTTTCCCTTCCAGCCATTCGTCTTCAAAACCTCCGAATACAATCAGCCCAGCAGCGCCAGCGACATGGGCATTATGCGCCTTGTAGCTGAGTTGGTTACCACCGCGGCGAGCAACAGCGATCTTCCCTTTGACATCTTTCCCTTTGTAATCCGACGCATTACCGAAACCGACATCCACCAGTTCCATCGCGCCGGCAGGGAAAGCGGGGGAACCCTCGATGGCGGTCAGTCGGATAATCTTCTCCTCACCTGTCATCTTCAGGTCTGGATTGGTCATCTTTTTTGTCGAAGCCCCCACAGAGATTGCTTCCCGAGAAGAAGCCGGGGTTCCTAGCGTCCATTCTCCCGGCCCGTCATTCCCATTAGCCACTACCGGGATCGTACCTTGAAGAGCCGCTACGTCCATAGCGATGGAAAGTGGATCCTCCGGCGAATTAATGGCGGCGCCAAGAGAGAGGTTCATCACTTGGGCACCGTCTTTAACCGCTTTTTCCACCCCGGCCAGGATATCATCAAAGTACCCACTCCCCGTATCATCCAGTACACGGTAAGCCAGAATGGAAGCACCAGGAGCGACACCCTTGATCTTTCCATTGGCCGCTACCGTACCGGCCACATGGGTACCATGGCCGTTACCGTCTTGAGGTGTGGCATCCTTGTCCACAAAGTCGTACCCTCCGACCACTTTCCCCTTTAGGTCCGGATGTTTCCCGTCCACACCCGTATCCACTACTGCCACTTTGATCCCTTTACCGGTCACACGGTTTCCGGCGGAGTCTTTCTTCTTCCACGCTTCGGGGGCGCCTACCAACGAGGCGCTCTCCTTCATATTGGCCTTATAACGAGTATTGGGCCAGATTTTTTTCACTCCAGGAAGTTCCGCTAGCTTTTTCACGTCCTGCCCTTTCAGATGGGCGGAAAAGCCGGAAAAGACCGTCCCATACCGATATTCGGTCCGCAAACCTGGAACCTTTTCCTTAGCTTCCTTTATCACTTGCGCCCGTTCATCCACTAGTTGCTTTCGGTCTGCACTAGTGAAACTCTTCATCCCTGACCCTTTCACCGCTGCGGCAGGGGGCGTGGCCAACTCTACCACGACAGAAGCCCGTTTCTCTCCCGTTTTTGGAACCCCTTTAGCAATCTTCGCCTGCATAAACTTCTCCAGCCTCTGCTCCACCTTGGCTGGAACTTTTTTTTCCGCATTGGCCGGTTGGCCTGCCGCCGCGCCCAGGGAACCTGCTACCAAGGCAAACGACAGTGCCATCGCACTAACTCTTCTCACTCCAACTCCCCCTGTCTCTTTCTTAAAATTGGAGATACACTAAAAGAATTCGTGCCGAATTTCCAATATCCTCCTGATGCAACCCATTTATTTATCAGCCATAAAAAATTTTCTAATGTTATTTTTTATTGGGAAAATAGACACTTAGAGGGCTTTGACCCCTTTATCGCCAAGTGATATTCTGAATGATATGAGAATAATGGAAATCCTTTGAATACCGGGAGGGATTTGATGACTGGGACCTATACAGAACGGGAAATCCGGCGCCAACCGGAGCTGTGGCACCAAACAATCGCCCTGGTCAAGGAAAAGCGGGAATGGATCCGGGAGCAGTTCCTCGATGCGAGTCCAGAAGAGATCCTCTTTACCGGATGCGGCACCTCTTATTACCTATCGATTGCCGCCGCGGCGATCTTCGCCGAAAAAACGGGGTTTCCCGCTAAAGCTGTCCCCGCCTCCGACCTGTACTTAAAGCCGACCTCCGTCCTCAGCCCTCGCCGCCGCACCTGGGTAATCGGTTCTTCTCGCTCCGGTAACACCACGGAGCTGGTGCGAGCCCTTCAGACGGCAGAGCGTCAATTCGCTGTCCCTTGCCTTGGGGTAACCGGCAATCCGGAAAGCGAACTCGCCCGCCAAACGACGACTCTCCTCCTTCCTCACATTCAAGAAAAAAGTGTTGTCATGACAGGTTCCTTCACCAACCTCCTCCTTTCTCTCCAAATAATCACCGCTTTCATCGCAGAAGACGAACGTTTCCTCGAAGAACTGAAACACCTTGCTGACCTCGGTGATCAGATCCTTGCCAAATCGGAGGAATGGGGACGTTTGCTGGGGGAAGACCGAACCCGGGATCGCACCGTTTACCTCGGTCTGGGTGCCAACTTCGGCCTCGCCTGTGAAGGGATGCTCAAGTTAAAGGAAATGACCCAAGAGGTTAGT
This sequence comes from Salinithrix halophila, assembly GCF_042650125.1. Taxonomy (NCBI): domain Bacteria; kingdom Bacillati; phylum Bacillota; class Bacilli; order Caryophanales; family Thermoactinomycetaceae; genus Salinithrix; species Salinithrix halophila. The sequence goes on from NZ_JBHSAP010000007.1 coordinate 204,025, forward strand.
GAGGCATTTAACCCCATGGAGTTCCGCCACGGACCTATTTCCATCCTGGATGAGAGATGGCGGGTGGTTCTTGTGAGCGATCGTTCGCTTACCTCCTTTGAAGAAACGCTTGTCAGGGAACTAAAGGAGACTGGGGCCGAAATCTGCGCGATTGGGGACGGGGTAGCAACTCTCGGCGCAGACCGGCCCCTGGATCTGAGCTCGGGCCTCTCCGATGCTGCCCGGGCCGCCCTCACTGTTCCCGCGCTCCAATGGATGGCCTTTTATCGAACCTACCAAATGGGGCTTAACCCGGATCGCCCCCGCAACCTGAATCCGGTAGTTCTACTAAAAGATCGGGGGGGAAAAAGTAATGGCCCTCCTATCGACTAAAGGGCTTTTGGAGACGGCCTACCGGAACCGGAGCGCCGTCTTTGCCTTTGCTTCCCACAACATGGAGTTGATGAAGACCATCGTCGAGGCGGCCGAAGAAACCGGAAGCCCTGTCATTCTCCAGACTACTCCAGCGACCTTGCGTTCAACGAAGGTTAAGCTGTTGGCCGCCATGGCAAGGGCCATTGCGGAGGAGGCCCGGATTCCAGTCGCCCTGCACCTGGACCATGGTGACTCTTTCGCAACCGTCGCTCAATGCCTTCGAGCAGGGTACACTTCTGTGATGATCGATGGTTCCCGCCTCCCCCTGAAAGAAAATATCGCTCTCACCCGCCGGGTCGTGGAGATGGCCCACCCCATGGGTGTACCCGTAGAAGCGGAGCTAGGAACCATTGTCGGTACGGAAGAACCCTCGGCAGCCGTGGACGGGCAGGCTGTCTTTACCGACCCCGCGACGGCGGAGACCTTCGTCTCCCACACAGGAGTCGACTTTCTCGCCCCTTCCTTCGGTACGGCCCACGGCCCTTATAAAGGGGAGATTCGTCTCGACTTTCCACGCCTAGCGGAGATCTCTCGTAGGGTAAGCATCCCGCTGGTAATGCATGGAGCTTCCGGTGTCCCTGAGAACAGCATCCAACTGGCGATCGCCAATGGAGTCAGTAAGATCAACATCTCCACCGAATTAAAACAAGCCTTCACCCAAGGACTAAGGGACACCCTCGAGGAAAATCCCTCCGAAACCGATCCCCGCAAGCTGTTCCAATCGGCCAAGGAAGCAGTAAAACAGGTGGTCAAGCAAAAATTAAACCTGGCCCGGCCCATCCCGGGATAAGTCTCTAATATCCTCTGACAAGCACCAGGATCTTGATTTGAAATCCGTACGCGATGAGCGGGACCGCTAAAAAGACCACTCCCAAAAAAGGGTTCCTTGCTATGAACCGGTACGAAGAATTTTGTTAAGAGACATGTACCTTTCCCATCTCGGTGGAATCGAAGTCGACGGGATAAAAAAAGTTCGGTATCCTATTTAAAATTCCACCAAATGTAGTATTGAATTGTTTTGTGGTTGTGCTTATACTGGACCTAGCTTTTCATTTACATATTTTTAAAGGAGGGGCTCTTCTTGGCTATCGCTATCGGCATCCTGAAGGTCATCGGTTATGTAGCACCTGCCGTCGTCACACTCCTGCAACTGTTCGCCTGATCCTCACCCCACTTTTTCCTGTTAGGAGGTGCTTTCTTTGGCTATCGCAATCGGTATCCTGAAGTTCATCGGTTATGTAGCGCCTGCCGTCGTCACCATTCTGCAACTCTTCGCCTAATCCTCGGGCCCATTTTCCTGTCAGGAGGTGCTTTCTTTGGCTATCGCAATCGGTATCCTGAAGTTCATCGGCTATGTAGCGCCTGCCGTCGTCACCATTCTGCAACTCTTCGCCTGATCCTCGACCCATTCTTTCGGTTAGGAGGTGTTTCTTTTGGAAATCGCCATCGGTGTTCTGCAATTTATCGGTAAAGTAGCTCCCGCTGTTGCTGAACTTCTGCAACTGTTCTCCTGAATCCCTTGATATTTTTACATTAAAACCCCGGCCAGTCTCTCGTTGACTGCCGGGGCTTTTGGTATTCCTTCTACCGGTTTATGACCCTCCCGTGCTTTTTCTCATTGCCACTTCGGACGGATGTGCTTCTTCTTCATCTCTCGGTTTACCTCATCGATGATTTCCTTCCCTCCCGCTTTCAGCCACTGGTTGACGGTTTGATCCCAGTCAGAGAGGGGGCGGTCCCCCGTAACCATCCGGGCCTGCTCATTGAGGAGTTTCTTCTGAAGCTCCAAACCTTTCCGGGCTTGGGTCGGAGAATAGACCTGGTAAATCGGATTGATGTAGTGTTTGGTCTCCGTATGCATCGTTTCCAAGTCTTCGGCTAGCTGCCTATAGGCCTTATGCTTGTAGGTTTTGGCATATTGGTTGGACTCATCGGTCGGCGCCCACATCTTGTTGTCGATCAGGTAATGCCAGGGAGAAAGACCCTTGACTCCCTGAGAGAGAACAGGATAACCCTGCACCATCTCATAACCCTCCCCTTCCTTCCCGTAAAGCCAATCGAACTCCTTGTTTTGCGGGTTTCGTTTGTCCAGAGGATAGAAGGTGCGGCCATAGTCGATGATCTCCAGGATGCGACGCACTTTACCTGGATGATCAGACAGCTTTGCCGACAAGGCGGTAGCGGTGTAATACCCGGAGCCTGCCGTGTATCCCTTGCTCCCATCAGGGGCTACAAAGGGAGGAATCGGGGCTAACTCCGCTCCAGGATGGATGCGGGACAAAGCCTCCATATTTTCTTCGGTCATTTCCACCGGGCCACGGACGATCATCCCTGCTTTACCGGCATAAAATTCCTTCCCATTGGCTTCGTTTGGATTCGTGAGAACAAAGTCACTGTTCACAGCTCCCTTTTTATATAGATCAGCGTACAGCCGGATCATCCCTTTTCGTTCTTCCGTAATAATGCCGGGAACCACTTGTCCTTTCGCGTTCGTATGATACCAGGCCCCCATGTCCCAGTAGGCGCCGAAGTGATAGTTCGGCCAGAGGTTCTCCCCGAGGACCATGCCGTAAGTATCGTCCTTGCCGTTTCCATCCGGATCCTGCTCTGTGAATGCAAGGGCCACCTCCTTCAGTTCTTCGTGGCTCTTCGGAATCTCGAGGCCCAACCGATCCAGCCAGTCTTTGCGAATGATCGGGGTGTTAAGGTATTTCGGGGGGAAATACTTGGGGATCGCCATGATTTTCCCGTCGATAGAAACCGCATTCCACACTTCCTTGGGAACTTTTTTCAAGGTGGGGTACTCATCGATGTAATCGTTGAGAGGTAAAAAAGCCCCCTGTTCCGCCCATTTAAAGAAATTGGACCGGTCGTTGCTCATTTCAAAACCGATCACGTCAGGAATGTCTCCGGAAGCGACTTGAGTCGCCACTTTTTCCGTATAATCCGTATACACCCCGTAAGTCCGTTTATACTTCACATGAAACTTCTCCTCGATCATCTTAACGCCTTTCCCGTCCTTGGGCGGGATGTCGTCATACAGAAAATCGAGGGAGGTGATCGTATAGGTTTTCTCCTGATCATCCGTCTGTCCTGTTCCGTCGGCTGAACAGGACATCAGTACGAACACGAGCCCTCCAGAAACGATCCAAGCGATCGCTTTCCGCATCTTCTTCATACACTCGGCCCCCTAACCTCTTTACTCCCCCGCCCATACAACTCCCTGATCGGTACTGGCATCCCACCTCTCAGGCGGGATTCTTCCGCGGCAAAAGCCATCAGATGGCTCATGACAGAATCGGAGGCGGAAGTGAGAGCGGCATCGGCGCTTCCCTGACGAACATCTCGGACAAAGCGACGAATCAACCCTTCATCCCCACCCCCGTGACCACCAAGGCCGCTATCCGTGCGAATCACGGTCTCATCGCCAGTCAGAAAATCATAGACGGAAAAGGACTGCTCCACCATGCTTCCTCGGATCTCTCCACGGGTGCCCATGACCTGGATGATGCGAGTGTTGTCCCGGGTAAATCCACACATGCTGAAAACAGCAGTCACTCCACCTTCAAACTCGAGGTTGACCGTCTGATGGTCTACTATGTCATTGTCCGAATGGTAGACACACCTTCCATAAGGGCCGGTTTGTAAGGCGTGAAGAATCCCCTCCCGTGAGAGATCTCCAGTGAACTTACCCGCCCATGCCTTTCCTTTGCCTAAATAGAACCGAGGGGCCGACCAAGGGCACTCCGCTTCCGCCATACAGCCGTCCAGGCAGCGGTCGGTAGCTCCCTTAGGCGCTTTTTCTTCCCGGAAATGCAGGAGGGAACCAAAAGAGGAAACCCGAAGGCAAGGTTTACCGACGAGCCAGGCTAATAGATCCATGTCATGGCAAGACTTAGCCAGGATCATTGGGCTGGAACGCTGAGAGTGATTCCAGTTTCCCCGGACAAAACTATGGGCCATATGATGGAATTCCACATTTTCATTTAATTGAATGGAGACGATATCCCCAATGGCCCCCGAATCGATCACTGCCTTCATTCGGGTCCAGAAAGGGGTATAGCGAAGAACGTGACCAATTACGAGGAGACGCCCCCGCTCACGGGCGGCCTCTTCCATAGCGATACATTCCGCCGGGTCCGGGGACATCGGTTTTTCCAATAAGACATGATAACCTCGTTCCAAGGCTTTCATCGTCGGTTGATAATGCATCCGGTCCTGGGTGCAGATCAAGGCGGCATCTGCCAGCCGAGAGTGTTGCAGAAATTCTTCCCACTTGGAATACGCCCGATCCTGCGGAATGCCATACTCTTGGACCATGTAGTTTCTCCGGTCTTCCTGCGGTTCAGCTACGGCTACAATCGCCAACTCATGGGGAAAATCCCGGGCATAGGGGGAGTAGGCATGCGCTCCTCGATCTCCCGCCCCCACGACCACGGCTGTTACCGGCTTTTTCATCGAATCCCTCCCTTCTCATTCCTTTACTGAGCCCAACATCACACCTTTGACGAAATATTTCTGCAAAAAGGGATAGATAAAAAGAATCGGCAGGGTGGTTAACAGAATAGCCGCCATCTGAACGGTCTCCGGAGGTGGCGGGTTGTGAATCATCTGCTGCCCTCCCTGCAGGGCAGCTTTGGGTTCGTTGACAATCACAATCTGGCGTAGTACGACTTGTAACGGCCATTTGGCGGGATCGTTCACATACAAAATGGCGGAAAAATAATTGTTCCAGTGGCCGACTGCGTAAAAGAGGCTGAAAGCAGCCAAAGCCGGTTTGGAAAGAGGAAGGATGATCCGCCAAAAAATCTGCAGGTGGTTGGCCCCGTCGAGGATCGCCGCCTCATGAAGCTCCTCCGGGATACGAAGGAAAAATTGTCGCATCACGATCAGGTTGAATGGGCTGATCGCTACTGGAAGAATCAGGGACCAAATGGAATCGAGGAGACCCGTCGCTTTGACGACCATATAGGTGGGAATCAACCCCGCACTGAACAGAAGTGTGAAAACAACTAGAAACAATAGGATTCGCCGTCCGTAAATCGGTCGGGACAATCCATAGGCCATGGTAGCGGTAAAGGCGAGGTTGACCAGCGTACCGAGGACCGTCACCAGCACGGTGACGAAGAAAGAGCGAATAAATGGTTCCGATCCGAGGATATATCGATAAGCATCGGTGACCCACGTTTCCGGCCACAGAAGGAGATCGTTCCGGATTACATCCTCTAGACTCGAAAAGGAAACCGCAAAAATGTAAAAGAAAGGAAAGACCATCGACCCGGCCACTACGAGTAAAACTGCGGCATTCAACCGGTCAATGAAGCGCCCAGCCCTCGTTCGGTGAAGCATGGAGAAGCCTCCTTCCTTGAAAGGTTAATAGATTCCACCCTCGCCGAACTTTTTGGCCATCCGGTTGGCAATCACCACTAACACCAGTCCGATCACTCCCTTGAAGAGGCCAACAGCCGTAGCGAAACTGACATCCCCCTGCTCGATCCCCTTAAAATAAACGAAGGTATCCAGAACATTCCCCGTCTCCATATTGAAGGGGTTGAGCATGAGGAAGATCTGTTCGAAGCCGGTATCCATCACCGATCCAAGACGCAGGATAAGGAGGATGATGATGGTGTTGCGGATTGCGGGGAGCGTGATGTACCGGATTTGCTGCCATCGATTGGCCCCATCGATGACCGCCGCTTCATAGAGTTGTGGATTCACCCCGGCGAGGGCTGCCAAAATGATGATCGTTCCCCACCCGGCCTCCTTCCAGATCACCTGGAACACGATCAAGGGCTTAAACCAGCCAGGGTCGGTCAGAAAAGAAACCGGCCTTATCCCAAAGAGGGAGCCGAGAAGATTGTTGAACAATCCGTCTTCTTTGAGAAAGAGGACGAAGACACCGACTACCACCACCCAGGACAAAAAATGGGGCAGATAGACCAGTGACTGAATCGTCCGTTTGTACAGGGTACTCCTTACCTCGTTGATCATAAGTGCGAGGATGATCGGAAGCGGGAAGGCGAACAGGATCTGATAGAAAGAAATCTCCAAGGTATTAAGGATGACTCGCAAGGCTTCCGGATCGTGAAACATCGTCTCAAAATGCTTTAATCCCACCCAGGGACTGTTAAAGAAGCCCAGGAAAGGACTGTAGTCCTGGAAGGAAAGCAGGAGACCCGCCATCGGCAGATATTTATAGATTAAAAAATATAACAGTCCCGGCAGAATCAAGAGATAGATCCACCGATCCTGGCGAATATGTTTACGAACGTTCCTTTGCACCTCGAAGTTCGGCTTTTTCTGTATCCTCCGTTGTGGAATGCGAGGAATACCGGTAGGTTCCAGCCGATTCGCCATGGTTCTCCCCTCCTCTTCCCTTAGCGTGGGGACTGTCGGGTAGAGCGGAAGATCGCGCTGCTAAAGCCGCTCCGACCAAGCCCGCGTCACCCCCCAGGATGGCTGGAAAAACTCGCTCAGGAAGATCCCTTTGCTCCTTGATTGCCAGTGTGGCCAGGCGGCTTCGGATTTCGTCGAGCAGGAAGGGGTGTCTATGGATCACCCCTCCCCCGATCACCAGACAGTGGGGATCTACTAGGCAAAAGACGGCATACAGCCCCCGGGCCCATTCGTCGAGAATGGGTTCCATAACGGCTGCCGCCCAGGCTTCCTTCTCTCGGTAAGCTTCCACCGTCTCCCGGGTGGTCACTTCTGCTTGCCGCTTTCGGCTGGCCCAGCGGCAGATTGCCGGACCGGCAGCCCGTTCCTCCAGCCTTCCCCCGTTACCGGAGAAGAAGGTTAGCCCTACCTCCCCGGAAAGCCCTGCTCCCCGAATGATCCGTCCTTTCTCTATGATGCAACAGGCAATCCCAGTGCTGATAGTAAAATAGATAAATGACTGGGTCGAATCGGCTCCCCGTATCGCCCATTCCCCCTGAGCCGCCATCACGACGTCGTTGTCCAGTACCATCGGGGCTGGAAAAAAAAGACGAAGCCGGTTCAGTAATGGAAAGTTCCCCCAGGGAAGATTGTTTTGTATGACGGCGATCCCGCGTTCACGATCCACTTTCCCCGGTACTCCTACCCCGATGGCTGCCCTATTCGCCGGGAGCAGATGGGCCGCGTCCATCGCTTCCTGGATGCATTCCACGGTCCGCTTGAACATCGCCTCTCTGTCATCCGGTATACTGGGCATCTCCGCTCTAGAGAGTCGGTTTCCTTTTTCATCGATGACAGCCGCCGCCACTTTGCTGCCCCCGATATCGACACCCATGGTCACTTGACCCGTTTCCTTCAAATTCCTTCCTCCTTTCCCAAAGCAAACCCCCTATTCTCCACGGCACGGAAAGCCCGCAGCGAAACAACCATCCAAAACCAAGCAAAGACACTCCCCCCAAAAAAGGGAATCAAACCGGGAAAAGCCTTGACCCCGTAAATCAACACCGCCGCCCCCCCCAGCATCAGCAACCCCTCTCCTGGCCGAGAAAGTGTAAACAGGAACGGTTGGAAAAGGTACTGCCAGAAGCGAAGATTATAATGGACGAATACCGGAAAGAAGTAAAAAAGGCTGATGCTGAATACAACCGTCACCCCTGCTAGGAGGAGGGCCAACAAGAAATGGAGCCCTCCCTCCACCAAGGTGAGAAGGCGGTAATCCAGCAAGAGGGCAAAGCCCATTAACCCCAACAGAAACCCCAATCCGTTCAACCGCAGGAAATGACGGCGATACTCCAACCAAAAATGTGCGGCCAAAGATCCCCTTTCCCGACCCGTCAGTATAGAACGAACTACGGAAAACATCGCCCCCGTGGCAGGGAAAAGCCCGAATACCCCCAGCCCCGCTACCGTCAGAGCGATCCAGAGCAGGTTAAGCCAACAGAGGCTGACGACTTGCCCGCAAATCCCGTACACTTTTCCCCAACCTCCGGCTTCCATCCCTGTCGCTTCCCCCTCTTCCCTATGGCCTCATCTTCATCGAAGCCTCTGCCTCCTCCAGCCAGCGGTCCCGGTTCGACCGGACGAAATTATCATCGGTCAACTCCGGATACGCCTGCAAAATGCGGTCGATTTCTTCTGCCTGACCCGGTGAGAGATCTTCCGCCGGATCGAGGCACCACCGCCCTGCTAACAGCCCCTGCCGTTGCAGAATTTCATGGATACCGGGAATGCACCCACGAAAGCCGTTGACCGCATCAAAGAGAGCCGCATTGGCCTCTGTCACCCTCGCCCCCCGAGTCCACCACTCCATGGGGACCGAGCCGCCGGATTGTCGGAATGCGCGGATCTCCTTCATCATCTCCACCGCCTTTTTCGTCCAGACCGCCCAATGGCCGAGGAGCCCGCCTACGATCCATTTCTCCACCACGTCACCTTCCACGGCCACCTGAAAAGGAGTGAGCAGATCAGCGACGATATGATCATCATTTCCGGTATAGAGAGCGATTTCCTCCCTTCTCCGGGAGGCACAAACCCCCCGCACCACCTCCAGGGTTCGGTACCGGTCAAAAGGAGCGATTTTCATCGCCATCACACCGGGGATATCGGCCATGCTCCGCCAAAAATCCATGGAGAACAGCCGCCCCCCGACGGCAGGCTGGAGGTAAAAACCAAACACCGGAATCACCTCAGCCACTTGCCCCACCCGGTCGAGAAACGCTTCTTCGGTCCAATCATTCAAGCCGCCCGGGCTAAGGAGCCCCAGATCATATCCGAGGGACGCCGCAAGAACCGCCTCCTTCCTCGCCTGGTCCGACGGGCCGCAGATTCCCGCCACTTTGATAAACCCCTCATCTGCTCCCGCCCGCTCCGCCTCCTCGGCAGCCATCCTCAACACCGTCTCCAGCAGCCCGTGTTCCCGGATATGAAACTGGGTGGTGTGGACTCCAACAGCGATTCCACCTGCCCCCGCTTCCACGTAATAGCGGGTAAGGGCTCGCTGCCTCCTTTCATCCAGCTTGCGATCCCCCGTCAGAACGAGGGGGTGAGCCGGGATGACCGCTCCCTCAAGGAGTGCTTCCCGCACTTTCGGACGGAGACCCACCGCTACCCCTCCCATCAAAAAACCCCCTGCCGTTCTTGAAAACGGGTCGGTTTTTCGAGGACCGTCCCCCCCGCTTCCACCCAGCGGTACGTCCATTCGATCATCTGGCGCAGGGAGACCCTAGGATAACCGAAGAGTTGATGGGCAATAGCAGCGTTACTTAACAAAGCCGTGTCTTTCTCCTGGCCCGTAAAAACCGGTTCCACTCCAAACCGGCTGCCGAATTGACAGGCCAGCCAACGAACAGATACATTCTCCGGGCCGGTCACATTAAGCACCTTCGGCGGGGACTGGCACAAGGTAAGAGACCGAAGGGCCGCTTCGTTCGCATCTCCCTGCCAGATTACGTTGACGCTGCCCATGGAGAGGTCAATCGCTTGCCGTTTTTTCACGGCCAGGGCAATCTCCAACAACACGCCGTAGCGTAAATCAATGGCATAATTGAGGCGGAAATGGAGCATCGGCGTCCCGTTGCGCCGGGAAAAATACTCGAAAATCCGCTCCCGCCCCAGGCAAGACTGGGCGTATTCTCCCACGGGATCCGGGGGGTCATCTTCCGTCTTTCCTCCGAAAACCAGGGGTGTCAGGGAATACAAATTGCCTGTGGAGAAACAGACGATCCGTGATTGTCTGAATTTTTCCGCTACACGACCGGGCAAATAGGCATTCATCGCCCAAGTACCGTGTTCATGACCCAGGGTGCCGAACTTTTTCCCCGCCATGTAGAGAATATTTTTTACATTGGGAAGATTTTGTAGATCCTTTTCTCGCAAGAGGTCAGCGACGATGGTTTCCACACCTGCCTCTTCCAGTTCCCGCCTTACCCTCTCCGAGGAAAAACGGGACACCCCGATCACCCGCTTTCTGGGACGATTTCCGTCCACGGCGTTTTTGGCCAGGCGGGCGAGGCTCGGCCCCATTTTTCCGCCAACTCCAAGAATCATCAGGTCGCCGTCAATCCGGGCGAGGTCTTTCACCAGCCGTTCCGACGGCGCCGCCAACGTGGTTTCCAATTCTTTCACCGTCTCCATTTCGAATCGGTACCTCCTCTGCTGAACACGCTCACTTCCAACCGGGTTCGATCTTCTTTCTCCGCATCTCCTTGTTCACTTCGTCGATCATCTGTTGTCCCCCCGCCTCTAAATACGCATCGACAATTTGGTCCCAGTCGGATAAAGGACGATCTCCCGTGATCATCCGAGCCTGTTCGTTCATCAGCTTCGTGGTGATCTCCCTGCCTTTTTTGGCCAACGTTTCGGAATAGATCTGGTTAACGGGGTTGGCGTAATGGTCGGTTTCCGCATGCATCTTCTCCAGGTCGGCCGCCAGCTTTTTATACAGAGGGCTTTTGTAAGTCTCAGAATAGCGGTTAGCCTCGTCACTCGGGGCCCACATCTTGTTATCCAACAAATAGTGATAGGGGGCTTTGCCTTCCGGTACCGGAGAAGGCACCGCATGACCGTCGACCAGGGTATATCCTTTCCCTTCCCCGCCGTATAACCAGTCGAAGTCTTTCGTTCGCGCGTTCCGTTGTTCCAGAGGATAAAAACGACGACCGAAGTCGATGATGTCTAGGATTCGGCGAACCTTCCCCGGATCGTCCGCCAATTTGGCGGAGAGGGCATTCGCCGTGTAGTAACCGGCTCCTGAGGTATATCCCCGGCTGCCGTCTGGTGCCTTAAAGGGCGGGATCGCGGCCAGCTCTGCCTTGGGGTGAATCTTCACAAGTGCGTCCGCATAGGTCTCGTTCATCCCCCTCGGCCCGCCAACCATGATCCCCGCCTTACCGGCGTAGAATTCTTTGGTGTTGGCTTCGTTGGGATTGAGCAGGACAAAATCCTTGGGTAGCGCTTCCTCCTTGTACAGCTTAGCCATGAAGGCCACCCATTGTTTGCGCGGTTCAGCGATGACTCCGGGGATGAACTCCCCTTTGTTATTCTTGTGGTACCATGCGTCAGGGTTCCAATAGGTACCGAAATGATAGTTGGGCCACAAACCCTCACCGAGAACCATGCCATAGGTGTCATCCTTGCCGTTTCCGTCCGGATCCTTCTTCGTAAAAGCGATAGCTACCTTCTTTAGCTCTTCATAGGTGGTCGGCATTTCAAGCCCCAGGCGATCCAGCCAATCCTTCCGGATAATCGGGGTCAAGAGGTAGTTTTTCGGGTAGTACTTGGGAATACCGACGATCTTTCCATTGATGGTAAAAGCATTCCACACCTCTTTGGGAACCTTTTTTAGCGTGGGATAGTCGTCGATGTAATCGTTCAGGGGAAGAAAAGCCCCCTGCTCTGCCCACTTGTAAAAGTTGGCCTTATCCATCTCCATCTCAAATCCAATCACGTCGGGAATGTCCCCGGAAGCTACCTGGGTAGCCACTTTCTCTGGGTATTCCGTGTACACCCCGTAAGTCCGTTTGTAATTAACGCGGAATTTCTTCTCGATCATCTTTACCCCTTCACCGTCTTTGGGCGGGAAATCCGCATACAAAAAATCCAGGGATGTAATCGAGTACGTTTTATTCCTGTCCTCTGTCTGCCCTGCTTCCTTGTCCGAACAGGCGGTGATCCCCCCTACCAAGCTGAAAATGACCAGCCAAGCTCCCACTTTGCGAACCCGTTTCATCTTAACCCCTCCTTTTGGTCCTACATTCAGGCCTGCGGCTTTTTCCTGACATGGGAGCCATCGCTCCGTTCGACGCCCGATCCATCCGAACCGTTTATTCACAGCGCCTTTACCGGAACCCCATCACCGACGGGCTGGCGATCCGAGAATAGAGGTTGGCTTTTCCCACCCCCTCCGAAGGCTGGTGGCTGTCGAAAAAGAGGCGTTTCTCCTCCAGCTCCTCGATCCTTTGGACCTCTCCTTTCAGATAACCTACCAGCCGGCTCCCGGTCGACTCCAAACGAGTCAGCAGGCCCCCGTACCGAATATCCAGCACCTCCCACCCGAAGGGTTTCATGGTCTCTAACCACTGTGCGCGGTGGGCATGTCGAAGGGATTCTACTCGACGGTAAAGCTCCGGAATCTCCTCTTCGGCAAGCCGACCCAGCGTTTCCCGATCTCCTGCTTCGTAAGCTTTTTTCAAGCGAATCCCCAAATCCCCTTTCAAGATGAGGGTTTCAGCGAGACGAAGGGGTGTCTCAAAGAGGAAACGCCACGTTCCCGACCTTTCAAGGCACCTCTCGAGATCCCGGCTCAGATTGCTGTAGTAGGAAGCGACGGGGATTCCCTCTACATGGCGGTCGAAAAGGCCAAGAAGCGGATCCTGCCACAACAGAAATTTTGTCGGATTGTCCGGAGTGAGATCCTCTCGATTTGCTCCAGGGAGAAGATCGAAGCGACCAAGGGTGAGGAAGTCCTCCGCCTCCGCCCCGACACAGAGGGCAAACCGGCGGTACAACTGATCCCGGTCCACCCGATCGGCATAGCCATGCTCCGCGAAGAACTGCAGGCCCAAAAGCCCCGACAGCATATTGGTCTCCGCCCCGTCATCCCCCCACAGCGTGGCAAACACTTCCCGGATGCCCGTCTCTTTACAGGCAGTTAGCGCGGCGTCTGTCGTACGAAAGCTCTTATCATAGTTGATGGCTGGCCCGTTCCAGGTCCAAACACCGCCAGCGAAGACAGGGTCTGAACCGAATCGGCGGTGCATGGCGATAAACTGCCGGTAAAAATCCGGGTCCGTGTGATAGTAGTCCCAGTAAACAAAACGAACATCCTGTGGCACCCGACGGATCGCTTCTTCCGGGATTTCCGTTTCCAAGTCATAGTAGGCGTGGTCCCGGGACCCGAGGCGGAAGAACATATCACTCCAGATCATCGGTTGAAGCCCTTTTTCTCGAGTGATTGTCAGAACCTCTTGTAGGTGCTCCGACATGATGTCGAAAGGACGACGATACCCATGCCGATCCAAATACCTCCCCCTCCCCAGGGCGAAGGCTTCATCCATCCCGATATGGATGCGACGGGTAGAAAAAGCAGACGCTACGGCATCTACCATCTTTTCGATGAGGGAATGAGTTTCTTTCGAACCCGCCAACAAGACGTCCTCGGTGTCCCGTACCCCATCAGCCGCTTTCCATTGCAGAAAAGACGCCAGATGGGCCAAGGTCTGAATACAGGGGATCAACTCGATACCGAATCGGGCCGCATAAGCGTCCAACGAGCGGATTTCATCCTGTGCATACCGCCCCCGCAGGTAACCGAAGTAAGGAACCTTCGGCACCTCATACGTATCTTCCGTGTAAAGCATCAGCATATTGAGCCCCATCAGGGCCATTCGCCTCATCACCATCCGGATGGTCTCCGGTCGCAGTACGGCGTTGCGGGAGCAGTCAAACATAGCCCCGTTCATGGTAAAGCGGGGCACCTCCTCGACCCGTCCCTCCTCTCCCTGGCGCAGCTTCTCCATCAACAGGCCCAATCCCCGGAAGAAATGGATCTTTTCCTTGAACCGGATCGTGGCGCGTCCCTTTTCCACCGATACCTCCAGCCGATACCTCCCAGTCTTTTCCACTGTGACGGAAACGCCTTGCTCATCCCGGATGATTCCCAATTCCGGGCACAACTCCGCCAGTCCCTCTTCCAAATCGGAAATCGACCCCTCGAATCGTAGCTTCATCTTGCTCCTCCTTTATCACCGATACCAAGCCGCTACCTTTTCCACCGCTCGTGCCACGTCCCGGATCCCTTGTCCATCAGTCAGGAGAATAGGCTGTTTCAGCCACATGACCTGCCTGTCCGCCAATTCCTCTGCTACCGGGCAAGATTGCAGCCGATCCTCCCCGGCCCAGTCCCGGATCGAACGCAGGACAGAGGGGTTTCGGTTGAGAGGAGGGTATCCGGGAACGACCGGGACCCCCTCCGCCTGCACGGCCCGGATGAATTTCGACAGGGATGCCTTTCTCATCCGATCGGGAGACAAGCAGAACATATAGAGGTGGTAGGCATGGCGGGTCACCCGCGGATCGCGCCGAATGAGGCGGATTCCTTCCACCTTCCCGAGAAGCTCCTCGAGAAGGGCAGCATTTTTCTCGCGCAGGTGAAGCTGCTCTTTCAAACGGTCTAGCTGGGCTAGAAGAATGGACGCCTGAAACTCTGTCATACGCAGGTTCCATCCAATTCTCTCATGCTGATACCAGCCACCGCCCCGTACCCGGCCCACATTGGCCAGGGACCAAGCTCGGTCGATCCGTTCCCGGTCGTTAGACAGAATGATGCCACCTTCACCGGCGGTCATATTCTTACTTGACTGGAAACTGAAAATCCCCAAATGACCCAAGGCACCGACTCCTTTTCCCTCCCATTGGGCGCCGTGGGCTTGGGCGGCATCTTCGATCAGGGCCAGGCCGTAAGAATCAGCCAAATCCTTAAGGCGGGTCATATCCGCCACAGCTCCAGCGATATGAACGGCGATGATCGCCTTCGTTCGGGGAGTGATCGCTGATTCTACTTTGTCCGGGTCCAGAAGCAGGGTCTCCTCCTCTACGTCGACAAACACAGGGATCGCCCCGAAGAGAAGCGGGGCCGACGCTGTAGCGATAAAGGTGTAAGGGGGCATAATTACTTCATCCCCAGTCTTTACCCCCGCTGCCTGGAGAGCGACCAAGATCGCCATCGTCCCATTGACGAGGGTCACCCCATAAGCCGCATCATGGAAGCGGGCAAACCGCTCCTCCAGTTCTTCGATCACCGGACGTTCCCCCGTCCTCCGCTCCCCTGTCCCGCCCCATTTTCCCGAGTACAGGGCGGCTGTCAGTTGCCGCTGTTCCTCTACGCCAAAAACGGGCCAATCAGGATAGGGTGCTTTCCGCACCGGCGGGCCCCCGTGAATCGCCAAGGGCTCCATAGAACCCCTCCCCTGCGGTTGATCGGCTCTATCGATATCAAGCCAGTTAGATATCTCTTCTATTGCCGCTTTATTCAGCGATGAAATGCCGAGCCACTTTTCGGACAGCGGCTACCATCTGATCGATGTCCTCGTCGGTAAAAAATTCGCTGATAGGCAGCCGGATCGAATCAGCCAGGATCGCTTCCGCTTCGGGGCAAAGTCCATCCGCATAGGAAACCTCGGACAAGCTGAAGGGAAACGAACTCCCTGGATAAGCCTGTTTCTTTTGGAATAAATCCTGTTTGTAAAGGACACGGGGAATGTAGCCCGGCGCACAGGGAATCCCCTCCGCTTGCAAAGCAGCGGAAAAGGTGTCCCGGGAACAAGTGAAGCGTCCGGTCTCCAAGCGAAACAGATAAAACCACCAAGTGGATTCCCCTCCTTCTGGAACCTGGGGTACCCGGAGCCCGGGAATCTCCCGAAGCCCATCCGTCAGCCGCTCTCCATGCTCCCGGCGGCGACGACAGATTCCCGGCAACTTCTCCAATTGGGCGATTCCCACTGCACCCTGTAGCTCGGTCATGCGGTAGTTCGGGGCCAGCGTGGAGAGATCTCGAAAAACCTCTCCGGCCAAACGTTGGTAGTTCTTGTCAGCGAATGCGTGAACCGCGCGGTAATCCGCCTCATCCCCTGAATTGACCGCCACGATTCCGCCGTCTCCCGTCGAGATGTGTTTAAAATCATTGGTGCTGAAACAACCATAGTCCCCCATCGTTCCGACGAGCCGACCCCGGTAACGCGCCTGCCAGCTCTGGGCGCAATCTTCGATGACTTTGAGGCCATTTTGCTTTGCCAGTTGCAAGATCGGATCCATGTTCGCCGGTGTTCCGGCAAGGTGAACAACTAGGATGGCCTTCGTTCGGGGTGTGATCCGTTTCGCTACGGAGGCGGGGTCCAGGTTGTAAGTCCGAGGGTCCAGGTCAGCGAAAACAGGAACGGCATTTTGGTACAGGATCCCGATCACCGTTCCTTGATCGGTAATCGGACTGGTTATCACCTCATCACCGACGCTTACACTCGCCGCTCCCAGCGCGACATGGATCGCCGCCGTTCCTGAAGAGGCGGCGACACTGTGGGAAATGCCGTACAAATGATTAAAACGCTCCAGAAACCCCTTTACTTTGGTTCCGGCATGATAGAAGAGCGTATCCTGTTCCAAAGCCTCCAGTACTTCCCGTGCTTCCTCCAACCCAAACCGCCTGCCTGTACCAAAGGGTGTTCCTTTGATCGGTGTCCCGCCGTGAATCGCCAGTCTCTCCGTTTCTGTCTTCACCGTGCTCCCCCCTGTTCCGCCGGTGTGACCCCTGCTGTCAGCATCCATTTACGGACTTGCCCCCTCTTGTTCAATCCCGCCGCTCCTTCCGGAAGGGGAACGCTTAACACCGCTCCTGCCACAGCCCCTTTCACAATCGGTTCTCCTCCTTCACTTACCCCTTGGATCGTCAACCTCCGCCGTCTCCGCTCCCAGTCGTCGATCGCCTCTCCCGTCCAGAAGCCGAACCCGCACCTCTTCGCCTCGCGGACGACCCTCCGAAGAGCGGATCGTACCTTTTCATCCCGATGGAGATGAATGGGATGAAAGAGGAAGTGGGCCACCCCTTGCACCTGTCCCACCCGGTCAAGGAACGGTTCGATAATGCTGCTGTCAGCCCATGAACCAAGGTCAAGATCCTGAGTGAGGAAGCCGATTTCCAATACATCCAGCCGCCGATTTCCTTCCTCGGCCCAAGATAGGGGAAAGTAGGGTCGGCAGGTCCCGAAGAGAAAACCGACGTTTCCCCGCTTGCTGGGCCCCCGGGTCTGATCGCTCCGAATCCCCGCCCTCTCACACCAGGCAAACAACTCCGTCCACCCTTGAAAGCGGGTATAGTGATTTTTGTTGGAGACGACAGAGCTCGATCCAGCCACCTTTCTCAGCCAAGCCAGTTGGCGATGGAATTCTCTTTCTTCCCACTCGCCCCCGTCCCGCTCATACGCATTAAAATGGAAGGCCACCTCATGACCCGCTTCCCTGATGCGGGAATAGAGCTTAGGGGAATACCCCGGTTCCATCATGCACCAGGTGGCAGATACGCCGCACTCGGCCAATAGATCCAGTGTGGTCTCTGCGTGCTCATCTTGATTGCCGTCGCTGTCCAGGGAAATCATGGCGACCCGGTTCGCTTTTTCAGGCCACGGATCGATCCGGGGCAGAGTCAGTCCCCGATCGAGAGCGGCTGTCGTCAAGGAGCGAATGATCTCCTCCCGCCACCAATCTCCATAAGGGATCGCAAAATATTTCTGGCCGGTGGGAGTGACAGCCCGGTCCCATTCCCAATCAAGGGCAAAACCGTCATCCGCTTTCAGGATACCGTCATCCAAGGCACCGGAACCATCGGGAGCCGGTTTCCCGTCCTTTCGGACGGGCCTCGCCCCTTGTTGCAATTGAAGAATCGTGGAAGGAAGATCGACAGCCCAACGGGTGATCCCGCCCCTCCCAAAGGGGAGACGGACTACTGCTGAGCCTACCTTGGGCCCGTCGGGAACCCCGCTATGAAGAGTTCCTCGCACTTCCGACAGCCTTGCCCTCAGGGGGATCCAAGGCACCGCCTCCAGGTAGCGGAGGAGGGGGTGATCCTCCTCGGGGAACCGGGTATAACCTGGACCCTCCACCTTGCCTTCCCTCACTCCCAGGCGAGTTCCCAACCCATCCAGGCCACCGAAAGCGATCACCTCCCCTCCCCGTTCTGCGAAGGAAAGAAGGATATCTTCCGACTCCTTTCCCTCTTGAGTCAATGCCGCCACACAGAGGTCAAAAGGCTCGCTAAAAAGCCCCTCCGGCCCATCCAACCAACAAAAGGGAATGCCCGCATACTCCAGAATTTCACCGATGTACCGCTGAAAGGTGTTCTCCCCCCGTGCCCAACGCCTCTTTGCCACACGGACGTCAAAGAGGACGCCCACCCGGGCCATCCTCATGCCAAGCCCTCCTTCACCCTCTCCAAAGGAACGGGCGACCCTGTTTCCCGGCTCTCATTTGCTTTTTCGATGAATTGCACGATTTCCAGTGTTTCCTGCAAGTCAACAGAAGGCGTTCCCGAGAGGAAGAATGGGATGACCCTTTCCATCAAACCTGCGTACCAGGGTTTCCTTCCTTCGGAGGCGTCCACCCAGCGGGATCCCTCCTTCCCATGGATCATGACACCGAAGTCCATGTTTCCCGTCCGGTTGCCCCGGATCGTCCCGAGCCGTCCATCCTTCCACTCTCCGACAACCAGTTCGTGCTCCTCTTGCCGGAATGCCGTTACCCGGGTGCATCCTTTTCCCATCACGGCATACAACATCTCTACCGTATGAATCCCATACCAGAATAGACCTGGCTGGGTCAGCTCCAGATTGAGGGGGCCGTGACAATCAGCCCCCACCGGAATCCCCGATTGCCGGTCGCAGAGCGCATCCACGAGGGGTTCCGCCCAACGGAGACTGGAAGCGCTCATCAACGGAGTACCGCAACGAGCGGCCAGACGAGCCATCCCGAAGGCGTCTGTGACAGAAAGGGCAAAGGGTTTATCGATAAAGACGGGCTTACGGTAGGAAGCCAACTTTCGGAAAAGGGGAAAGTGAGCACGACCGTCGACAGCAGTCAGCAAGATCGCATCCGCTTCCTCCGCCACCTCTTCACAGGAGGTCACCATACGAACGCCGAATTCCCGCGCCAATTGTTCGGTGTAGGGACCGACTCGGTCCCGGCTGAGCGGGAAATCCGGAGAACCGCCGGGGAAAGCTACCGTCACCTGCGCCCCCGGTACATGGAAGGGATCCCCAGCATCGTTAAGTAAGCGGGTGAAGGCAGGGCAATGGGAGGTGTCCAACCCGACCATTCCGATTTTTAACGGTTCCATCGTGTCCACCCCTTTACAGAAAAATGAAAAAACCTTTACTTTTTCCAATTTTAAGGCCATTATAAGAGTAACATCGTTATAAAGACAAGTCGCTTAACTGTCTTTAAAGCCAAACTCGTCTCACCAACCTTGACACTCCTTGTACTCCACAAGGTCATAGCGACTAGGCAAAGAAGGAGGGATCGGATGGCTGGAAAAATGGTTGTCTCGGGGGGAGGCGGGATTACAATCGGTGTTATCGGACCGTCTGTGCTGGTGAAACGGACAGAAGAGGCGCTAAAGTCTTTCCCCTCGTTCCTTCCTCGCTTGCGCATCTGCCGTGACGGGGAGGAAATCCTGGAGTTGGCAGTGGAGCTGATGCGGGAGTCCGAAGTTTTGTTGTTCTGTGACTATCGTTTATACAAACGGGTAAAGGAGAAGCTTCCCTTTTCCATACCTGTTCACTACGTTCCTCTGATGGGTACCGGCCTCTACCGTTCCCTTTCCCGGCTGAAGCACCGCTACGGATTGTATAGCCTTTCTGTTGATTCCGTTCCGGAAAGTTATGTGGAACAGATGCTTCAGGAATTGGGGGAACGTCCCTCCGAAATCCGATACTTCCCCGGACCTCCCGAGGCGGATGTTGAAAATGTGGTCCATTTCCACAGGGAAAATCGGCAAAAAAACCGGGAAACCGTGGTCATGACCGGTATCCAAGAGGTGGCGGATGCCATAGAGAAAGAGGATATCCCCGGAGAATGGGTGACCCCGACCCAACAAGATTTGATCGTCGCCCTGGAACGAGCCCTTCTTTCCACCGAAACCCGTCGTAACAAAGAATCCCAAATTGTGGTCGGCCTCATCCAGATCGACGGGTATCGACGGTCCTTGGACCGGCTTTCCTCCGATCACGAAGCCCAACGCCTCCAATTGGATCTGCACCGGACCATCCTCGATTATGTCCAGCAATTGGACGGCCACCTTACCAGCCTCGGCGGCGGGGAATATCTTTTTTTCACTACTCGTGGCGTCTTTGAACGGGAAACGCGAGGATATAAATTTATCCCCCTCCTCCAGGATGCCCGAAAGTCTACCGGGTTGGGATTGAGCATCGGTATCGGCTTCGGTCGATCCGCCACGGATGCCGGTAGCCACGCCCGTCTCGCCCTGCGTCAATCGAAGGAATCCGGGGGTAATATCTGCTTCATCGTACGGGAGGATCGCAGCGTGATCGGCCCTGTTGCTATGACCCATCCCGTCATTTACGACTTGTCTGTCACCGATACGGCCCTGTTGCAGGAAGCGGAGAAAGCGGGAATGTCCGCCACCTATATGGGTAAACTGATCGCCCAAATTAATCGCTACGACAAGACGGACTACACCGCTCACGAATTAGCCGCCATCCTAGGTATCACGATCCGCAGTGCCCATCGGATCCTCGTACAGTGGCTGGATGCCGCTCTAGTGGAAATTGTCGGAGAAGAGAAGATTTCAACTAAAGGTCGCCCCCGCCAGATTTACCGGCTCACCTTCGTCGGCCAACCGGGAAGCCGACAGATAAACACCCGGCAAACCTAATCTTTTTGGAAGTTAACGAGCCCCGAAGTCGACTGTTCCCGGCTTCGGGGCTTGTTGATCCTCTCCTTTCATCCATCGTGGCTAACGCCTACCCGCCACCGCTTCAATTTCTCCTGATCTATCCGGCACCCGTGTCCAGGGCCATCAGGGAGAAGGACACGTCCCCCCTCCTCCACCCTTGGCCCATAGGCGAGGGGATCCTCCGCTAGAAAAAAAGGTCCGTTCAGGTCAACCGGGTCATGGATTTCCAAGTATTCGAACAGACAGGCGCTAGCTGTGAAAACAAGCCCAGATTCAGTAAGCCCGCCACCGAGGAGGGAGAGACCGGCTTCCCGTGCGACCTCCCCACACAACCGAGCACCGCGCAGCCCGCCCATTTTGGTCAGCTTGATGACGACGGAATCACACGCTTCCATTCGAATCGCCTGAATCAAATCCCCCGGCGTCCAGATGCTCTCGTCCAGAGCCACAGGAACAGTGGTTTTACGACGGAGAGCAGCATGACCGACCAGGTCATGGGCTGGCAGGGGCTGCTCGAAAACGTCCACCCCGAGGAGCTCCAGCTCCCGAGATAGGCTGACTGCCTGAGCCAGCGTATATCGTTGATTGGCATCCACTCGGAAAAAGAGCCCCGTTGTTTCCGACCGAACCGCTTCCAAAACGGCCAGATCCTGTCCAGGATCAAGGCCGATCTTCACATCTACACCCCGATATCCTTCTTCACGGGCCCGCCTGGCCTGTTCTGCCGCCGCCCCAGGATCGGAAGTGCTGATGAGGGCGGAGAGAGACACTTCCCCTCGGGGTGCGGAGTACCACAGTTCATGAAGACTTTGCTTGGTCCGTCGGCCAATCAGGTCATGAAGAGCGATGTCCACTGCTGCCTTGGCGATCGGCTGGCCGGAACGGATCTCCCCCTCCATCACCTGACAAGCGCCGATTAGATCTTCCGCCTCCCTCTCCTCCAGAAGTGGTGCAAAGTAATCCCGGATGGTCGACACCACCGTCTCCAACGTTTCATAACTCCAGCGGGGGCTGGGCCGTGCTTCTCCCCACCCCTCCTCTCCGTTTTCATCCGTGATCCTCACATAGACATGGGGAGCCCCGGCATCTTTCTCCCCCACTTTCCCCCCGGAGATGGCGAAATCCCCCTTCATCGGCAAGCGGAGGGGAAACACCTCCACCTTGGCAATCCTCACAGGCAAGTCCTCCCTTGTTTCATCCTTCGTTTTCCCTTCCGATTATAGGGGGGAACACGAAGGATGAATACGTCCCTCTTGCGACGAAAATAAGACCTCCTTCACTTTTCAAGGCTGTACGATAGGAAGGATAAACAGAAACCATTGAAAGCATGGAACATTTTTCGTGTGACATTTGCCGTATGAAAACGTTATTATAGAATAGTGATTTTATGTGCCTAAGAGAAAGGACGTAGGACCCTTCTCCTTTTTCCATCTTAGATGATTGACAGAAGAGGTGACCTTATGGAAATTTTGCAAACGATTGTCGGCAACCTCAATGAGTTTCTCTGGACTTATGTCTTGATTATCCTGCTGATTGGCGCGGGACTCTATTTCACGATCCGAGCACGGTTTGTTCAGTTTCGTCTATTCCCGGAGATGGTTCGTCTCCTCGGGGAGGGAGCGACCGCTTCCAGGGATAAGAAAGGCGTCTCATCCTTCCAGGCGTTTTGTATCAGCACTGCCTCCCGTGTCGGAACGGGAAACTTGGCCGGTGTGGCGATAGCCATTTCCCTCGGTGGACCCGGTGCGGTCTTCTGGATGTGGCTGATTGCTCTGATCGGCGCCGGCTCTAGTTTTGTTGAGAGCACACTGGCCCAGATTTACAAAGTGAAAGACGGCGATACCTTCCGGGGCGGACCCGCCTATTATATGGAAAAAGCCCTTGGACAGCGCTGGATGGGGATCCTCTTTTCCATCCTGATTACCCTTTGCTTTGGGCTGGTCTTTAACTCGGTTCAATCCAACACGATCACCTTGGCGTTTCATAACGCATATGGATGGGACCGTGGAATCACGGGAATCGTCCTCGCCCTCGCTTTCGCTGTCATTATCTTCGGCGGGATTAAGCGGATCGCTCGCGCCGCTGAGATGATCGTACCGGTGATGGCCGTCGGCTACATCCTGGTGGCTCTGTATGTGATGACGAAGAATTTCGCCGCCATCCCCGGTGTCTTCAACCTAATCTTTACCGAAGCCTTCGGTACCAAAGCCCTTGTCGGCGGCGGTCTGGGCGCTGCGGTTATGCAAGGAATTAAGCGCGGTCTCTTCTCCAACGAAGCCGGGATGGGGAGTGCCCCCAACGCAGCGGCCACTGCGGACGTGACCCACCCTGCCAAACAAGGACTGATCCAGACCCTGGGCGTTTTCACTGACACGCTCCTGATCTGCAGCTGCACCGCCTTCATGATCCTTCTCTCCGGCCAATATACCGGCAGCGATGATGGGATCCAACTCACCCAAGCGGCTCTCAGCTTTCATGTAGGGGACTGGGCGACCAGCTTCGTCGCCGTGGCCATCCTGCTCTTCGCTTTCAGCTCCCTGATCGGGAATTACTACTACGGCGAAACCAACATTGAATTCATCAACAACCGCAGCAAAGGGGCGATCTTCATCTATCGGCTAGCGGTAGTGGGGATGGTGCTCTTCGGCGCCGTGGCCAAAATCCAGCTGGTTTGGGATCTGGCCGATCTGTTCATGGCTCTTATGGCCATCGTCAACATGGCCGCTATCCTCCTGCTGGGCCGAATTGCCTTCGCCGCTCTCAAGGATTACATCGACCAGAAACGGGAAGGCAAGAACCCCGTCTTCTCCGCTTCCAGCATTCCCGGTTTGAAAAACGTGGAGTGCTGGGGAGACGACAATGAATCCGTCCGAGAAGCCCGCCGGGCCAACGGATAAGATTCAAAAAGAAACATCCTCTCGGGCGTTTTAAGGCTGCTGACTTTGTCAGCAGCCTTTTGATTCCTGTGTGGAATGACCTTCAACCAAACAAAAGACACGCCCTTCGATGGCGTAGGGTATTGCCATACTCCGACGAGGGGTGTGGAGCCGGGTTTCCGACTCCGTGCCAGATGTTCCTCCCGCAGATGTAGAGGCTGTCCGCTCCGCTCCCTCCAGCCCCAACCAGCGGACAAAAGGGTAAAGCGAGTTGTCCGCTAAACGGTCGGTTCCTCCGGGAACTCCGCTGAGTGGTCGGTGCCAACAGGCGCTTCGCCGGAAACCGGCCCGCCTTTGTGAGTGGTAGAACTTTGTCATCAGTCTCGACACGCCAAAGGGCGTGTCTTTGTCAATGCCTTGGCGGCTCTGGTGATTCTCCTTCCCGACTCCACCGGGGCGCCGCCTGGTTAACAGAGCCTTGGCCGCCTAAGGGCCAGGCACGGCGGATAGCCTCGGTCACGAAGGTTTTCGCTCGCCGGACGGCTTCCTCCGCCGTTTTCCCTTTGGCCAGTTCTGCCGTGACCGCGGCGGAAAAGGTACAGCCCGCCCCATTGGTGTGAGGCGCTTCCACCCGCTTGGCTCGCAACCGGATGACAGTGCGGCCGTCGAAAAGGAGATCCTCCGCGTCCCCCTCGGGAAGCCGCCCCCCTTTGACCACGACACAACCGGGCCCCAATTGATGAATTCGCCGGGCGGCCTCCATCATCCCTTCTACATCCCGGATCGACTCCATTTCCGCGAGGGCGGCGGCCTCCGGCAGGTTGGGAGTGACGACCGTTGCTAGAGGCAACAATTCCTCTCGCATCGCATCCAGGGCATCCGGTTTCATTAAACGGCCACCGTTTTTGGTGATAATTACCGGGTCCACGACCAAATTGGGAAGAGCAAGCTCTTTCACCTTGCGGGCGACAAGGCGGACCAGTTCACCCGAGTAGAGCATACCCGTCTTCACGGAATCGACGCCGATCGAGGAAACAGCGGCATCCAACTGATCTTCCACAGTCTCAGGAGAGCCGGTATGGATCCCCCTTCGACCATCCCCATGAAGGGTGACGATCGACGTAACCACCCCCATTCCGTAGACATCCAGCTCCTGAAAGGTCTTCAAATCCGCCTGTAGACCGGCCCCACCCCGGCTGTTGGAACCGGCGACGGAAAGCGCACGTCGGAGTTCCATATCCTTTCTACTCCCCCTTCAAGGCTTTCACTTACTGCCACAGATGCTATACAAGGCTTCCCCTACCATCCGGTAGTAAGCGTCGGAATGGGGAGCAAGGTCTTCCTTTACTAAGCGCCGCTTCTCTTCTGAACCTCCCAGTGTAAAGCCAACCACTTGTAGGCAGTCGATCTCACCTTGGAAAAAGGCGGCTGCCTTTATCGCATCCGCTTCGAACAGTCCGGCTACCTCTCCGGGCTGGGGGGAGAAGGCCTGAAGGGAGCACGCCGTCTCATAGAAATAGAGGTGACAAAACTCCCGATCCATCCAACCCTCTCCCAAGGCCTTCTCCTCCCGGCTAACCCCCAGAAACCGAAGTTCTTCCGGTCGAATCGCCATTCCCAGCTCTTCTTCCATCTCCCTAACCCCATCTTCGGGTGTTTCCCCCGCTTCCAAGTGCCCGGCGGCGGAAGCATCCATCTTGCCGGGAGAAGCCTGCTTCCCCTTGTCCCGCAACTGAAAGATCAGCCGCTTTCGATCCCCTTCCCGCCGTAGTACCCAGCAATGAAAGGTGCGGTGCCAGAGGCCTTTCCGGTGGATTTCTGTGCGTGTCGCGTTCCCCTGTACGGTCATGGTTTCGTCCAATACATCGATCCGTTCTTCCTGCATCGTTTCCCCTTTCCTTCTATGAAGCTATCAGGACAGCCAATCGATTTTATCCAGAGGCATCAAGATCAGGTCGGCCCTACCAACCACCTCGGTCAGGTCGACCAGCCCGAGCTGTCGGCTATCCATGCTGTTGTTTCGGTTGTCCCCTAATACGAAGAGGTGGTGGGCGGAAACGCGGGTTGGCGGAAAGTCACCGGCGATTTTTCCGGTGAGGTAAGGTTCCTTCAACTTCTTTCCGTTCCGGATAACCTGGCCGTCCTCGATGGTTACCACATCCCCTGGCAAGCCGATCACCCGCTTAACGAAGTCCCTCCCCTCGGTTGCGCGGAAGACAATGATGTCTTCATAATCCGGGCTATGCATCCGATAGACCCATTTGTTAACGAGAATCCGCTCCTCGGAATCCAAAGAGGGAAGCATAGACTCCCCGTGGACGATATACGGCGCAAACAGAAACGTCCGTACGACGAGCACCAGCAAGCCAGCCGCTATAAGGGCTGTTCCGTACCGGTTGAAAAATCTCTTCACATGGATCCCTTCCTTCGTTTCCTAACAAGACATTAGAATCAACGAAAAATCACAAAGGCAAGTTGCATCCCCTGCAAAATCATTACCCTTCCATCTGTGGTTGGAACCGCCTCCCTAACTTCCGATACCGTACTATTATCGGTAGTTATATCATCAACCCTCCTCCTTCTGTACATTCGGTACGTGGAGCAACCATCCCTTTCCACATAAAAGGCTTACCATCAGGCAGGAAAGAAAAATGCCCGCTTCCCTTAGGAAACGGGCGCAGAAACCGAACCAAGAATTAAGTCCGGTTCCTTCGGGTCAGCAGCCAATACAACGGCAGGCCGCATAAGGTAGTCAGGATCGCCAGCAGGCTATCCATGGGTTGCTCCAGGAGGGTAGTCACGACAACGAATGCTGATCCGAGAATGGCCAAAATCGGAACCACGGGGTAGAACGGGACACTATAAGGGCGGTTCGCCCCCTCTTTCCGCCGACGGAGGATAAAGACCGCTATGAAAGCCAGGATGTAGAAAAAGAAGATGGAGAAAACCGAGATCTCCGAAAGCTTGTCCGGATCGCTTACCAACATCATCACCACAGCAATCAGGGCCTGGAAAGCAATAGCAGCCACTGGTGTCCCCGCTGAGGGATGAACCCAGGAGAGAAGCCGGGAGAAAGGCAACTGCCCCCGCTCGGCCATGGCGAAGGGAACCCGAGGAAAAGCGAGAACCTTCCCATTCAGCGCACCGAATATCGAAACAATGATTCCCACCGTCACCAGTTTTCCTCCTAGGGAGCCAAATAGGACGGCAGCTGCCTGCCCGGCGGCATTCTCACCCAGTTGGACAATTTGATCAGCAGGAAGTACATGAAGCAGAGCAACGTTAACCAATAAGTAAACCGCCGTCACCAAAGCGATTCCGGCAAAGATCACCTTTGGGAGCAACTTGGCAGGATTCTTCATCTCACCACCGACTGAGCCGACCAGGATCCAGCCATCATAGGCGAACAGGCAGGCCAAGATCGCCGTCCCCAGGCTGATCTCCGTCGACGTGCCGCTCCCCATGCCCAAGATGGGGGTTTCTCCTTTCCATAGACCAAAGAAGATAATGAGAGCGATCGGTACCAATTTGGCTGCCGTCAATATTGTTTGGACGATACCACCCAACCGGGTACCCAAGCTGTTCACCACGGAAAGGAAAAGGACCGTCCCGATGCCAATCCAGACGCCCCATGCCTTCTGCCAACCGAACAAACCCGTCACCAGAGACCCGAAATAAAGGCCCAGGGCCCCGATGATCGCCGGACTGTAAATGATCGTCTGCATCCAGCCGCTAAGGTAACCCACCACCTTGCCGTAGACTTCCTCCATATATACGTACAGGCCGCCTGTCTTCGGTATTTGGGCGCTCACCTCAGCGATCGTAAGCCCGCTGGCCAGGGTAAGAATCCCCGCCAGCACCCAAGCGAGAAGGGCTGTTGAAGACCCACCCGCATAATCGATGACGACACCCGGCTTGACAAACACGCCGGAACCGATCACCGTTCCAACCACCAAAGACAACGCGAATGAAAACCCGATTTCTTTCTTCAACTGATTTTCCGATGAGAGCTGCATTCCTCTGTCCACCCCTGATGCTTCTTTGTCTTTTTTTCACACCAGATCAGTATAACAGGAATGCCTATTCACTTCGACCCTTTAATAGGGTGAAATATTTGGCTTCGCCAGGGTATCCAGGTAAGGCGTGAAGAAAGAGTCTCCGGAATAGGTGATAGTGAGCCGACGGCGAGCCCGGGTAAGGGCGATATAGAAGAGCGCCGCTTCCCTTTCCGGATCCTCTTCACCGGGAAGGGGCATACGGTGGGCGTCGACGAGAAAAACCGCCTCCGCATCCAACCCTTTCCCACTCTGAATCGTGCTCACCTTGACACTCGGCTCCCCTGGGTCGTAGTCCCGCTTCGTCTGCCGGTTTTCCGATATCCACCGATAGGAAATCCCCTGTTTCCGAAGCCCTTCCAGGATCGCATCGACGGGCTTCTCCCCTTGAAATTGCCGCACCCGGTAGAGGATCATGATTTCCGAGAGAGACACGCCATCCTGCCGCCGAAGCCGGTGAATAGATTCCGCAACGAAAGCCATCTCCTCTGATGAACTTCGGAAGCGACGAACGACAGGATCCGGCCCCGTTCTGGCCGTGCTTTGGGGAACGATGATTTCCACATCTCCCTCGCTACTCTTCCCTTTTTCCTCTACAGAAACATGGGCGCGGTAGAAATCCCAGGCAAAACGGATGATGGGTGCCGTGTTGCGGTAGTTAACGGAAAGGATCCGAGAACGACCCCGAAAATCGAGTCCCGTATCCTGTCGGTAACTCCGTCTACGTCTGTAGATGCTCTGGGCCCGGTCTTCGACAATGAGCAAGGAACCCGTCTCCGGATTCAACATCCGGCTGGCGAGCGTATACCATTCCGGCTCAAAATCCTGTCCCTCATCGATCAGGATCGCATCATATCGAGTGGGTTTCTTCGAGAATTGATCCGGATTTTCGAGGAAAGCGGGGATCTTTCCCTCCGACAGACCTAAATCCCGGGAAAGCCAATCATGAAAATGCCGTACCTCAATGTTCGGGGCCTCTTCCTTTCTATGCTCCTTCTCATCGCCCCCGTTGAAATTAGGTAGGATCTCCGGTTCGTTCAACTTCCGGTCAATCATATGATGAATCCAGCGGGCAAGGGAGATATTGAAACACAGCACTAGAATCCGCCAACCAGGATTCTCCTTCGCCAACAGACAAGCCCGGCTTGCCAGGATCAAGGTCTTCCCGCTGCCTGCCACTCCCCGAATGAGTCGATGGCCGTCCCCGATCTGTTTGGCTAGTCGTTCCTGGTGCAAATCCATCGTTTCGAGATCGTCCAGTGTCAACAGGATATGTTCCTGGTAGGGAACCCGCCTAGCTTCCCCTCCAATCCTCACTTCGGGGAAGAGGTGGTAACGAATTCGTTGTAGATCGATCCGGTTGATCCGCTCCTGAAAGGAAAAACGGACGGAAAACATGCCTTCTAGCTTTTTACGCAGCAAGATCGCCGAAAACTTCTCATGCTCCGGGTCGATCTCTTCCCCGGTCAGCACCCATTTCGGTTCCAGAACCGTATACAAACCACCTTTGACCATGGCTTCTCGGCTCCAGCGGGTCATCACCACTCCGTATCCATAGGGGAATTTGAGCTGAAGGGAATGTTTTCCCTCCGTCCGTACTAGATCGGCGTCCTTTTTTAAGCGATCCGCAATACGAAAGGCGTTTTCCCTGGCTTGCTTCAAAGGAGACCTCACCGTACGAGTTTCCTCGTCACGGGTCTGAAGAGTCCACTGGTCAGGGTTGAGGGAAAGGAGGGTTTTGCGGGTATAATCTTTCACCTCCAGGACCACAAGGCCCAAATCAGGGCCGATCACAACAAAATCAGGCCGTCTACCCCCGATGTCCGGTTCGTAATAGACAAGATACTCTTCAGGCAAATACTCCTGGAACGTAAAAAATAAACGCTTTTCTCCCGCAGTTGCGCTCTTACGGATCCTGTCGGGGATCATTTGGGCCATAGGGCGGACTCCTCCTCTAAACCGATGTTGCTGATACCGAATCTTTTTATTTTAACGTTCTTGGACAAAATCGGTTACTAAAATACTAGGAGCGCGATCGGAAAAAGGGGGCATCTCATTATTCTTTTGTCTCTTTTATTTCCTCGTCAACATGATATGCTCTATTTAGAGAGAGAGAGAACACCGTACACGAATCCTCCAGTCAAAACATTCACCCACACCCATCCATCACCAGACGGGGGACAGGCCATCAGGCCTGTCCCCCGTCTCTATTACCTCTAAAAAATTCCATCCGATGAAACAAGCTGCCCTGCCCCCCTATGGACGAATCAGACCTTGGTTGCAGCCGCTTCCGGTTCCGAAGGTTCTTCCGCGTAAGCCCCTTCGATCCAATCCTTATACCGCCCTTCAATGATTGGCATCCGTACTTTCAAGGTAGGGGTGAGTTCGCCGCCTTCCACGGTCCACTCTTCTCTGGCTACCAACACTTTTTTGGGTTGTTCGTAACGGGCAAATGGGGAGGTAAGCCTTTTCACTTCCTTCTTCAGGAACTCCCCGGTTTCGGGCAATCCCGCCAATTGCGCGAAAGACTCTACCGGCAACTCCTTTTGACGGGCCCAGGAGGCCAGGGTATGAAATTCCGGTACGACAAGCACGATCGGATATTTTCTCCGATTGCCCACCATCACCGACTGGGCAATATACGGACTTTGGTTGATGGCGTTTTCCACAGGCTGAGGCGCCAGGTTTTTCCCCGTCGACAGCACCAGGATGTTCTTCTTGCGGTCGATAATTCGAAGATACCCATCCTCATCCAACTCCCCCAGATCCCCGGTGTGAAACCAACCGTCCTTCAGTTGTTCCGCGGTGGCTTGCTCGTTTTTGTAGTAGCCCTTCATCACGCTCGGTCCTTTCACCAACACTTCTCCATCTGGGGCGATTCGCACGTCCAAGTTGGGGAGAGGTTTTCCCACTGTCCCGACCTGAGCCCGAACGATGGGATTGGCTGCAATCACCGGAGCGGTTTCCGTCAAGCCATACCCCTCCAGCACCGGAAGGCCGATCGACCAAAAAAAACGGGCAACCTCCGGATGGAGGGGAGCTCCTCCCGATACCATCCCCCGAAGATTCCCCCCTAGACGCTCCTTCACTTTTCGATAGACCAAACGGTCCGCGATTCTCCATTGCCGCCGTAGTTCAGGCGGGAAAGGATCGCTCAACAACAGGCGGTCCGTCTGGGTTTGGACATAACAATCGTACCATCGCCCGCCCACTTCGATCGCCCAATTGAAAATCCTCTTCCGAAGGGGAGTGTTCGCTTGTTCTCTCACCCGCTCATACATTTTTTCGAACAGGCGAGGGACACTGGTCATCACCGTCGGTTTCACTTCTTGCAAGTTTTCCTGGATCGTATCGATACTTTCAGCATACGCAATCGTCGCTCCGACGGACAACGGCATGTACTGCCCCGCCATTCGCTCAAAAACATGGGATAGAGGAAGATAGGAGAGCGTGACATCCTCGGGTAGCAACTCAAAGCACCAGAACTGGACTCCTTCAATATTAGCTAGGAAATTACCATGAGTGAGCATCACACCTTTAGGCGGCCCCGTTGTCCCAGAAGTGTGGATGATCGTAGCCAAATCATCCCGTCCCAGCCGTTCAAAACCGTTTTCCCACTCCGGCAACGGTATTCGGGCGCCCTCCTCCACCAACGCCGGGTAGAATTCGAACCCCTCCTCCAGCGGGTGTTCTTCCCCGTTCATCATCCCTATAAAAAGCTCCGGCTTAGCTCCTCCTTCCCGTACTTTCGCCAGTTGCTTCCCATCTTCCACCAGCACCGCCTTGCAATCGGCATTCTTCAGGATATAGGCGGTCTGATCGGATGGGAGGGTGGGATAAATCGGCACGCTTACCGCTCCGAGACTGAGAATCGCCAGATCGGAGATCGGCCACTTGGGGTGATTTTCCGACAGGATGGCCACTTTGTCCCCCGCCCCTACACCCCGCAAAGCCAAGCCTGAAGCCAGATCTTTCAGCTCTTTCCACATCTCGCGATAGGTGATGTCATGATAAGATCCGGCCTCTTTCCACATCAAGGCTTTCTTGTCCGGAAAGCGATCCACCGTACGCCGCACCATGTCCAGCAGATTTTTCGGCTTCATGGATGCCAGCCTCCTCGAAAGTGAACTGTACGATTTCCTCCCTCTCCTTGACTGGTAAGGGCAGATGTCCCGATCTCTTTCTAGGAAGACATCCACCAAGCCGGAGTGGCCCTTAGCCTTCGTACCGGGAACGATCATACTGGCCCAACACGCTCTGCAGTCTCATCGCTTGAGTCAAGTCACCCTTTACTTTCAATTTACCGGTCATAAAGGCGGACGTAGCGTTTAAGTTGCCGAGGATCATGTCTTTAAAATCAGCGGCAGTCATCTGGATTGTACAGTTGGGCTTTTCCGCTGGTTCCTCCTTCACTTCGACCTTTCCACCGGAAAGGCGCATCTGAAAGACGCCGGCTTCTTCTCCAGAAAGGTCGAACTGGTAGACCGTCTCCATTCCTTGAATCGGTTGGGGATCTTCCTGAAGGCGGGCTTCGATCTCGCGAAAAATTTCAGCTGTGCTTCGGTTCAGGCTCATCGGTGCTTCCCCCTTTTATTTTATTAACAAAATTGCGACTACTTCCTTCTCTTACAACCCGGCGGCAATCACTTTTTTCTGGATCTGGGTCGTCCCTTCGTAGATCGACAGGATTTTTGCATCACGCATCCATTTTTCTACCGGATAATCCCGCATGTAACCATAACCACCCAGAATCTGTACGGCATGGGTGGTCACCTCCATGGCCGTTTCAGCAGCAAAAGCTTTAGCCATGCTCCCTTCCACGGCACAGCTCTCCCCCCGATCCGCCAACTCAGCAGCACGCCAGGTCAACAACCGGGCGGCATCGATCTTTGTTCGCATTTCTGCCAGCAGGAAAGAGATCGATTGATTCTTGAAGATCGGGCGGCCAAACTGAACCCTTTGTTTCGCATAATCCAAGGCGTATTCATAGGCAGCCCGAGCCACGCCCACAGCTGCGGCAGCCACGGCGGGGCGGGAATACTCCAGCATCTTCATCGCTCCGAAAAAGGCCAAGTTCTCTCCTCCCAGCAGATGGTCGGCAGGAACTCGCACTTCCTCAAGAATCACGTCCCCCGTATGAGAAGCGCGGATTCCCATTTTCCGCTCTTTCTTTCCGGCGGACAGACCCTGGGCATCTCCTGGAACGATGAAAGCGGAAACCCCCTGATATCCTCCTTCCGGATCGGTTCGGGCAAACACGACATACAGATCGGCAATCCCCCCGTTGGTAATAAAACATTTTCGGCCGTTCAGCACCCACTCGTCCCCGTCCCGGACCGCCCGGGTCTTCATGGCGTTTACATCGGAGCCCGCTTCGGGTTCCGTCAGGGCCATCGCACCCAGACGGGGCTTTTTCGGGTCACACAGGTAAGAGAGCCATCTTTCTTTTTGGTCTTCCGCCCCCATATAATAGATGGGCAGACCGGCCAGGCCGATGGCTGACAGGGAAGTCGCGATACCCGCACAGCCCCAGAACAGCTCTTCGCCAATGAGACAGGCAGCCATGACGCTCGTCAATCCCCCTCCACCATACTCCTCCGGGCATGCGTAACTGGTCAAACCGACGTCTGCTGCCTTCTGGAACACTTCCATGGGGAACTCTTCCCGTTCGTCGTATTCCGAAGCCACCGGTCGGATCTCTTTTTCCGCGAACCCACGAGCCCATTTAACTAACTCTTCTTGTTCCCCAGAAAGCCGGAAGCTAGGGGAACCCTGCCATTTCTCCTGACCGATCATCTCTTCCCCTCCTATCCTTTATGTACTGGCACCCGACGGATTTTATAACCGTTTATCCGAGCGACCGTTTAAGGTCAAATCGGTGAAAGCCCCGACCACGAGCCGGTTCAAGAGACGGGCCATCTCCTCTACCTCTACTCCTTCCAAGGTATCGGTGAACCGTTGGATCACCACTTCGTTGATTGCCCCGACCATGGCATGAGAAACTAAGCGGAGGGTGGTAGGAGAGACCTGGTCAGACAAGACCCCCTGCACCGTGTACTGGATCAACTCCGAAAAGCGGCAATGGGCCTTCCGCCTTTCCTCTTCCACACGCGGGCTGATACCGACAGATAAAATGAGCAGCAACCAAGCGACTGCCGAATGTTCCAAGCACAATTCCACGTAACGGCGGATACCGGCATACCCTTTGTAGGCGGCCCGCTCTTCCCTCGCGATGGCCAACTGGACTTCATTTAATATCTCCTGTGCCAACCGGTCAAACAGGGAGGCCAGTAAATCCTCTTTGCCGGAAAAAAAATGATAAAATGTCGTCTTCGACACACGCGCTCGTTCTACGACCTCCAGGATCGTCGTCTCTTGAAAGGACTTCGCGGTAAAGAGTTGCAAAGCGGAGAACAGCAGTTTTTCTCGAGCATCTGTCGGCATGTTCGAGGCAAACAACAAAGGTTTTTTCAACGACCCATCACACTCCCAAGGAGATGGATACCAGTACGTACTGGTATTCTATTCCCAAAGCTTTCCGGCGTCAATACCTGAATAGAGGAACTAGTCATACGATTTCACTCCCAGAGCGATTCTCGTTACACAAAATCGCACCTTGTGCTTTCTCTACCCCCCACGTACAATCGAGGGTGAGACTTCCATCCAGAATTTTCGTTTTTTGTACACTCGACTTGAAAGGGGTTTTCCGTATGCCGCTGGACATTTCCTCGCTTTTGGATAAACAACAACACTTTTTCCAGACAGGTCGTACCTTGGAGCTCTCCTTTCGCAAAGAACGCCTTTCAGCTGTACGCCATTGGATTCTCACTCACGAATCCCGGATCATGAAGGCCCTTCGGGCGGACCTGAACAAATCCTCCCACGAAGCCTTTGTGACAGAGATCGGCATCGTGTTGGAAGAGATCCGCACCGCCTCCCGCCATCTGAAAAAATGGTCCCGCCCCCGCAAGGTACCCACTCCGCTCACCCACATGGGCTCCAAGAGCTGGATCCAACCGGAGCCCTTCGGCATCTCTCTCATCATCGGGCCTTGGAACTACCCTTTCCAACTCATCGTTGCTCCACTGATCGGGGCGATCGCGGCAGGGAATTGCGTGGTTTTGAAACCATCAGAAATGGCTCCCCATACCTCCACCCTGATCCGGAAAATGGCCGAAGAAATCTTCGACCCCGCCCATGTGACCGTCGTCGAAGGAGGGGTCAAGGAGAGCGAGGCGCTTTTGGAGCAGCCCTTTGACTCGATTTTTTTCACGGGTAGCCCAGCAGTGGGAAGGATCGTCATGGAAGCCGCCGCCAAACGAATCACCCCCCTTACCTTGGAGCTGGGAGGAAAAAGCCCAGTTATCGTCGATCGGGATGCTCATCTGGCGTTGGCTGCAAAACGGATTATATGGGGGAAATTTATCAATGCCGGCCAAACCTGCATCGCCCCCGACTATCTGGTCGTCCACCAAGATGTCCGGGAGGAATTGGTTGAACGGATGAAGGCCGCCATCCAGGAGCTTTATGGAGAAGAGCCCCTGGAAAACCCGGACTATCCTCGAATCATCCACGAGCGTCACTTCACCCGACTTAGCCGTTTCCTCGAAAAGGGAATCATCCTTACGGGGGGCGGGATAGACGCCTCGGCTCCCGCGATGGAGCCTACCTTGTTGGAAAACGTTTCCTGGACGGATCCGGTCATGGAAGAGGAAATTTTCGGCCCAATCCTTCCTGTCCTTCCCTTCGATGATCTCGATGAGGTGATCCGGCAGATCCGAAGAAAACCCAAGCCTTTGGCCCTCTATTGTTTCACGGAGTCTAAGCAGACAGAAGACCGCATCCTATCTGCGCTCCCCTTCGGCGGAGGATGTGTCAACGACACCCTGATGCACTTTGCCAGTCCGTACCTTCCCTTCGGAGGTGTGGGCCCCAGCGGGATGGGAAGATACCACGGAAAGGGAAGTTTCGATTGTTTTTCCCATCAGAAAAGCATTCTCAAGCAAACCACCCGCTTTGACTTCCCCTTCCGCTACCCGACCAGCAAAATCGGCCTCAAGGTGCTCCGAAAGCTGATGCGATAAAAGAGAAAAAGCCTGGCTGTTACCCAGCCGGGCTTTTTTGATGTTTCTTCTCAATCATTTTCCCGAGAAAGCCAGGCGAATTCCGATGAAAGCGAACAAAACCGCTTTCCCGAGATGAATCAACCTTCCTGTTTGCGGGCGTTTCTTGAGCCATTCCCCCAGGCTTCCGGCAAAGAGAGCAAACAAAGTAAAGATAACGGCAGCCTGAACCATAAACAGAACACCCAGGCCCACCATCTGCAAAGCCGCACCGTCTGTTCCCGGTGATACGAACTGTGGTAGGAAAGCCAGGAAGAAGAGGGAAACCTTCGGATTGAGCACATTCATCAGGATTCCTTTGCGAATAAGGGATCCAGCACTCTCCAACGGCTGGTTCTCCGCTGACAAAACCGCATCCCTTTCTTTCCATGCCTGCCAGGCCAAGTACAAGAGATAGGCCGCACCTGCGTATTTAACCAACTGAAATGCAAAGGACGAACGAACCAAGATGGCGGAAATCCCTAGCGCGGCTGCCATCGTGTGAACGAGGACACCCGAACACAGGCTAAGCGCTGTTACAACACCTGCTTTCCGTCCGTGTCCGATACTCTGGGCGATTACAAACAGATTGTCCGGCCCCGGTATAATCGTTAACAGGACAGAAACAGCGAGGAACGATAGGATCACATCGACATCCATTCCCATTCACCTCCCGGCCATGCCATCGCATTTTCGATAATCTACCGTACTTTTTGTTCAAATTCAACCCTACGAATTGTATACAAAAAAACCGCTCTCCGGGACGGAGAACGGTTTCCATGGAGTTACCCTTCCAGCATCAACAGTTCCGGATCTTCCAGGAGTTCTTTGATCTTCACCAGGAAGGTGACCGCTTCGGCACCATCCACGATGCGATGATCGTAGGAAAGGGCGATATACATCATTGGGCGGCTCTCGATGCTGCCATCTGGCAAGGTGACGGGCCGCTTCTGGATCTTGTGCATCCCGAGAATCCCTACTTGGGGCGCATTGAGAATCGGGGTGGACAGGAGGGAGCCAAAAACACCTCCATTGGTGATCGTGAAGGAGCCACCCTGCAGCTCATCCAGGGTAAGAGCGTTATCACGCGCTTTACCTGCGAGGCGGACAATTTCTTTCTCGATTTCGGCAAAGCTACGTTTATCCGCGTCACGCACCACGGGAACAACCAGCCCTTCCTTGGCGGAGACGGCGATCCCGATATCATAATACTTCTTCAGGAGCATATCCTGCCCCTGGATCTCCGCATTAAGCCGTGGGATGGCCTTTAGGGCGGCAACAGAAGCCTTGGTAAAGAAGGACATAAAGCCCAGGTTTACATCATGCTGCTCCTTGAACGCTTCTTTCCGCCGCTTGCGGATCTCCATCACCGCTGAGAGGTCCACCTCGTTGAAAGTCGTCAGCATGGCCGCATTCTGCTGGGCCTCTACCAGGCGGTTGGCGATGGTCTGACGGCGGCGCGACATCCGCACTCGGTCTACGGGACGACCGTCATCTCCTTCCCCTTTCACTTCGCTGCCCGGAGTCGGCTTGTTCGATTCGGGTTTCTTCGAAGCGGGCTTAGGTTTCTCTTCCGCCTTCTCTTCGCGGTGGTTCTTTATATCGTCCACCGAAACCCGACCCGAAGGATCCGATGTCCGAACGTTATCCAGGTTGATCCCCCGTTCCCGGGCCAGCTTGCGTGCAGCAGGGGAGGCAATGCGGGAAGAACGGGACTCTTCTTCCGCGTTCCGGTTATCCAGGGCCTTTTCGTCGGCTTCTTCGGCCTCTTCTTTCAAATCAGCAGCTTTTTCCTCTTTTTCGTCCGCCTGGGAGGGTTCTTCTCCAGCGTCGCTGGGTGCTTTGTCACCTGCTTCGAGCAAGGCAATCGTTTCGCCCACTTCGACGGTGTCCCCTTCTTTCTTCACGATTTCCTTTAAAACGCCCGCATCCTCGGCGTTAATTTCCAGGTTGACTTTATCCGTCTCGAGTTCCAGGAGAAGATCTCCTTCCTCGACGGAGTCCCCCTCCTCTTTCAACCAATTGGCGATGGTCCCTTCCGTGATCGATTCTGCCAGTTCCGGGACTTTGATCTCCTTCACGTCAATTCCCTCCCGCGTGTCGTTACCCTTGGATTTTGAGCGCTGCCCTCAGGATGCGTTTCTGTTCGATATCGTGTACGTCTGGCTGTCCTTCCGCTGTGCTGGACCGTTCGGGACGTCCGATGTAGTCCACAGCGATGCCATCGGGGGCTACAGCGCGCAGACGCGGTTCCATATAGGTCCATGCTCCCATATTGCGAGGCTCTTCCTGAACCCAAATCAGTTCTTTTAGATTGGGGAACCGGCTGAGAACCTGCCGCACTTCTTCCCTAGGGAAGGGATACAGCTGCTCCACGCGCAGGACATGAACGTCCTCGGAGCGCTCTTCATTTTCGCCCATCTCTTCCAGATCGATGGTCACTTTACCGCTGGCGAGAATCAGTCGCTCCACTTTGTCAACATCTTGGCCCCAACCCGGCTGCTCCAGCACAAACCGGAAACAGCCATTCTGGAATTCCTCCCCTTTGGAGACGGTCCGCTTGTTGCGTAAGAGGCTCTTCGGTGTCATCAGCACAAGGGGCCGGGCGTCCTCTTTGTCCGTGATCGCTGCCTGCCGCCGCAAAAGGTGGAAGTATTGGGACGCACTGGATAGGTTGGCCACCGTCCAGTTATTTTCCGCCGCCATCTGGAGGAACCGCTCCAAGCGGGCGCTGGAGTGTTCCGGTCCCTGACCTTCATATCCATGAGGGAGAAGCATCACAAGGCTGGATTTCTGCCCCCACTTGGCCCGACCAGCGGACAGGAATTGGTCGATGATCACCTGCCCGGCATTGGCGAAATCACCAAATTGGGCTTCCCACAGCACCAGCGTCTCAGGAGAGTATACGTTGTATCCGTATTCGAACCCGATCACCGCGGCCTCGGTCAGCGGACTATTGTGGATGGCAAAGGATGCCTTAGCCTGAGGCAAACGATGTAAGGGGCAGAATTTCTGGCCTGTCTCGGGATCATGGACCATCAGGTGGCGGTGGGCAAAGGTTCCCCGTTCGGTATCCTGCCCGGTGAGGCGAATCGGTCTCCCATCCGCCAGAATGGAGGCGAAAGCGAGGGTCTCCGCCAGAGGCCAGTCAACCGCTCCTTCCCCTTCCAGAGCGTCACTCCGCCGCTGAAGCACTTTCTCAAGCTTGGGGTAGGTGTGAAAGCCTTCCGGCCTTTTCAGGAGTTCCACATTGATCTCCCGAAGCAAATCCAGGTCGACTCCCGTGTTGATTTCCGGTACGAGGTCCGGAATCAGCTCACCCGCATCGACCCGCCCGTTGCCGTTCTTCCGATTCTCTTTAGCCGTCTGATAGGCTTTTTGCAGGCGGTCCTGAACCGATTGATCCAATGCTTTCACTTCGTCTTGGGTGATCGTTCCCTCTTTGACGAGGGTCTCCCCATAAGACTTACGAACGGTAGGATGCTTCTGGATCTTTTTGTAGAGGCTCGGCTGGGTCGCAACCGGATCATCCATTTCGTTATGGCCATAACGCCGGTACCCGATCAGATCAATGAGGAAGTCCTTGCAAAACCGGGTCCGGTATTCGCAAGCCAGCTGTACAGCGGCCAGGCAAGCTTCAGGATCGTCGGCGTTGACGTGAACGACCGGAATCTCGAAGCCCTTGGCCAGATCGCTCGCGTAGCGGGTAGACCTGGAGTCCCGGCTGTCCGTGGTGAAGCCAAGCATGTTATTAGCGATGATATGGATGGAGCCGCCCGTCTGATAACCGGGAAGCCGGTCAAAGTTGAGCGTTTCCGCCACAACACCCTCACCGGGGAAGGCCGCATCTCCGTGAACGAGAATTGCGAGGGACCGGCTTACATCATGTTCGGGATAACCGACTTGGCTCCGGTCCTCTTGAGCAGCGCGAGTATATCCCTCGACCACAGGATTGACATATTCGAGATGGCTCGGGTTGTTAGCGAGAGCTACACGGGCATGAACCTCATTTTCATTTTCAAACTCACGGTCCATCCCCAGGTGATATTTGACATCCCCTGTCCAACCGTAGTTAATTCCCATCGAGCCTTCCGAAGGGACTAGGTCCTTGTTCGGGGAATGGTGAAACTCGGAGAAAATCTTTTCATAGGGTTTGCCCAGAACGTGGGCGAGGACATTCAAACGCCCCCGGTGAGCCATCCCAATATTGATGGAACGGACACCGCTGTTAACCGAACAGTGGATAATCTCATCCATTAAGGGTACCAGCATGTCCAATCCTTCGACGGAGAAACGCTTTTGACCGACAAAGGTACGATGGAGGAAACGCTCGAACTCCTCCACCTCAACCAACCGCCTCAGAACGGCCGCTTTTTTCTTTGACGGGATCGCCGGGAGAAGTCCCGATTCCACCCGTTTATACAACCATTCCCGTTCCTCGGAACTATGAACATGGCTGAACTGAAAAGCGATCGTTTTGGTGTAGAGACCCCGGAGACTCCGGACCACATCCAGTGCCGTCCGCATCTTACCCGGGGCATGTGGCTTGATAACCTCACCGGGAATCGATTCCAACTCCGCCTCGGTCAGACCGAAGGACTCCGGAATCAGCCGCCGATTGTCCGGCTCGTGATAACCCAACGGGTCAAGCTGAGCCGCCATATGTCCGTGGATGCGGATGCTGTTCACCAGCTTTTCCGCCGCCACCACCTTTTTCAAAAAGGATACGTCCCCAGGAATCCCGGCTGGCGGCGCTTCCTGTTTCTGAACGCCTCCTTCCATTCCGGGGGGCGCCCCGTACTCATCAAACCACTCCCGCATCGGCTCCTCAACGGACGCCGGATCTTCCATATACCGTTCATATAACTCTTGGATGTAGCCTAGGTTCGGTCCGTGAAACCGTTGCCAAGCGTTTTCACTGTCTACGTTCCCAGATGCCATACGGCACTCCCTCCAACTGCGACTGTTATCGGTTCTCTTCTCTGTAGGTGAACCGGAACCCAACGGCTGTAGCCGTTCATCGGAAACCGCCTTCATTATACCCATATCCTCTAGGGGAGTTGCAACAGCGGAAATCTGCCGACTTGCCCCTTGTTGGCTTGGAATTGATTGCTTTCATGCCGAGGACGCATGTAAAAGCACCCATACGGGCGCTTTTGACAGAAGATCATAAAAAGAATGGGCCGCATTTTTAGATAAGAAGATAAAATAAAGACATCGTGTCACCCTTTATCCCGCGAACCACTCCGACTACATGGACCGGAAATGAGGGTCGATCCAAATTGTTTGCTTCTCTCGGCTTCTTTTATTGTAGCATGAATCCGCTTCCACTGGGACGAATAGCAAACTTTTCTACTGCTCACTCCTTTTTGTAACGTTTCACACAGCCTTGACAAATACATGCTTTTCGCTGCTCAGATGATACTCGCTCAAGGATTTCAGGAGGGAACACCTCTTTGTCGCACCAGCATGTACCACGGGGCTTTCCTGCTAGGTTGCCGCAATCATTATCTTTACCGCATATTGGGCAGAATGCCGCTTGATTGGGTTCAACCATGGTCCTAACCCCCTTTCCACAACAAAGCCGCTCCCTAAAGAGAAGCGACTGCTTGGTTGCGATCCAATATATGAGAAGAGAGTTTTCACTACTCCCCAATAATTTTTTTGACCAATGCCTTCACCGCAAACCGGCTGAGCTTGGATTCCCCTGCTTCCAAAGCACGGAGGGTTCCATGCGCGAGTGTCAAAGGAATTTTACAGAACTCAAGAATCGGCTGGGATTGAATGCTGTCCGTATAAATATCCGCCATCACTAGATTTCGGCGGGCATACGAGAACATTTCTTCCATCGACCACCCATTAGGGAAGAAATCCACCCCCCGGGCAAGATCCTCCTCCCGATTCCGAATGATATTGACTGCTTGCAAGCCACGCCCATAAGCGACAGCCAGCTTTTCATCCGTTTCCGTGCCGTCGTACCACCGCCAAAGATCGTTTAGGAGTACACCGACCAACCCCGCCACATAGTACGTATAATCATCCAAGTCTTCCTCTGTCCGGATATCCCACTCTTTACATACCCAGTCCGCCATGCCTTTTGCCATAATTCCCGTCTTATCGTACACAAGGGACCGGACGGTTGGCGGGCTCAGTTTCGCCCAATCATTCATTCGCAAAGTCACTTCCGGCAGCCGTGACCGGTGGGGTTCCATCAAGTTCGTCCATTGCCGGTCCAAATCAGCCTCAGGTTGTTGTAAGATCCTTTGGGAAGAACGTAACAGGTTAGCTTTTACATCAGAAGGAAGCGCAGGATCATCCTCGATTTCATCAATGGCCCTCATACAGAGATACGCAGAGGAAACCGCTTCTTTCAAGCCTTCCGGCAGACGGCTAATGGGAATGAAGAAGGTTCGGCTGGTCGCTTTCAGCATGGCCGAAGCCTCTTGATGTCGGTTTATTATTTTATCCATGTTTTCCTCCTTCCGGTTCACAAACTCTCACCTCATACGGATTCGGAGTTGTACTTCTAACAGAATACCATGCTGTCCCGCTTCTTGTAAGGTAAGAAGTGTGATTTGACACGGGGTTTTAATGACCACAGGATTCTATCTTTCCCCAATCAGCTGGTTCATTTACCTTCAAGGGTTCATCATCCCAAACCTTCCCCAACAAAAAGGCCCGCACTTCGCAGGCCTTGCATGGTTATGATAGGCTTCACAACCGCCCGCCGGAACACTGGGAATAAAAAAAGAATGCCCCGATCAAGGAGCAATGGGACATAGACCATTGGCAGGGCATGACCCTAGCCTAAGGTAAGTATACAGGATCAACGGAATGACAGTAAAAAAAAACCGGGTCCCTTATCACACGAATTAAGATAAATAAAGGCCCACACCGATTCCTGAGAAAAGCAGTTGGCAAAACCAAAACACGGTGACGATTTTCCGTTCTGACCAACCCAGCAATTCAAAATGATGATGAACAGGGCTCATGCGAAAAATCCGCTTTCCCCAAACTTTAAACGAGAACACCTGGACCATCACAGATAACATCTCCAATAGGAAAATCGCCGCAAAAACGGGCAGCAACTTTACGGTATCGGTGACCACCGCCACGGCGGCAACTCCACCACCCAAAGCGAGAGATCCGGTATCGCCCATGAAAATTTTGGCGGGATGCCAATTAAACAGCAAAAAGGCGGAAATCGCCCCTACCATCGATGCTGCAAACAAAACGACCACCGGGTTGTCCTGTTGTATCCCAATCCATATGTATACGCCATAAACGATCACGGAGGTCCCTGCCACCAAACCATCCAAGCCGTCGGTGTAGTTCACGGCATTGGAGACGATGACTAGAGTAAGGAGTAACAACCAGAAATACAAACTTTCTAGCGTAGTGGAAAATTGGATTTCAAACCCATGAATCGGATGATTCAAAAACAGAAAAAGAAAAACGGAACCCATGAAAAATTGCATTAGCAATTTTTGTTTGTTCGTCAGTCCCAGATTCCGTTTCATCGCCACCTTGACAAAATCGTCTAAAAAACCGACCAATCCGAAACCCAATGTAACGAATAACAAGAAGAGCAAGTCTTCTTCTATTCGATCCACACCCGTTGCCATACCGGTCACCCCTACCGTCACCACGGAAGCGGCGAGAAAAATCATCCCACCCATCGTCGGCGTTCCTGTCTTTTCATAATGCCTCTTCGGCCCTTCTTCTCGAATAGCCTGTCCCCATTCCATGTGTTTAAAAAAGGGTATCGCCCATCGACCCAAGATAACACTCAATCCAAATGATACAGCCACCTGTAAAAAGATCGACATCCCGTTCCACCCCTAGCTTCCATGTATAATGACAAGTGTAAAGGAGGAAGCGAAAGCGAAACTATCGATTCATATTACATCTAGCTTTAAAGTTTGTAAGGTTTGGAGACAGTATCTAACCATGAAAGTCTTTTAGCTTCCATCTCAAGGTGCTTTTTTTATTTTCCTTTCATGAAGACCAGCGGTCATGATACACTTTTTAATAAACGGAAATGATTCACTATTCTGGGTCTGAAACGGGACAGACCCTGACTAATCGAGGTGAATATCATGTCGATCCTGGACTTCGACGCCA
Source organism: Salinithrix halophila (assembly GCF_042650125.1). NCBI lineage: Bacteria > Bacillati > Bacillota > Bacilli > Caryophanales > Thermoactinomycetaceae > Salinithrix > Salinithrix halophila. Next base: position 247,985 of record NZ_JBHSAP010000007.1, read on the forward strand.
CGACAGTAGCCCGGAAGGTCCGCAATCGTGAACTCTCTTCCCTGGAAGCTACTGAAGCTTATATCACCCACCTGAAAAAGATCCAACCCCACCTTAACTGCTTGGTAGAGGAGCGCTTTGATCAAGCACGGGAGGAAGCCAGACAGGCTGATGAACAATTGAAACTCGGCAACGCCCGGGGCCAGCTGTTCGGAGTTCCGATCAGCATCAAAGAATCCTTTGATGTGAAAGGGATGCGGACGACCAGTGGCCTCTCCCATCGAAGAGATCATATCGCTGACCAAGATGCGACCATCGTTGCTCAACTTCGGAGAGAAGGCGCGATTATTCTGGGAAAAACTAACACTCCTTCCCTTTGTTTTTGTCAGGAAACAGAAAACAAGTGTTTTGGACGGACAAACAATCCCTGGGATGTGACTCGTACAGCGGGTGGTTCAAGCGGCGGTGAGGGAGCCTTGATCGCCGCCGGTGGAGCGGCAGTGGGGGTAGGCTCCGACGTCGGCGGCTCTATTCGCTTTCCCTGTCATTTTAACGGCGTCATCGGGTTTAAAAGCGGTCGTGGACAAGTTTCGCAAGCCGGTTCGTTCCCACCTATCCGGATTCCTTTGCAGGAGCGGATGCTCGGAATGGGAGCCATCGCCAAATCAGTCCGGGATGCACGCCTCATCCATTCCATTCTGGCTTCCCCTCCCCCATCGGACTCCCTGGATTCCTTCGAAATCGTTTTTCCTTTACACGATCAGCACTATCCCCTTCAGGAGGAAACCGCATCCTTAATGAAACAGGTCGTGCAAACCATGGATCGCCGTTTTTCCCTGACCGATCAGGAGCCGCCCTATTATCGGGAATCCGCCCAACTTTGGCAATGGATCATGTCCATCGATGGAGCCCATGATACGGCAACCATCGCTTTTGACGACAAGCCGATCCGTCCGATTTGGGAGTTTGCGAAGGAAATACTGGGGAAGAAGTCGGACTTGCACCGCTATCTGTCCTGGGCCCTCATCGGTGCCCGCTTATTTAAACCGAGCCAAAAACGGCTGGCCGCCATCCAACAGACCCTAACCGCCGGGGACCAGGAGCTGAACTCTTATTTCAACCGACGCCTGTTGATCCTTCCCGTTTACCACCGTACAGCCTTACCCCATGGCCAGCTATACCGGGAGATTTTCTCCATGCGCAAAACGTATCAAACCTATATGCCTTTTGTCGCCTATGCCAATGTATGGGGACTACCTTCACTCGTCATCCCGGTCGGCGAAGGAGAAGACGGCCTCCCGGCAGCCATCCAGGTGATCGGCGGCAATGGGAACGAGGAGACGATTTTCCAATTGGGGGAGTGGCTGGAACAAAAATTTCGCGGATATGTCCGTGCAGAAGTGTAAAAACCATGAGCGGCCCCTTGACCGGTGGATTACCGGGCAAGGGGCCGCTTCGCTGATGGAAAAGGTTATGTTCTCTACTGTCGCTAAAAGATTTTAAAGCGTTGTAGCTGAAAAAGGTGGATGTATACTATTTCCAAAAAACAAGCAGTTGGTATAAAATATAATTATTAATCCCAGGTAGCGGAAAGGTGGGCATAAATTGGAGTCCTTAGATATTCACGAGGTCGGTGAAATTATTCGAAAAGTCCGTAAAGAACGACGCCTTCGATTGGAGGATTTGGCTGACAAAAACATTTCTCCTGCCACCATAAGCAACATTGAAAGAGGCGTTCCCCATGTAGGGGTTGAAAAAGCACTCTACCTTCTGAATAAGTTGAATATCCCATTGGAACAAGTACCGGAAATCTTGCTGGGTGAGCAGAAAGAATTGAAGAAACTACAATTTTATTTGTTCCAAACGGAAACCCTAAGGGATATCGGGGAAGCTGAAAAAGCATTAAAAAAGCTGGACCAAATAACCCTTGACGATTCCCATCCCTATGCAGCCTACTACCATTACATCAAGGGGAAGTGCTATAGCAGTCAACGGAATTGGAAAAGAGCAGAGCGCTCTTTCTTTAACGCGATTCGATTGGGTAGTCAGACAAATTCCAACATAGAAGCTGCTGCTTTTACGGAATTGAGCCTTTGCCTTTACTATCAAAATGATATGGAACAGGCATTGCAGTACGCAGAAAGCGGGATCGATGCATTCAAAGATAACGGGGATCGACCGCAATTCAAATACCTTCTCAAACGGAATAAAGCGATCTACCTGGAGAGATTAGGCCGCCTCGGGGAAGCTATCGGGGTCGTCCATGAAATATGGGATGAGTTGCCTCATATCGAGCAAACAGAAACCCTTCTATCCTTTTATTGGCTTCGGGCTGAATTATGCCGACGTACAGGTGTATTGGATCAAGCGATTGAATACGCAGAAATCGGCCTGGAAAAAGCGAGAATGAATCATCAATATACAATGATATTTGATTTTTGGACAGTGTTGGGTAGCGTTTACATGCAACAAAAAGACTGGGAACAGGCTGAAGAATGTTTTGATACGGCACTCCATTTGCAGGGGAAGCTCCCCAAAGAAGATGAGGATAAATTTATTACGACATATGCCCGGTTGGGCCTCCTCTATCTAAAAGAAAAAAGAAATAACGAAGCCAAGCAGGCCATTAACAGAGCCATTCAACTTGGCGAAAAACATAATGATGTCCCTCAATTAACTTATGCTCTACAAGTGATGGGAGACTTTCATCGACTACAAAACGAGAAATCAGAAGCTATCGCCTTTTATCGACGAGGGGCCGAAATTGCAGAGAAACACGGTCTTAAGAAAAGAGCATATAAAAACATGCTCCATTTGGCTCAATGTTTGGAAAATATTAGCGACAAGGAATTTCAGCAAATAACACGAAATATGTATCAACTACAAATTGAATTACAAACTGAGGAGGACATCACCTTTGAGAAAGTGGAGTAAAAGATCATTCGTTGCTCTCATTGCGGCGCTGTTCATCACTGTCAGCTTAAACACCTCTCCACAAGTAAGCTATGTAGAGTTAACCCATTCACAAGACAGCAAACCCGGCAGCGGCTAAAAATAAGAGCCTGGAAAGTACCTTCAATCTCTCGAATACATGGGATGTCAATTGGCATAATTAATCGTTTGGATCCGGATATCCAAAATGGGCAAAAAGAAGCAGAGGAATACTTGTTTCCTAGGGGTAATCCTGGGTTTTCTTTATGGAAGGCTCATGGATTATCGAGCCCTATATTTTTGTACATGGTAATTGATTCATAGGCAAGAGAGAACGAAAAAGCCTCACTGCCTGGGCCGAGTTTACGAGCAACGGGGGTCTAGATGCAACAAGTTGGCGCCTTCGAAGGGACGCCCTTTTCGAACCCGACAAACCCAGCTAGATTAGCTGGGTTTGTCGGGTTCGGCCCGAATTACAGCTTTACTTCAAATCCGAAACTACGTACGGCTTGGAAATGCTTTTCGTTAAAAATACTTAAATCATGTTTTTTATACCGTTCAAAGGACTCCGGTTTCCGAACAATGCGGGACAGCGGATGGATATCCATTTCATTCACATCCAACCCCAAAAAACGGATCAATTTTTGGATCTCCATTTTGGGGTTAAGACAAAGCTGGTCGTAATTGAGCACGAAAAACCGGTTGCCCAAAAGCTTATTCCCCAGCCTGATCGATCTTCGATTGGATTTAATCCAATAGTTCAATTGGGCGATAGGGAGATATTTTTTATCTTTGGGCATCTCAATGTTAAAGCGCTTCCCCCAAAGACGAAGCTGCCGTTTGTTTTCACTGAACGCCATGTCTAACCCATTCCGTATGACTAGGATATATTTGAGTGAGTCAAAGTGTCTATTCAATGTTTTTAAATAGAGATGCGTAAAGGGGTTTTTAAATCCCCACCCGATATACCGTGTATAATCAACTGCATGAGAATGGAGCATCTTTCTCTTAAATTCCCGCAAAAGAGCTTGTTGTCTCGTTAGGGGTGTGCGTATGAAACGTTTTCCATTTAGCCATTGATTATCATTGGATTTCAACTGATTCGGTTTATTGCCGTCATCCACTCCCATATAAAAGCCCAGTTGTTTCAACAATTCCGCAACCACTCTGGTTCCGCTTCCCCCGACCCCACCAATTACAACCGGCCCTGGTAATCCTTCCGCTGAATGAGCCAAAGATGGTTTCGCTCCTTTCTTTTGGCTTTCTATCATCCTATGTGCTTTGTTTGCTAACAAAACCCTACACTTGGTTTATCGTGTAGGGGCCATTTTTCGCTCGTTATCAGCGATTTTATTTTTCTATTGTAAACCCGAAACTTCGGACGTCTTGGACATGTTCTTCGTTAAAAATACTTAAATCATGTTTTTTATACCGTTCAAAGGACTCGGGTTTCCGAACAATGCGAGACAGCGAATCGATATCCGTTTCATTCACATCCAACTCCAAAAAACGGATCAATTTTTGGATTTCCATTTTGGGGTTAAGACAAAGCTGGTCGTAATTGAGCACGAAAAACCGGTTGCCCAAAAGCTTGTTACCCAGTCTGATCGATCTACGATTCACTTTGATCCAATAGTTGAGTTGGGCAACAGGCAGGTATTTATCATCTTTGGGAATCTCAATGTTAAAACGACTCGCCCAAAGATGTAGCTGCCGTTTGTTTTCACTAAACGCCATGTCCAACCCATTTCGTATGACATGAATATATTTGAGTGAACGAAAATGCTTATTCATCGATTTTAAATAGAGATGGATCCAAGGGGCTTTAAACCCCCATCCGATATAGGGAGTGTAATCAACGTTATAACGATGGACCATCCCTTTTTCAAATTCTTTTAGGATGTGCCGATGTCTCGATCGAGGGAGACGGATAAAAAGCTTTTTCTTCCTATTTAATGAGATATTATCTTTTTCAACACTTTCCGATCCCATGTAAAAGCCCAGTTGCTTTAACAATTCCGCAACCACTCTGGTTCCGCTTCCCCCTACCCCACCGATCGCAACCGGCCCCGGCAATCGCTTCATTGGTTTTTTTCGAAGCTTCATCTTCACCTATGGTTTATCTCCTTTCTCCCATTTATATCATCCTATGTGTTTTATTCACTAGTGTTCTAGGTTGGATGCAAAAGCACGCGAATACCCTGTCTTGGGTATTTACCATGCGGAGGTTTTGCCTTTTTCGACAACTAAACAAAACCTCACTATCGGTTACAGGTTTATTTGAATGTTGGGTTTTATTTTTGGTTGTAAAACCTCTGTCTAGATCATCGAAAAGTACTTGACAACATGATTGTTATGGCAGTAAATTAGGTTCATATTTCGTCAAACGCTGATAAAGCGCCATTCTATTCGCTGAATCCGTAAGGAGCGGGGGACCCGACTTTCTTGGGGTGAATCCTGTACCGCACAGGTAGGGCAAACTCTCCATCAGCCCGAATCCGTCAGCTAACCCCGTAAGCGTTCCGGAGAGGGAGTGGTGGTTTCTTTTGTATGGTTTTCAACCAGCCACCGAAGTGACCCACTTCGATGGCTTTTTCTATGAAGGCGTTCCTCCTTAATCTTCTTGACTCTAAAGAAATGATCGTAGACTCCACTTTGAATGCAGCAAAGGAGAATCGGCATGAACAAACAATTTGCGGTTATTGGACTCGGTCGATTCGGCAGCAGTGTCGCAAAGACCCTTCATGATATGGGATATGAAGTGATGGCCATCGACAAGGATCCCCAGCAGGTCCAGGCTTTTTCTCAGATCGTCTCCCACGCAGTCGAAGCGGATTCCACCGATGAACATGCGTTGAGGGCGCTTGGGATCCGCAATTTTGACGTTGTGGTTGTTTCCATCGGAGAAGACATCCAATCCAGCATTATGACTACCCTGGTCCTTCAAGAGTTGGGCGTAAAAAAAGTAGTGGTAAAAGCACGGAACGACCTCCATGGAAAAGTTCTCTACAAGATCGGTGCTCATAAAGTGGTTTATCCGGAGCGAGACATGGGGGTACGGGCTGTTCACAACCTCATCTCTCCCAACATCCTCGACTACATCGAACTGGCAGACGATTACAGTATTATTGAAATGAGTGCTGGAAAATTTTTCGCAGGAAAGACACTAGAGGAAATCGATATCCGGGCTCAATTCGGCTGCAATGTCATGGCCATTAAAAGCGGTCCACACATCAATATCGCTCCCTTGGCGGACGATACCATCCATGAGGGAGACATCCTCGTCATGATCGGACACAACAATGACCTGAAGAAGTTGGAGGAAAAAGCGTAAACGCGGCGCTCATGGAGTGTTAACGATATGGAAGACGCCGGGGCCGGTTTAAAAACCGCTGATCGATTAGAAAAAAGCCGGGCGAGGGTTGACCTCCGCCCGGCTTTTCTATTTTCGTCTTTTATCCCTAACCATTGGAACCCGATCCTTTGGCCATGTATTCGGACATGATAGGTTCAGGCACCATGCTTCCTCCAGTTGCCCATACCATATGCGTGCTGTTTCCCAGCTTGTCGATCAGGCCATGCTCTTTCAAATACGAGACGCCAGCATTCGAATGCAAGAGTCGATAAGGCCCGGGCATTCCCGCCAAAGCGGAGGGCTCCAACTCAATGTTTTCCTTCTTGCTCAACGTATACAACAGGGTATACAAGGTCTCGTCATCCACGGTAAAGGTTCCGCTTAACAGCGGTTCGATGATTTTACCGACAAAACGAGAGGGCCTGCCTACAGCGAGGCCGTCCGCAGAAGTCTTGTTATCGATCCCAAAATCCTGTACAGAAACCTGATCATGAAGCCCAGTCAGCAAACCCAACAGCATACTGGGTGAATGAGTTGGTTCGGAAAAAAAGCAGTGTACATGCTCCTTGTAGATCTGCTTTAAGCTGAAAGCGATACCGCCAGGGCCTCCACCTACGCCGCACGGCAAATAGACGAATAAAGGGTGATCCTGGTCAACAGGTATTTCCAACCTCTCCAACTGCCCCTTTAATCGAAAAGCTGCCACTGCATATCCCAAAAACAGTCGTTTGGAATTCTCATCATCGATAAAATAACAGGTTGGATCCGCTTCTGCCTGCTTCCTCCCTTCTTCCACCGCTTTGCTGTAATCGGTAGCGTGTTCAACGACCGAAACCCCTTTGCTTCGAAGCAAGTCCTTTTTCCACTGCTGGGCGTCTGCCGACATATGCACCGTCACCGAAAACCCCAACTTTGCACTGATGATACCGATGCTTAAGCCGAGATTCCCGGTCGATCCCACCACGATGGAATAATTAGAAAAAAACTGACGAAATCGATCAGAGTGAAGAACGGTATAATCGTTATGAACCGAAAGCATTCCGTGTTGCATGGCTAGTTCTTCCGCATGGGCCAATACTTCGTAAATGCCACCCCTCGCTTTGATGGATCCGCTCACCGGCAAGTGACTGTCGCACTTAAGCAACATGCGCCCAGGAATGGCTCCCCCAAATTGACGTTCCAACTCCTCCTGCATCTGTGGAATGGGAACCAAAGGCGATTCGATGATCCCTCCAACTTCTTTGGTTTCCGGAAAAGCCTCCGCGATATAGGGAGCAAACCGCTTCAGTCTTGCTTCCGCATCCGCAATATCGGCTTCAGACAGGGAAGGGACAGCATGCTCAAATGGTTTGTAATGAGGATTCGTCCAAAAAACCGCTTTGGTGGAAACGATGTCAGTCAAAATCGGAAATTCAGACATCCACCCATCGAATGTTTTGCCTGCAACCTGCTTTTTCGATTCCATGGCGTACCCTTCCTTCCTCTGCTACTTATCGAACCATCGACTGTCGGAAGCTGCACAATAATCATTAAACCTTCAGTTTTTCTCTCAACATTATGGCCCTTTCATCGGTTTGTCAACTGTTTATGGGTGGGAAAAAGAACCTTCCCATTCGGGTATAGGGTAGCCTATGGAGGTGTCTGTCCGTACAGAAGTCCAAACCTCTGACCACTTCACCCACCAGGGCGATTCCTACAATCCAAAACACCCTGGGCATCCATTCCAAGATGAGTACCTATCGAGGATTTATTCATTCATCCAGCAACGCTGTCGTTATCATGAAACACACAAAAAACCCCGCTTTCATGAAAAAGTGGGGTTGCTTTCCCTTCTTCGAGAAAAAATGCTTCAGTACACCGTCCACATGCCCTTTTTAGCGGATGATATAGTGCATGAAATTCTTGTCCTGGATGTGTATGTTGGCCTTCATCAGGGTCGAATGCCGATTATACTGGTCAAATACAACTGGAAATATAGGAGGCTAGCTGCTGCCATGAAACTATATTTCGGTTTTTTCCCGCTTTTCACCCAAACCTGCCGCTAAAGCTAAAAATACATACGGAAATGTTAATAATATTAATTCCAAAAACCCAAAAACATGAAATAATAGGTTGTCAGGAGCTTTTTCCCATCAACATAATAGCCTTTCCCAGTCATATAAAATCCAACAAGTAAATAGGTTAGAAAAGAGATTACAAGGGTGCTCGCAGTTAGGGCATCTAATTTGATTTTAGAGATGACTAACCCAAAATACACCAAATAGATAAGCCCTAAAAATATTAACAGCAAAGGGATATAATCTGGTTCATATACGGATGGATTCATACTATCAAAATCAAACAAATTTTATCACTCCATATTTTTCTGCTTCCAGGCTTCTTCCCTTTTCCAACATATCGACCAAATTAAATCAGACCCATATTATCAAATATTTATTATGATGTAAATAATATTTTTCTATTCGACCTTTATTAATATCCGACTGACACTGCGTTAACAGAAAAAGTAGAAAAAACTTATCGTCCAAAGGGTGATCTTCGAAAAGGAAAACCCGCCCCCAATATGGGAGCGGGTTTTCCTAATACCTTCCCTTAGCCTGTGTCTCCTCTCTTCGAGAAGAAGTGCTTCAGCGCATCGTACACCTGCCCTTTTTCCCGGATGACATAGTGCATAAATTTCTTGTCCTGGATATGCTTGTAGCCGTTCATGAGGGTGCTGTGGCGGTTGTATTGGTTCACCTCTCCGTAGCCGAAGATATTGCAGCGGTTCATCAGCTCCTTGACCAATTTCGTGCAACGTTCGTTGTCGGAGGTGAGGTTGTCGCCGTCGGAGAAATGGAAGGGGTATATGTTGTAACGGTAGGCGGGATAGCGTTCGTCGATAATCTGGAGGGCTTTCCGGTAGGCGGAGGAACAGATAGTGCCACCGGATTCTCCCTTATTGAAAAACTGTTCTTCGGTCACTTCTTTGGCTTCGGTATGGTGGGCGATAAAGACGATTTCCACCTGGTCGTATTTGGTGCGAAGGAAGCGGGTCATCCAGAAGAAGAAGCTGCGGGCAATGTACTTTTCAAAGATGCCCATCGAGCCCGAGGTGTCCATCATGGCAAGAACGACGGCGTTGGAATGGGGGATGACGATATCCTCCCAGGTTTTAAAACGCAAATCTTCATCGGAGATGCGTCCGAAACCCTTCCCTCCCCGTATGGCATTCCGTTTGAGGGATTCCAAAAGAGTTCGCTTCTTGTCGATGTTGCCCATTAGGCCTTTTTTGCGGACGTCGTTAAAGCGGACATCTTTGGTAACGATCTCATCCTGTTCTTTGCGTTGCAGGTGAGGCAATTCCATCTCGGAGAAAAGAATGCTCTCCAGTTCCTCAACGGAGATTTCAGCTTCATAGTAATCTTGACCGGGGGAATTGCCCGCCCCCTGCCCTTTGCCCGGTCCTCTTTCACCGGGTTCACGGCCGAGGACGTCACCGACCTGGCTTTTTCCATCCCCCTGGCCCACATGCTTTCCCTTGTTGTAGTTGTATCGGAAGCGGTATTCGTCCATGGAACGGATCGGTATCTTTACCACCTGCTTCCCGTCGGAGAGGATAATACTCTCCTCCGAGATAAGATCGGCCATGTTTTTCTTGATGGCCTCTTTCACCTTCTGCTGGTGGCGTACCTGATCTTGGTAGCCCTTTCGGTGCAGGGACCAATCTTCTTGGGAGACGGTAAACAAGGGGTCTTTCATGTGGGGTTCACCTCCCATCCCTGTCCCGGAATCTCTTTTTGTTTATCGGTTGAGGAGGCTGCCCACATAACGGAGCAGCTCGTTGGCACTGGCGGTGGTATAGCCGTGTTTATCCACCAAGGTGACAATCACTTCGTTGATCTTCTTCAACTGATTCTCGTCCGGTGTCTTGGTGGAGGTAGTGATTTTGACCACGTCTTTCAGGTCGGTGAACAGCTTCTTTTGAATGGCCTCCCGCAACCGGTCGTGGCTGTTATAGTTGAACCTTTTTCCTTTGCGGGCAAACGCAGAGATACGGATCAGGATCTCCTCTCGGAAGGCTTTCTTCGCGTTTTCCGAAATCCCGATCTGTTCCTCGATGGAACGCATCAGCTTCTCGTCAGGCTCCAGTTCTTCCCCCGTCAGCGGATCGCGAATCTTCGTCCAGTTGCAGTAGGCTTCTACATTGTCCAGGTAATTGTCCATGAGGGTTTTCGCCGATTCCTCATAGGAGTAAACGAAGGCTTTCTGTACTTCTTTCTTAGCTAGCTCGTCATACTCTTTCCGAGCAATTGAAATAAAATTCAGATAACATTCTCTTTCATCCTTGTTGATGGACGGATGTTGATCCAAGCCGTCTTTGATCGAACGAAGAATATCCAGGGCGTTGATATAATTTGCTTCGGTACGGATGAGAGCGCTGGAGATACGGTTGATCACATAGCGGGGATCAATGCCGGACATGCCCTCGTCCAGATGTTCGTTGCGGAGGTCCTCAACGTCGGTCTCCTTGTAACCCTCCACGGACTTACCATCGTACAGACGCATTTTCTTAACCAGGTCCATGCCCTGTTTTTTGGAATCCTTCAGCCGTGTCAGGATACTGAAGGTAGCCGCCGCCTTCAGAGCGTGCGGAGCAATATGAATATGGCCCAGATCGCTCTGCCGAATCAGCTTTTCGTATATTTTTTCTTCTTCAGAGACCTTCAGGTTGTAGGGCACGGGCATCACGATGATCCGGGATTGGAGCGCCTCGTTCTTCTTGTTAGCGATAAAGGATTTATATTCCGATTCGTTGGTATGGGCGATGATCAGTTCATCCGCTGAAATCAGGGCAAACCGCCCCGCCTTGAAGTTCCCTTCCTGCGTGAGGGACAAAAGATTCCATAAAAACTTCTCATCACATTTCAACATTTCCTGGAATTCCATCAGGCCGCGGTTGGCTTTGTTCAGTTCCCCGTCGAAACGGTAGGCGCGGGGGTCGGATTCTGACCCATATTCGGTAATGGTGGCAAAATCGATGCTCCCGGTGAGATCCGCGATATCCTGAGACTTGGGGTCGGAGGGGCTGAATGTACCGATCCCCACGCGATCGTCCTCGGAGAATAGGATCCTCTTAATCACTACATCCTCGATTCTCCCCCCGTATTCCTCCTTGAGCATCATCCGGCAAGAGGGACAGAGATTCCCTTCAATCCGGACTCCCAGCTCCTTCTCCACATCGGGGCGCATGGAGTGAGGAATCAGGTGAAGAGGTTCTTCCTGCATGGGACATCCTTTAATCCCGTACACCGCACCGGCATCCGTTCGGGAATAATTCTCCAATCCTCTTTTCAGCATGGTGACAATCGTCGATTTGCCTCCTGAGACGGGGCCCATCAGGAGGAGAATCCGCTTGCGAACATCCAACCGGCGAGCTGCCGAGTGAAAATACTCCTCCACTAGACGCTCAATGGAGCGATCCAGACCGAACAGTTCCCGGCTGAAAAAGCGGTACTCCTTGTTGCCTTGCTCGTCTTTTTCGACACCGGCTCCGGCAATCATATTGTAAACCCTGGAATGAGCGGTCTGTGCCAATTCCGGACGATCCCGCACCATCCCCAGATACTCCTCAAACGATCCTTCCCATGCCAACTTCTCTTCTCTTTGCCTTTGCTCTGCAATGCGCTTCAGGATGTTGTCCATAAGAGCCTCCTCTCAGCTCTCGTATGTGATACTCGTCGGATGCTTCTCCCCATGGTATTCACCGTTTCCGGACGACATGATCGTAGAAAAACCTGCCCCTTGCAAAAAGGGTACCTGTTTCTTGGGAAACCAGGGATGAAGCCCTCCCACTCACAGGTTCCAACAGACTCGTAACAAGGCTGGCTGCTGGAGTGGTATATATTTATGCGAGGGCAAGGACAATGTTTCACTTCACACCGCTTGAACATAAGAAAAAGCCCATTCATTGAACCTCCCCCACCTACGCTCACGCTAAGAGGTGGGGGATTCTTGGGAACTCCCGGCTACTGACAGGATCTTTACCAAGCTTAGACCGTCGTCCCAACGGCAAGGAGTCTTAATCCTTCTTGCAAGATATTGCGAGCCGCGTTGATATCCCGATCATGATGCTGGTTGCATGTAGGGCATGTCCACTCCCGAAGGTTAAGATTCTTTACCCCTTTGTTTCGGTAGCCACAGGAGGAACATAGCTGGCTGGAAGGGAACTGCTTGCCCACTTTCACGACAGTTCTTCCCATCCATTCGGCCTTGTAGGTCAGCATGGCCACAAATTCCGACCAGGACGCATCCGTGATGGATTTAGCTAGCTTATGGTTTTGCACCATGTTGTTCACAGATAAGTCTTCGATGCTCACCACTTGGTTTTCGCGAATGAGCTTCGTAGACAACTTATGGAGGAAGTCATGGCGTGCGTGGGTAATCTTCTCGTGGATGCGTGCCACTCTGATGCGTGCTTTGTGCCAGTTGGCACCGCCCTTGGTGCGACGGCTCATGATCCGTTGTGCCTGTACCAATTGCTTTTCGTACTTCCGGAAATACTGAGAGGGTTTGACCTTTGTCCCATCGGTCAAGATCGCGAAGTTTTTCAGCCCGAGATCCACCCCAACCGTTTTCCCCTTTTCCACTGGAATATAGGGACTCGCCTTTCTCTCACACAGCACAGATACAAAGTACTTACCTGAAGGATTGCGGCGAATCGTAGCGGAAAGAATGCGCCCTTCTACTTCGCGGGATTTGGCGAACTTGACCCATCCCAGTTTCGGTAGTTTGATGCGGTTATCGACAACTTCCATCGTCGGCTTCCCTTTTTTCGGATAGTTACACTGACTGGTGTAAGACTGAACACGATTCCGTTTACTTTTAAATCGAGGGCGTTCATTTTGCTTTTTGAAGAAGCGAGAAAAGGAGTCAGCGAGGTGTTTTAACGTATTCTGGAGCGACGTGGAATCCACTTCACGTAGCCACTCGATTTCTCTTTTTAGCTGAGTCAGTCGAGCAGAACAACTCGCGTAAGTCAGACCTTTTCTCGTGTTTTCATAGGTAGCATTCCACTTGGCTAGGAACTGGTTGAACACAAATCGACTACACCCAATGGACTTATTTATGAGAATGGCTTGTTTCTTTGTCGGATAGATGCGAAATTTGAATGCTTTATGCATGATTTTTCACCTCCCCGTATGTATCTACCATCATGATACGCTATTCTTTCATGTGCCGTCAGCTACTACATGTCGGACTTGCGTGAGGAGTAAAAAACACCCCTCCCTCGTCCGACGCGCCGATTCATCCCCCACTTATAGAAGGTGGAGGTGTTCTCGGCGCATAGCTAATAAACCTGACTCAAAAGTTCTTCTCCTTACCCCCATTGCGAGCGCGAAGAAGGATGAAGCCGAGCATCGACCAGAAGGATGTCAACATAAAAAGAGCGATGAAGAACAAGAGAGTCATCGGCTGTATTCCCATGAAACGGCAACCCTGTTCAGTCGGTGCAGCTAGAGCGCCAACCCCAGCCAATACAGGGATCGGCAATACAGGCCACAAATGCTTCCCCGAGAGCCCTCCGCCCCTGTAGTTTATACTCTCCCGCAAGTATAAAAGCCCAAATACCAAGGTCTCTCCGGCAAAAAGGATTAAAAGTACCGGGGCCAAGATAAGGACTTCACAGACGATGGAACTGACACTGATGATCATTTCTTCCACCAGGTTCATCTCCTGACACTATAAAATCAACCCCCATTTTAAGGTATTCTCCCCAGAGGTTCAAACTTTTTTTTCCAGAAGCGGGGTTCTGTAAATTCAATAGGCAAAATAGCCTATTGACGCCCCCCCTTTTAAAAACTATGATACAATTGGAATTAGAATATTTTTCGATAAAAGCACGTAAAAAGGGGATAGGCTCTTGAACAAAAACGGGAAGGACAACAAGTTCAAGAAGATTATGGGGAATAAGAAAGTTCTCTGGATTACGGGCGCTTCGCTGGCTGTCGTATTCACCTGTTCCTCTTTGGCTTTTGCCGGAGCTTTCGGTGGCGACCATGACACAGACAAGGTGTGGAACGGTTCATCCGGCAAGAAGACAGCCCAGGCTGCTAAAGAAGACGAATCTACGGAGAAATACGACACCGTGTCGGACAAAGAGTTAGCCGACAACATCAGCTATTACAATGAAAGCCCCAAAAGTGAACAGCAAATCAAACGGGAGCACCAAGCTGCCGTCAAAATCGTCCAGCAAAAAAGCAATCAAAATGCCAAACCTGACTTAAACGACCCCCGCTACCGTGACAAAGTGCGGAGCGCGGCTACCAACCTGGAAGGCTTGACTGACGCCCAGAAGAAACAGGTTCAAGGTTACGTGAAAGATGTCGGCGAATACGAGAACAAAGAAAAGAACAAGCGGCTGCGGGAGTTGAAGGAAAAGGCAAAGAAAGGGCAACTGACCCAAGAGGAAAAAGCCGAACTGTACAACCTTCAGCCTATTAAAAACCCGGGGCCCAAAATTAAAGCGACACCTGTCAAAAACAAACCGAAAAAAGAAACCTCCGAAAAGGAACAAGCGACGGATTCGGAGAAACCCGACGGTCAACAAGAGGAAAACCAAGAACTGCCTCGAAAATCTGAGGAGCAACCAGAGGAAGATCAAGAGCTACCTCGGAATCCTGAGGACGAGCAAGGGGACAAGGGCACAGAAGAAGAGCCTCAACAACCTGACGAACAACCTAACGAACAACAGGGAGATAATGCCGATCAGGAACAGCCCCAGGCACCTGACAACGAAGGCGGGAACGAAGAAGAACGACCACAACAACCCGGTGATCAACCAGGGGAGGACCAAGAAGAACCACAACAACCTGGTAGCCAACAGCCTCAACCCCAACCGCAGACCCAGCCAGGTAAAGAAGCCAATGGCTACGACCGGGCAAAAGTCCGAGAGTACGCATATAAATGGTGGAACAAGCGAAACAACGAGCAATACGGTTTCTACAGCCGTGAAAGAGGCGGTTGCTACGACTGCTGGTACGATTGTACCAACTTTGTTTCTCAAGCGATGAAAGCAGGCAATTTCAAGGAAAAGAAAGGCCGCTACGACTGGTACGATTACTGGTATTACAACGACACCCGCCCCGCAATGACCTGGAGTGTGGCCAACAGCTTCTTTAAACACATGAAGTTGGTCCGCAAGGCCCAGCAGGCTTCTGACCCCTCTCAACTGAAGGTAGGGGACATCCTCAACGTAGACTTCGAGAAAGACGGGTATATCGATCACAGCGTCATCGTTACCAAGATAGAATGGGGTATTATCTACGCCACTTATCACACCAGTGACAATAAAGACAAACCGATCAACGATTGGTTCATGCTCTACGATGTCTACGGATGGAAGATGGGAACGGCCAAAAACTGATCACTCTATGAAACCCCCCCGTTGAATAAACGAGGGGGTTTCGCTCTGTTTAACCTACTTTTATCGGGGCAAATATCCCTTTTCCGTCCTTCAGATCCTCCAACAGTTCTGCCAATGTCCCTTCCTGGTCGGGTCGATAAGCGGGTTCGCCTCTGTCAATCCGGCAATCCTTCACAAAATAGGTCTTCATGCCAACTGTTGAAGCAACCATGTCCTCCTGCATATCGTTCCCCACCATGATACACGCTTCGGTGTCTACACCCATCGCCTGAGCGACTTCTCTATAATATTCCGGTCGGGGTTTACACCAGTGGGTCTCCTCATAGACGGACACCCACTCCACCAGGTCATCGACTCCGGCCCAACGCATACGTTCCCGGATCGCCGCCTTGGGAAAAACCGGATTGGTGGCCACCGCCACTCGAAATCCCCTGTCCAAGGCCGCCTCCACCACCTGGCGCGATATCGGCGCCTCATGGACGTACTTTTGTAACCCTGAAAAATGCTCCTCGTAAAAACGGTCAAAAAGCGGCCAAATCTCCTCCCGTTTCAAGCCTGACCGAGCCAGAAAGCGGCGTGCAAAGATCTCCTCATTGGTGACATTTCCATCCTCACTGTCAATCATAGCCAAGGTGGCATCCAATATCAGATCAACCAATTTGTCCGGAGGAATGATATGGGCCATATGGGGGGTTAGCTCCTTTAGGTACTGGACAATAAAAACTTCCGTATCCATTGGAAGCAACGTCCCGTCTAGGTCAAAACAGATCACTCTGGTCATACTTAACCCCTCTCCGTTCTCTGTCTCCATTGGAACCAGACCTTACGTGAGGTCGGCAAAACCGATCTGACGCATCGCTTCATAGACGACAATCGACGCCGCATTCCCCAGATTGAGGGAGCGCACGGAGGGTCGCATCGGGATTCTGATGCAGGTTTTTTCGTACCTTTCTCGAATTTCCTGAGGTAACCCCTTGGATTCCTTCCCAAAGACGAAAATATCGCCCTCCCGATACTGGAAAGCGTCATATCTTTTTTCCGCCTTCGTCGTGGCACAAAAAAAACGTCCCCTGGGAAACGCGGCACTAAACTCCGCAAAGGAATCGTAGTACCGAACATCTACATGATACCAGTAATCCATCCCCGCCCGTTTCAGGTATTTGTCATCCGTGGAAAAACCGAGAGGGCGAATCAAATGGAGGATCGAACCGGTCACCGCACAGGTACGGGCGATATTACCGGTGTTATTGGGGATTTCAGGCTCAACCAGACAAATATGAAATGGCATAGGTAGGTCTTCCTCTCCAACGTAAACTGCTTCCCTATTGTACCGAAAACCGAAGAAAACCCCAACCACTCGCCACGGTCCCGGTAACGCAGATGAACAAAGGATACGGATTTTCTTTTGGAGAATAGTTGTTCCCTTCCACCTATGCCCCGTATACTAGGACAAAGGAGGTTTATCATTGACTAAGATAGCACTTGTCACAGACAGCTCCTGCGATTTGCCTACCGAGTTGCTTCGTAGGTTTGATATTGAAGTGGTCCCTCTCCGGATCGTCTATGACCACCATGAATACCGCGACGGAATCGACATCCAACCCGCCGAGGTGTATGACCGGTTGGAAAAAGAAATTCCCAACACATCGATGCCTTCTCCTGAAGACATCCAGCATACATTTCAAAAATTGAAAGACAACGGTTATACCCATTGCATCGTAGTGGCTCTATCTTCCGGGCTGTCAGGCACCTTCAATACCTTCCGGTTGATGGCTGAGGATTTTGAAGGGATGAAGATCGATGTCATCGATTCCAAAGGTCTTTCCTGGGTACTTGGGTTTCTCGTCCTAGAAAGTGCTAAGTTGATTCGGCAGAAGATGGATTATGAGGAGATCCTGGAGAAGATCGAACAGGCGAAGGAGCATATCCGTGGTTTTTTTGTCATCGACACCCTGGAGTACCTCAAAGCGGGCGGTCGAATCGGAAAAGTGGCTGCCACTTTGGGTACCATGCTCAACCTCAAGCCGGTCATCTCCATTGATCAAGAAGGGAAATTCACCCCTTTCACCCTCGCTCGAGGAAAAAAACAGGCGCTGAAAAAGATGCTGGAAACCGTTTTAAAGCAATTAGAGTCCACCAAGGCCAACATCGCCATCCTCCAAGGACGAGCCGAAAAGGAGGCGGAAGCACTACGGGAAAAGCTTAAAGAAATTGAAAATGTTTGCGAGTTGACGATCAGCTCCATCAGTCCCGCCCTTGTTGTCCACACCGGCCCTGGTCTCGTCGGTCTGGTTATCGACCCGGTAACAAAAGAATGACCCACACGCCAATAACCTACGGCACCCTTAAAAAGGGTGCCTTTTATTTTATTCATGGCTTGATTGGTGGCTCCTGTGCCCTTGAGGTCGGAAGCAGACTACCCCCGGTTCAGGTATCGCTTGTCCTTTAGAAACAAGCGCCAGAACAGATAAAAACCTGGGACCAGGATCGCTAAGCCAATCGCATAAGAGATAAGCAGAGAGCGGAAAATACTTGGGTTGGTAATTCCTTCCTGGAGAGTCAATGCCGGATAGATCATATAGGGAAGGTGCGAAACCCCGTAGGCATAGGACGCGAGAACAAACTGTAGGATAAAAGCGGTGAAAGCGATCCGGGGAGCTCCTTGGCCCCTTTTTGTCTTCCACCAGTAGGCACTGTAACCGAAAAGAAAGGCGGTTGCGGAAGCCAGAAACCAACCACTGTTTTCACTGATATTGGCTCGCAACCATCCTGCCTCGGGTCCCATAGACAGGACAGTCACCATTCCGACCAGTAGCGTGAGGGGGCCCAACCAGATCGCGTGACGGCGGAACACGAGATAGGCTTCCTCATCCTCTGCTTCCCGGGAATAATCCGCTAGAAAGGCAGCAGACAGAAATAGCTCGCTGGCCAGCCCAAAAGCCAAGTATGTATAAGTGACCCGACTGGAAAAGAGTTTGCCGGTAAGGAGACGACCATCCGCCGGATCGATAAAACCTCCGGCGACAACCGGTAACACCAAGACCAACAGCGCGGGGATCAGGAGGCCTGTCGTCCCGGAAACGATGCTGAGAGCATTTTGAAAACGGGGAGCCGAATAGGCAAACACCATCAAGGCACTACGGATTGTCAGCAGAATTAATACCAGAGAGCCTGGAAGCAACAACGCCAAGGCCAACGATGTCACAGCCGATGGGAAAAAGACGACCAGCGTCACCACCAGCATGACGAGAAAAACATTGGTGACTTCCCAGGTGGGGGACAAAAAGCGATTGGCGAGGGCACCGGCACGATTATCCTTCAGCCGACCATAAACCATTCCCCAAAAACCCGCACCGAAATCGACAGAACCCAAGATCGCATACATAAAGACAAACATCCAAATGATCGAAATGGCCAAGATCGCATTACTCACCCGAGGCTCTCCCCTTCCCTGCCTTTGCCGGAATGGAGGGCCGCTAATTCTTCATTGAGCGGGCGCCGGCGGAAATAGGCGCGCATGACCCAGACTGTGGCCACCGCTAGCAGAAGGTAAAGCGAAATGAACAGAACAAACCAAGTCAGAAGCCCTCCAGCATCCGTCACCGCCTCTGCCGTCCGTTGCAAATGATAGACCGTCCACGGCTGACGACCGCTGCAGGTGAAAACCCAACCGAATTCGATGGCCAGCACGGAAAGTGGCCCCGTGGTCGTGAGCACCCATAAAAGCCAACGGGGCATGGGGGCTTTACCCCTTTTCCAGCGAACCATCCAGGCGAAACCCGCCAACAGGATGAGCAGGCTACCGATCGCCACCATCAGATTAAAAAGAGTGTGAACGTAAAAGGGTGGCCAGGTATCCCGGGGAAAATCATTCAACCCTTTCACCACCGCATCGAAGCGGTTATCCGCTAAGAAACTGAGCATCCAGGGAATCTCTATCGCCCCTTTCAGCTTCCCTTCCTCCAGATCGGCGATTCCTCCTAAAGCTAACGGAGCATAAGCCTGGGTTTCAAAGAGACCTTCTGCTGCTGCTAGTTTCTCCGGCTGGTTTTCATGGAGAACTTGGCCCGCCCAGTGCCCATTGAAGGCTGTAGCCAAGGACATCAGCCCGCCCACGGTCAAGGAGAGCATCAAAGCTTTCCGATGGTAACGATACAAAGCTTCGTCCTGTTTTCCCTTCAGCATCCGCCAAGCAGCAATGCCGGACACGACAAAAGCACCCGTCATATAGGCAGAAACCAGTACATGGAGGGCGGCTGACGGAAAACTCGGATTGAGGAAGGCTTCCAAAGGTCGAACATTGATGACCGATCCATCTGCTGCCAGGTCAAAACCGGCGGGTGTATTCATCCACGCGTTGGCTGAAGTAATCAAAACCGCAGAAGCACTGCCGCCCAGGGCAACGAAGAAAACACTCAAAACGCGAAGAAGAGGGGAAAGACGGTCTGCTGCATACACATAAATCGACATAAAAAGGGCTTCCAAGAAAAATGCGAACAACTCCACCTGGAAGGGAAGGGCGATGACTTGCCCCACCCATTCCATGAACTTGGGCCACAAAAGAGACATCTGAACGGCTACGATGGTGCCGGAGGGGATGGCCACCCCCAACAGGATGGCCTGAGCTTTGGTCCATCGCTTGGCCATCAGAGTATATTCCCGATCCTTCGTGATTTGGTAGGCGATTTCTGACACGAAAATCATAAAGGGTAGCCCGACACCCAGGGTAGCAAAAATGATATGGAAACCGAGCGAGCTTCCGAACAAGGAGCGAGCCGTCGTTAATTCATCCACTTATTTCATCCCATTCCATTTCCGTCATCCAATTTTAGGATGAGCTTAGGGGCATGGATGTATACCGGCTCCTCCCACCGATACAACACAAAAACCGGTTGCACGCGGGAACCGGTCTAGTGGCGACATTCATCAGTTTGCATCAATACGGAAAAAACGATATCGGATCTTGGGCGTCCAAGCGTGGGAATCCCGGTAGTCCCAGTAACGGTGGCGGCTATTGACTGTATGCGCGTTGACCAGAGGCATACCCGCCGGATCAAGAGCGGTCACAATCGTGTTATGCTGCCAGCGTCCGTCTCCCTCCCAGTCGTAGCAGATCACATCCCCCGGAGTCAATTGACGAGGATCCTCCACCTGACGGGCCCTCGCCGTCCTGCCCTTCGTCAACCAATTGACCAGGCTGTGGGCTACGGTCCAGCTATAGCTCCAGTTTTCTCTGCTTCCCCGGTACCACCAGCCAGAGTCCCGCCGTCTGGAAAAATCCATCGGGATGCCACCCGCGTGGAGGCACTGGGAGATAAAATTGGTACAGTCATCCGTAAACTTCCGGTAGCGCGGGTTGGCACCGTTCCACCAAGTTTCCGCGTACTGAACAGCTTGCATCCGGTTATATCCTGTACCTGCCGCTTCCCCCTCCCGAAGGGGCTGATAAAAAGACCAGACCTTGCTCCGATCCGTATCCATCTCCTCTGCTAACCGGCATTCGGCAATGGACCACCCTTCACTCCCCTCAGCAAGCCGAAGCTGAAAACCGTTGATTTCCTCCTGTTCGCACATCCCCTCTTCCATCAGATAAAAAAACCGCTGGTGGGCGGAAACATGCATAAGGATCGATCCGTCTTCATCCCTTTCTTCTCTGAGAACCCGAACCCGCGTCTCCCCTTTGACAGGCCGGATCTGTCTCTTTTCCTGCTGTTCTCGAATCCGGTTCCAACGCTTCCGTTCCTCTTCCACCCAGTCCGCCTCTCCGTCAAGCACCCATGAAAAAAGGCGGTCAGGCTCCCCTTCCACCCACAACTGGTTCTGCCCGCGGAACCAGGTCAGGACCGGCTGTCTCCATGAACGTTTTACCACAGGCACCGCTCCCCCCGTCCAGTCAGACGTCTCTCCATCATCATATGAGAGATAGGGGCGTGGGTATGCGCCTAAACCAAAACCCTCCGGCCCACTCATGCCGAAGGGTTATTCATACAAAATGACGTCATAGACGAAGCACCATATGCTCCTCGTCTATATATCGATCTCCCAGCTTCATCGCCTCTTTCTCCCGCCCGTAGACGGTAAAGCCCATCGCTTCATATAAACGTTTCGCGGGTGCATTTTCGGTTGCGACACACAGCTGAATCTGCTCCAAACCAGGTAAGCGGCGACAACGAAGCAGAACTTCCTTCAACAAGGTCTGCCCCAGGGCGCTCCCCCTCGCTTCGGGTGCGATATACATCCCCCACAAAGATCCTTTGTGCTGCATCTTCTTTTCTTTTTGCCGATAAAAGCCAGCAAGGCCGATCAAGTTCTGTTTGCTGTCAAACGCCCCAAGGATAAACTGGTCTAATCCCGCTTTCAGCATCCGGGCCAGGGAGTCAGGGTCCCGATACCGGATCTCTGATTCATCGACGTCCGCTCCAAAAAGATTCGGGTGTTCACGTAAGCACCGCAACCGGAGCTCCCGAAAAGTTTCTGCATCCCCCGGCGTCAGCTCACGGATGTTTACACCCCCCACTCCATTACCCATGACCGCGTTCTCTTCCATGATATCTCCTCCCATCGCCCCTTCGATCAGCCGGTTTGAAGCCCGCTAGCTTCCCTGTTTTTTTCTCCCTGCTGCAACCGATACATCTTGTGATACAAGCCTCGCTTTGCCAGCAATTCTTGATGGGTGCCCCGTTCTACGATTTCCCCGCGGTGCAGAACCAAGATTAAATCGGCGTCCTGGATGGTGGACAAGCGGTGGGCGATCGCGATGGTGGTGCGTCCTTTTCGTATGCGGTCGAGGGCTTCTCGGATTTTCCCTTCCGTTTCGGTGTCGACATTGGCCGTCGCTTCGTCGAGAACGAGTACCTTCGGCTGTTGTGCGACAGTACGGGCAAAGGATAAAAGCTGCCGCTGACCGCTGGAGAAGGTGGCTCCCCGCTCACCGACCGGCTCATCATAGCCCTGGGGCAACTTCTCGATAAAGGTATCTGCCTGAACAAATCGAGCGGCCTCCCGCACCGCTTCATCCGTAATGTCTCGGTTTCCGAGGCGGAGATTTTCCTTCACCGTTCCCACAAAGAGAAAAGAATCTTGTAAAACCAAGCCGATCCGGCTACGCAACTCCCGGTCGTCGAAGGCGGTCAGCGGTTCTCCATCGATGGTGATCCGTCCCCTTGTCAGGGGGTAAAACCGCATCAGCAGGTTGACGATGGAAGTTTTCCCGCTTCCCGTATGTCCGACCAAGGCCACCGTCTGCCCCGGCTCGGCGGTGAAAGAGATATTCTTCAGTACATCCGTCTGCCCGTCATAGGAAAAGCTGACCTTCTCAAAAGCGATTTTTCCCTTCCGAATACGGGGAGCACCATCCCCTTGCTTCACGGGGGCGGTCTCTTTTTCATCAAGAAGTTCAAAAACCCGACCTGCTGACACCACAGCCTGCTGAAGAAAAGAGAGCTGATGCATCATCTGATTGACCGGTTCAAAGAGGCGTTCCAACAGATTGATGAACGCATAGAGAACCCCGATCTGAACCGCACTTTCACCCAGACTGATCCCGAAATAACTGAGCACCGCCATGATGGAGAGGATGTAGATCAGATCGACGGCAGGCCGCAGAAGAAGACCGTTTAACTTCATGTTCCTTAGATTGGCCTTGTAATGAGCCCCGTTGACCCTTTCGAATTCCTCTGCGAGACGCTTCTCCTGCCCGAGAGCCTGGATCACGTTCATGCCCTGAATCGACTCGGAAAGACGGGCGTTCAAGTCACTTAATTTTTCCCGGATCACTCGGTATACGCGGAAACTGAGCCGCCGATAGGTATGCATCACACCGAAGATCAGAGGAAGCAGTACCAGACAAAAGGCAGCGAGCCGGACATCCAACAAAAACATGGCGGTAAAGGCACCGATAATTAGGACTATATTTTTGACGAAGGTGGACAACACACTGACAAAAAGTTCCTTAACCGCTTCGGTATCGTTGGTGATCCGGGAAACAAGGGAACCTCCCGCCACGCGATCAAAAAAAGCCAAGCCCAGGTGCTGTACCTTCCCGAACACATCGTTCCGAAGCTCCTGAATGACTTGAAGAGCCATTCGATGGAAGGAGAACTGCTGAATATAATGGAGCACCACGGATAACAGGAGGAGAGCCAGATACGTTCCTCCCAACAGCAGCAAAGCCTCCCGGTTGAAATCGCGGGGAGTTAGGTGATCGTCGATAAAAACCTTGATCAATAGCGGCCCGGCCAAATCCGCCGCCGTCGCCGCTAGAAGCAAGAGAAAGGCAGCTACCAGCGTTTTACGATGGGGGATGAGATACCGGAACAACCGTCTCATGACCATACTTCCCGCCTCCTTGTTCGATGAGGGATTCCAGCTGTTGCTGGCGGTATGTCCACGCATACCAGCCGTCCTGTGCCAACAGTTCCCGATGGGTGCCCCGCTCGATGATGCGCCCTTCTTTGAGCACAACAATCTCATCGGCATGTTCAACCCCGGAAAGACGGTGGGCCGCGATCAGGGTGGTTTTTCCCGCTCGCACCCTTCGGAGCGTTTTCAGGATCTTCTCCTCGGTCTTGGCATCCACCGCGGACAGGGAGTCATCCAGAATCAAGATCCTTGGATCCAGCAACAAGGCACGGGCGATGGAAATCCGTTGCTTCTGCCCGCCCGAAAGCGTGACGCCCCGTTCCCCCACCAAGGTATCGTAGCCTTTTTCCAAAGCGAGGATATCCTCATGGACACAGGCAAGCCGGGCAGCCTTTTCCACTTCCTCTCGTGTGGCCTCTGGTTTCCCGAAAGCGATGTTTTCTGCGATCGTGGCAGAGAAGAGAAAATGGTCCTGAGGGACATAGCCCAGCGCCGACCGGAGGGCAGACAGACGATAGTCCGCCACAGAACGACCTCCGATCTGCACCTCCCCCTCCTCCGCCTCAAATTCCCGAAGGAGTAACTTAAAAAGCGTCGTCTTTCCACTCCCCGTCCGGCCAACAATACCGAGGGTCTCCCCTTGTCGAACGGTCACTTGTATCTCTTGCAGAACAGGCTGTTCCGTATCGGGGTATACAAATCGCTTGAGATCATAGGAAAGGTCACCTGCCGCCGCCGTCTCCACAGCTCCCTCCCTGTCACCGATGTCCGGCGCCACCGATAACAACAAACGGATCCGGTCATAGGAGGCCCGGCCCCGTTGCAGGATGTTGAAGAGAAAACCGAAGGCCAGCATCGGCCAGATCAACAGCCCAAGGTAAATGGTGAACTGAGTTAACTGCCCGATTGTCATCTCCCCATTGACGACAAAACCACTGCCGAAAGCGATCGCCAGGAAAAAAGAGACACCCACGATCAAGGAAATCGTCGGATCAAACAGAGACTCCACCCGGGCGACTGCGATGTTTTTACGGACAACGTCCCGGGAAATATCCGCAAAAGAATCCTTTTCCGCCTCTTCCCTGCCAAAAGCTTTCACTACCCGAACCCCGGCGATGTTTTCCTGCACCTTGTCATTGATATCCGAAAAAGCAGCTTGGGCCTTCAGAAACCGCTCGTGCATCCATTTTCCGTATTGGGCTACAGCCCAAGCCATGAAAGGCATCGGTAGAAGAGCGATCAAGGTTAGTTTCCAGCTGAGAAATACACCCATCGAGAAAACAACCAAGCCTCCCAGCACCAGGGAGTCTACCAGGGTAAGCACACCTTCCCCCGCGGTAATCTGGACCGCCTGCACATCGTTAGTCGCATGAGCCATCAAGTCCCCCGTCCGCCGTCGATGAAAAAACCCGGGGGACATACGGGAAAAGTGGTCAAAAAGCTGTCGACGCAAGAGGCGACCCAGACGGAAAGAGGCACCGAAAATCAGGATTCGCCACACATAACGTAAACCATACATGGCGACCCCCGCTAAGCTGAGCAGCCCCAGCCAATGAAATAAGAAACCCGGGGTGAGGGTTTTCCCTTGGATGGCATCCACGATCACGCGAACCACATAGGGCGGAAAGATCTCCAACGCCGCTACGGCCAACAGCAGGAGAACCCCCCAACCATAATTCTTTTTTTCTCGTTTGAAAAACCACCACAAGTTCCTGAACACCATCATGACTCTCTTCCCCTCCCGATATCAGGCACAAGAGGAAATCCGTCAACGAGGAGAAGCCCTATCAACGGTTTTCGCTTTGTTAGATTCCCAATTTTCGCTATCCATGGCTGATTATATCACGGAAAAAGGAGACAGGAACCCGTTTTCCGCTCGTTTCATGCAAAAAAGCGTACAGCTGTTCGCCGTACGCCAACTCTCATGAAGGAATGGAAAAGTACCGACCGCATGCCCTTTACGCTTGAGCTCTGTACGGAGCCGCCCCCTCCAGATCAAGGAGGTATTCCTTGATGGCCAGGCCTCCGCCATAACCGACGAGGGAGCCATTGGAGCCGATCACTCGATGACAAGGGACAATAATGGAAACGGGATTTTTATTATTGGCTCCCCCGACCGCCCGAACCGCCTTCGGTGCCCCCATCGCCGTCGCTACATCTTTATAGGAACGTAATTCACCATAAGGTATCGCCTGCAATTGCTGCCAAACCAGCTTCTGAAAGGAGGTTCCATACAGATCGACGGAGATATCGAAGCGGCGACGTTTCCCCTCGAAGTATTCCTGCAATTGGCGGACATACGGAGCGAGCGCGGTGTCGTTCCGTTCAGACCGGACCGGGCCAATCCACTCCTTGGCCCAGAGCTTCATCGTGATGTACGCCTGCTCTCCTTTGATGAAGTCGAGACGGCAAAGCCCTTTGTTTGTCAATGCCAGCAGGATGGGCCCGATTGGGCTCTCCATCTCACTCCATGCGATCACGCGTGAACCTGAGACCATTCGACTCGATGCCTCCCTATGTTCGGCAAGTCTAAACCGCTTTCTCATGATCAGCCAACGCATTCTTTACTTCCAACAGAACTTCTTCATCCGTTTCCTCTTCAAGGGTTCGGCGAAGTGCTTCAAGTGCCTCTTTTCCGCCAATCCGGCCCAAAGCCCAAGATGCCGTTCCCCGGATAACCGGCCGAGGGTCCTCTTTGAGCAGCCGGATGAGATCGGCAACAGCTGTCTCATCTTTTAAACGACCCAAAGCGATAATCGCGTTTCGTTGGATAGGTTTTTTTCCCCGCCAGGACCCTGCCATCGAACCGAAACGCTCCCGGAATTCCCGGTTGCTCATGGAAAGAAGCGGCTTCAAAAGCGGCTTGACTTTGTCGGGATCCGGAGAAAATTCGGGATGATGCACGAAGTTCTTCTTTTGATTATACGGACAGACCATCTGGCAGGTTTCAAAACCGTACAGGTAGGTACCCAGTTTGTCCCGATACTCCGGCGCCAAAAAGCCTTTAGTTTGGCTAAGGTAGGCGAGACATGCCTGAGAATTGAGCTGTCCGGGAGCGACCAGCGCCCCCGTCGGGCAAGCCTCGATGCAAGCATTGCAGTCCCCGCAACCTTCGGTGACAGGAGTATCTGGGGGCAGCCAAACATCCGTCAGCATTTCCCCCAGGTAAACCCAAGAACCGAATTCCTCCGTGATGAGCGATGTATTCTTCCCGCTCCAACCAAGCCCCGCCCGCTCCGCGACGGCGCGGTCGGAGAGAGAACCAGTGTCCACCATCACTTCGCAGGCGGCTTCCGGCACCCATTCAAGCAGTTTTTCTTTCAGGGATTCCAACTTCCGTCGCAGCACATGATGGTAATCTTCTCCCCAAGATGCTCGACAAAACACCCCCCTGGTTGCTCCGGGTTTCGATACCGGCGGGTCTTCCATCCGGGTCGGGTAGGCGAGGGCGATGGCGATGATCGTCCGCGCCTGAGGCAGGTTCGCCTGCGGGTCCGTCCGTTTATGGAGGTCCGGCTCCTCAAAGCCGGATTCATAGCCCGCCTCGCGGTGACGGATCAACCGTTCCTTTAGTTCCGTAAAAGGATCCGCAGAGGCAAATCCGATCTTATCGATGCCTATCCGTTTCGATTCCTCGATCAAAGCTTGTTTTAGCGCTTCTGGACGCATCACCTTCACCCTCCTTTCTTATCATTTATCCCTACCATCATAACATGCAAGAAAAAGACCCGCCGATCTGACACCGGATTGCTACTATCAGTTTATCGGTGGCTCCGGGTCCCCATGCTTTCCTAGCGACGGGACAAGAGGAAAATCACTTAGCGCGGAACCGCTCCCCTGGCCAGTTCGTCGCAGCGGTTATTCCACTCGTTATCCGCGTGCCCCTTCACTTTAATAAATTCCACGTCGTGGCGACGCACTTCACTTAGTAGTTGTTGCCAGAGGTCTCTGTTTTCCACGGGATCTTTTTTGCTGTTCACCCAGCCGTTCCTCTCCCAGTTGACATACCAACGCTGCTTGAAGCAATTGCAAAGATAGGCGCTGTCCGTGTTCAATTTTACCTTGCAGGGAGATTTTAAGGCGCGCAGAGCTTTTAAAGCAGCCATCAGCTCCATCCGATTGTTGGTGGTGTTTTTTTCACCGCCTGAGATCTCCTTTTTGTGTTCCCCGTACATCAGAACGGCGGCCCAACCGCCGGGGCCAGGGTTGCCTGAGCAGGCCCCGTCGGTGTAGATGATCACTTCTTTCACCGCGTCACTTCCTTTTCTAGAGAGTGCCTCGATCATTTCACGCGCAGGGTACGAAGGCGATTGACCGCAGCCGCCAGTTCCAGCTTGCGGGGGAGGGCCAGATCGCCGGGGTGTTGCCCGCGAAAGGGAGAGATCGTGTCCAAGCCGGATCGATCGATCTCTTCATAGAGGTTGTCGATCAGGTCAGTGAGGCGTTTCTTTCCGTCAGCCTGTTTTCCCAGCTTTCTCATCAGATCTGCCAGCGCCCGAGTCTGAGAAAGGTCAACCAATTGCTCCAGACCCGATAAATCAACAGCGGAGTTTCCAAAGAGGATGGTGGTCAGCCCCTTGGCATCCACCTTCTCTTTCCGTCCTTTACTGGGATCGAAACCTTGTCCCAAAGGAATCCGAGGGGTAATCTCCCCGAAAGTGATTCCTCCTTCCACCGTACGGTCGTTCCTATGGCTGTGAGCGATCGCTTTCGCTTCTTGGGTCACTTCCCGGGGAAGATATTCATCCATCATGATCACCCGGTCTGCCACCTCAAAGTAATCACCGGAACCACCCAGAACCAGGACGCTGGAAACCCCTCGCTCTTCGTACAACTGCCGAACTTTATCGATGAAAGGAGTGATCGGCTCCTTCCCCTTGGCCACGAGCTTCTGCATCCGACCGTCCCGGATCATGAAGTTGGTAGCGCTGGTGTCCTCGTCGATCAGCAGACAGCTAGCCCCTGCCTCCAGGCTTTCGATAATGTTTGTCGCCTGAGAGGTGCTTCCACTGGCATCCTCGGTGGAGAACCGCACCGTATCCCGGTTGAAAGGCAGATTGTTGATAAACGGAGAGATATTCACCTTTTCCACCCGGCGCCCATCTTCGGCCCGTACCTTGACCGCCGTGTCGGATGTGATGACATATTCCCGACCATCACCGGCCACATGGTCGTACACCCCTCGTTCCAAAGCCTGGAGTAAGGTGCTTTTTCCATGGTAGCCGCCGCCGACAATCAGGGTGATTCCCTCGGGAATCGCCATTCCCCGCAGCGAATTGCCATGGGGAAGTTCCAGAGTCACAGCCAAGGATTCCGGGGCCCGAAATTTAACCACCTTGCCAGATTGGAGCGGCCGGTCACTCACTCCACTCTCCCGGGGAAGGAGAGACTCATCAGCGACAAAAGCGATCCATCCCTTTTCTTCAAGGATTCGCCGGATGGCTTGCTGGTTATCGACCAACTGCATCCGATCCTCTACTGCGGTCGGATCGAGGGTCTCCTTGGGAAGCGCTTCGTCTACCAGGCGGGGTAAGTCCCTGCATAGCATTTCCTCTGCCTTGCGCCCGAGAACACGCCTGCCGCTGGCGGGTAAGCCAATGGTAATCCGGATTTCCACGAACCGCTCATTGACCACGACGGCTGTTCGAGGCAGGATCTCCTGCCCCGGGCGATCCACGGTAATCAGGCCGCTCTTGCCCGTTCCCTTCACGTTAAATGCATACCGGTTGGTCTTTTGCGACCAGATGCGGTTGATCCAATCCTCCAGGGCAATACGCCGATGGGGTTCCTCAAACCATTCCCGCGGGTACCTGACCCGAGCCTGGGGGATTCGCACCCGGATTCGGGAGGGTGCAGCAAAAGGATCACCCTGTACATAGTCAATGTATAGGCGGAATCCCGGGAAATCGTATTCCCCCTGCAAATCTTTGTAAGCTTTGTATCCGCGACCATCGATGCGGTTCAGTATCTGTCTCAGTCGATCCAACATGCGTTCCTCCTCCGGTGCGGTTTTTCATTCCTATTTTTCCTCATGACCGAACCGGCCAAACGGAATCAAACCGATTACTCGTCCTTCCCTTCGGGCTCAAGCGCGGTTGCCGCTTCCTTTTCCGTCTCTGCCAAGATAGCCCGGTAAGCGTCACGGATCGCTTGGAAATCCTCCCAGGCGTCCCGCTTTCCTGCCGGATTTCGCAACAGGTAGGCGGGATGGAAGGTAGGCATCATACGGACCCCTTTTCGCTCAAACCATTGCCCCCTGATACGGGTGATGCGTGCTCGGGGATCGATCAGCGCCCGGGTGGGAGCTGAGCCCAGGGTAATGAGCAACCGGGGGCGAATTGCAATGAACTGTTCCCGCAAGATGGTCTTGCAGGTTTCCATCTCTTCCTCCTTCGGCGTGCGATTCCCCGGCGGACGGCATTTGACGATATTAGTGATGAACACTTCCTCCCGTGGGATTTCCGCAGCTTCCAGCATCCGGTTCAGTAACTGCCCTGCTCGTCCCACAAAAGGACGCCCCTGCCGGTCCTCATCAGCTCCCGGACCTTCCCCCACGAACAGGAGGGGAGAGTGGGGGTTCCCTTCCCCCATCACGATCCGGGTTCGCCCCGCATGAAGGGGGCAGCGGATGCAATCGGCATAACGACGATGTACGGCCTCCAGATCCACGATCCACCTCTCCTTTTTCTGCTTCCGGTTCAGGCAAAATCTTCATCCCTATTATCTCACAAGGCCTGCTGGTCTGCCATGGGGGCGTTTATTCACAGGCCATCCCATGGTATAATGACAAAATATCTGCTTCTTTACGTACCTTTCACCTCTTCTTCACACCGTACCGGTATCCTATTGGATGGTGAATGACAAAGGAGATGATCCGTTTGTCGAACCTCGCATATCCCTTATTTGTATCTGACATCGACGGGACACTGGTCACCGAGTTTAAAGCGATTCCCGCAGCTAACCGGGCAAGCATCGCCGAATTCCGTCAACGGGGCGGACAGTTCACCTTGGCGACAGGACGCAGTTTTGCAGAAGCTAAGCGGTTTATCGAGGAACTACATGTCGAGTTGCCCGTCATCCTGTGCAACGGCGGCATTCTTTTCGACCCTCAATCCAATACCCTCACCCCTGTGGCTACGATTGACCGGGACATAGTTTTTGATGCTCTCGCCCATTTAAGAAGGATCGCCCCACCGATCGATATCTTTATCTACACAACGGAACTCGTCTACGCTACGGGAATCAGTCCCGCAACCCAGGCTGCAGTGGAAGCCGGCGTGGAGTCGGGTGAGTTTCCTTTGGAGATTGTCTCCTCCTATGACCGCCTTCCCCAGGTGCCTTGGATTAAGCTGGTGGTTGTCGCGGATAACCGGTGGATGCCCGACCTGCACCGATGGGCTGAAACTACCGACTATCCCCTCGAATTCGTCCAGTCATCGGACAATTACTTCGAGATTCTCCCCCGGGGGATCTCCAAAGGAAATGCCGTCCGGGCACTGACAGAAACCCTTGACCTTACACCGGCTTCTGCCGCCGTCATCGGCGATCACTTAAATGACCTGTCGATGGTTCGGGTCGCCGGCAAATCCGCCGCCGTAGCCAACGCCCACCCCCACCTGATTCAGGCAGCCGACCATATCATGCCTAGCAATGAGGAAGCAGGGGTTTCCCAATTTATCGATAACCACGTGCTGATCCCTACCGAAACGGCCCAAAAAAGATAACAACCCGGATGAAAATAACGGCCCTTCTCCGCAAGGAAGGGCCGTTTTCTTGTTTGCAAAAAAACCTCTTGGAGCATAAGTATAGTGCCCTACATACCCTGATGGAAAGCGATCGACCCAAATCAGTTGGATGGTGATCATGAATGAGACACTTTGTGAGTCAAAATGAAAGCTGGCGCCCTGTGACGACAGAGACCTATCGCAGCCTGTACAGCGAACAAATGGTTTGTTCGATGAGCACACAACTGTTTCATATTCCCGAAACCAAAGATTTAAGAGGGAATGAAGAGATGCACAGAGACCTGATTCCGGCCTCCTATCATCGAGTCACCGCAGCCGGATCCGCCCAGAGGCTTTTCAACGGAGAATACGCCCCGTCTATTGTGAAAACCTTGATGGACTGTATAGAAAACGCCCAACGGCGAGACCGCGGTGTTCGTGCCGGTTTAACCATCATGAGAACCGCTGCCCCCGCTACTTACCAACCCTTCATTCAAACGATTATAGGTTGGCAGAATTCCGCTGAGCGACACTTACAGAATGCTAAACAGTACGCGATGCGTATGACGGCACCAACCAGGTAATCATCCAATAAACAAAACAAAAAACGGGCCCAAAAAAGGCCCCTTTTTTTATGATGGTCGGGGCGACAGGATTTGAACCTGCGACCCCCTGCTCCCAAAGCAGGTGCTCTGCCAAGCTGAGCCACGCCCCGAAATATTGGTGCGGTGAAGTTCTACAACCAAAATACAGATCACTTTTAAGCACTCTAGCCGAATCAAACACCGCGACTTACATTATACCGCAGGACATGGGAGAATGGCAAGCATAAAAAACCTGGAAGGTGATAGGAATCCACCCTTACCTATGTCTTTGCGGCCAGATACCCTGTCACTTCCCGATGTTCCCCGTCATTGTGTTCCCCTGTTTTCCGCATTCCCGCACCACAGGTCCGGCGATGCCGGTAAAGATGTTACCGCTTACGTTGTTTTGACTGGATTGTTCCAAAATATCCACCCCGGTCCCCCCCGCCCCCCGGATAATGTTCCCGGTGATCGCGTTGTAGGCCGATCCGATCAGGACGATACCATCCTTCGCGGGATAACGCATGTTATTGCCTGTAATGGTACAGTAAGCGCAATCCAGCAAGCGGATACCCGTCTCCACGCGGTTGAAAGTATTGCCATCAATGGAGACATGGCGGTAGCGGTAGGCTTCCACTCCTTCCCCGGTCAGACTGTCGAAATGGTTATTCGCGATCCGAATATAAGCGTGGTATACGCCATCTGCTTTCGCATGACTTCCGACCCCCCGGTACCAGCCCCCGGTAAAGGTACATCCCTGGATGAGGATATTACGGCAATGGGTATAATCATAGGGGCCAAACCAAGGGAAAGCGGCGGGAGAAAGCATCAGGTCAAGCTGAATGGCTTCGCTCCATCGGCGGGTTAGTGTAAAACCGTGGAAGTAACAACCACTCACTTCCGCATGGTCCACCCCGTTCAGCTCGATGCCATGCCAATCACGCACATCCAGTACCCGCACGTCCCGAATCTTGATATCGCGGGCATGACCGATGGCGATCACCGTGCATTTGACCTCATTCAAGTTCATACGGGCGTCCCAGGTTCCCCCGTTAATTTCGATATTCTCACTCCCGTCATATCCGCCCTTCCCATTCGTTCCATTGATGATCATGGCATTCGTTGGGGCCGCCCGGCGGATCAACGCATTTTTCTCCAAAACCATGGTGGTTAGGCTGTAAATCCTCAGGGTCTGGTAGACGGCATAGGTACCGCCAGGAACGGCGACAGTTCCGCCACCGGCATCCCTGGCAGCATCCAAAGCTCTTTGAATCGCCGGAGCGTCATCGCTCTTTCCATCTGCAACGGCACCGAAATCGGTGACATCAAATCGGGTCACGCCCATTCCCCCTGAAAATTGGTTTTTTAGACAGTTTCCCGTCCTTGAGCTTGAAGGATCCCCTTAATATCATAATATTGAAAATACATGCGGGTGGACAGCGCTTTTCGCCCGAAGGAGTCAAGAGTATGAAAGGTTGGATCCTGCTAGTCTTCCTATTATTTGCCCTCGCTTCGACAATCCCCTTCCGGGCGCGGGCGGAAATCCAGCCGCCCGCCAAGACCCGAACCACTTGGTATACGGCAAATAAGGTAGCCAATGCACGGCGCAACATCGAAAAATATGACTGGGCCCGAGAGACCCGGGACAACGCGGTCCAGGAAGCGGACAAATACCTAGCCTGGGGAGCGGAAAGGCTCTGGAAAACCGTCACCCCTCAATCGCTTCCTCGTAGCTTTGCTGTCAATTTGCAGAAGGGCTCCCCCATCACGGGGGAAGAATTTAATAAAAAGTACGGATACCGGGGATGGTTGGCGGATCCGAAGAATGAGCCTTGGAAGTTGACCGACCCCTCTAGCGGTTACCGATTTCCCACGAACGACTTCGCTTCCTATTATGAAAGCGGTCTGGACGAACACGGGATTTTCGACCCCAAACGGGCCGATAAACGTTTTCTTAAAAATGAACTCTACCCGGAAAGAGGGGAAAATTGGGGCGTCGACGACGGTACCGGATGGGTAGATCGGGAGGGGAACCGCTGGACGTTTGTCGCCTACTACAACCACTGGCACATCTGGCATGGAGGGGTGGTTGACACGGCCTTGCGTGCCTTCCGGGACGCCTATATTTACACGGGAGATCTCCAATACGCCCGCATAGGAACGATCCTCCTCGACCGGATCGCTGATGTTTATCCGGCGATGGATCTTTCAGCCTACGATCCAAAAATCTATCTCAACTCCCACGGCGGCACCGGCAAGGGAAAAATTCGAGGGAGCATCTGGGAAGCCACCGCCGTTACCGAATATCTAGCCGCTTATGACGCCTTCTTCCCCGGAATGGAAGCATCGGGGGCTGTCGACTTTCTAAGGGAAAAAGCGGGCCAATATCGATTGGAAAACCCCAAAGACAATATGGCCGCTGTGCGGAAGAACATTGAAGACGGCCTCTTCCGTCAGATTTTCCCCTCGGTGAAAGAAGCCAAAATCCGAGGTAACTTTGGTATGCACCAACGGACACTAGCCATGGCGGCAGTCGTATTGGATGAACCGGAAACCTCGGAAGCATGGATCGATTGGATCTTTCAATACGGACAGCTCTTTTCCCACCCGGACTGGCGATTGACCGGAGGCAATGTGCTTACCACTCTCGTCGATCAAGTGGATCGAGACGGCTTTGGAGACGAACCCTCGACACAATACAACAGTTACTGGCTAGGTCAGATCCGCGGCGTTGCCGACATCCTGGAGGGATATGACCGGTATCCGGAAGCTAACCTCTATAAAAACCCGAAGTTCAAAAAAATGTTTGACACCCGGTGGCCCCTTATCATGGGAGACCGCTACACCCCCACCATCGGGGACTCCTTCAAGTCAGGAAATCCGAGAATCGTCGGCACATCCGCAGAGCACGTAAGAGCCTTTGAAACATTCGGTGACCCCGTTTATGCCCAGGCGGCACACTATCTGAATGGCCAATCCCTCGACGGACTGCACGGGGACATCTTTTCTCCTGATCCGGAAAAGGTTAAGCGAGAGATCGGGCAAGTGATTTCCTCCCGAGGAACCCTAAACCCCGCAAGTGACAATCGGACCGGGTTCGGCTTTGCCGCTCTACGGGACGGCCGAGACCTCGAGCCAAAAGAAGGGCTCTCCCTCTCCTTTTCTGATCTCACGCTCCAAGAAGCCGGCGGGGAAATATCAGACCACCAGGGGTCTCTCTACCTGGAAACCGATGAACAGGCGAAACGGATCCCTGAAGCCTTCCAGCTTCCCGAGGATTACTTTGCAGACAGTGAAACCCTGCGTATGGCAGCTGACCGGGAAGGAAAACAAATTACCTTCTCCTTCCGCACCCCAAAAAGCGACCGCTTTTGGCTCAACCTGGACATCTTGCGAGCAGTGGACCATGGTCAGTATAAGGTAATTCTAGACGGCAACCGATTGGGTGAAGTCGACTTTTTCGGTGACACCGGGAAAACCCGGCCCATCTCCCTGGGCAGTACTTTTCTCGATGCCGGAAAACATACACTCTCCTTTATCAATATCGGCAAAAACAAAAATGCCTCGGGCTACGGACTCGGACTTTCTCGGCTTCTCCTGCAAACCAAGCAAGAGAAAAAACATCGAATCCAATCCGCGCAGGAAGACAACAAACGGGGGCTCTGGCTCTATTACGGCCGCAACATTGTCGGACGCCACGGGCATAAAGACACCCTCAACCTAGGCTTCCACGCCTTCGGTCTCGACCTCTCCCCCGACTTGGGCTACCCAGCGGATTTCAAAACCCGGACAGAATGGGTTTCCAATACGGTCAGCCACAATACGGTCGTCGTGGACAAAGGGAAACAAAAGGATCACTGGGTCGGCATCCCCCGGCACTTTGAAGGGGGAGGGAAGGTCCAGATTGCCGACGTAGAGGCCCCCCGGGTCTATCCTCAAACCGAACGTTATCGCCGCACCACCGCTATGGTGAAGATCGACGAAAATACTTCCTACGCCGTGGATTTCTTTCGCATCAAGGGAGGACAGAACCACCACTTCAGCTTTCACGGAGCCGAAGGGGATGTGACCACCGGCGGGTTAGACCTTATCCCTCAGGAAACAGGGACCTATGCCGGGCCGGATGTCCCCTTCGGTCAACGGGAACCGGATCAGCCGGAAGGCTGGAACTACGCCGGAAGCGGTTTCCATTACTTAACCCGAGTAGAGCGTGACGAACAACCGGCAAGCCCTTTCTTTGTCGACTGGAAGGTGAAAGACACCTGGAATGTGCTGCCGACAAAACGGGATATCCACCTTCGCCTTACCATGCTGAACCCGGTGAACGAAGTCGCCCTCGCCGACGGACAGCCGCCCAACTTGCCGGGAAATCCTGACTGGCTTCGCTACCTCATCGCCCGGCGCAGCGGGAACAACCTGGAAAGTCAATTCATCTCCCTAATCGAGGCCTATGAAGGGGAACGCCAGGTTCGCCAAGTCAAACGGGTCTCTCTCACACGAAACGGAAAACCCGTCTCCACGGAAACCGCTGCCGCTCTGAAAGTGGAACTCGCCGACGGGCGTGTGGATACCCTTATCAATTCCCTGGATCCCGATGCACAATATACCGTGGACGGACGAATCGCTTTCCGCGGCTTCTTCGGCTTTCTGTCCGAAAAGGGCGGAACCCCCCTACACGCCTTCATTAGCGATGGAACCACCCTGTGGCTGAAAGGCCGTTCCTTGGTTCAACACCATCGGAACCACCTGGAAGGAACCGTCATCGATTTCACCCGAAATCTCACACGAAAAAACCGGCTTCTGATCAAAACGAAAGGAATCCTCCCTCAACCGAATTGCCTGATCGGTCGCTATCTGTATGTAAACACAGACGGCGAACGGAATGCCGTTTACCGCATTCAAGGCATCCGGCGAGTATGGGGCAACCGTTACATCATCGACCTGGGGGATACGACCCTGATACGCCGATACAAAAATCCTGAAGACGAAAACCAAGGGTTCATCCCTAACATCCAACCGGGAGCCAAATGGCGTATCCCTCTCGCCATCGAGTGGCACAGATAAAAGAACCGCAGCCCAAATTGGCTGCGGTTCTCAATGTATTTGCAAGGGATTTATTTAGCTAGCTCTTTTTTGATCACATTCCAGAGCGGGTTGTCTTTCCGCACTTTGATCGGATTTCCCTCTTCATCCCAGCGGATTTTATCCGTACCTAACTCGTAATCCATCCCCGTCCACGTGTCTTCCCGGAAAGCATAGAAGGACCAATGCCATCCATTTTCATTGAAGATGGAAATCAAATCCTTAAGATAAGTGGATGCGCCTGGAACGGTGCGGTTAATCCCAAATTCCTCCGCGATGATCCGGTTGGCGGGAATATCATGCCGCTGAGACCACTCCCGCACCGGGCGCAAGAACTTCCTCAGTTCGTTCTTGTCCCAGTACTTGGCGATGGATTTTTCTCCGACTTCAACCGTTCCCGGATATTTATACTTTTTCTGTTGGTTCTCCCGTTGACTCGTCAGTTCATAGGGCTCATACATATGAAAGGCGTAGAGGGTTTTCTTGTCCTTGACAGGCTGGAGATATTTAAAAGCCCACGGCGTCGCATACAAGCCAGCATCTAAAATAATCGGGGTTTCTTTGTCCACCGTACGAATGGATTTAACCACCCGCCGGTTCAACGCGTTCAGATCAGCCGGTGTCTTCTCCACTTTTTGATACCATTCGTTGAAATCTTGCGTCCAGAAATCAGATAAAGGGTTGGTTTTTTCTGTCTCAGGGTGTGGCTCATTTACGATATTGTACCCGATCACAGCAGGGTGATCTTTCAGTTCCGAAGCGAGATCCTTCCAAAAGCGTGCCGCTTGCTTATGATACTTCTTGTTTTGCCAGATACGGTCATCATTTTTATTCCCATTAAATTGCCGCCAGCGGTCCCCCGGCAGGGAAAGCATGGTGATCACCACTTTGATATTTTGCGATTGGGCGGCATCCAAATCCTTTTTCAATTTCTTCAGGTCGCTTCGTACCAATCCCTTATAATTGTCGGCATTTCCAATCAGGAAATCCCGCTTAGGATTCGGATCCGGCTGATCTTCAAACAAAAATTTCTCATCCTTCGCCCATTTATCAGGAGCCAACCGGATAAATTGGATATTAGCCGCTTTCGCTGCCCGATATTCTTCAGGGAGCGACCTGCTGTTCATCATGTTCGCCCCTTTTCGCTGGGTGTCCCAAAAATCCATTTTCGACTGATCTTTCCCAGATGCTTCCGCCACCGCTTTTCCCGATGTTTGGCATCCCAGCATGGCAAGACTGAGTAGACTGATGGACGCGAGGATAACGGCAATTTTTTTCATGGTATCCCTTCTTTCCCTAGGTGATTGGCTCCATGATCCAAAGATCGGAAAGATCTTCCGCAGGTAGGTTTCATTTCCGTATACATAGTAACACGATATATATGTATAGGCAATGTATTTTTCGTTTTCGGTAACGGCCATCGTTTAAACCAAAGAAAAAAGAGCCCATCCAAGATGATTGGATGGGATCAGAAGCTTTGGAATATGCAGAATTTAGCAACCGCAATAAAGCTGAAACGACGATGTCCTTTTATGACAGTTTATAATACAATAGGTAACCAGGCTTTAAACTTATGATCTTAGTGTGGAGGGATTTATGTCTATCTGGGAGTTCATTGGGATCATCGTTGGCATTGTTTTTCTATTGATGACGCTATTCATATACAAAAACTCGGATGAAAAAGACAAAGAACAATTAGGGTTTTTCGGAATGTTATCTGCCCCTATTTTCTTTACCTTGGTCATTCTTCTTCCGCTTTTTGGCATTGGATTGGTGTATTTCCTCTTGCTATACGGAACTAACTTTTTGTTTGATAACAGTTTTTCGGGGAATTGGGTTGATTTAATTCTAGCCGGGTTTTATCTGTCCATCTGCTTTTTCTTCGTTAGCCTTTTCAACGGCCCGTTGAAGGCTTTGTTATATTTGTTGGTTAAACCCGCTTGGCGAGATTATGTACTTCTGCCCATCAGCGTTCTCTTGAATGCTGTAGCCATTCATATTTTCCTGGATCTATTACCCGAGGTTGAACCCCGATCCTTCTGGGCATCCACCTTCTTGGCTGGTTTGTTTTGCTTGGTTGACATTTGGGGATCTAAAGGGATCGATAAGCTAGAGACCATGGGCAAGAAGAAAAGAAAGCGAAGGAAGAAGCAGAAAAATAATCATGTGACTTAAATGCTAATTATCAAATCATCTATGATAAAATTTTTTAAAAGGAAATAAACGATAAAATAACAAATTTACCCAGAAGGTTATTAGTATACTCCCCATCGATGTCAAATTGTCTGTGTCTCGAATAAGCGAATTTATTACGTACGAAGTCCACTACTCCATTGCAATACGGTCTTCGGATGTCTTTAGATTAATATTTTTAACCCTGATGACATAAAAGTTCCCGCTAAGGATTTAGGACAGGAAATCATTAAGTTGCTGAAGTATTTTGGGGATGATAAGGACGTATTTCATGAAGTTTATTAAGCGGGTTACGCAATTTGTCAATGCATAATTATTGACAATAAGTTCGATTCATAGGACAATGGTGCTATGTTCCAATACCTAAAAAGAATGGAGAGTATAAATGAGCTTATTACAAAATCTTGACAACCCTGTTGTTATAACATTATTGGCCGCTTCGCTACCTGCGGTAGGCACAATTATAGCCGCATTAATTAATAAGAAAATGAAGGATAAAAATAAAAATGATGACGACAACAATGGTTCAGGAGGCACGGGAGGAAATGTCAATTTCAAGGCGCGAAATATTACAAATAGCCGCATCGATATTAATAGAAAATTAATTGACATTGTAAATAACAAATTGGTCTATAATGGTTATCAGCCTGTTAACACATCAAACGGCGGAGATTTTATAGGATACATCGCTACTCTATTACTTATTTTTCTATATGTAAATTATCACACGTATTTTCTGGTAGGATTTATAGCATCATACGCTTTAATTGCTCTATTGTTTGCGTTTCCTATGTATAGAACATTTCGTCTGCTACATACTAATAATATTTTGGTTGCAACATTAATAACCGTTTCGTTTCTCATTAGCATTAATTTGTATTTCCTCTATATAACCCCAAATAATTTTAGTTCAGTGTTCGTAGATGTTCAAAGAGGATTTGATAACTTTAATATAATAGGATTTGATATGCCTTCTGGATTTTTCCTTGTTGTTATGCAAGTTATTGGATTCATGTTTACAGTATTTATTTTTAAAGACTTAATTGGATGGATTTTGTTTCATTTCGCATCGACAAAATTACTTTTGTTAGATGAGGATGAAAGAATTATTACTAAGCTTAGAAGCTGGTTTTGGAGAGGCATGACAAACAACACAAGTAAATATGTCGACAAGATATCTTTTATGATTTATACAGGGATTTTTGCTTTGATACTTTCCACAGGCTTGTTATATTATGTTGCAACAAATTATGCGTATCCAATATTGAACTTGTTAAAAGAAGAGTAGGATGTAAGTTAATTATTTGTGGTAGAACCTCGTCGGGTAGTAGT
Organism: Salinithrix halophila; assembly: GCF_042650125.1. NCBI lineage: Bacteria > Bacillati > Bacillota > Bacilli > Caryophanales > Thermoactinomycetaceae > Salinithrix > Salinithrix halophila. The sequence goes on from NZ_JBHSAP010000007.1 coordinate 288,932, forward strand.
TTATGCTACGGATTGCTCCACAACCCGAGTATTAGTTACTATACCTAAGATCATCCACACTAGCTCACTTCTATTCGCAGCTTCAACCATAAATATCTGCCATACTGGTCGCCTCTGACTCCTCTAACCCGAAACCGTTGAGCTCAGAAGTCACAACCTCTAACTCGCGCCATATTCTGACCACTAGCTCCTGCTGCCGCGATAATACGGGTATTTCGGATATAATTTCGTTAACGTAAAGCCTACCGCCACCATCTGCTCCATACCGATAGTGACTTCACTGCGCTTTCACTCGGAGATGCACCGAGATCCATCGCCGTCTGTTTAAGCTGTAGCGCCAGATATCGTGCCAACTCTCGAAAATTGCGCCTCGAACACTATACCGGTCTTTGCCGCATGGCCGATACCAATCGCTATAGCTACGCCTGCTATAGCAACAGTACGCCCCGTATCCGTAAAGCCTCTGTTGTGCTGCGTATAGAGGTCCGGATGCAAGATGACATGAAGAAACGAGGACTAAACGGGAAGGAACTTGCCAAGTACTCCGGTGTGGTAATTCATTATATCTTTGTACAAGACCAGGAAAACAATTAATCTAGCGCATACAGCGAAGCTCATGAAGGCACGTGACCTCGATAAAGTTGACGATATGCTGTGCTATGTACCAGACGAAGACTAAACCTCCTATCACAGGCGACTTTCAAAGTCGCTAATTGAGTTTCCGACACTATTTTCCCGCCATAAAATACGCCTCCGTGCTTCCCTCAGGCAATTAAAACAGCATCATGGGGCATTTCTCTATGCTGAAAGCTTCTTTAGTCATAAGCACCAACTTAAAAGCACCCCGCAGGGTGCGTAAAATCTAGTCATTTAATGCGTACAGTTTATCCAGTAATTCTGTAAAGGTATCACAAACGTACTCTATCTTGTCTCCCCAATCATGAAACCAAAAAACAATGGTCGGATTTTCTCCATCTCGATAATCAAAAAGATAAAATTCCCCGCAGGGTCTTCTGCAAATGGGACAATTTCTTTCGGTAAGTCGTATTCATCTCGCAAATCCTCGTATACAACAAGAATGTTATCGTCTTCTTCGCTTAAACTCACCAATGAACCGAAAACTTTTCCTTTGTACGAGCCGAAATCAAAAACATAAGGCTATGGTTGAGCGCCGTCATGCTGTTAGACGCATTCCACAAAATCAGCAGGAAATTTTATGCCTAATTTTTTCTCGACCTCGGAAATCTTTTCGTTGCCTATTTGGTTTCCGTTTTCCCATTGACTCTTTCCCAGATAATCACCCATAACGCTCTCACGGTATGTCCTGAACCTCGATGTACTCTTTTTCATTGGTACCAAATTTTTTAGAAAAAAGACTCATCGTTTATAAGCTTCTCAAGCAAATGTTCGAAGCTATCAGCCATCTCTAACCTTTTTCCTGACTCATGATCAATTACGAATATACTAGGTTCACCGGGTAGAAAGCCTACAGGATCACCATCATAGTCTACACATACAACCACCATTTTATTATAGGGTTCAGGTAGTTTTTCTCTAAATTCCTTTGTCACCTCAACAAATGATTCTTCGGTATCCGACAGGAATTCAGCCACTCTCAAGCCTAATATTTGATATTGTGGCACTCCCCCTGACCCATAGTTGTGCAGATACTCTTTATAGTCATTAGGCAGCTTGACCCCCAGTTCTTTTTCAGCCGATTCAATTTCCCCCTTAGGAACAGGTCCGCCTATTGCCTCTGGGGGATTATCCTGAAGAATATGTTGATGGATTTCATCTTTCATGATCAACCTAACCAGCTCCTATTCAAGCTTTAGAGGAAATTCGTATCCTCTTCTTTGAAGCTCTTCAATGTATCGCGCTCTCCAATAATCTTTTCTATAGTCATCCCATCCAGGTCTTTCTTTACCTATACCGCCTTTATTCCCTAGAGGATGCAACCGACTGGATTTTCCTTGGTGAATACTTTGCGGCATTTCAATCAGCGGCCCTTGCTCTAGTTGTTTCCAGTGGTGGAGGGTGTACAACCCTTTTTTCCCTTTTCCGTATTTAGGGTTTCGTGGTGCAATGCGCTTCTTGAAGTGGTAGATCAATTGCTTATCTGACATGTGCTGGATGGTACGTTGCTGGACGGCAAATTCAAGGGGATTCTTGCGTTGCAGCATCTCATTCCCATAATAAGCGCGATTCGGCTTTTGAATCAACCGACTGTACCCCTGTATTGCTTTTTCAGCCTCTTCTTTATCAATGGTGTACTCGAATTTGCTACTCTGTTTTGCCGCTTGACTCGCCGCCTGCTGTGCCTTCGGAGTAATCCCCAACACAGGAGAAGCTTCTTGAGCTAAATACGCACCGTGCGTGATCCCTCCCGCCAAAATAGCGGATGCAAGGGCATTCTTCCAGTTAATCTTATGCCCTCGGAATAGGTTGTCAGTAATACTACCAGCAGCCCCACCAGCTGAGTTCCCCATAATCTGGGCAACCTTTGTGGTTACATAACGCCCCACCCCACGGGCAACTCCGCCGGAGACTCCACCGCCAACGGCTCCAGCCAGTCCACCGATGGCGGTATCCGCCATGATGGTTTTTAGGTCATTTCCCTGGGCAGCGGAGATACCCCCACCGATGCCGGCCCCGATCAGAATCCCCGCACCAAACGCCTGACCACCAGGAACAAATAGCAATCCTACCCCTGCCGCGATGGTGGCTCCCACAGCAATTTCTTCTTTATGTTCCTTCGTCCATTCCCAAGTAACTTCCCCGGCGTACTTCATGCCTTCCCAAGTATCGGAGGCAAAATCCTTTACGCTCTCCCACGGATGATCCCCAAACTCTTGAGCGTCCTTTTTCACATCGGAAGCCATTTGGGAAGTGGACTCTTTAAAGCCCTCCCATTTCTCTCCTGCTTCTCGCATCAATTTGTCCCAAAAGCCTTCATCCTCAGAAGGTTTACCGTGGTTGGATGCTGATCCCTTTGACGAGTTACCTCCCCGAGTGTCCCCTCCATCTTCGGCAGTGGCTTTACATTCAGGGTCCTTGTTAATGCAATGAATCTGCATTTCAATGACGTACTTCATCGGTTTTTCGATAGCGTATGTAAAGAAGATATTGAGTAGAATCGAGCCGAACAAAGCCGCCACAGCCATCGTGATAATGTACTCGATAGTCGAAGCGCCTTTCTTATCCTGCAAAACCTTTGCACTCATTCGCAGCTTATTACAAAGACGTCGTAAAAAGCCCAAGAAAAATACCACCCCTACCTCTTAGTAGTGGCATTATATCTCGGGCTGAAAAAATAGAGAAATAGACAAAAAGTCGTATATTTTACACTAGTGTTCAAAAAATGTTTCGGGAAAGCTTGATGGCCGGTTCATATTTAACATCACTTTCGTCTGTGATGATCGTCCTCCATATCAAGCAATCGACGGTATTGCCATTGACGCTCCTCGACAGTGTTGATAGCGCTGTCGGTGAAGTCGACGGCATCGGCAGTTTTGGCAGCGTAGGTAGCGGCATGAACGGCATGGCCCGCAACGTGGGCAGTTGCCGCGGCGTGACCGGTGGCTCAGGCCGCATAGCAAGCCGCAGGATGATCGGCATCCCGGGCGGCGGCATGAGCGGCAAAGGCGGCTGTACGGGCCTCACTCATGGCTATTTCACCGCACACCCAGTCACGTCCCGCTTCGATCGCTTGTCGTTCGGAACCTTCTTCTCGAAATATGGGAGTACATGCTCGGCACAGTCAGCCGCCCAGAGCACCGAGGTTTTGTGATCCTGTTTATCCAAAAGCTTAGCAATTGACTGGCTTATTTGTGAATCGATAAATTTTTCCATCCAGATCCATGCCTCTTATAAATAATCTAAAACGACAAAACGCCGGGAAGCTCCCGACGTTTTGCCTAGTTTGGTACCGAAGGTGGGACTCGAACCCACACTCCCGAAGGAACACGATTTTGAGTCGTGCGCGTCTGCCAGTTCCGCCACTTCGGCTCGAAAACAATATGGTTATGAGTTTGTATCGCAATAGCACTCATCTAGCGACAGAAATTAATATAACACGCTCCACGTAAAAAGTCAATAAGAAAAATGCTCCCTTTTTGTGGTCACCCAAATCAAAAGGGTGACTGCAAAAAGGGGGCGATCCGGGAGAGAAGAGCAGTTCATACTACTCTTTCATGTTTACCCATGTCCGGGTCTGCTGGTAGTTGAATCATCTACTTGGATAGCGGAGGCTGGATTCGATGGATCGATGATAAAAACGCCAATACAAACCATGCTAACAAAAGCGACGAGAAGTTTATTCCAGTTCATCTGAGCTGTCAGTCCCTCTATATTTTTCACATAAAAACCTGATCAGTCGGCCACCATAACCCCGACAGACATCCATTCTCAGGGTTCGGGGGGATCGTTATGAAGAAAAAGACCTATTATGTGGCCATCCACTCTGGGGAAACCTTCGGTGAGATTCTTCAAGAGAAGGGCGCTTCCCCTTATGACTTTGAAATCGAGGCGACGGATGAAGAAGTCCGCTCACTAAATATCCTTCTTGGAAATTTTGCAGGTGAAGATGCGGAAACTTTCTGGGACTCCCATATTCCTTTCCAGGCATATAACGAACGCCGGGAAAACGACGGTTATGACCAGACGCTGGAACAGGTCTACCAGCGTATCTATGAGTTGGGCACACCGGAGACAAAGCAACAGATGGAGGAAATGGGCCTCCTCGTCAACCAGCGGCATCAACCCCGGGAAAAGGGGGAGAGGCCAGTTTAAAGAGTTTGAATGGAATGGTTCCAACGGCCTGACCGCTCATGAATCCTTGAACGTCCTTTCGATCGCTTTTCATAAAAGTCCAGTATTCTTGTACCACTGCGGGGTCGTCGTTTTCGACACAGATCTGATGAAAGGCTTGGTTTCCTGTTATAGGGGATTAATTGAAGGGAACGGGCGGTTTCCAGGTGCGTTCTGTTTGTAAGGTTGCAGAGGGAAGTTTTTGACCATTGGCTTCCGTAAGCAAAATCTCCACCCTGACAACATGTTCCCCTTTCACTCGAGTTCCGTCCTTCAGACGCCGGTCCCACTCAGCTTCCCACGTCAATTTTTCCCCGGGTTCCAGTTCGGTGTTATGCTGGGCGCCGTCACTCCCTTTTTCTTCTGGGTATCGAAATACCATCTGTTGTAGGCGATCGACTACCGTGAGCTCCGACCGCCTATCGGATCCAAAGACCAGATGGGCAGACTCGGTCCCCACATTAACCAGTTCCCAGCGAAATCGGGTTTTTTCCTTCCCCTCTTCCACATGGATTCCGAGATGAAGACGAGCCGGTCCCGACTCCTGTGAAGGGGCTTCCCTTCCCTGAAAACACCCCGTCAGTATCCACATTAGGAGTAAAAACCCGCCTGTCCAAACGATCGATCTGCGTCGGATCATATGGATACCCCCCTACTTCCATTGGATGCTGAAGGGTTCGGTCATTATGAAAAAAACGGTTGACTTTTCCCTTCCGATGTAACTACAATGATTACAACGCGAGGTTGTTTGAAAATGATCCGGATCATTCAGACCTCATTTTTTTGAACTAGTTGTAACAATCATGGTTATAACAAAAACACGTGATGGAAAGGGATGAAGAATCCATGAAAATTGCCTTGATTGGAGCTACCGGAACGATTGGCCAACGAATTTTACTGGAGGCATTAAGTCGAGGTCATCAGGTTACCGTTATCGCCCGCGACCCAGCCCGCGTACAAGAAGCGAAAAATGTCCAGGTTGCCATCGGGGATGTATTTAAGCCGGAAAGCATCGCCCGTGCTGCCGCCGGACATGATGCCGTTATTAGCGCCTATGGACCGAAGCACGGTGAGGAATCGTCTTTGTTGACGGCTACCGAGTCCCTGATTGAAGGGGTTAAGCAGTCAGGCGTCCGCCGATTCCTGACCGTGGGGGGAGCTGGCAGTCTAGAGGTAGCCCCCGGCGTACATCTGGTTGATACGCCGGAATTCCCCGATGCTTGGAAACCGATTGCTTTAGCCCATCGAGATGCTTTGGAACTCTACCGGCAGGAAACCGAACTCGATTGGACCTACCTCAGCCCCGCAGCGTTGATTGAACCCGGTGAACGAACGGGTCAATTCCGGACTGGGACGGACCAGCTCATCACCGACAAAAACGGAGACAGCCGGATTTCCGCCGAGGACTTTGCTGTAGCCCTCCTGGATGAACTGGAAAATCCCCGCTTTATCCGCCAACGGTTCACCGTTGCCTACTAAAACCACCGCTTACAAAGCAAAGAGGCGAGAAGCCCCATTATGGAGGGTTTTCGCCTCTTTCGTCTCTCTTATCAGCTCATCGCTTCAATCCGCCTTCGGATGGCACCCGAAGGGAGAATCGCCTGAAGGAAGGTTCCCTCCCCGACAAGGGCCTTGTCGTGTTCACACCAAACCCGGCAAAGAACTTTGCGGGAGGTTACTTCAATCGCTTCAGCCGTGAATGTGACGACTTTTCCCACTGGAGCAGGTGCCCGGTGCTCTACGGAGATGGCCCCTCCTACCCCTTCTTCTCCCGGTTCCAGAAAGGGGAGGATTACCTTGCGGCCTGCCCATTCCATATGGTATACCATGGAGACTGTAGAGAGCACCGGATGAACCTCCACACCACCGAAGGAGGCCGTCATCTCCCGGGTGACCGTCACCTCCAACCGCTCCCGGTGGCCCACTTGGAGTCTCGCTTTCATGGTTAGATCCCGAAGGGATTGAGCGGTTTCGCTCCCACATAGGCGTTAACGCTCTTCGTCTCTGTGTAGAGATTGAGGGTCTCCAAAGCCAGTTCCCGACCGAACCCGGACTGTTTGTATCCTCCGAAAGGTAAGCCCGGCATGGCGGAGAAGGGGTTATTCACCATAACGGTCCCTGCTTTCAACCCGGCGGCAACACGGTGAGCCCGTCCAAAGTCCTTCGTCCAGACGGCGGCAGCCAACCCATAGATGGAATCGTTGGCCTGACGGATCACGTCTTTTTCATCACAAAACTTGATAATGACTACCACCGGACCGAAAATTTCCTCCTGGGCGACACGCATGTCGTTGGTGACGTCGACCAGCACCGTCGGCAGGTACCAGTGCCCGTTTTGGAATTCCTCGCCTTCTGGACGGCCACCACCGTAAAGGAGCTTGGCTCCTTCTTCCTCCCCCAGCTTCACATAGGAGTCGATCACATCCCATTGGTTCGCGGAGATAACGGCACCGAGGTGAGTTTCCTTACTGAAGGTATCGCCAAGCTTCAGCTTTTTCGCCTTGTCCACAAACCGCTCGACAAAGGTGTCATAGATCGCTTCATGGACGAAGAGTCGGGAGCGAGCCTCACAGGACATCCCCGTATTGTAATAAATGCCGAAGATCGAACCGTCTACCGCGGCGTCTAAGTCCGCATCGTCAAAGACGATGCCCGGAGACTTGCCCCCCAGTTCCAGGGTGACTCGTTTCAGGGTCTCGGAGGCACTCTTCATGATGTCTTTCCCGGTACCCGTCTCCCCGGTGAAAGCGACTTTATCCACTCCCGGGTGTTCTACCAGATAGGCCCCGATATCGGCTCCGCTTCCGGTAACCACGTTGACGACACCTGCCGGCACCCCCGCCTCCATGCAGATATCCGCCAAAGCGTAGGCAGTTAGAGGGGTGAGGCTGGCGGGCTTCAAGACGATAGTACAGCCCGCAGCGAGAGCGGGGGCGATTTTCCAGGCGGCCATCATTAGCGGATAGTTCCAGGGGACGATCTGGGCACAGACACCGACAGGCTCCTTACACGTATAGTTAAGGAAACCATTCGGCACCGGTTTCGAATCCCCGGATAGGGTATGGACGGCACCCGCATACATCTCGAAATCCTCAATCGCCTGATGGACCTGCCCTTGAGCGGCGGAGAGGGCTTTCCCGCTGTTGAGCACCTCCAGACGGACCAGATCGTTAAACCGCTCCCGCATAATGGCGGCGACCCGATTAAGAATCTGACCGCGGCGGGAGGCTGGCCATTTCGCCCACTTACTCTTCTCCAACGCGCTGCGAGCGGCGGCCACCGCTTTATCCACATCTTCCCGGTTCCCTTTGGCGACGCGGGAGATGGTTTCCCCGGTGGCGGGGTTGAAGGTGTCAAACCACTCTCCGGAACCCGATTCCACGTATTCACCATTGATCAGGAGTGGGACCTTTTCTTTCAACAGAGCAACCTTGACGTCTTCTTTTAGCATGGATAATCCTCCTTTGGCTGGGTCTTGCCTTTGATATGGATCGAGAGACAGACTTGCCGGTTCACCGCTGCAGATTTTCCACCAGGGTGGCGATCCCCTGACCGACACCGATACACATGGCCGCTACCCCGTAACGACCGCCGCGTCGTTTCAATTCATGAACCAGCGTAGTCAGGATCCGTGCACCACTCGCCCCGAGAGGATGGCCAAGGGCGATCGCTCCACCATTGACGTTGACTTGTTCCGGGTTCAGCCCTAACTCCCGGATACAGGGAATCGCCTGGGCAGCAAAGGCCTCATTCAGCTCCACCAGATCCAAGTCCGCTGCCGTCCATCCGGTTCTAGCTAGCAGCTTACGGACAGCAAAGACGGGTCCGAGACCCATCAGGGCCGGATCGCAGCCTGCCACAGCGAAGGCGTGAATGCGGGCCAGCGGCTTCAGCCCCATCGGTTCCACCCGGTCTTTGTCTCCAAGCAACAAAGCCGCAGCTCCATCGTTGATCCCCGAGGAATTTCCGGGGGTGACTGTTCCCCCTTCCCGGAAGGCGGGAGGGAGGGAACGCAGTTTCTCTAAAGAGGTATCGGGTCGAGGATGCTCATCCCGGTCTACCACCAGGGGCTCCGTTCTCCGCCGGGGCACTTCAACAGGAACTGTTTCATCCGCGAAACGGCCTTCCTCCAGGGCCTTTCCCGCCCGACGCTGGCTCTCATAGGCAAAGGCGTCCTGCTCCTCCCGGGTGATGCCCATTCGTTCGGCTACGTTTTCCGCTGTCTCCCCCATGCTGTAGGGAGGGTGCATCGCTGCCAGCTTCGGGTTGACAAACCGCCACCCGAGCGTCGTGTCGACCAGTGTTTGATCGCCTCTGACCAAGCGATCCTCTGGCTTCATCATCACTAAGGGGGCTCGGGACATACTTTCCACCCCCCCAGCGATAAACAGATCCCCGCTCCCCATCAAGAGGGCAGCCGCGGCTTGGTTAACCGCCTCCAGTCCGGAACCGCAGAGGCGGTTGACTGTAACACCCGCCGTCCCGAGAGGCAATCCGGCAAGCAGTCCCGCCATACGGGCGACATTCCGGTTGTCTTCGCCAGCCTGATTGGCACAGCCGAGCAACACGTCTTCGATATGGTTAGGGTCTAGTTGTGAATTCCGGTCGAGGAGTCCTCGGATCGCGACCGCTGCCAGATCGTCAGGCCGCACACCGGAAAGCGCGCCCCGGTACCGTCCGATCGGCGTACGCAGAGCATCCACGATCACTGCCTCACGCATGGCCATCACCTGCTTTAACCGTCTCGTACCGATGGAATCCCTGCCCGGTCGATTCTCCCAGCCGCCCGGCATACACCATCCGGCGTAAGAAGGGGGCAGGACGGTATCGGTCATCCCCCAGTTCCTCCTGAAGGCCTTCCAGGATCGCGAGCACTTGGTCCACCCCGATCTGATCCGCCCACTCTAGGGGACCGAAGGGATGGTTGGTTCCTTTTTTCATCGCGGTATCGATATCCCGCCGGTCGGCACCCCCTTCCGTCAAGATCCAGGCCGCCTCGTTCACCATCAGGGCGAGGGTCCGGGGGAAGACGAGACCCGGCTCGTCGCCGAGGATTTCCACCCGCTTTCCCCACCGCTCCCATAGGCGAAGGTGGCGGTCCCAGCTAGCATCTTCTTCCGCCTGAAGGGGTCGACTCGCTTCCAGCACCTCCCCTTCCTCCAAAAGCAACGGTGAGAAGCCCACCAGCCGTTCTGGTCCCTTCAGCCCCGCAGCAATCCGAGTGGCCATGTAACGGAGTACAGAGGAAAAGATCGGCACGTTTTTAGCGACGAGGGCCTCCGCTTCCCGAAGGTCTTTCATCTTTTCCTCCAGGGGGCCACTCATCACATCGACAACGGCCGTCACCTCTGCCGATTCCCGATACGTCGCCGTTTCCAGAGGAAGGACGTGCACTCCTTTTCCTTCGAAGAAACGAACCGCCTCCACCATCAGGGGGCCTCGGCCGACCAGTAACACCTTATCCGTCATAAGCATAATGCCCCCTTCCCGTCTTGCGCCCCAGGTCGCCGCTTTCCACCAGCAATCGCTGATCCGGATGGGGGCGAAAGCGAGGATCGTGGAAAAACCCCTCGTATACGGAGACAGAGGCGGCATAGTTGATGTCCACCCCGATCAGATCCTGCAATTCAAAAGGACCCATCTTGTAGCCGGCTCCACGAAGGATCCGGTCCACCTGCTCCTTGTCCGCTAACCCTTCTCCAACGATGCGATAGGCTTCGCTGTGAAAATGGCGGGCTACCCGGTTGACGAGAAATCCCGGCGTATCTTTCACAAGAACCGGGTCCTTTCCGAGAGAGCAGATCCACTCCGCCGCCGTTTCCGCCACCTGGAGATCGGTACGGGCTCCCAACACCACTTCCACCAGGGGCATCACTGGAGCCGGATTGAAGAAATGAAGACCCAGAAGGCGCTCCGGACGCCGCAGGTTGGCGGCGACCGATGTCACCGACAGAGAGGAGGTATTGGTGGCTAGCACAGCCTCTGCGTCCACCCTTTCCTCCACCTTTGCAAACAACTCTTTTTTTACGTCCAGGCGTTCCACCACCGCCTCGATGACCCAGCAAGCAGAAGCGAGATCACGAAGATCGGTAACGGGCCGGATGCGCGCTAATATCTCTTCCTGCGCCTCTGGCGTAAGCTTCCCTTTTTCCACCCGGCGTCCGAGACGGGCACGGATCGACTCCATGCCCCTAGAAAGAAGCTCCTCTCCCAGGTCATACAGGAATACCTCGCAACCGGCGGCGGCTAGAAACTGGGCGATTCCCCCGCCCATGGTTCCCGCCCCCAGCACGGCACAGGGTTGCTTCCCAACCATATTCAGCCCTCCCGGATCACTTCTCCAATCATCATCGTGACCAGGGGCCCAGCGAATCCCATCAGGTCCTTGGCGGAGGCACGCCCTTCCGGAGATCCCATGGCAGCATCCAGAGCGGCACGGTCTTCGAAATACATGGCGGCCTCTAGGTAATACTTCGCTTCTCCCCCCATCGGCGCTCCTTCCATCCGAGTCACTTCCAGCTTCTTCAACCCCGGCATCTTCTCCGTTAAAGGTGTATGAACTCCTTCATAATGGCGGTCGAAGGATTCTTTGTTTTCCGGATGCTTATAAAGCGCAATCAGTTTTACCATGGTCAATGACCCCTTTTCCGTTGATTTAGTAATCGGTCTACCGGTTCACACCTGTCGACATGCCACCCCGCCGATCTAGGACGCGAGCCGCTTTGCCTTCACTGCGGGGGAGGCTGCGGGGTTCCAAGAAGCGTACCTCTGTTGTCACCCCCAGGGCATCCTTCAACAGGCTCTGCAGGTGGCTGTTCAGCCGGCCGTAATGCTCGGTGCCCGGGTCAAAGGTGCCGCCGACGGTCGCGGCAAACGCCTGGGACACTTCCACCTCTAGGGTCAAACAGTCCAGGGAACCTTCCCGGGTGACGACCAGCCGGTAGTGGGGAGAAAGCTCCATCAACCCCAGCACGACTGCTTCCATTTCCGACGGAAAAACATTCACCCCTCGGATGATCAACATGTCGTCAAGCCGCCCTTTAATACGGGACATCCGGGCATGGGTACGCCCACAACAACAAGGTTCCCGGGACAGGGACGCGATGTCGCCGGTTCGGTAGCGGAGAACGGGGAAAGCCTCTTTGGTGAGGGTGGTAAAGACCAGTTCCCCGTATTTCCCTTCGGGTAACATCTTCCCTGTCTCGGGATCAATCACCTGAGGCAAGAAATGATCTTCGGCGATGTGGAGACCGTCCTTTCCCTCCCAACACTCCATCGACACACCTGGACCGACCACTTCCGACAATCCATAGATATCGAGGGCTTTGATCCCCCATGTTTCCTCCAGGGTCCTCCGCATCGCTTCCGACCAAGGCTCCGCGCCAAAAATGCCGTATTCGACCGAGCTCCTCTTCGGATCCACTCCCTTCTCCTCCATGGCTTCGGCCAAACTGAGAATGAACGAGGGTGTTCCGGCGATCCCCCGGGGCTGGAAATCCTGAATGAGCATAACCTGGCGGGAACGGTTACCCCCGGACACGGGAACCGTTGTCGCTCCCAGACGTTCAGCTCCGTAATGCATACCCAGCCCGCCGGTGAATAATCCGTACCCGTATGCATTGTGGAAAACATCTCCCGGTCGGCCTCCTGCGATCACGATCGCCCGTGCACAGACCTCCGCCCACCGGTCGATGTCCCCCTTTGTGTAGCCGACTACCGTCGGTTTTCCCCGGGTCCCCGAGGATCCGTGAATGCGGGCCACTTCTTCCCGATTGACGGCAAAAAATCCAAAAGGGTACTGGTCCCGCAGGTCCGATTTGCGGGTAAAGGGCAGTTTTTCGAGGTCCGCCAGGCTTCGGATCGAGTCCGGCCGCAGGTTGAGGCCGTCTAGTTTTTCACGGTAGAAAGGAACCCGGTGCCAGACCCGTTCCACCGTCTCTCTCAGGCGCTCCAGCTGCAACTCCTCCAGCTTCTCTCGTGGGCACGTTTCCACATCCCGTTGAAACAAAAGAGCTCCCTCCCTTTGTCAGCCGGATCTCTCCTTCAGCATGTCGGCCCCTTAAACCGGCTTCATCCCCTCGAAGGGTTGGTTGCACTGTCGGCAGTAGAAGATGGACCGGCAAGCCGTGGGACCGAACAGGTTGTGAATGGCGCCCTCTCCCGCTCCGCAGTATGGACAGTCCGGAATGATGTCGAAGGGACCGGTAACCCGCTCCTTCGGCGGTGCGATCCCGAATCCTTCCAATTTGCGCCTTCCTTCCGGTGTAATCCGGTCACTGGTCCAGGGCGGATCCATGACAAAATCAACCACCACCCGCTCCACCCCATCCAACTGTCCCAGCCGTTTTTCCACTCCTCCCCGGATCATATCCAGGGCGGGACAGCCAACAAACGTCGGGGTTAACTCGACGTGCACCGTCCCCTTCTTCTGCTGCGCTCGTGTCACGATCCCCAGCTCCAAGATGCTGACCGTAGGAATCTCCGGATCCTTCACCTCTTGGAGCACTTCCCGCAATCGCGGGTCTACGGCATCCACCATCGGGAGTCCCCCCTTACCACCGGGCCGCCGGATCTGTGGCATAAACCTCTGACAGAGTGGCTAACAGCTCCTCCAGCTGCGGGGTGTGCTCTCCCAAACGCCCATCCTGGGCAGGGGCTGGGATCTCTCCAGGCCACACCAGCCCCGCCGTCGTAAAGGCTGGGCGCACCCGTTCCTCCCATCGACGCTGGAGCTCGGCGGAACCGCAAGCGATAATCCCTTCCCTAAGGAGAGTCTCTTCTCGCAATCCCAGGGAAAATAGATCCCCTAAACGGGGCCATAACTCTTGAGCCGCCCGGTTTAGCCTTTCTCTCGCCTCCCCTCCCGCCGTCCCCAGCCGTGTGAACCAAAGATGGAGATGAAGGTGGTGATAATGCTCTTCCCGGCGGATTTTGGCCACTCCACGAGCCAGCGGTTGATAGCTGGACTCTGCCAATGCTTCCAAGCGCACACCGTCGAAGGTATCATAGAAGAAATGGCGGGCGATGGTCCGGGCCCAGTCTCCGTTGTCCTCTTCCGTCAGAAGAGCGTTCTTTCGCTCTCTAGCCTTCCGACAGAAGGCTAGGGCATCAGCGCTGTCTCCCCCTTCCAGCTCAGCCAAGCGTTCATAGAAAAAAGCAGAATGCCCCACCTCATCCTGGGCAATCGAACTAAAGGCAACATCTTCTTCGATGTCCGGCGCCAGGCCGAGCCATTCCGAATCCCTGTGGCCGATACAAAGCTCATCATCTGCCAGCTGATACAGAAGGTCAGCCAGTGCTTTCCGGTATGCCGGGGAAATCGTAGAATCGGCTGTATCATGCACTTTCATCGGCGGTCACTCCAACTTTAGTGTAATCGCTTTCATTTCTTCGCCCCCGCGGATGTTCCGTGCAGGTCTTCGACGATCTCTTCCAATTTCAGAGCCCGCTCCCGGTACATTCGCCACAACCGCCCGTTTTCCGGGTAACCGCTTGGCTCCCGATATTTCCGATCCATCTCTCGAGCGAACCAGTCTGGATCGTCATAAGGCGTTGCGTATACATGCCCCCGCGGGACAACCCAAATGTTGACTCCCTGGTCCCGGCGCAGAAAATTTTCCCGTGCCGTCTGCAACGCCACGTCGGGAGAAGGAGCGACTACACTTCCCACGTGAACATGATAGTCCGCCTGGGTTTTCTGAACGAATACCTCAAATACGTCATACTCCTCCTGGATCCGCTTGTCCATCTTTCTCCCCTCCTTTCCTCTCAGACCGCCGGGGAGGGTTCCTCGGATCGAGAACACACCATCGCTTCCCGCACCCAGCGCTGCTCCTCGTGGGCAAACCGGCGCAGACCGATGCGTTCCATGGATTTGGGCCCTTTGTTTTCCTTGACGATGTCACCGAATCTCTCCCAGTCGGGTTGCGTCCAGATCCAGCATCCTTCCTTTTCTTCATAGCGCAGGTGTGGATCCGGGATGGTCAGGCCCAAGGATCGGATGCGGGGAATATACTTATGAAAAAATTGCTGGCGCAGCTCTTCATTGGTCTTAGACCGGATCCCGTAATCGATCATGCGCTGTGCGGAGGGCGTCACCTCCACCGGGCCGAAGAAGAAGAGCAGGGATTCCCACCAACGGTCCAGAGATTCTTGCAGCATACGGCGTTGTTCCTCTGTCCCCCCGGCCAAGGCGAGGATGATGTTCTCCCCGTGCTGCATGTGAAAACTTTCCTCGGCACAGATGCGCTTCAACACCCGGGCATAAGGTCCGTAAGAGGTATGAAGAAGTGCCGCCTGGTTGATGATCGCCGCTCCGTCTACCAGCCATCCGATCACACCGGCATCTGCCCAGGTGGGGGCTTCCATGTGGAACACATTGTGGAACTTAACACGGCCCTGGATTACATCGGTCACCAGATCTTCCCGCGTCTTGCCGAGAGGCGCCGCCAGGTCTTCCGCCACCCGAAGCAGGAGTTGACCGTGCCCCATCTCATCCTGCACCTTAGCCATGATGGCAAGTTTTCGTTTCAGGGTGGGAGCCCTGGGCACCCATTCTTTCTCTGGCAGCGCCCCCATGATTTCACTCACTCCGTGCATGTGAATCAGTTTCAGGACGAGCTTTCGGTACTCGTCGGGCATCCAATCCGTCGCCTCGATCTTTTCCCCCCGCTGGATCCGTTCTATAAACCTCCTATGGCGTTCTTCCTCCGTCACCACTGTCTCCCCCTTTCCCACTATCCAGTCCAGCAAGCAGAATCGCTGCAAACCGCTCGGCCACTTCTTCCGGTGATTGGGCACCCTGCGGGTTATACCACTGGTACAACCCATTCATGGCAGAGAGGATCAGCAGGCGGGCAAATTTTTCGTCTTCTAGATGGAAACTCCCCTTCTGCTCTCCCTCGTCCAATAGGCGTCCCCACAGGTCTTCGTATTCGTCGCGTTTCACCTGGATGCAGGCCCGCCGCTCTCTTGTAAGCGCTTTCCATTCGTGAAAAAAGACCGTCGCCGCCTCCAGATTATCGGCGATCACCCGCACATGAGCTACCATCGCCTGACGCAACTTGGTGACTGGATCCTCATCCCCGTCTACAATCGGGCGAAGAGACTTCAGAAACAAATCGGCTCCCCTGTCGGTAATCTCAAACAAAAGATCTTCCTTGGAATCGATGTGGGCGTAAAGGCTACCGGACAAAATGCCGCTGGCCTCCGAGATGTCCCGGATCGTCGTCCCGTGATATCCCTTGCTGCGAAAGAGTTGACTGGCTTTTTCGAGAATCTGTTCTTTCCGTCCGATCCTGGGCATTTCCCTCACCCTTTACCGCGCGCCCCTCAAAACAAGCGCTTGCTTGGGTTTAGGATATAAAAATCCCGTAACGTTGTCAATGATCAGATTATTAATCGATTACAGAAAAGAAAGCGTTGTCAATCGCCTGCCCCATCTGATATCGTAAAGGTACAGAGAACTTGTCACGAAATGTTCACATACTTAGAGGAAAGGGTGTCATCCATGCCCGGATCGCTAATTCTCTTTGGTGTTATCATCTACCTTCTATTTATGACCTTCATGATCATCGTCCTAGGACGTGCCGTTCTTACCGAACACCGTGATCAAGTCGCCCGAGAAGAAACAGTCCGATGGCAGATACGTACCACCAAAAAGAAATCGCTTACATCCAGACGACGGACTGCTCGTCAACCAGTTTCCTGAATAAAATAAGCCCCGAAAAAAGAAAAACATCCGGTCTCTTGCTTATAGGCGCTGAGGCCGGATGTTTTTGTGTGGATTGTTGATTTTATGTAAATATTTTCATTTATTTCATCTATTTTAACTATTCAGTTGTATGTAAATTTTACTTCTTATTCCATTTGCATGGACTTATTCTGCTTATTTGAATATAATTACCTTTGAATCCAACAATTGGAGTGATGTAAATGAAAGCCCTTCGATGGACCCTGTCATTTTTGGTCGCTGCAGTGATGGCTACGGGACTTCAAACGGAAGCCTTCGCGACTTCCGGCAAAGAAGCCGCCCCCGTTCCTCCAAAGGTTAATCCAGTGGATGGGCAGGTCGTTCCCTATCAAATCGAATCCCTGGATAATCTCCCTTCTGAGGTCAAAAGTGAAGTCAATCGATTCAAACAGAAACAAATCAGCGGATTTACTCCAGTCAAAATCGGCGGAAAAACCTATGTCATCCTCTCTCTCGGCCTTCGGCCCACAAGCGGTTACGACCTCGAGTTGCTTCAAGCCATCCGGCACGGTTCTTCGATCTTGATCTGGACCCGGGAGATTAGGCCTTCTGAGGATGAATTCGTCGCCCCTGTTCTGACGACCCCTGTGAAAGTCATCTCTTTCAAGGGACAAGGCCAATCGGATTTCTATTGGGTTTGGTCAGAGTAATCCTGCCCTTTGCCGCCGATGCGGCTTTTTTTGTTTGGAAATGCAGGAATTATTTTTATTGCTTTCCAACTATTTTGTATTGTAAGATGGAGAGGAAGAAAAAGAGAGGGGGTGTTAAATATGGAAGATATCATCAAGGAATTAGAAGTGGTAGAAGCGGAAGAGTTGAAAGTGGGCAATGCCTTCCACGCCTTCCGTTTCACTGGAGCCGTCTCTGAAGAAGATGCCGAGTAAAAAAAAGATAGCATTTGAACCTTTTTAAAAGAAGTACTGCACATCCTATGCTTTTGTAGGCCAAGCAGTGCTTCTTTTACCTTTCGTACAGAGGTGCTTTCCATGAGAAAAGAATTTTTGCTCGTGTTCCCACCGATTACCGAAGCGCGCCTCTTTCCTTATTTAAGCCTTCCGATGATTACGGCTTATTTACGAACACACGGTGTGGATATCCGACAAAGGGATTTTAATATCGAGTTGTGCCACCGTCTTTTCACAAAAGAAGCCCTCTTACGATACCTTGAGCTTTTTCCCTCCCCTCAAACCCTTCAGGAGCAATACCGGTGTGAAATGGCACGCTTCTTACTCAGCCACCAAAGCCGCCTTTCTCGGCATGTATTTGAAAAGGAGTGTGGTAGTAAGAAGGAGGCTCACAGGGATGTCCGTTTTGTCCGGCAGGGCATTGAACTCCTTTTGGAGGGCTCCCTGTTAAAAAGGGATTTCCTTTCCTTGGAGCAAATCGGGGAATTCGTGGAGCAATTCGACCAATTAGATCCTTCGGATATCGCGGCAAACTTGCAGTATACCCTCCTCCGTGACGCAATCGAGGTGGAGCGACCCAAAGTTTTTGCGCTTTCAGTCGCCTATTACAGTCAACTGATGCCGTCATTACTCCTCGCAAAGTGGGTAAAGAACCTCCTTCCGGATTGTCAGGTTTTCATGGGAGGACAGCAAATCATGCTGCGTTATGAATCCCTGGTTGAAATCCCCGGCTTCCGAAAATATGTCGATGGTCTCGGGATCGCTGCGGGGGAAGAAACCATGTTGAAACTATCCCACTACTTAAAAGGTAAAGTGACGAAGGAAGAAGTACCCGATGCGCTTTGGTTGGACAAGGATGGAGATTGCCGGGGACCGCGCTCCCGATTCCACCTCATGGATGCCCCTCCACCTGATTTTTCCGATTTGCCCTACCAAAACTATCTGATGGAAGAAGTCAATCTATCGATCATTACTTGCGTCGGCTGCTACTGGGGAAGGTGTGCTTTTTGTTCCTACGGCAACCGTTCCCGCCAAGAAAAGAATTATCAGCAAAAAACCCCCGTACAGATTGCGGATGAATGCCAATGGCTTGTTGATACCTATGGGGAAAAACGGATCAACTTCGTCGATGAAAATACCAACCTGCGCGTCGTCTTACGTGCCATGCGGATCCTCAACGAAAGGGGATATCAGATATCTTTCAGCACCCGAAACCGGTTTGAGGAGATCTTGCTGGATAAAGATTTCTGTCGTGAATTGCGTCAACGCGGGTGTGTGCTGATGTCGGTCGGATATGAAACGATATCCCAGCGACTGCTCGATTTACTGGACAAGGGCGTTCAGGCAAAACACTACCAAAAAATCATTGATAACCTTCATGAGGTGAACCTTCCCCTCCGTCTCTCCATTATGGGGGGAATCGCGGACGAAACCTTTGAAGAAGTGAAAGAATCCGAGGAGTTTCTCCTTCGAAACGCGGACAAGATCGGCATTGATGTCATGCAAATGCTCGTTGCAGAACCGAAAACCTATCTATCCCAACACCCGGAAAAATACCGGATCCAGCTAAAAGAGGGAGACGGACTCCGAGGGAACAAGTTATTGAATTACGGGATGGGGCGAATGGGCTTCGATTTCACTTATAGCGACGGAGATACCTTCGACCCGCGTCTACAACGCTTCATCCACATTTATGACCGAGTAAAACCTCTTAAAAACGATGAGCTCCCTCCAGAAAAGAGACGAAAAAAAGAAAGGAATGACGAGCTGGAACCACCCCTGGAATTACATCTCTATCCATGGGTGCGGGTATTAGAGGCTCCGGTGAAAAACCAAGAGGGCAACCATCGCTACCTGGCTGATCTCCTATGGCAGAACGTAGTCCGCTTAGCCCCGTTCATGGAGGTGGAAGGATCAGTTTTAAAAGTGGCTGATTCCCAGGATGGAAGGGTAAGCCAATTGCTTGTTCAATTGGCGGAGAAAGGGTTCGGAAAACGTCCCAAAAAGGAGGTTGGAGTATGAGTGTGGTATCGGTGATCCGGTTTCCGGATGTAAAAGAAAAATTGGGCCTCGGGATGGGAATGGACCTTCCCTGGGGCGGGGATATCGGATTTATGCGTGACGGCTCACGGGGAGATACCATCACCCCTAAAATGCACAGCTTCTTCTCCAAATACAGAGAGGAATTCACCTATCTCTTTTTAGCTTTTCAACCAAAAAACCGGAATGTCCTACGAGCGGAGGAATATTTCCAGGCTTATGACTCGCTCTTCAAAGAGGTACCCCATCTCAAGTGCCGGGCTTTTCACCAGACGATTTTAAACATGGGCAGTATGGAAACTTATGAGAAGGACGAAATCATTCGCTTCACGAACCAATTGATCGATCGATACGAATTTAAATGGATCGTGGAAGATTTGGGCTTATGGTCTATCGGCGGAAAAACCGTCCCATTCCCTCTTCCCCCCTATATGACCCAGGAAGGGTTGGAAGCTTGTATCCAAAATATCCGGGAATATCAAGATCGGTTGAACGCTCCTTTGTGTGTTGAGTTCCCTGGTTTTACCGAGGGAACAAATTTCTACATCGGTGAGATGGATGCCTTCGACTACTTCACAACTCTGGCGAAGGAGACAAACTCTCCAGTAACCATCGATATCGGTCATATTCTGAGCTACCAGTGGTTGATGGGCAACACCGGTGAACATATGTACAAAGGCCTGGAACGCCTGCCATTGGATCATTGCTTTGAAATGCATCTATCCGGATGTCAGATTATACGAGGAAAGTTCCGGGATCTTCATCACGGAATCCTGCTCGATGAACAAATCGATCTATTGGAATTTCTGTTACCCCGCTGTCCCAACTTAAAGGCGGTCACCTATGAAGATCCTAAATATACGGAAGAAGGGATTTTGATTCCCAAATCACAAAAAAACTATGTCCGGATGAAGGAGATGGTGAACGAATGGGCATCCATGTAACCCGCTCTTCCCTTTCATTGAACCAAGCCTTATACCGTTTGTTGTACCATCGTACATACAGGCAGGCCTTTTTGGATGCGCGCCATGAGGAATTGCAACTGTCCATCGAGGATCTAAAGCACCTGCGGACCGTGGACAAAGAAGAGTTGATCGCCACCTCCAAGACGATTGCTCGAAATCTCCTGGCGGGGAATTTGGAACACAGCGGTGGGCTTCGTGTTTCCTATCCAGGTGTTTTTCAGGAACTCCAGCGGTTAAAGGTCGATCTGACAGAGCTGATGTATTCCTTCATGGAGTCACCCCCTTTCAATCACTATGCAGAAGTTCCCTTTGCAGGCCGGGGGATCTGTATTGAGGAAGCTTTTTATTCTTACTTGATCGGAGAACGCTTTTTTATCGAAGCATCACCCAACAACGCCTTGCTCCTGACTCATGAATTTTTGACAGCCCTGCTATCCATCCTGGTCATTAACAAAGATCCTGCTTTTCGAATCGATACCGATAAAATTCAACACAACGGGTGTGTCTTCTACGCCGTGCAAACCTATCCCAAAGAAATCGCCAAAGCTTTGGCCAAACGTCCTCTAGAAGAATTTGAGGGTGCGGAGGTTTGTTGGTTGTATGCGGCTGCCTCAAACCGGCTCCTTACCGGCCCTGTGACCCCTGTGATCGTTGAAATGCTCCAGTCAGGTTCTGAATCTGAGGCCAAACGTGAGTGGAACGACCACCCCCGTTTTCATGCCGACGAGTTGCAATCGTCCCTGCGCCGACTCCGGGAAGCGGGTTTGATTGCCCCATGAACCGGGAAGCCGCCATTTTCGAAGAGCATGGCGAAGTTCTCGCTCATTGGTTCAGTCAAAAGGTGAAAGAGCAGACCTTGATCTATTTTGACCGGCACCTGGACCTCAAGAAAATCTCGGAAGAGGGCTTAAAACAGCTGGAAGAGAATGCCCACGACCCTGAGCGATTGGCTCAGCTCAATCGCGACCTTCCCTTTCGTGACGATGACCGCTTTGTTTACGGACTGGATAGTTTTTTGTACGCAGCAGCCCATCTATCCATGTTTTACCGGGTGATCTGGGTGTATCCAGAGCCCAAACCTGTGGAGTTAACCGCTTTAGCCCGGATGATGTGGTCGCTCTTATCCCTGATACCCGGTCACGGACAAGAGGTAATCCAGTCATTTACCCTTGGGGCGCACTCCGTCCGGACCGTCATCGCGGGGATGACCTTGGAAGTGACCACTTTGAGAAGGTTGCCGTTTCTCGATTTGCCGGATTTCCCTTGTTTAGACTTAGATTTGGACTATTTCTATCAGGAGGGCGATCGCTTGACCCATCGCGTGGAGGAAGTGGTGGATACCCTCTCTTCCCGTGGATGGCGGGAAATCGATCCGACGCTGACTTACTCCATCGCAAGCGGTTTCTTACCCTCCTCTTACCGATGGCTGGGAAATGCGGTGGCGGAAGAAATGGGGTGTTCGTTGAAAAGCCGAAGCCACCGCACGGAAAATCCTCCGGCGAAAAATTCGTTGCACCAGTTGTTCTCACACGGGAAAATCGATCAAATCCTGCTGGACAAGCTATTTCAGGAGGAGCTACGTGTTCTGGGCGGGCCCGGATGGTCCCTTCGGTCTCTTTTGGCGGTACAGGCAAACGACCTCCAAGAGGCCCAACGGTGTTATCAGAAGGCTAGAGAAAACAAGGATCAGGCTTCCTGGCCGGCCTATACCCTAGGGTTAACTTATTTAAAACAGGGGGATTACCAGACCGCTGCCGATTGGTTTGAACGATCCGAAGGCAAAAGGGTGGACACCATCCAGGTACACAGCTTATGCCTTCGATCCCTCTGTGAGAGCCGTCTAGGCCATTACGAGAAGAGCCTTTTCCTTGCAAAACAGTGTATCTCCCTGGTACCCATGCGTCGGGAACCCTATACCGTGGGATTATTCTCGGCGACCCAGCTTGGGGCAAAGGAAGACTTGGAGCAAATCCGGGAATACGTCGCCGATCTAAAACGGTTGGGGTTTTTATTTGGAGAGAAAGAAAGGGTGGTCTGAGTGGGAGGCCTGCAACAACGAATGGATCATGCATTAAAAGCGTTGGTCGACTTACCGGGCCCAGCCGGGCGGGAACAAGCAGTACGACAGTGGCTGCGGGAACGCTGGGAAGGACAAGTTCAAGAATGCCGGGAAGACCGCGTCGGCAATTTGATATGCAAGGTCGGGGGACAAGGACCCAAACTTCTGATCCAAGCCCATATGGATGAAATCGGGTTTATTGTACGCCACATCTCCTCTTCGGGCTTTCTATTCCTTGACCCTGTACAAGAAGCCCACCGGTCCTCTCCGCTCCATTTGTATATGATGGGGCAAACCGCCCAGGTTATCGGCCGAAAAGGCGTGGTGGCTACGGGTGTCTTTGCTGCCCCCAGTGGGCATGTCCTCACCTCCGCCCATGTGGAAAGACCCTTGGATTATAACGGTTTTTTTGTCGATCTCGGCGTCGATAGCAGGGAAGAAGCCGAAGAGAAAGGGGTGGACATCGGCGCGGGAGTGATTTGGCACCGTCCCGTCACGAAAATGGGGACGCGCTATGTAGGGAAAGCACTGGACGACCGGGTTGGCCTCCTTGTAATGGATCTGTTGCTGGATCAACTCCATCGAAACTCCTTGAATTATGAGGTGTGGTTTGGAGCCACGGTCCAGGAAGAGAATAAAGCACACGGTGCCTATGCCTTGGGCCAGTCTATGGAGTTCGATTTGGCGATTCCTTTGGATATCGGTCTGGTTGGGGATATCCCCACCGTCAACGAACAGAATTACCCCACCCGATTGGGGGCAGGGCCCACCCTTGTTTACAAAGACGGAGCCATCCATTACCACGAAGATCTGCTCTGGAAGCTGGAGAAAGCGGCCCAAAAATATACGATTCCCTACCAAAAAGGGGTCTACCAAAACTACGGTTCGGATGGAATCGCTTTTTATGACCGGGGGATTCCTGCCGCGTTGATCGGCATCCCCACGCGTTATACCCATACGGCATTTGAAATGGTGGATCAACGAGATATCAAAGCAACGGTCGATCTATTGCAAGCTTTTATCGGGGATGCTCATTGACTTCTTTTGAACAAAAAAAGAGTTCCGGGGGATGACCATGATCTCAATCCAACAAAGAATCCTGATTATAACCATCGCTTCAGGCGTGTTCGCCAGTGTCATGAGCACGTCCATGTTATCCATTGCTTTCCCCGATCTCGTCCGAGCCTTTACGATCGATTATGAAACGCTGCAAGTTAGAAATATTCTGTTCTTTACTTTTTTCGCGGTTGGGCTTCCTTTTTTCGGGAAAATTACGGATCGGGTAGGCCCCCGCGTCATTTTTTTAACCGGGTTGGCTCTTTTTATTCTTTCCTGCGTCATGAGTGCAACCATGACCCAATGGGGAGGATTTTTGTTTTTTCAATCGACCCAAGCCCTTGCAGATGCCATGATTGTTCCTGCAACGGTGACGTTGATTCGGCATCAATTTCCTGAAACAAAGATGGGGTGGGCCTTTGGTTGGTTTTCGGCCACCTTGGCACTGGCAACGATCATTGGTCCGGCTTTGGGAGGACTGATCCTCAAAACCTATGAATGGACCATGCTCTTTTATGTGCTGGCTTTCTGCTCCTTGATCAGTTTTCTATTCGCTTGGATCCGCATCCCCCACAATGAATCGGAAACCAATCGCGGCGAAAAAACCGTGATCCCCTGGTTCAGCGGGTTATCCTTGGGAGCGGGGATGATCTTGTTCCAGTTCTTTATGTTGGAGCCCGCCAGGAAAATTATGTGGTTGGGTATTGCGCTTCTTGCCATCGGACTGTTCCTCTACAGTGAAAAGCATCATGCCCCTCTGCTTCCAAAGCGTTTTTATCGGAACGTCCGTTTTCTAAATGCTTGCATTCGTGTCTTTCTTCTGTTCATGGTCGTCAATACGATCGCCCTCTATGGGCCGAGCTATCTCCGAGACGTTCACCATTGGCCGCCGGATAAGGTGGGTTGGGTGATCTTGATTGATTCCGTCATCGGTGTATCGATTGCAAGCTTAGCTGGTAAGGCCGCTGATCGAAACCCCCTCTTGACCATGGGAACAGGAATTGGGATCAGTATCATCGGCACCGCCCTATTTTTATGGACCGTCTTCGGGCACAGTTATCTATGGATCTTTCTGCTCATTTATTTATTAAGCGGTCTCGGCAGTACCCTTACGATGCCATCCCAGAACAAAATCGCCATGACCAGTGTCCCGAAGGAGCAGACCGGAAACTATATGGGGCTTTTTCAGATGATCCAGTTTATCACGGGAGCTTTCGCAGCAGGTGCTTTTGGTTCTTTTGTCGAGGGAGAAAAGACAGGGCAAATCAGTTCCTCGGGATTCTCCCTGACGATCCTCATCAGTGTTGGTTTGCTAATTGGAGCACTTTGCACCGTATGGTTTGATCGTCATCTTACAAAAAAGCAAGCGGAGGAGAAAAGATCTTCGATTCAACCATTACCCTGATGAAAGGGGCTGGCTAAGATGGATTTTATCGCAGGAGAGATCAGTCGGGAAACATTCATAGCGGACTATTGGAGGAAAAAGCCCTTCTTTCTGAAAGGGGGAGCCAAAAAGCTATTACAAACCTCGATCTCAGCTGAAGAATTTGCTCGCACCGCTAACACCATCGAGACGAGCAATCCTCAGATGGTCAAACGGGATGGCGACCGATTGGTTTTTGCTCAGCGGTGGGATTCCGCTAACCAGCGGTTTAAAAAGATTTCGACGCGTATTGCCCAGACGATGTCCTGGCCAGATGTTTGGTTTGACGGTGTACTTGCCTCCGATGGACATAGTATCGGTTGCCACTATGATGATAGTGATAATTTTGTCCTTCAGCAGGAAGGAACAAAAATCTGGAAACTGCATCCTCCGACGATTATTCCCCAGGAAGAGTTGCGTCAACGGATGCTGAAAAACCCCGAGGTCGGGAATATCTTTATGCCGGAGAATGCCATTCAGTTTGTTTTGGAACCGGGGGATCTCCTTTATATTCCGATATTTTGGCCTCATTGGGGAGTCTCAGAAGGGCCTTCTCTTAGTGTATCTTTTGTCTGTAACACCAGTAATGCTGTACGGGAGCTGATCCCGGTGATCAGAGAGGTGTTATCCCATGAGCCGTTATGGTGGGAACCTCTTCCTATGTTTCCGGTCCCCAACTATGAAAAAGGTATGGATCTAGCCAAGGGAGACGCCAAACCCCTCGAATCCGTCATGGACAATCTATTGGATGTTTTCCAACAGGCCTCTTTCCGCCAGAAGGTGATCCAATCTTGGTGGGAACGTCGTGCCGAACGGATTTGGGGATCGCACCAACAAAAAGAGACACCGACGTCCGGGGCACAGCATTTGGCTATCGATAAAGATTGGGTGCGAAAAATATCGGGCCCGCCTTTGGAAGCCATCAACGTGAAGAACCTCGTTTCGATTTATCCCGCTACGCTTCAAACTTTGCAACGCTATACCTTTCGCATTTATCTGAAACGCTTTTTGTTATCCATGAGCAAAGGCTTCGGAATGTTGAATGATTATAGGCCAAAGGAATACCTCCAGACGCTTTTATCCACCATGCAACGGATGGACGCGGCCTCGTTGACGGAGGCTTTTCATTGTCCCGAGTTTACTTCCTGGATCAAACGCTTTGCAGAAGCGATCCAGTTCGGATATCCTCCCAGGCTGGAACAACTTCTCTATCAAATGGGAGGTTTTTGGATCGCTTATTTTTTGCAGAAGGATATTCTTCTGGAACAAAAAGAGTATTGGGTCTCCCGATCCACTTCGCACACCTGGCAACTGCCGTCTTTAGGCATGGAACTCGTATCGGATCATGAGCTGCCGGAAGTATTTCCTATCGAAAAACAACAGGCGGACATCCTTATCAAACTGGGGGATTCCTGTTATCGTTTACCAGCGTCATTTTTTGTACAAGGAGCCCGGAAGGTACAGATATCCGACAGCTTGCGATGGGAGCCCTTGCCGTTCCTCCCCGCCGAAAAAGTGGCCATCATCCAGAAACACGACTGGTATAAACCCCTTTTGTCCCATCGAAAGGAAGCATTTTTGGAGGATCCAGCGTTTCAATCCTTTAGCCAACAAGTTGTGAAAGCGATCCATCAGCTAAAAGAAACGTGGCCCGAAGCCTATAAAGAGTTTCGACAGTCCGTCTATACCATACTCCCCTATGATTCTGATCTTCCTTCGAAAGACAGCGACGACCTTCGCATGTATAGAGGACTCGCCTATTTCTCTCCATCGGCCCAGCGTCCCATCCTTCCTATGCTTTTGATAGAGACAGCTAGAAACCGACTACACGCGATCATGGATGTGTTTCAACTTTTTCATAACCCTGCACGCTCGATTCCTGCTTCAAATGGAAAGGAACATCAAGCACAGGGTTGGCTGGAGAAACTGGTTATAACCCTTCAACTTCGGCAGTTGGCCACCCGATCGGGCGGTGAACTGAGCTTGGAATGGGGAGCAGAGCCATACAGAGTCTCCGAAATCATCTCTCTGCTAAGTACCTGCGGAGAATTAACGGAAAATGGCCAGCGTTTTTTAGAAGGGTGTACAGCATTGGAAACAAAGCTGGCCACCCGGTTATAAAAACACCATGGAATCAGATTGGCCCATAGATAACAGTACCCTTCGGCCCGCGACAGGCGGACCGTTTTTTTCTGGGAACACACAAATAAACCGTCCACCTTCACGGCGGACGGTTTGTAAGGGGATGACTCGACTCACTTGATTATCAACTGTTTTCGATGCTTACCCACAATCCCTGAATATTGATCATTACCTGCCTGTGACTGGCTTTTGGGCTTCACGGTAATGCCCATCCTCTGAAGTTTCTCGACAATATCCAGTTGATCCTTGGCGCTTGAAGTCCGATGCATCGCAGTTGACATTCTTTTGAATTCCCCCTGTCGTCGATTATGTACTATCTTCATTATACGTGATCTGCTCTGCTTTGTGCATGCCTTCAATCAAGGTTTCGACCAGATTTTCCATTTGCGCTTCCGTATCTTCCACGTCAAGGATTTCTGGGCTAAGGGTTAACAAGAAGACATGATCCGTATTTTTGATGGTAATCGTTTTGGTGAGGTAGACCCGCCCCTTTTTTTCACTGTTACCCTCATGCAGGAATTTGTAAAATTCCCCCTTCAAAAGCAATCCCCTTAAAATTCCCGTCCGTTTATGGTTGGTAATTTTCTTCACTTTGGCGGGATCCAGGAAAAATTCAAAGTCCATCACGTCTTCCAACAAATCCAGCGCCAACCTAACCAACGCATACTGGATCGCCGTACGGTCATTAATCTCTACGGATGTGGATATTTCATGGTTATTCTTCTGGATGAACCGCAGCAATTCTTCAAACTCACCCCGTACAAACTTTTTTCGGGCTCTTTCAAAGTCCCGGTACAGAGAAAGATCCAAAGAATAATAGGTTTGAACCATAGCATTTAAATCCGTCTTCTCCCATACGTACCCGTCCAAATGATTGATTTTAATTTGCAACTGGCCTTCCGCTTGTTTAACCGAATACGTGTAAAGCTGGGCAGCCAGAACGAAGGACTCATTCTTCGTGAACTTTTCCAGAGCCTTTAAGATCCGGGCCCTCCATTTATAGTCCTTCAAGTCGTCATATGCACTCAATAACAGCCGGGCGTTGTCGGCGAGATCTTCTTTGTAGGCTTTGACCAATTCCGAATGATAGATGGCCAGCACCGTCCCCAGCAATACAACCAGGATTAGGCTTACCTTCACCTGAAAAAACGGCTGCAAATACTCTGTGTAGTATGAGGCGGAGTCGTTCTCCATCCAGACTTCCAGAAAAAATACAAACACAGCAGCAGCCGTCAGCTTAAACGACAAGGATATCTTCTCTTTGTACTTATTTCTTAGCACGCAGTCGATCCCTGCCCTCCTTTTATAAGAAATCCCTTGCAATGGAATATAGAGACCATTCCTATCTTATCATACCGGAAACCAAAAACCCCGGCGTAAGCCGGGGAAAGACTCAAATCTGAGGAAATCACTCCTGCTACCGGGTGGACAACGCCCGTTTGATCGTATCCTCCACCCATCGGCTGACCCCAGGGTGGGGAAGGTAGGTCTCCCCCCGGTAACGATGGGGGATCCCTTCCAGTTCCCGGGGCAAGACGGTTTCAGTGAAATACCCCCGGCTCAAGAAAGTCGGCATCACGAGAAGACGACCGCGACGTGCCAATGCTTCCGCCTTCAGTCGGAGGTCACCGGTCCGTAACATCGCATAGTCAACGGCAGCAAACCCGAAGCGCTGCCCCATCTCCTCCGCCAATGAAGCAAGCCCCTTCTCCCACTCCTCCCGAAATCCCGATTTTTCGCTTCCGTGGGCGGCCAAAAGAAGGGTCTCTTCTAGGGAAGAGTCGGCTAGAGCACGGACCCGGTCTGCCATAATCCCCCTTACACAGGGGTGAGCATCCATAGCTGGACACCAGAGGATTTCTGCCCGGGGCCAGATCTGGGGAAGAGCCGTCTTGATACGGGGTCGATGCTCTACGCCCAGGGCATACCGGATTTCCTCCAGGTGGGTACTACCCGAAGAAACGAAGAGAGGCACTGCCAGGATTCGTTCCACACCCATGGCCTCCAGCTCCCTTACTCCATCTGGAATCAGCTGCCCCTCTACCAATTCCAGGTAGCCGACTTTCAGGGGAAACTCCGTCTCCACCGCTAATGCGGCCTCCTCAACGAGCCAGTTCCACTCTTCGGCCCCGGAACCGTGGGCGATTAGCAGCACCCCTGTCTTTAAGGGACTGACCATGTTCTTTCACCTCTCTACAATGGGACCGTTTCTTTCACTGTACCACTCTCCTCGCCTGTAAACCAAACCAGCTTTTCCCGGAGGCGTACCACTTCTCCAACGATGATCACAGCCGGCGACCGGAAACCAGTCTCTTGAACCTGTTTGACGATATCCCCCAGAGTACCCGTCAGTGCCTTCTGCCGACCGTACATCGTTCCCCAGCGGACCAGAGCAACAGGGGTTTCCGGTGACAGTCCCCCCTCCAACAGGACATCCCGGATGGACGGGAGGTTGCCGACCCCCATATAGATCACCAAGGTATCCACGCCTGCCGCTAGGCTCTTCCAATCCGGCTCTGGGGATCCCTCCGTCCCCTGGTGACCGGTGACAAAGGCGACAGAAGCACTGATTCCCCGGTGGGTAGGCGGAATCCCGGCATAGATCGGAGCCGCCACGCCGGACGTCACCCCCGGTATGATTTCAAAAGGAACACCGTGTTCGGCGCACCAGGCGGCTTCCTCCCCTACCCGGCCAAAAATCCCAGGATCGCCTCCCTTTAGGCGCAGAACTTGGTTACCTTTCTCCGCTTCCTCCACCAGCATTCGGTTGATCTCCTCTTGGGATCGTGTGTGTTTCCCAGACCGTTTGCCGCAGTCGACTAACCGGGCGGAGGGTTTGGCACGGTTGAGCAACTCCGGATTGACCAAACGGTCGTAAAGGATCACATCCGCCTCAGCCAGCAGTTCCCAGGTACGCAGGGTAACCAATTTGGGATCACCGGGTCCAGCGCCTGCCAGATAAACCGTTCCTCTGCTTCTCATCTCCATCCCCTCCGTCTATAGAAAGCGGGACGGCACCTGCCGTCCCCAAATATGACAAGCCATCTTATTGTTGACGTGCGAGCATCCCTTACACAACGCATTATTCGATCAAACTCCTACTTTTTCCTCCACCAAGCAGATCTTCACTTCATCCCCTTCCACTTCAACGGGGTAGGTGCGGACACAACCGGCATCCGGTTCCTGTACCTGCCCGTCACACAGATCCACCTTATATTCATGAAGGGGGCAAAAGACGAAATCTCCGCTGACCATTCCTTCAGAGAGCGGACCGCCGCGATGGGGACAACGGTTTTCCACCGCCCGGATATCCCCATTGAGAAGACGGAAGACAGCGATTTCCACCCCATTGACGTGCACCTTCTTCCCCGCTTGGACAGGAAAATCCTTCATATGGCCGATGGATACTTTTTTCACTTTCAATCCTCCTCTCGATTTCCCCGTCACACCTGTGCTTCTTCGTAGAACATACGCCGGGTTTTTCTGTCAGACGCGTCGGTCTGCCACGG
The DNA here is from genome assembly GCF_042650125.1 of Salinithrix halophila. Classification (NCBI taxonomy): domain Bacteria; kingdom Bacillati; phylum Bacillota; class Bacilli; order Caryophanales; family Thermoactinomycetaceae; genus Salinithrix; species Salinithrix halophila. The sequence continues at coordinate 319,592 of NZ_JBHSAP010000007.1, forward strand.
CTCCCGATAGTTGGCGAGGGCTTTTTCCACTCGCTCCAGAAGTTTCCTTCGATTGTCTTTATCCTCCACGACCGCCTTTTTCACGCGATCGAGGCCAATCCGTTCCAACCAAGTCGATGTACGCTCCCAGTATTCAGCATCCTCTCGGTAGAATTGCAGAAACGCTCCGGTGATCTCCAATACCTCTTCTTCCGTCTTCACTTTACAGAGGAAATCCCCCCCACGCAGGTTGACACCGCCGTTTCCGCCAACATAAATCTCCCAACCGCCGTCGACGCCGACCACCCCTAGGTCCTTGATCCCAGACTCCGCACAGTTACGGGGACAGGCGGAAACCGCCATTTTCACCTTGTGCGGGGTGTCCAGCCCTTCGAACTTCTTCTCCATTTGAATGCCCATCCCGATGGAATTCTGGGTACCGAAGCGACAAAAATCCGCTCCGACACAGGTTTTGACAGTACGCAAACCCTTCGCGTAGGCGTGACCGGAGGGCATCCCGATATCTTCCCAGATTCCCGGAAGATCCTCCTTTTTTACACCCAAAAGATCAATCCGCTGTCCGCCTGTAACCTTGATCATCCGTACGTTGTACTTTTCCGCCGCAGATGCGATCCTGCGCAGTTCATCAGGGGACGTCACACCACCGTACATCCGGGGCACCACCGAATAAGTGCCGTCGTTCTGGATGTTGGCATGCCGCTGTTCGTTGACGATCCGGGAAGTCCGGTCATCCACGGCTTCCCCCGGTCTTACCATCCCCAAGTAGTAGTTGAGTGCCGGACGGCATGTTGGGCAACCTTCGGGGTTTTTCCAGCCAAGGACGTTCATCGTTTCCCGCACCATCGTAAGACCTTTTTCACGGATGGCTTCCACGACGTCGTCCCGAGTCAGATCCGTACAGGAACAGACCGGGGACTTCGCCGAAGCAGCTGAATCAAAGGTTTCCCCCAGTTCCTCCTCTAAGATGGAAGCAACCAGCGGTTTACACCCGCCACAGGAAGCTCCCGCCTTGGTACAGCTTTTTACCCCTTCCACATCGGTAAGACCCTTATCTCGGATGGCACCCAAGATCTCTCCTTTGGAAACCCCGTTACAATCGCATACCTGATCATCGTCGGCCAAATTTCGGGCTGCGGAAACCCCGCCTCCGGCCTTATCTCCCCCGCCCATCAAAGCGGCGTGGATCTCATCCGTCATCTCCCGCCCGTCGCGGATCCACCCTAAGAGGGAAGCAGAATCTGTCGTATCTCCGAAGAGGACACCGCCAATAATCTGTTTATCGCGCAGAAGCACTTTTTTGTAGGTCCCTTTCCATTCGTCCTGGCTGCGGAGGGAGCGGGTGTCTTCTCCGTCGTTAAACTCGCCGGCAGAGAAGACGTCCACACCAGAAACCTTCAGTTTCGTTGCAGTTACCGAGCCTTCATAGGGATCCGTCGCCAGGTGGCAAAGACGCTTGGCCAACACCGCCCCTTGTTCTTTGTGAGGGGCGACCAGTCCGTAGACCGTCCCCCGGTGTTCCGCACATTCACCAACGGCATGGATGCCAGGAATGTTGGTCCTCATCCAGTCGTCCACCACGATCCCCCGATTGATTTCAATCCCACTCTCCTTCGCCAAAGCCACATTGGGACGAATTCCGACCGCCATGACTACCAAGTCGGCATCAATCGAAGACCCGTCTTTGAAACGGAGCCCCGTCACCCGTTTGCGACCGAGAATACGCTCGGTCTGCTTTTCCAGCAGGAATTTCATTCCCTGACTTTCCAGCTCCGTCTTCAACATGCGGGCGGCTTCCCGGTCCAGCTGCCGTTCCATCAGGGTGTCGAAGATGTGGATCACCTGGACGTCCATCCCTAAGTTTAATAACCCCCGTGCAGCCTCCAGACCCAACAGACCGCCGCCGATTACTGCGGCCTTTTTATACTTTTTGGCGGTTTCCATCATCGTTTCGCAGTCCTTAATATCACGGAAGGCGATGACTCCTTCCTTATCCGCGCCCGGAAGCGGCAGCATGAAGGGCTCCGATCCTGTCGCCAGCACCAACTCGTCATAGGGAGCGGAGATTCCCCCTTCGGCGTGAACGATTTTCTTTTCGGTATCGATGTGGGTGACGGCACGACCGGTGTGGAGGTGGATGCCGTTTTGCCGATACCACTCCCAACTGTTGAGGATGATATCCTCCAATCCGGTATCACCAGCTAACACCGAAGAAAGCAGAATCCGATTGTAGTTCGGATGGGGCTCCTTCCCAAAAATCGTGATATCGTAGGCGTCCCGATCTAATTTCAGTACATGCTCGACGACGTTCACTCCGGCCATCCCGTTTCCAACCAACACCAGTTTTCGTTTGGGCATTGATCCTGCTCCTTTCCTTGTCCTCGCTTGTTTTCGGACCTTTGCCGGTTCGACATGGACGGCGCAGGCTTTAAATGAGGGCATCCGGCTGTACGGATCCAACTCAGGAAGCGTCAACCGATTGACGTTTTCCTCGCCTCCCCAGTGCATGGGGCAAAAAACCGTATCTTTTCGGATTTTGTCGGTCACTTTCACTTTCAGCGTCACTTCTCCCCGACGGGATCGAATCCGGGCCTTTTCCCCGTTTTCTAACCCCCTGGAGGCGGCCGTGTCCGGGTGAACCGCCAGGAACGGTTCCGGCTCCTTTTCTACCAGGGCCGGGGTCCGGCGGGTTTGAACGCCAGTCAGGTAATGAGGCAACAATCGGCCTGTGGTCAGCACCAGTGGATAGTCGGAATCCGTTTTTTCCGGAAGTTCGGGAGCAGGAACGGGAATGATCCGGGCTCGACCGTCAGGGTGATAGAAGCGTCCATCGGTAAATAGGCGGTCCTTCCCAGGTTCATCCTCCTCCGGGCATGGCCAGAACACCCCGCCCTCTTGTTCGATCCGTTCGTAGGAGATCCCGGAATAATCAGCGCTCCCCCCTCGGCTCGCCCGCCGGAGCTCTTCAAAAATCTCTTCTGCCGAGGGATAGGAAAAATACTTCCCTTCCCCTAAAACCCGGGCCATCTCCCCAAGTATCTGCCAATCGAGCCGGGCTTCCTCCGGCAGGGGGCGAACCGCCCGCCGAAGCACGACACGTCCCTCCAGATTGGTCATCGTCCCCTCATCCTCCGTATAGGAAGAGCCGGGGAGAACCAGGTCCGCCATTTGAGCCGTCTCGGAAAGGAAGAGGTCGATGGAGACGAGGAAATCCAGTTTCTCCAGGGCCCGTCGGGCCAGATGGGCGTTGGGGGAGGAAACTACCGGGTTGGAGGAAAGGACCACCAACCCCCGAATCTCTTGCCGGTCCATCGCCTCAAACATCTCGTAGGCAGATATCCCCGGCCCCGGTAGCCGACTTTCCTCAATCCCCCAGACGGCGGCGACGGCCTGTCGATGTGCCGGATTATCGATCTGCCGATATCCGGGAAGCTGGTCAGCCTTTTGGCCGTGCTCCCTTCCCCCTTGCCCGTTTCCTTGACCTGTCACCGCGCCGTATCCGGAACCCGGTCGGCCGATTTTTCCGGTAACCAGCACCAGATTGAGGAAGTTACGAACATTCATGACCCCGTGAGCGTGTTGTTCGACCCCTCTCGCGGTGAGCACGAAACCTTCGGCGGCTTTCCCGTAAAGTCGGGCGGCGTGCCGGATCTGATCGACGGCGACCCCCGTCTGCCGGGTGATTTCCCTAAGGGAGATGCCCTCCAGATGCTCCCGGAGATCTTCGAATCCCACCGTGTGAGCCGCAATAAAAGCTTCATCGATCAGCCCTTCCTCCAGGATCACCTTCAACATCCCATTTACCAGGGCTGCGTCGGAACCCGGACGAACAGCAAGGTGAACATCCGCCAGTCGGGCAGTGGGTGTCTCTCTGGGATCGATGACAATGAGGGACGCCCCCCTCGCCTTGGCCTGTCTCAGGTACGGCACCATCGTGGGCTGACATTCAGCGATGTTAGCCCCTGCTAGGATGATGCAGTCACTGGAGGGAAGATCGGATAAAGGATTCGTCAATCCTCGATCCAGACCAAAGGCCTGATTCGCCGCTGTAGCCGCCGACGACATACAAAAGCGGCCATTATAGTCAATGTGACGGGTGCCGAGGGCCACCCGGGCAAACTTACCGAGGAGGTATGCCTCTTCATTGGTGAGGGAACCGCCCCCGAAAACGCCGACGGCATCTTTTCCCCACCGCTCCTGAGTTTCCAGCACCCGCTCCCGAAACCACGCCATCGCTTCTTCCCAGGAGACAGGTGTCAACGTCCCTTTCTTCCGAAGGAGCGGCCTCTGTAGACGCCCCCGGTCCAGAGCGTGGACATGGGCTTCCAACCCTTTCATGCACATCCGCCCCTGAACAACGGGATCATCCGGGTTGGGTTTGGACTCGATCCGCCGGATATAGGGGGATCGTTCCTCGTGGAGAAACATACTGCACTGCATACTGCAATAAGGGCATCGTGTCTTTACCGACGTTTCGGCTGTCTCCTTCAGCTCCTTCTCCCGGAATCGGTCCAGAAAACCTTCCGGTCGGTTATCCCCCTTATCCATGCCGGACGGCTCCTTGTCGGACAACCCGTTTACCATGCCACTGTCGCCCGATAATCCATATCGTGAGGAAAGCAGCTGCCGATACACCCGCAATCACCAGATATCCCGAAGCGAAAGTTCCCGTTGCCCCCTTCAGAGCACCAAGAAGGGAAGGGAGGAAAAAACCACCCAGTCCGCCGGCTGCTCCAACGAGCCCGGTCATCACGCCAATTTCCTTCCCAAAACGCTGGGGCACCAGCTGGAAGACCGCCCCGTTCCCTAGTCCGAGGGCGGCCATTACCAAAAAGAGCGCCGCCATTTCAAAAGGAAAGGGCATCAGGAAAGAGACCACTGAAAACAGGCTCGTGATGACGAAATACAACACCTGCAACATCCGAACTCCACCCACTCGATCAGCAAACCAACCACCGAGAGGACGGACAAAACTGCCGGCCAGCACACATAAGGTTACAAAATCACCGGTGGCAACGCGCCCAAGACCATACTGGTCGCTGAAAAAGATCGGCAGGAAACTGGCCATGCCAACAAACCCACCAAACGTCACACTATAGAAAAAGCAAAAGAGCCAGGCATCCCGCTGCCTTAAAACATCGAAATAATCCGCCCATTTTTTGGCGGGAGGTCGATCAGGAGCCTCTTTGGCGATCAAGAGGAACGTGACCAATACCACCACCATCGGAATCATGGTCATTCCGAAGACAGCATGCCAATCTCCAAAATGTTCAGCCAGCCGTGGAGCAAATAGGGTTGCAAGGAGGGTACCGCTGTTCCCTGCCCCGGCGATTCCCATGGCCAAACCTTGGTATCGGGGAGGGTACCACCGACTGGCCAAGGGCAAGGCGGCTGCAAAACTGGCTCCTGCGATTCCAAGCAAAAATCCGTATGCATACACTTCCGGGAGGGTCCGCCCGGATACCCAGAGGAGGAACAGAGGCAACAGCGTGAGAATCATCCCCAGTACCGATGTCCTCTTCGCACCGATCCGATCCGTTAGAACCCCCAAGATCAGACGGAAAAAGGATCCCCCCAGGATCGGTAGGGCTACCAACAGTCCTTTTTGTCCGGGAGTAAGTTGAAGGTCACTGGACACGAAAACCGAAACAGATCCCAGCAACACCCACACCATAAAACTGAGATCAAAATAGAGGAAGGAGGCCAACAGGCTGGGCCAGTGGCCGCTTTTTCGAAAATCCGCAAATGAAGAAACCATCCCGTAAACCTCCTGTTTCTAATAATCATGGTTTTTCCAATCACAAAAGTCCACCTCCACACCATTCAACCAATGGATCGGAGGCGGCCTCGTTGCCACCATTTCCTCTTCACCGGATAATTCGGACGGAAACGTCAGACTTCATTGCCGGTTTCACTCATCCTTGCTGGACACGCCATTGTGCCCTTGCTCCGGTTATCACAACTTTCAGGATAAGGTCATTATAGAGGGCTTCCGTTTTGATGTCAAGTAAATTGACATAAAGAAATGCCAAGTCACCTTAACAATCAAATGTTGTCAAGTTAGTTTACATAACGAGCCGTGTATTATAAAATGAGGAAAAATATTCATCTCGGTTTCAGGGAGAGGGTTCCATGATTCAACGTCTTATATTACTATCAGAGAAACCGTCGGGACAGTTTCCAGATACCTTTCATCACATGCTCACCAGAGCCGGGTTGCACGTTTTGAAAAAGCTGGCCTCAGAAGAAATCCAGCCAAAGGGCGAGGCAGACGCCATCGTTTTAGCAATCCCTGTTGACCGCCTAACGGAATATCATCCCTCCAAAGACCTTCCCCTTCTCTGGTGCTGTGACGGAAGGGATCCTCATCAACTTTCGGTCAAACACTTTTCTCCTCCTGACGGTTTACTGTTTCCTGGGATGGATGCAAACCAGATTCACTGGGCTCTGCGCTTTAGTGCTGAACGGCACCAGCGACGGCTGCGACTTGCACGGGAAAATGAACGACTCACCCGCAAACTAGAGGAACGAAAATGGATTGACCAGGCCAAGGGAATCCTATGTCAAGCCAAATCCCTCTCAGAGCCCGAGGCTTATCAGTTGCTACGCAAACATGCGATGAACGAACGGCGCCGAATCGCCGATGTCGCCGCTTCCATTGTCAATGTTTATCAATTGCTGGACGACAAGAAATGAGGAGGAAACCTACTTTGCCGATGATTGATATTCTGAAAGAAGTAGGCCGGGGAAAAAAGGGCGCTCGGGATCTTCAATACGAGGAGGCCCGCTATGCGGCTGAAACAATCCTGGACTTCGAGGCCGAACCGGCACAAATCGGGGCCTTTTTCCTAGCGGAGCGGATCAAGACTGAATCCACCGATGAAATCCTCGCCTTTACCGAAGCCCTCCGTGATCGTTGCGACCCTTTCCCTGTCAAAAACGGAATCGACTGTGCAGGCCCCTACGATGGCCGGAAAAAATCTTTCTTAGCGACAATTCCCGCCGCATTTATTCTTAGTGCCTGTGGCCTCCCTGTAACCCTGCACTCCTGTCCCTCTCTCCCACCCAAACGGGGTGCTACCCCTTCCGAAACCCTAGAGGCGGCAGGCATTTCCGCCCGGCATCTGCCCCGGGAAACCAGCATCGCAGCTGCGCGTGAGTCAGGGGTGCTCTTTGTCCCAGCCGAGAGATGGTGCCCTCCGCTAGCACGACTACGGCCGATCCGTGAACAGCTGGGGCTTCGTACCGTGATCAATACCGCCGAGAAACTGATTCGATTCTCCGATGCCGCTACAATCGCTGTCGGCGTCTTCCACAAGTCGGCTTTCGATAAAGCGATGGCCCTTCTGGAACGCTTGGGAGCGGAGCGAGGTTTGGTTGTCCAAGGAGTGGACGGCTCCGAGGACGTCCCTATCCATCGCCGCTCCCGGGTGGCCCGTTTCCAAGGGGGACACTGGGAGGATCGGGTCATCGACCCCGGAGAATTCGGCCTTAAAGACGAAGTACCTGAGGAAGATTGGACCGATGCCCGCCTTCAGGCAAAAACCCTCCATGATGTTCTTGAGGGCGACGCTCCTTCCGCCTGCCGGAATATGGCACTCTTAAACAGCGGCCTCCGCCTGTGGGCGGCGGGACTAACCTCTTCCCCTCAGGAAGGAATCATTCGGGCACAAGAAGCACTGGATCAAGGATTGGCCTTGGAGCGTTTTCGCACCTTCCAAAAGATCTTGTTATCCCATAACCGTCCCATCCAATCCTGAAGAGCCCACACAGAACCCGCTGAACTCTCAGCGGGTTTTTTTTGAGGTATAGGAGGGCTTTTCCTTGCAGATGATAAAGGAAAACCTTGCCTGGCCCGGGGTTCAGCAACATCCTGCTCAATTCTGTCAAGACCCGAAACCCCTAAGCATTATCCGGTTTTTCGGATTTTTTTCTGCGATTTCCCATAGCTATGTTAAAGTAATAATGTTGTCACCCTCTGCGGAAGCGTTTTTCCTGCAGATAAAACAAATCGGGAGGACAATCAGTGGATTATTATGACCGTTTGAAGGATTATTTCCCTGAAGAAGAGCTGAAAAAATACGCCCATCTTCGGGACCTGCTCGATGATCAGGAAATCTACCACAAAGAGGAGACCGAAGATTACCTTCTCCTCTACGGGGAATTCCGCAACTTCATCTTTGTCGATTACCTTCTCGTCAGCGGAAAAACCCGGGGCAAAGGTGTCGGCAGTCAAGTCATCGAAAAGCTGAAGAAAAAAGGAAAGGCGATTATCTTGGAAGTGGAAGAACCGGATCCCGCTCAGCCTGATACGAAGAAGCGAATCCACTTCTACGAAAAGAACGGCTTCCAAATAGCGGACCAAATCGAATACGTCCGGGAAACAGACGACGGCGGCACCCTAAAGCTGGACATTTACTACTGGAGCCCCGTTCCGCTGACCCAACAAGAAGTGATGGATCGGATGGCCAAAGCCTGCGAAGAAGTACACAATTTCCGTTCCATGCGCCACTATGGACGTATTCAAGCCGATCCTGAAGAAGTGCTTGAACTGAAAGAGCCAGCCATGAATTAACATAAAAACAGAAGATGAAACCCTGCCTGATGACAACGGCGGGGTTTCTTTTTTTGTGGTAAGATGGAAAAAGATTTTCAGAACTAAGGAGGGACCTGGATGGCTACCAAAGGCAGTATCGAAATGGACAACGGCGAGACAATCCTGCTGGAATTCTTCCCTGAAGCCGCTCCCGGCACCGTGGAAAACTTTAAAAAACTAGCCGATGAAGGCTTTTACGACGGCCTCACTTTCCACCGTGTCATCCCTGGCTTTGTCAGTCAAGGAGGTTGCCCGATCGGTAACGGAACCGGAGGCGCCGGCTACACCATCAAGTGTGAAACCACGGGTAACCCTTATAAACATGAGCCTGGCACCCTCTCCATGGCCCATGCCGGCAAAGATACCGGCTCCAGCCAGTTCTTTATCGTCCACGATCCCCAGCCCCATCTCGATGGGGTCCACACCGTCTTCGGTCGAGTAACCGACGGATTGGAAACAGTCCGAAAGATGCGTACCGGCGACCGAATGCAGCAAGTGCGGGTCTGGGAAGAGGACTAAGGGAAAAACGTCACCGGGCGCTTAGGAAGGCACCCGGTGTTTTTCATTTCGGCAGATAAAAAGGCCCGCCTCTGGGCCTTGAGCGATGGTTATTTATAGGAAATAGATAATAATGGCAATTCTCTACTGTTGGAGCCTGCCCATAGCAGCTTTCTGTATAGGATGACCCTTCTAGTATGGGTTCGTTTCTCTCCGATAAATGTATGTATATCTGAACCTTACTTGCCGTTTTGGGAACGCTTTCTCACCCAAGGTCGGCTTTCGTTCTTTGCCTGGAAATAATCTCCTCCTTTTTTCACGGGGTCGTCAGTCCCCCAATCCATTTCCTTTGGGAGTTTACTTAATCGGGGAATATGCTTGGAACAGTGGATATAAGCCTCCTCCACTTCGATCAGCACCCAGCGTTCCAGCTTCTTCCCTTGGCTGAAAATATATTGTTGAATAGCGGAAGATAGATGGGAAAAATGGGCCAATAGTTCTTCTTTTTCCACGATATGTGCCTTGCCGTTAACATGCAGGCCGACTGCCGTATCAAAAAAATCGATGAATAGGATACCCATATGCGGGTTTTCCCTGATGTTCCCCAAGCTGGCCATCACTCCGTTTCCCCGGTATTCGGGATAAAGGAGATGTTTCTCGTCTAATACCTGTACAAAGCCAGGCAAACCAGCCCGAAATGAATTGTCACATTCTCCCTGACCGTCTGCCGTGGCGATAAACATCATCTCTTGTCGGGCGATAAAGTGGATCATCGTTTCATTGAGGCGGTCCAGCATCTGGTTGTGATAAAAACTCAAGGCACGTTTTCGTGTCCCGTACTTTTCCTGAAGATGGTGTTCTCCAGTGGATCCAGGTAGATCTTTTTCAAAGTCCGGCTTCTCTGGCTGAGTGGAATCGACTGTTCGATGTTTTACCTTGCGTACCAATCGACGATAGAGACTCGTCCAAATCACATTTACGTCATCCTTTCGATACAGAACTGGACCGCGGGAGGACCTGCCCCTATTACTTTATTCCCGCGCAGTCTACCACTGCAACAGACAATTCTTTCTTGCACTCCTTCATATTGAAAATTCAGTTAAAAGATCGCGTGTTTCCATCCCATGAACGTCTGTTACTCCCACAGTTCCTTTGGCTTTTTTCATACATTCATGAACCGAAATTCGGAATTTGTTGTGTTTGGAGGGATCACTTTGGCTAAACCTACACTCTACGATCAGTTGGGCGAAGAGGGGATCATAGCCGTAGTCAATGAATTTTATGATCGAATGATCATGGACAAGCGGGTCAGCCATTATTTTATCCATGCCGATACGGACCGGCTCCGTGAACATCAGATCCAATATTTCATCAGCCATGTTTTAGGCGGGCCCCGTCAATATGACGGGATTAATCTGCGAACCGCCCACAACGGGCTGAACATTACCAACGAAGCGTATGAAGTAGCGATCAAGCATATGAATGCCTCATTGCGTAAATTCAATGTTTCCCCCGATATCCAAGTAAAAGTGGAAGCCTTTCTTCGCGGTATAAAGCCCCATATTATAAAAAAATAAACGAACCCCTGCCCCAGAAATGGATGGGCATAGATATCTTGTACCTGCTGTGATATAATTCCCTTTTGGAAGCATCTTTTCGGCCAATCACAAGTTCCCCGGCCCACCGTGCGCCGGGTGCTTTTTTATGGCATCAATTATATGAAGGAGGCCAGGGACGCGTATTCGCGTCCGGTCACATGAACCCTCAAAATATCCGCAATATCGCCATCATCGCCCACGTCGACCATGGGAAGACCACACTTGTCGACGCCATGTTGAAACAAGCCCGGATCTTTCGGGAAAACCAACAGGTCGCTGATCGGGTGATGGACTCTAACGATCTGGAACGGGAACGCGGCATCACGATCCTATCCAAGAATACATCTATCACATATAAAGGTGTCAAGATCAATATCGTCGACACCCCAGGCCACGCCGACTTCGGCGGCGAAGTGGAACGGGTGATGAACATGGTCGACGGGGTACTGCTGTTGGTGGACTCCGTCGAGGGGCCGATGCCCCAGACTAAATTCGTGCTGCGTCAAGCCTTGGAACGAGGGCTGAAAGCGATCGTGGTCGTAAACAAGATCGACCGCCCCAACGCTCGCCCCGACTTCGTGGTGGATACCACCTTCGACCTGTTCGTCGACCTCGGTGCCGATGAGGAACAGGCGGATTTCCCCGTCATCTATACCAACGCTCTCACCGGTCAATCCGGCCTGGAACCGGGAGAAATGACGGACAATCTGGAACCTCTCTTCGAACAGATCCTGGACACCCTGCCCTCTCCCGATGTCGAAACCGAAGGGCCCACCCAGATGCAAGCCACTTTGATGGGCTATGACGATTACAAAGGGAAAATCGTCATCGGTCGCCTCAACAGTGGCAGCATCGAAAAAAATCAGAACGTCCTTCACATCCTATCCGACGGAACGCAAAAACCTCTAAAAGTGGCCCAGGTTTTCACCCACCAGGGGTTGGGACGTGTGGAAGTGGAACGGGCGACTGCCGGAGACATCATCGCCCTGACGGGTCTGGGCAATGTGGGAATCGGCGACACGATCACCGACCCGGAAGATCCGCGTCCTCTTCCTCCTATCAAAGTGGAGGAGCCGACCCTGCGCATCACCTTCGGCGTCAATACCAGCCCCTTCGCCGGTCGTGAGGGCGACTTCGTCACTTCCCGCAAACTCCGGGAGCGGCTCTTTATCGAAGCGGAAAAGGACGTCGCCCTCAAAGTGGAAGAGACCGACTCCCCCGATACCTTCCTCGTCGCCGGACGAGGGGAGCTCCATCTGGGCATTCTGATCGAAAACATGCGCCGGGAAGGGTATGAGTTTGAAGTCTCCAAACCTGAGGTCATCCTGAAGAAAGTGGATGACAAGTGGCATGAACCGATTGAGACCGTCGAAGTGGAAGTTTCATCCGAGTACCAAGGCGCTGTCGTGGAGCTTCTCGGCCAGCGCAAGGGGCAGATGACGGATATGCAGCTCCGGGATGACGGCAGCATCCACTACACCTATTTGGTACCCACCCGCGGCCTGATCGGTTTCCGCCAGCAATTCCTAACCGCCACTCGGGGCGAAGGCCTGATCAACACCCTCTTCGCCGGCTTCCAGCCCCACGCGGGAGACATCCAGACTCGAGACCACGGATCGCTGGTCGCCTGGGAACCGGGCACCGCCACCACCTATGGCCTCCACGCCGCGCAGGAGCGGGGTACCCTATTCATCGGCGCCAACATCGACGTCTACGAAGGCATGGTTGTCGGCCAGCACATTCGTGAAGGTGATCTGGACGTCAACGTCTGCAAAAAGAAACAACTCACCAACTTCCGTGCCTCCGGCTCTGATGAAGCCCTGCGCCTGGAGCCGCCGAAAAACCTCTCCCTGGACGATGCCCTGGAGTACCTCTCCGAGGATGAACTCCTGGAAGTGACACCAAAGGATTTCCGCATCCGCAAACGGATCCTGCCCAAGAATGAACGGCGCAAATACCAGAAGTACGGCGGCAAAGTCAACGGATAATGATCCACACCCCCTCGCAAGTGCGAGGGGGTGTTTTTTTATAGACGGAACCATCTCGAACAAGGGAGAAACTTTCCCTCCTGCGCCAGGAACCCCGCCAATGAACCGAAGCCTCCCCATCTGCCTTGAATGCCTTTCAACAGCCTTTTTTCATTTTCGCCTCATAATTATCCGCTTTAAAAGGAAGGGTTATGGATGGAGCCTAAGAGCAAGGATCGGACATGGGAAGGGGATAGGGAAGCATGATCGATCAAAAAACCTGGGATGTGGTCATCGTAGGGGGAGGCCCGGGAGGATTAAGCGCAGGCCTGGTTTTAGGCCGTTCACGCAGAAAGGTTATCATCGTGGATGGCGACCAGCCGAGAAATATCGTTACACGGGAGGCCCATGGCTTTCTCACCAGAGACGGCACCCCTCCGATGGAACTTCGACGCATCGCCAAAGGACAACTGGCGAAATATGAAAACGTCACGGTAATGGCGGATGTCGTGGAGGATGTGGAAAAAGAAGCGGGCCGATTTAAAACCACGACACGAGGCGGACAGCTTCTTTACAGCAAAAAGATCCTCTTTGCTACAGGGGTGAAGGATGAACTGCCTGCCATCCCCGGCTTCAAGGAGGTATATGGCACATCCGTTTTTCTTTGTCCCTATTGTGACGGCTGGGAATGGAGAGACGAGCCTCTGGCCTTGTTTGGAAATGGAGACGGCATATTTCCCTTTACGAAGTTGGTTTATCAGTGGAGCCGCGCTCTAATGGTGTTCACCAACGGACCGGCCACCATCGACGAAAGCGAAAAAAAGGAGTTGGCCCAACGAAACATTCCGCTGATTGAATCCCCCATCGCAAAGCTCCAATCGACCGATGGATTTTTGGAAGCGATCGTGTTGGATAGCGGGGAGTCCATCCACCGACGAGGCGGGTTCATCGAGTTAAACGAGTCACAAGCCTGCAACATCCCCGAAAAACTAGGCGTACCCCAACACGAGAAGGGCGGCTACAAAACCAATCAACACGGGCAGACCGACATCGACGGTCTCGCGATTATTGGCGATGCCAAGAACAATTTTACCGGCTTAATCTGTGCGGCTGGCGAAGGCTATGAGATCGGCACTGTCATCAACCATGAACTGGTGGAAGAAGAGTGGAAACGTCTGTGATCGGGGGGTTCACAAAGGGTACAGAGGAACCGCTTGCCTATTGGAAAATGGTGTTATGATGAATTAAGGAGGTGTAAACTCCTTGAACATCCCAATCCGTAACGGTTCAAATAATCCACACCCTACTCTTGGGAGGAATCGATCCTTACGTGCTTTATGGACCGGCCAAGGACTTTCATCCATCGGAACAGGCATTTATCAAGCAGGGCTGGCTTGGGAAGTGGTACAGATTACGGGTTCCACGCTTGCGATGGGTTCCATCCTCATCGCTTCTACAATCCCCGTCATCCTCCTCTCTTTTTGGGGTGGGGCGTTAGGCGATCGTCTCCCTAAACGAAGGATTCTGATTTTTGTCGATTTTCTCCGATGGGTCGTGTCAATGATTTGGGCTTTTACGCTATTCGGAAGAGACCCGATCCTCAGTGAATTGACCGTCTTTTCGATCTTTTTCGGGGTTACCCAGGCTTTTTTTAAACCTACATACTCCGCCCTGATCCCTGATTTGATTAAAAAAAGCCAGATTTCACGAGCCGTGGGGATCAACCAGCTCATTATGCGAAGCGCAGATATTCTCGGCCCCGTTTTCGGGGGCATGTTAATCGCCTATACCTCGTTTGGAATGGTTGTGCTGGTCAATGCCCTGACGTTTGGTCTCGCTTACGGATGTAATTTCTTCCTACCCTATCTTTTTCCACAAAAAGCGGAAAAAGGATCTCCACTTCGCCATATCCAATCAGGAATCCGGTATTTTCTTCAAGAACCCGCTGTTTTCTGGTCCGTGATTTTGATTACTTTCGCCAATCTGTCCGCTGTCACCATTCAAGTGAATCTGCCTCAATTCATCCAAGTGGATCTTCACTGGACTCCTCAGGCCTATGGGATGGTGGTGTCCTGCTATGGGCTGGGAACAGCACTCGCTTTTTTGTTCCTTTCCCTCTACTCCTTAAAGAGGCGGCGGGGACTGTTGTATTTGATCACCTTGTTTACCGGCGGAACGATGTTTTTATGGTTTCCTTTGGTTCATGCTGCTTGGCAATTAGGCGGATTGCTGTTCATGATGGGGGTCGCTTTTGGATTAACGGGGGCCATAAGCATTACCTTCACACAGGAATTCACCCAGCGAGCATATCGCAGTCGTGTCATGGGCATTGTGACGGTAAGCGGAGCGTTTATGCCCTTGGGCTATGGGTTATGGGGAGCCTTGGGGGATTATCTCAGTAACACCGTCGCTTTTCTCGCAGCGGGAAGCTTGATATGTCTGATCGCTTTAGTAGGGGGAAAGACTCCCTTGCGAGAGACAAACTGAGGGGACAAATTCAAGCGTTATTTGACTCATTTGGTACAGTAATCAAGGCTTTTATTACTGGTTCTGTATTTGATATGATCCAAGATGGGGCCTATAAAAAAGCCGCTAAAATCATAGTAAAAGGTGCGGCTAAAGCTGGGGCTAGGCTTAGTGTTGCCGTATTAGCAGCTAAGATTGCCTATTATTCCTGGAAGTGCTCTTAATACGATAATAGGTGGTGGTAATTTTGAATATCAAAGGTTCCATCGAGTTATTAATATTCGGGATAGTTGTCTTGGGAATTGAAAGAGTTATATCAACCTATCTGAAACTTTCCTTTCTCCCGAGTGTATTGATTACAGCAGCATTAGCGTTTGTTTTAGGTAACATCTACTTCTACGTTAAAAGAATGATCAGTAGAAGTGCCAGTTAAATTAACAAACCGACACTCAACAAGGAGTGTCGGTTTTTTTCGATCATATCCCGCTCAACAACACTCCCCCTACTGCTGTCACGATGACGACTACCCAGGGTGGCAGTTTCCATATCATCAGGAGACCAAAGGCGATGAGGGCGAGAGCAAAATCCAGGGGGCCTTGAATGGCCTTAGTAAAGACAGGGTCGTACAAGGCGGCGAGCAGAATCCCGACAACAGCAGCATTGACGCCAGCAAAGGCCGCCCGGAAAGCAGGATAACGGCGGATCTGGCTCCAAAAAGGAAGGGTGCCTGTCACCAATAGGAATGACGGAAGGAAAATAGACAGAGTGGCTAGGAGAGCTCCCGGCAGACCGGCTGCAATAGCTCCCAAATAAGACGCAAAGGTAAACAGGGGCCCTGGGATGGCTTGAGCGGCCCCGTATCCGGCAAGGAAAGTCTCACTGGTTACCCATCCCGGAGGAACGACGACAGATTCCAGAAGGGGTAGAACGACGTGACCGCCGCCAAAGACGAGGGAGCCGGTTCGGAAGAAGCCCTCCGCGAGTGCGGCCCAATAGGAGTGGGTGATCTGTGCCACGAACGGTAGCCCCAAAAGAAGAATGACCAATAGAACCCAACAACCGATGGCTGTTCGACGTTGGATCGGGATGGCGATCGAGACAGGCTCCTCCAACTCTTTTTTCGGGAGGAATCCCCACCCGAATAGACCGGCGGCGATGATGATAGCCACCTGAGTTCCCGCTGTCGGCCAGGCAAGAGCGGCCCCGGCAGCCAGTAAGGCGAGGGTGCCCCTCGGCCGATCAGGGGCAAGGGCTTTAGCCATTCCCCACACCGCCTGAGCCACGACGGCAACCGCTACCACCATCAGCCCGTGAAGCCACCCCGCCTCCCCAATGTCGGCTCCATGGATCCACCATGCAAACCCTAGTAACGCCAGAACGGAAGGTATCGTAAACCCGAACCAGGAGGCAACCGCCCCAGGCAGTCCTGCCCGCAGCAAGCCGATGGCAATCCCCACCTGGCTGCTGGCTGGGCCAGGGAGGAACTGGCAAAGGGCAACTAGATCGGCATACGTTTTCTCATCCAACCATTTTCGCTTCTTTACATATTCCTCCCGGAAGTACCCGAGGTGGGCTATCGGTCCCCCGAAAGAAGTCAGCCCCAGGCCTGTAGCCACCCGAAGCACTTCCCAGGCGGAACCGGGGGAAGCGGGACCTTTCCTTCCCTTCGCTCCCTCCGATGTTCGAGGCGTTTCCAACGTTATCGTCCTCCTTTCCTTATTCCCCAAAATCCTACACCCATAATATTAAGAGAGTATATACTTGCACCGTTAATCTCTTGCTTCAGCCTGGGAAATATATCGCAAGGAGGGAGGGGGGCCAATCACCTTGAAGCGCTAAAGGTCTCAGCTTACTGCTGCATAGGCTTTTGTTCTACCATAACAAAGGTGTTGCCGTACAAATCTTCGAAAATGGCCTGAACCCCCCAAGGCATATCCGAGGGGCCGTCCAGAATCTTGACCCCTCGGGTTCGCAAAGCTTCTACATCGCCGCGGCAATCGTCCGTCCCAAACACCCACTTGGATACTTGCCCTAGTTTGGCCATACGGCTGTCTTTCTCACCAGGGCCCGGTTGATAGAGGACGATTTCGGTGTCAAACCGGGTATCGTTTCCTTTTGCTCCCAGGGTGACCCACCGGTATCCCGGGCCGAAGGGGGCATCACTTCTCAGTTCCAACCCCAACTTTTCTGTATACCACGCAATCGCTTCGTCATAATCCCGAACGACGATACAGACATGTGCCAGTTTATTAATCATCGATAGGTACTCCTTTCAGTGACCATCCTGTCTTGTTTGAAACCCGCTTTATTGTACACGAAAAAGGCCCCCGTCACCAACCGGAGGCTTCAACAATGGATGCTTATTGAATGTCTGAGACTTTGACCAGTTGTTTCCCCAGATTCTCCCCCTTGAACAGGCCGAGGAAAGCCTGAGGCGCATTTTCCAGCCCATCGATGATGTTTTCCTGATAAACGATTTGCCCTTGGGCCACCCACTCGGCAAGTCGCTGCAGGCCTTCTTTAAAACGGGGTTGATAATCACTGACGATAAATCCTTTCATCAGGGCGCTGTTGATGAGGAGGGAAGGCTGAACCCGGGGCCCATCATCCGGCTTTTCCAGGTTATAAAGAGAAATCTGGCCACAGAGCGGAATACGGGCATGTTTGTTGAGCAAACGGATGACAGCATCAGATACTTCGCCGCCTACATTGTCAAAGTAGACATCCACCCCGTCCGGGCAGGCTTGTTTCAGCTTATCCTTAAGGTTCTCCGCCATATAATTAACGACCGCATCAAAACCAAGCTCTTCTTTCAGGAAACGGATCTTCTCCTCAGAACCAGCAATTCCGACCACACGAGCCCCGTGAAGCTTAGCAATCTGGCCAACCACGCTTCCGACAGCGCCCGCCGCGCCTGAAACGACAACGGTCTCCCTTTTCTTCGGCTGCCCGATATCCATCAAGCCAAAATAGGCGGTGAGTCCAGGCATCCCGAGAACACCGAGAGCTGTCGAAGGGGGGGCAAGCTGGGGGTCCACCCGGCTCAATTCCTCTCCTTTTGCCACGGAATAATCCTGCCAACCCAGCATCCCGACCACCAGATCTCCCTCTTGGAAGCGGTCGTCCTTGGAAACTTCCACCTGCCCAACCACTCCGCCCTGCAGGACTTCATTTAGAGGGAATGGCTCGATATAAGATTTCGTATCATTCATCCGTCCCCGCATATAGGGGTCGACGGATAGGTAGACGGTTCGTACCAGCACTTCTCCTGGGCCCGGCTTAGGAACTGCTGACTTTCTCAATTCAAAGGTATGTTGATCAGGCATCCCCTTGGGCCGTTGCACGAAATAAATCTGACGGTTAGCTTCCGTTGCCATCGATGAACCTCTCCTTTAGCGAGGGTACCCTGCTTTTATTTCGATACCCAAAACTTCTACCCCGGAAGGCAACAGAATAAACCTGCCCCATCATTGCTTGTGCCTAGAAAAAAGAAGAAAGCCAGACGTTAGGCCGCCGAAGCTGGTATATAGCCTTCCAACTCGATCCGGTTCCACCACAGGCCCCCGAATATGAAGGCGGCGGGAAAGAGAAAAGCTGACAAAAGCCAGTCAAAATAACCGGTCCAACCGCTGACAACACCGGTTAGCAACAGGCAGAGGAAAAGCACCGACAATGGATAATAGCGAGGATCCTCCTTCTTCAACCAGCGAAGGAGGAGACTTCCGGCGGGGACCGTGACCGCAAAGAAAAGAAACAGCCCGATCAATAGGGTTTCCGAGATCAGATACAGGGAGAGAATAAACAACAGCGAAAGGTCCAACCCTTTTATCAACGAAGAAATGTAGAGACAGCAAAACAAGAATTGAACCACGAGACCCACACTAAAAGACCAAAGGGAGATGGGTATGATCCGCTTCATCATGGGACAACCCTCTTTCCGCATCGAACCTAGTTCCTTTTTCCTATTTTACCAGAAGGGGAAGGGTTCAGCTTCCAATTTATCCATGAAAAAGAGCGACTATCCGAGTCGTCGCTCTTTTTCGGTGTTACCCTGGAAATCGCCGGGATTGTACCCTTACTTCCGCGATCCGTTCCCTATCCACCTTTACCCCGATTCCAGGATCTCTAGGGACGTGGATCCACCCCTGGTCGACGGTGGCTTCAGGAATGATCACATCCCGGTCCCAATGGCGGGAAGAGGCGGACAGATCCCCTGGCAGGGTGAACCCCGGTAGTGAGGCTAAAGCGAGGTTGTGGGCACGGGAGATGCCGGATTCCAGCATCCCTCCGCACCAGAGGCGGATGCCGCGTTCTACACAGAGATCATGAATTCGTTTCGCTTCCGCCAGACCACCCACCCGTCCAGGTTTGACATTGATGACTTGGCAACTGCCCAAATCAGCCGCCCGCCGAGCATCGTCGAAGGAGGTGATGCTTTCATCCAAACAAATGGCCGTTTCCATCCGTTCCTGCAGACGGGCATGATCGACAAGATCATCGGCGTCGAGAGGTTGTTCCACCATCAGGAGACGGAATTCATCGAGTCTACGAAGATAGTCAAGGTCCTCCAGGGTATAGGCTGAATTCGCGTCAGCCATCAGGGGTAAGTCCGGGAAGGCTTCCCGAATGGGGGCGATCACCTCGATATCCGCCCCAGGGCGGATCTTTACTTTGATACGGCGATATCCTTCCTCCACCCGTCTCCGAACTTGATCGATCATCTCCGCCGGGGATCCCTGAACACCAACAGCCACTCCCGCCTCCACTCGCTCCCGCGTCCCACCCAGGCTTTGGGAGAGGGAGCGGTCGCTTTCCTTGCACCACAAGTCCCAAACAGCCCCTTCCAGGGCAGCCTTGGCCATAGGGTTCCGGCGGATAGCAGCGAACCGCTCTCGGATTTCCTCCGGATGATCGATTGTCTCCCCGAGGAGGCGGGGAACCAGAAAGGATTCCATCACGTGCCAAGCTGTGCCCACTGTCTCCTCGGTATACCAAGGAGAGGAGAAAGCCACGCATTCCCCCCACCCCGTCCGACCGTCTTGATCCCACACCTCCACAAGGATCAGATCCCTACTACGGAGAGTAGTTAGGCTGTTGGAGAAAGGGGTTTTCAAGCCCATGCGGATCTGATGAAACTGGATGCCGCAGATCTTCAACGTTTCTCCTCCTTTTCCTCGAGCAGTTCCGGAAGCCGCCGCCGAACCAGCTTGTTTGAGGCATTTTTCGGAAGTTCCCTGACAAAATGGATTCGACGGGGAATTTTATAACGAGCCAGGCGCTCTCCGCAGAATCGGACCAATTCTTTTTCCGTAACAACCTCTCCCGGCTTTACCCGGACAAAACCGACGGGTACCGCTCCCCACCGTTTGTCCGCTACGCCCGTCACCCCGGCTTCCACTACCACCGGGTGAGCGAGGAGAGCAGCTTCCACTTCAGCCGGATAAACGTTTTCACCGCCGGAGATAATCAGGTCGCTCCGTCGATCCAGGACAAACAAAAATCCTTCCCGGTCCACACAGCCGATATCCCCCGTTCGGAACCAACCGTCCCGGAGCACTTCTCGGGTTACGTCCGAACGCTTCCAGTATCCCAAGGTTACATTGGGGCCCCTAACAACGATCTCCCCCGGTTGGCCGGGGGATGCCTCCTCTTCTCCATCCATGATGCGAAGCTCTGAGGGAAAGAGAGGTTTTCCAGCAGAACCCAGTTTCCGCAGGCTGTCCTCGGGAGCGAGCGTCACGATCTGGGAAGCCGTCTCCGTCAAACCGTAAGTCTGGAAAACGGGAATGCCCTGATCTCGGCACCGTTCCAAGAGGGGCTTTGGTACCGGCCCCCCGCCCAGCAACATACAGCGGAAATGGTCCGGGTACCCGCGGCCCCCCTGTTCTTCCACCATCTGCGCCAGCATCGTACTGACGACGGAAATGATCGTCACCCCATCCTCCCGAATGGCCCGATTGGCCGCTGCTGGGTCGAAAGAAGGATGGATGACCGCAGTGATCCCGTACAAAACCGAACGCATCAAGATTGAGAGGCCGCTCATATGAAAAAACGGAGTACAGACAAGCCACCGGTCATTCATATCCAACCCCAGATTGAAAACGGAGGAAGTAGCGCTCCACCAATGATTGCCATAGGAGAGCATCACTCCTTTAGGGCGACCGGTAGTGCCTGAGGTATACATAATGGTATGTAGCTCACCGAGATGGAGGTGGGACCGGAGCGGTCCTTCAGCTGGTTTCAGAGATGCTAATCGATCCCATGAGAGGACTTCGGTCTCTGCCGCCGTTTCCGCCGTTTCCCGGTGGGGAAGATCGTATAGAAGTAATTTTGCTCCCGCATCGGCAAGCTGCCATCGGATCTCCGACGGAACTAGCCGAGAATTGATCGGAACAAAGACGGCCCCGAGAAAGGGAAGGGCATGAATCACCACTGCCATGTCGGGACCATTTTGCATCAGGAGGGCGACCCGGTCCCCCTCGCCGATTCCCAACTTGGCCAGCCGACGCGCTGTTACCTTCGCCTGACTCTCTAAATCTTCCCATGTCATATTCCCGCCTCCCGAGGCGAGTGCTGTTCTCTCCGGTGTCAACGCCGCCCGTTTCGTCAGCCACAGCGGCATCTGGATGTCGGTTCCATCTCGCATCGTTTGCCAAACCCTCCTGTTAAGTCCAATCGTCCTTTCCATTATAACCCGGTGGTGTCCATCCGGTCATGCAGGGGTTCTCATTTCCTGCTAGCACGTCCCGACAAACCATCTGTTCCGCATGGAATCGGTGATTCACGGAAAAAATATCCGCACCCCTATCCAAGGAGGTATCGCGGATGTTACGAAAAGGAAGTTGGATGGGCTTGTTGGTTTGCCTGGTACTCCTCTCCCTTCTCTCTCCGGCTCAGGCCCAAGGTAAAAACTGCCAACCCATCGAGAAAGCCCTCGGTTATCCTGTCGAGAAAGAGAAGGGTGTTTGCAGGATGGAACTGATCCGGAAAGGACTGGACGCCACTCATATGGGGAGAAAGCTCTCTCCAGAAACGATGGAGCTGGAATTGATGGCCACCTTCGAGAAAACAGGCAAGACAACGGCCGTGATGGGTGAATTCGCCCTCTTGGAGCGGGAAGTCAACCCGGTGATCGACCGTCTGCGCCGAGCCGGATTGGACGTGACGGCGGTCCATAACCATATGTTATTTGAGCGCCCCCGAATTCTATATGTTCATTTCCAGGGAGAAGGCAGCCCCGAAGCTTTAGCTAAAGGCGTACGGCAAGCGGTCCAGGCTACCTCGTACCGCTCCTCCCGATAAAAAACATCCCGGCGAACGCCGGGATGTTTTTTTACGGAAACCGGGGGAATTTGCCAAAGTCAGGCTTGCGTTTCTCCTTGAAGGCATCGCGCCCTTCCTTGGCTTCATCCGTGGTGTAGTAGAGAAGTGTCGCATCTCCGCCCAGTTGCTGCAGACCAGCCAAGCCGTCGGTGTCGGCATTGAAAGAGGCTTTCAAGAAACGGAGAGCGGTCGAGGATTTCTCCAGGATTTCCTCGCACCACTGGAGGGTCTCTTCTTCCAGCTTCTCCAGCGGAACCACCGTGTTGACCAGTCCCATGTCCAAAGCTTCCTGTGCGCTGTACTGACGGCAGAGGTACCAGATCTCACGCGCCTTTTTGTGGCCGACGATTCGAGCGAGGTAACCAGCACCATAGCCAGCGTCAAAGCTCCCCACTTTAGGCCCTGTCTGACCGAAAACCGCGTTATCGGCAGCGATGGTCAGGTCACAAACAACATGTAGCACATGGCCGCCGCCGATAGCATAACCCGAAACCATAGCGATGACGGGTTTCGGGATCACCCGAATCAGCCGCTGCAGATCCAGCACATTGAGACGGGGGATTTGATCCTCCCCGACATAGCCGCCATGGCCCCGTACTTTCTGGTCACCGCCTGAGCAGAATGCCTTCTCTCCAGCACCGGCCAGGATGATGACGCCAATGTCGGAATCATCCCGGGCACGGGCAAAGGCATCGATCAGTTCCATTACCGTCTGCGGACGGAAGGCGTTATGTACCTCCGGCCGGTTAATCGTAATCTTCGCGATATGGTTGTAGGTCTCAAAAAGAATATCCTCATATGGACGAACCGATTTCCATTCCACAGCCATTGGTTGATCCTCCTTACCTATTTAGCCTACTCAGATTTTGGAAGTCAAAAAATCCAGCACAATCCTTTCAAAGCGTCGGGGCTGTTCCACATGAACGGCATGTCCTGCACCTTTAACCGTTTCCATGCGCGCATCGGCTAGCTTGTCTTTCATCTCCTCGGCAATCCGGCAAAACTTGGCATCCCACTCTCCCTTGATCAACAGCACAGGGAGAGTGAGGCGGTCCAAACTCGCCCACCAGGAAGGCTGAGCCCCCGTGCCCATCCCGCGCAGGCTGTTGGCCAACCCTCGGGGATGGTTAGCGAGTCGTTGTTCCCGGAGCTTCCGGCGCACCTCCTCCGGGAGGAAGCGTTGACTCGCAAAGAGGGGGATTTGTTCCCAGGCATCGACAAAAGCCCGGATGCCATCCGTCTCAATCCGGTCAGCTAAAGCTTCATCCCGACGGATGCGCTCTTCCCTCTCCTCCCGGGTTTTCAGGCCCGGTGAGCTACTTTCTAACATCAGACGCTGAACCCGCTCTGGGTGGGTCGTGGCCAAGGAGAGAGCGAGCCGCCCCCCCATGGAATAGCCCAAGAGATCCGTTTTTTTCACCCCGAGGGAATCCAAGATGCCAACCAGGTCAGCCACAACGCTTTCCATGGAATAGCGAGCGGGATCTCCCGGTGAATCCGTCTCCCCATGGCCGATCAGATCGACTCGAATCACCCGGAAGCGGAGGCTCCACGCCGGGACAAACGGCTCCCAATTTACGGCTCCACCTGTAAAACCGTGAAGAAGGAGAAGCGGGGGGCCGCTCCCTTGCTCTTCCACCCGATACTTCACTCCGCCGACCTTCCAATCCATCCGAAATCCACCTCCGCCAGCCACGAATCAAGGGAGCGATGGACCTCGGACCAAATCTGTCGATGAAGAGCTGCGTTTTCATTCCTAGAAGTGGGTACTTCGATCACATGAAGCCCCTCTCCTTCCATGCCTTCGCGGAATGCGGAACGGAACGCTTCCCAGGAGGCAACCCGGGTAAAGGCCCCTCCGTACATGTGCACGGCATGGGCGTAGTCCAAGTCGACAGGCGTACCGAAAAGGGTTTCAAAGTTCTCCTTGTCGAGTTCTGCAGCCTGGGGTAAGAAAGAAAAGATCCCCCCTCCGTCATTGTTGACGACAATGATCGTGAGGTCAAGTCGGTGCATTTTAGCGGCGAGCAATCCATTCAGGTCGTGATAGAAAGAAAGGTCCCCCAGCACCAGAACCGTGCGAGGATGATGAGCAGCTGCCCCCAAAGCGGTGGACACCACCCCATCGATACCATTGGCCCCGCGATTGGCCATCGTGCGCACGGATTGCCTTCCCTTCAGAAAAAAGCTGTCCATATCCCGTATAGGCATACTATTGCCGGCAAAGAGAAGGCTACCTTCCGGCATGGTTTCCGCCAGTTCCGTAAACACCCGCCCTTCGAAGAGCCCTTGGACCTTCCGGCTGGCCGCGTCCATCTCCTTCCGCGTCCGGGCATCCAGCTCCCGCCACGCATTTGCCCACCGACCGGTTCGTATCGGTGCAAGGGATTCAACGCGCCCCGCCAGCTCTTCGGCGAAAAGAGCGGGGTCGGCATAGATCATCTCCGTAGCCGACAGCGTCGGCTCCCGCCACCCGCCATCGGGATCCACCACCACCTGACGGCAATCAGGCCTTTCTTTCATAAACAGCATCCAGGGTTTAGAAACCGGCATCGCTCCAAAGCGAATCACCGCTTCCGGAGCCGCCTTTTCCTTTACAATGGGATGTCTTAGAAAGGCATCATAACTGTCCAGTATCCAATCTGCGGCGTGTGGACCTCTACGGAGTTGAGAAAGGGGATCGGCCAACACCGGCCAGGATAAAGACTCCGCTAACCGGTGCAATGCTCCGCCCAGCGAAGGATCCTCCTGGGGGCCACACACGATCAACCCCCGTTCTACCCCGGCGAAGGCGGCGGCCAGCCGATCCACCTCTGCCCCATCGGGTTTCCTACGGCCTTCGGAGACTGTCACATAAGGACCCGTTTCTCCGGAACGCCTTCCCCCTTTGAAAAGAGATGGCGTTTGTAGATCCGGCACCAAGGGCTCTCGAAAGGGAAAATTGAGGTGGACAGGCCCCTTAGGGCCGACGGAAGCAGTACCTACCGCTCGAGCAGCCATTGTCCGCACGTAACGGAGCATCGGCTCCGAGGACTCCGGAAGGGCCATTTCGGCAAACCACTTCGCATGGGAGCCGTACATACCCAGCTGGTCAATCGCTTGGGGCGCTCCGACATCTCGCAGCTCATGGGGCCGATCCGAGGTGAGAACCACCAGAGGTACCCGGGCAAGACGGGCTTCCACTACTGCGGGGGCATAATTGGCCGCCGCCGTTCCTGACGTACACAGCAACGCTGTCGGCTTGCCCGTCGTTTTGGCAAGTCCTAAGGCAAAGAAACCGGCGGAACGTTCATCCACATGCATCCGAACCGTAAGGTCCGGGTGAGCCACCATCACCATCGCCAGCGGTGTTGAGCGAGAGCCAGGGCTGATGACCGCCTGGGTGAGTCCACCCTTTACCAGTTCGTCGACAAATGCTCCCGTATAGGCCGTCAACTCTTCCCGGTGGGTGCTCAACTAGACTCACCCCCCAATGCCGACAACATCGGACGAAACTTCATTCTTGTCTCTTCATATTCTTTTTCAGGGTTCGATTCCCCGACAATCCCGCATCCAGCGAAAAGGGAGCCCCTCTTCCCGCGCAGGAGGCCGGAGCGGATAGCAACGCTGAACTCGCCGTTCCCATGGGCGTCCAGCCAGCCCACTGGTCCAGCATACCATCCCCGATCCATCGCTTCCGCCTCCCGGATCTTCACCACGGCTGCTTCCTGAGGGAATCCCCCCAGGGCAGGGGTGGGGTGGAGACGCTTTACCATCGCCAGCAGGCTTGTCCCCTGCCGCGCTCGACCCGTCACCGGGGTGTACAAATGCTGAACATCCCGCACTTTGTAGAGAACAGGTTCCTCTGGAACCCGGACCTCCTCGCACTCCTGGCGGAAAGCCTCCCGAATCATGTGAACGACGACCGCATGCTCCTCCCGGTTTTTCCCGTCCGCCAGGAGCTCTTGCCCGAGATGGGCATCCTTTTCTGGTGTCCCTCCCCGAGCGATGGTACCAGCCAGACAAGTGGAGAGTAGCTGGTTCCCCTCCCGTTTGACCAACCGTTCAGGGGATGCACCCAAGAAGCTGGCACCACCGCGTTCCATGACAAAGAGATAGCTGTCTGGTTGCTGGCGAGAGAGGTTCGTCAACACCGCTTCCGGAGAAAAGGGGCGATCAGCAGTCAGGCGCAGTTCTCTGGCCAACACCACCTTCTCCATCTCTCCCTGCCGGATCTCCCGGGCTGCATCCGCGACGGAGTGCTTCCAGGAGCTCGGGAAGATCTCCTCGGTTTCGAATGACGGCTCTTCCGTAGTTGGGCTTGCATGGACAGCAGCCCAAATCGCTTGTTCCTCTTCGGTAAGGGAATTCGAAAGAATATCGGGCTTCTCCTCCGGGCCGACCAGGACATTGGCCGTCATCCAGCTTTCCCCTTCAACCACGGAGATCATCAGGCGAGGCAGAACGAGAGAAGCCTCTGGGAATCCCTCCCACAAATCCGTCGGTGACTTCAACGGATCGAAGGAAAAGCCCCCCATCAACAACGGACCCGTTCCTACCTTCCCCGACCCGTCGATGAGGGCGTCAGCCAAGAGTTTTTCCCATTCCCTTTCTACCGCAGCAAAACGGCCTTCACCGGAAAGCGCCTCCCCCTTTAGAGAGGCTGCATGCCCCAACCCGAGCAAGACCAACTCCCTACTAGGATCCGCCCAAAAGCTCCGCTTGCCTTTATATCGGTCGGCGACCTTGGTAAACAGAGCAAAGGGGTCGATCTGTGGGATCGATATGGTCCGGCTGACCAATACGTTCCGACCGCACCTTTCCGCCTGGGCGACCCCTTCGGCCAGCCGCACCCGATCGTCTAGTTGTTTTACCATCGACACAACGGCTCCCCCGCTTTCATCCATGCCAAGCAGGCCGAATCTACTTCGGCCCAGCCGATCTGGAAATCTCTTGAAAAACCCTTTCCAAAAGGGGGTTTTTTCGGTTATTTGTACAGTTTTGTGCCAAGTTCAGTATACAGGAAACCCCCTTTCTTTTCTACAAGGTTCCAGGGCCATTGTTGCTTCGCTGAAGCCGAACTGAGACCGGAGTTTCCCCCCAGCATCCAACGGGTTATAATGGTCAACGAAGCTTTTCCTCAGCAAAGGAGCGAACACTGTTGAACCCAAACGACCAAGGGAAACACGTTCAGACCGCCCATTGGAAGGTATGGTGGCAGCTCCTCCGCCCCCACACCCTGACAGCATCCTTTGTTCCGGTACTGATTGGGACTGCCCTTGCCTTGCCCCTGACGGATATCCACATTCCTCTCTTCCTGGCGATGCTGGTCGCGTCCATTTTGATTCAATCGGCAACCAATATGTTCAATGAGTATTATGACTACAAGCGGGGACTGGATACGGCAGAATCTGTCGGCATCGGAGGCACCATTGTCCGATACGGCATTTCCCCCCGCACAGTGATGACCATCGCTATCGCCTTTTGTACCTTAGCCGTCCTGCTGGGTGTCTATATCTGTTTAGCTTCCAGTTGGTGGCTGGCCGCCGTCGGAATCGTCTGTATCGCTGCCGGTTATTTTTATACCGGCGGACCCTGGCCGATTGCCTATACCCCTTTCGGGGAACTGACCGCCGGTTTTTTCATGGGTTTGGTCATCATCCAGATTTCCTTCTTCATCCAAACAGGAACCGTGACCGTCTCCGGTATCCTCGTCTCCATCCCTACCTCCATCCTGGTTGGTGCCATTCTGATGGCCAACAATATCCGAGACAGAGAAGGGGATGAAAAGAATGGTCGCCAAACGCTGGCGATCCTGCTCGGTCACGAGGGAGCCGTCCGTTTCCTCGCTGGGATGTTTGCCGTTGCTTACCTGTGGGTGACCACGTTAATCCTGACGGATGATTTCGCTCCCTGGCTGTTGCTCGTCTATTTCAGCCTGCCCAAGGCCGTTCAGGCCATCCGCGGTTTTCACGGGCACAAAACCAATGTGGAAATGATGCCTGCCATGGGCGCTACCGCCCAGTTAAACACCTTGTTCGGCTTTCTGCTGGCCGTTGGACTACTTCTGGATTACCTCAATTAAACCATGGGCCGCCCGGATTCGTTCCGGCGGCCATTTTTTTGGCGAATAACAGGAATGTCCAAAAGCCGCGGCAAACCTCATACACTTTGTCCGACGCAAAAACCTGGTATACCTGATACATTGGACACATCAACGGTCCTATGAAGGGGGATGCATCTTGAGAATCGGTGTACCAAAAGAGGTTAAAAACTGGGAGTTCCGAGTGGCGATCACCCCGGCGGGGGTTCAGGCGCTCGTGGATGCAGGACACGAAGTGACCATCCAGGAAGGAGCCGGCGAGGGAAGTGGTTTTACCGACGAGGAGTATATTGCAGCAGGCGCACGAACAGGATCCGCGGAAGATGCCTGGGGAGCTGAACTGGTCTTGAAAGTGAAAGAGCCCGTGCCGGAGGAAACCCGCTATTTCCGGGAAGACATGCTCCTGTTTACGTATCTGCATCTGGCCGCAGACCGCCCGCTGACAGAGGCCCTCATCCAATCCAAAACAACGGCTGTCGCCTATGAAACGGTTCAATGGGAAAACGGCGCCTTGCCCCTTCTTGCCCCGATGAGTGAAGTGGCAGGTCGGATGTCTGTCCAAGTGGGGGTTCACTGCCTTGAAAAGCCCCAAGGCGGTAGCGGCACCCTCCTTGGCGGTGTACCCGGGGTTCCCCCCGCCAGTGTCGTGATCGTCGGCGGAGGCATGGTCGGGACGCAAGCAGCTAAAATGGCCGTGGGTCTCGGCGCCGATGTAACGATGATTGATGTGAACAGCCAACGGTTGCGTCAGCTGGATGACCTCTTTGGCGGTCGTGTCCGCACACTGATGTCGAACCGTTTTAATATTGAGCAGGCCGTCGGTGGAGCCGACCTCGTGGTTGGAGCGGTGCTTATTCCGGGGACTCGGGCGCCCAAGCTGGTTACACGGGAGATGGTGGCCAAGATGAGACCCGGATCCGTCATCGTGGATGTGGCTGTAGACCAGGGAGGATGCGTGGAAACCGCTGATAAGGCGACCACCCATGAAGAACCTACCTACACCGTGGACGGAGTGGTACACTACTCCGTGGCGAACATGCCGGGAGCCGTCCCACGCACCTCCACGCTGGCCCTCACCAATGCTACATTGCCTTATGTGCTGAAGCTGGCCGCCAGCGGATTGACCCCGAAGACGGACCCTGCCCTCCTCCGGGGAGTCAATACGGCCCATGGGACCCTCACTTGTCAAGGTGTTGCTGACGCCTTCGAAATGGCGTATGTTCCCGTTCGGGAAGCCTTATTTGAAGGTGTGACGCGATAAATCGATGAAAAAACGATAAACCCGACACGGATTAACTCTCTGGTGTCGGGTTTCTTTGTGCCTGCAAGGAAAAGGAAGCATTCCGGCTTTCCAAGAACCGGCGGGCAGCCAGTGCCATATCTAGCGCAAACCGCCTGGGTGAGGACTCCCAACCTTCCCCGAGGAGAGAAGTGATTTGTTCCAGGCGATAATACAGGGTTTGACGGTGGATAAATAGATCTTTCGCCGCTTGCTGCTTGGATTGACGAGCATCTAAAAAGGCATCCAGGGTGTTGACAAGGTCTGTACCGTTTTTCCGATCATGGGCCAATAATGTACCTAGCTGGGATTCGACGTATTCGGTTAACACCACAGGAGAAACTTGCAAAAAAAGCTGCCAGGACTGAAGGTCATCATAGCAGATTACTTCTGAGGCCTCGCCTTTCGGAGTCCCAGGTTTCTGTTTTTCCGAACCCTGCGGGATGGAAAGGGCGAGTGATGCCTGTTGCCAGGCCTGAGGAGCCTGATCCAGCGCGGAAAAGGCATGGCTGATTCCAGCTCTCCACTCAAAACGAGAGGCAGGCGGTGACTCGCCTAACCGCTGAAACAACCGAGACAATCCTTGTCGAATCCGTTTCATCAAGGCAGCGGCAGAGGAAGGGTGCCTGCCCATCATCATCACCACCTGGTTTTTACCCAGCGTGACGGTCCAAGAACGAATGCCCAGCGGCTCGAATACCTGGGGAACCGAACGGGCCCATTGCAAGATCGCCATGTTCGCTTCCTCCTCCAGTATGTGACCGGTATCCGTCGTAGTTCCTTCCCGAGCGATACATTTCACTGCCCCGATCACCATCCGACACCCGGCATGAACCCCAGCAGTGACCACAGAAGGGACTTCAGCAACCCCCCGACTGAGAAGATCATCCATCCATTGCCGCCCATCCCGCAGCTGTCTTTCTTCCAATGAAATCCGGCGCAAAAGTTCCTGAGCGATCGCTGTTGCGGCGCGATCCAGTACCAGCCGCAGGATTTCTGGCGGCTCACCGGAATATTCGATCAGGAGGTCGCCGACCTCCACGCCCAAGGCAACAATCGGTTGTCGGATTAGAGAAGCCCCTTCTGACAGAGGCTGATCCTCCGGGTAAACGAGGTTTTCTCCGAGGTGGTCTTTCAGCCACACCCGACAGCCCGTTTCCTCATGGAGCAGTTTCAAGATTTGAGCCGCTCCCCGCGGGCGGAGAGTCAACTGCAAAAACTGATTGGAAATCCGCTCCAAAGAGAGGAGCTGATGGTGGTGCCGATTGATCAGGAACGCATGAATATCCTGTGTGATCCCGATAAAGGAAACCGCTTTTTCAAAAACAATGATGGGAAACCGGTGTTGATCAGCAAATTGTTTGATCGATTCGGGAAGCCGCACATATTGGTGAACCAATTCAATACAGAGAGCGGAGACATCACTGGCCACCAATTCTCGAACAAACTGCAGGTGCAGTTCTTTTTCCTCCCCCAGGCCCACGCCTGTCATCAGAATCAACTCATGGCCGTGGACATAAGAAGACCCGTCCATGATCTCCAGTACATGGACCCAGCGAACCGGGCGCTCTAGCCCTTCAGCTCCGGCGACCACTTTAGCGTGTTGAAAGTGGGGACGTTTCAATACTTCCGTGACTGTCATCGGCTCCTGCATGGTGGCTTCCCTCCTGTCCGGCACCCTTCGTAGCCTATTGTAACAAGTTTCCCCACAAAAGGGACCCCCTTGGCAAAACACACCGATCGTGTGTCATCCGCTTCAGGAGGTCCCTTCCCTATAAAAGGATTTCTGTTTTTACAAGCTTTGGCTCCAGTCGATGGCTGCAGAGCCTTCCAGGAATTTCTCAGCATCCATGGCGGCCATGCAGCCGGTTCCGGCGGCAGTGACCGCCTGACGGTAAACATGATCCTGGACATCGCCGCAGGCGAAGACGCCCTCTACATTGGTTTTCGTTGTGCCGGGTATCA
The DNA here is from genome assembly GCF_042650125.1 of Salinithrix halophila. Lineage (NCBI taxonomy): Bacteria > Bacillati > Bacillota > Bacilli > Caryophanales > Thermoactinomycetaceae > Salinithrix > Salinithrix halophila. Next base: position 351,363 of record NZ_JBHSAP010000007.1, read on the forward strand.
CTTGAATGTATCCCGTTTCATCGGTCTTCAATTGTCCCTTTAGGAAACCGGTATTGGGCCGGTGACCGATGGCGACGAAAATGCCGTCTGCCTCGATCACCTCCTCTTTTCCGGTCTCCTTGTTCTCCACTTTCAACCCCCGGACCCCGCCTTCTGCCTTTTTGACCACTTCGACAGGAATACGGTTCATGGCCCAGCTGATTTTCGGATTTTCCTTAGCCCGGTCTTGCATGATTTTGGAAGCGCGTAACTGATCCCGCCGGTGGACGACGGTCACTTCAGAAGCAAATTTGGTAAGGAAGTTGGCCTCTTCCATGGCGGAGTCGCCACCACCGACGACGACAATTTTCTTCCCGCGGTAGAAGAAACCGTCACAGGTGGCACAGGTGGAAACTCCCTGCCCCATGTTCTCCTTCTCACCGGGAATACCGAGCAGTTTTGCCGATGCACCAGTGGAGATGACCAAGGCTTCCGCTTTTACCTCTCCCAGAGAATCCACGGAAAGGGTAAAGGGGCGCTTGGACAGATCGACATCCGTCACCCAACCCCTTTTAAATTCGGCACCGAATCGCTCTGCTTGTTTCCGCATGTTATCCATCAATTCCGGGCCCAGGATACCGTCCGGGAACCCCGGGAAATTCTCCACATCCGTGGTGGTGGTCAACTGTCCGCCGGGCTCCGGCCCTTCAATCACAACCGGTTTCATATTGGCCCGAGCAAGATAGATCGCCGCCGTCAGACCAGCAGGCCCCGTTCCGAGAATGATTACTTTGTACATAGGGTACATTCAACCTCCTGATTCAATCTCTCCCTGCCCGACAGACCCTCGTATCGATGAAGGAATACAGACGGGTGGATGTTTAAGGGCATTTTCTACCGTCACTCGGCAGAAGTTACGCCTTTATCTTACCACAACAAGTCGACTCACCATCCGGTAGATGACAGCTGAGCCCGCTCGATCCTATACCCGTTTTATTCGGGTCGATAACTTGTCGGAACCTGGCCCCCCGCCTCCTCATAATGTGGGAAGAAGCATTCATACACGGAAAGCTGAGGAGGTGGCACCCCATGTCGATCAACCCTTTCACCCCTGTTTTTTTGTTCCCCATCATTTCCGCTCTCTTTATCGCCTTCTTCACCGCCCTCTCCCTGCTGACGATCTTTCCCCTCTGAGCCAAAGATATAGCAAACCCCGCTCCATTTTCGACGGAGCGGGGTTTGCCGTATCCAGTTAGATATGGCAGGAGGATTGCCCTCGTTTTTGCAGAAAACGCTGGTGGTATTCCTCCGCTCGATAAAAGGTGTGTGCCGGTTCAATTTCCGTAACGATTGGATCTTGCCATTTTCCCGAGTTGTTCAGCTCCCGCTTGGCTTCCTCCGCCGCTTCTTTTTGTTGTTCATTATGATAAAAGATCACGGAGCGATATTGGCTTCCGATGTCCGGTCCCTGTCGGTTCAAAGTAGTGGGATTATGGTTTTCGAAAAATAGTTCCAGCAAGCGATTATAGGAAACCACCGCCGGGTCAAATTCCACGTCTACCACCTCGGCATGACCCGTTCGGTCGGTACAAACCTCTTCATAAGTAGGGTTTTCTTTTTCGCCCCCCATATATCCGACAGCGGTAGAAGTAACTCCCTCTACACGACGGAAGAGTTCCTCCACCCCCCAAAAACAACCGGCTCCAAAGGTAGCTCGTGCCATAAGCGCGATTCACTCCTTTCTGACCGGTGCTTACCGGTCTTCGTTTCCATGATACCGAAGCATCCCCCAACCTGGCAACAAATACAATGGCAATTTTCCCCTTAAGCCCTGGGTTGACAGAGTGTAAGCCGATCCGTAAGATAAGCTTTAGCGCTGATTTGCTTTTAAGTGGTAAAGCATTTTCGAATCCATATCTCTCTGATGGATTGCGAAACCAGCTTTCGTCCCTATGGGAAAGAGAGCTTTTTTATTGTCATGAACCGCTTCAGAAAGGAACGAAATCTGATGTCTTTAGCCCGTACAACACGCTCTGTCATATTCTTGTTTCTGACCTTATTTGCTTTATTGTTCGTCACGCTAATTCACTTGAAGGTAGAGCCCCACCTTCCACTCTTGGGAGCCGTCATTCTGGTCTGCCTTTACGGATTGTTGACAGGTGCCGACTGGCGCACGCTGGAGAAAGGGATGACAAGCGGGATAGTAAAAGGTCTGGCTCCTATCCTGATCCTGATGATGGTCGGTCTGGTGATCGCCAGCTGGATGTACAGCGGCACCGTACCCACTATGCTGGTTTACGGTCTGTACTGGATTCAACCGGAATGGTTTGGCCTTAGTGCTCTTTTTCTCACGATCCTGGTCTCTACCTTCTGCGGAAGCTCCTTTACCACGGTTGGAACCGTCGGCGTCGCCCTGATGGGCATGGCCCAGGCGATGGGCATTTCCCCGGCATTAGCTGCCGGTGCGGTCGTTTGCGGTGCCTGCTTTGGGGATAAAATGTCTCCTCTCTCCGATTCCACCAATCTAGCCTCCGGGGTGACTGGAGTGCCTCTCTTCACCCATATCCGGCATATGATGGGGACGACGGTGCCCGCTATCCTGATTACCGTTCTCCTGTTTTTCGTGCTCGGCCACCAGGGCGAAGGGGTGGAGCCCACAAAGCTGAAGGCAATCACCCACTCATTGGAGCATTCCTTCCTGATCCACCCCGCCGCCCTGTTACCACCCTTAGCGGTTCTCGGGCTGGCTTGGCGGAGGCTTCCCGCTCTGCCTGTCCTCTTGATCGGGTGCCTTGTTTCTTGGCTCCTAGCATGGTGGACCGTACCGGACTTCTCCCCTGCCCGCCTCATCGATGTATTACAGAACGGGCTTCAGATGAAAACCGGAAACCCTACGGTCGACCAAATCGTCAATAAAGGCGGACTGCAATCGATGATGTGGACCGTTTCACTGATCCTGATCGCCCTTTCCCTCGGCGGACTGATCCAGGCCCTCGGCTTGTTTGAGCTCTTCCTCTCCAAGGTGAAACGGACGTTGACAAAAGCCGGTTCCCTGATTGCTGCCACTGCTGCCTCCGCCGTGGGTGTCAACCTTCTGGCCGGTGAAATGTATCTGTCGATTCTCCTCCCGGGACAAGCCTTTCAATCGGCTTTTTCAGAAAGAGGCATCCCAGCCCGATTCCTTTCCCGGACGCTGGAAGACGCGGGCACACTGGTCAATGCCCTCGTCCCCTGGGGCGTGAGCGGGGCCTTTTTCGCCTCCACACTCGGGGTTCCTGTCTTAGAATACTTACCTTACGCGTTCTTCCCTATCCTTTCCTTGGTCATGACCCTGATTTTAGGATATATTCGGGCCAGGGCCCATTCCTCCCCTGCCCCACAACGCTAAAACCAAACGGTTTCCTATCACGGAAGCCGTTTTTTCGTTAGGCTTGGATATTCATTTCCTTGAGGAGTCGATCCCGCTCGCAAAGATATAAAATGAAAATACAACCTAGGACTTGAATCCCTGTCATATCCAAAAAGATTGTTTGTTTATTCGACAGCCTATTTCGTGTACACTGACTACGATGCCTACTCTTTTCTTAGGAGGTCGACGACGTTGGGGTCCAAACCGATTGATTTTTCCCAGAACGAACGAGAGATGTTAGTGATGAGTCTGAACGCTCGGGAATCAAAAATCCTGGATTCGATGGAACAACGCCTCAACCAGATCGTCAATGAAAAACACGCCACCCGGGTGGAAAAAATGCTCCGTTCCATGTTTAACGAATGGCATACCCTCCACGAAACCCGGTCCTTGAAAGAACGCATCCACCGCTCAATCGATTCAGACGGCCATATTAAAGCCGTGCCTAAGTAATCCTTTATTCTTCCTTTCCCATGGGTCGGGAGCTCTCTTCCCAATCCATGACCGCTCTTGTCATAAACGAGAAAGCCGTAACAAGAAAACCGGTCCCCCGATGCGGACCGGTTTTCTCGGTTTGCAAATCATCAGCCGTGTGGAGACTCAATCCTTTGTCACCATCTCCAGTTTCACGGGATAAAATTTTTTCACGGACTCCCCCTTGCCGACTTTGACGGCGATCTGAACCGCCTTCTGGCCGATCTCCACCGGCCTCTGAGCGATAGTAGCGGCTAGGTTGCCCTTTTCGACAGCTTTCACCGCATCGTCGGTGGCGTCGAAACCGACAACCAGGATGTCTTTTTTGGCAGACTGGATCGCCTGCAAGGCACCCAAGGCCATTTCGTCGTTGTGGGCAAAGACAGCCTGGATATCTTTCTTGCTCTGCAGAATGTTTTCCATGACGCTAAGCCCTTTGGCCCGGTCGAAGTTGGCCGGTTGGGAAGCAACCACTTCTACCCCGCCTTTGTTATCCACCGCTTTATGGAACCCTTTCCCCCGATCCCGGGCAGCGGAAGTTCCGGGTATACCCTCCAACTCAACGATCTTCCCTTTGCCGTCGATTTTGTTCAAGATCAAGTCTCCGGCCATCTTGCCCCCTTCTACATTGTCCGAGGCGATATGGGAGCGAACTTTGCCTTTTTCTGCTTCCCGGTCGACAGTAATGACAGGGATATCTGCTTGGTTCGCTGACTCGATGGCCGCAGCAACGGCTTTGCTATCCGTCGGGTTGATTAGCAGGATATCCACCTTTTTCTGAATTAGGTCTTCCACATCATTGGCTTGTTGGGCCGTATCGTTTTGAGCGTCAGTCACAATGAGCTTTGCCCCGGCCTCTTTCGCCGCTTTTTCCGCCCCTTCACGCAAGGTGACGAAGAAGGGATTATTCAAGGTGGAAATGGAAAGCCCGATTGTCATCGATTGATCCTTTCCCTGCTCTTTATCAGACGGTTCCAGGGCGGATTTCGATGAACAACCCGCCAGCAACCCGAGGACAAGCAACCCCACCATCACCCAGGATCCTATTTTTCTCATGAATCAACGCCTCCGATCTAGGATTTTTGTGAATGGTCTAGCAGGACAGCCAGAAGAATGACTCCCCCCTTGACCACCTGTTGGTAGAAAGAAGATACATTCAACAGGTTGAGCCCGTTATCCAATACTCCGATAATCATGGCACCGATCAGGGTCCCAGCGATCCAACCTTTCCCCCCCGTCAGGCTCGTTCCCCCTAGTACGACGGCAGCGATGGCATCCAATTCATAGCTGGCCCCGGCGGTCGGCTGGGCGGAGTTAAGCCGGGAAGTCAGGATGATACCTGCCAACGCCGCAAATAGACCACTGATCGTGTAAACTCCCGTTTTCACCCACTCGGTCCGAACTCCGGATAATACCGCTGCCTCCTCATTCCCTCCAATCGCATAGACACGGCGGCCAAAAGGAGTGTGCCGCAAAACGAACCAGAGAATGCCGAAAGAGACTAGCATCCAGATGACTGGGATGGGAATTTCCAAAAAATACCCCTTGCCAACCATGGAAAACAACTCATTGTCGTAAGAGATGGGGCGTCCCTCGGTATAGACGAGAGTAAGCCCTCGAAACACCGTCATCGTAGCCAGGGTGGCAATGAACGGGGCCACTTTCCCTTTGGTTACCAACACCCCATTGGCAGCCCCCATCAAAGCACCGGCGGTCAATCCGGCGAATGCGGCCAGCAAAGGATCGGTCCCCCCTGCCAGCATCCCCGCCGTCAATGCCCCTGATAGGGCAAGGATGGAGCCGACGGATAGATCGATACCTCCCGTCAGGATGACAAAAGTCATCCCAAAACCGAGGAGAGCGTTAATCGAAATTTGGCGCAGAACGTTAAATAGGTTGGAAATACTCAGGAACTCCCGGCTGATCACCGTCAGGACCAGGATGATTCCTCCCAATCCCAGTAAAGGGCCGATTTTTTGCAACCAACCGATCCGGATATCACGGGGTTTGATTTCTATTTGCACGCTGCTTCCCTCCTCCCGATGCAGCCTGTACCACCGCTTCCTGATCCGCTTCGCCCCGCTGATACTCCGCAACGATTCGCCCTTCATGCATGACGAGCAACCGGTCACTCATTCCCAGTACCTCGGGGAGGTCCGAGGAGATGAGCAGGATGGCGATCCCCTCCTGAGTGAGCCGGTTCATCAGCCGATAGATCTCCGCCCTGGCCCCGATATCGATACCCCGGGTAGGCTCGTCCAAAATGAACACTTTAGGACGGCCCGTCAACCATTTGCCGATGGCCACTTTCTGCTGGTTGCCCCCGGATAAAAAACCGGCTTTCTGTTCCACCCCGACAGTGTGGATGGAAAGGCTTTTAATGAGTTCCCGCGATGCTTTCTGTTCCTGGCGCCGCCGAATGACTCCTCCAAGGGAGAGAGCAGGTAGATGGGGCAACATCAGGTTCTCCTTCACGGAACGGGAGAGAACCAGTCCCTCTCCCTTGCGGTCTTCGGTCACATAGGCAAATCCGGCCCGGATCGCGTCCTCAGGACGACGGATGCGGATCGGTTCCCCGTCCACAAGCACGCTTCCCCCATCCGGTTTCTCTACCCCAAACAGGAGGTTCGCCGTCTCTGTGCGGCCCGCTCCCATCAGCCCCGCCATACCCAAAATCTCGCCCGCCCGAATGGCGAAGGAGACTCCTTTCACCTTGCCACGGCGAGTAAGCCCTTTCACACGGAGCCGCTCTTCTCCGGGCGGAACCGACTCTCTGGGAAAACGTTCCCGGATTTCACGACCCACCATCATCCGGACCAGTTCCTCCATGTCCGTCTTTCCCGTATCTCGTGTACCGACGTTCTCACCGTCCCGCAAGACCGTGATGCGGTCACACATCTGAAAGATCTCCTCCATCCGGTGAGAGATGTAGACCATCCCCACTCCCTGTTCTTTCAAGGAAGCGATTACCCGAAAGAGGGATTCGATCTCCCGTTGGGCGAGTGCTGCGGTGGGCTCGTCCATCACGAGAATACGGGCCTTCAGGGAGAGGGCCTTGGCGATCTCCACCATCTGCCGCTGGCCGACGGAGAGATCTCCCACTTTACAGGCAGGATCAAGGGTGACGCCCAGCTTCTCCATCCACCGGAGGGCCTCCTCCCGCATCCGTCGCCATCCAACACGAAACCCACGGCTGAAGGTGTGCTCCCTACCGAGAAACAGGTTTTCCATGACGGAAAGCTGAGGCACCAGGTTAAGTTCCTGATGGATGATGCCCACCCCTAAAGCCACTGCCTCCCTCGGCGAACACATCGACCGCTCCTCGCCTCCGATGAAGATCTTTCCCGCATCCCGGGGAAAGATGCCCCCCAGTACTTTTATCAGGGTGGATTTTCCCGCTCCGTTTTCACCCATGAGGGCATGCACCTCACCAGCGCGAACATCGAAGTCAACGCCTTTCAACACTCGGACGCCGGGAAACCTCTTTTCGATCCCTTCCATTTTCAAAACCGGACCAAGTATACCTTTTCACCCCATCTATAGAATTTCCTTCTAAAAAAAGGCGCAAGAGCAAAATCCCGTTGGCTTTCGGGGTACACTGACCGATGCGGCGTACCACACGCGTACCGCTCCCTTTATTGCTGGAATCCCTCCACCTCTTCCCGGGTGGGCATTCCCGCCTGAGCACCCAATCGCGTGACGGCCAGGGCAGCCGCCTTGTTTGCAAAGGCTGCCGCCTCGGGGAGGGTTCTCCCTTCCGCCAAGGCGCAGGCTAGCCCAGCGTTAAAGGCATCCCCTGCCCCCGTGGTATCTACCGCTTTCACCCGGTGCCCGGAGAGACGGATCCAATCCGCACCAGGCTCCAGGATGGCTGTTCCGTCTTCCCCCAGGGTAGTAACCACCCGACCCGCGCCCCGTTCCAGTAGGCGTTCCATCGCCGCTTTCAGTCCCTCTCCATCCAGGGAGATCCCGGTCAAGAGCTCCAGTTCGGATTGATTGGGAGTGATTACGTCGATATCAGACAGGAGGCCTGCGGGCAGTTCCCTGGCCGGGGCGGGGTTGAGGATCACCTTTTTGCCTGCCTGCCGACCGAGGCAGGCCGCCGCCTCCACCGCCTCCATGGGAATCTCCAATTGCAAGAGCAATACATCCGCTTCCTCGATTAGGCCCCGGTTCCCCTCGACATCAGCCGGTGTCAGGCCTCCGTTTGCGCCGGGAACCACAATAATCGAGTTGTCCCCTTCTGCGAGCAGGATGGAGGCCACTCCTGTCGTCTCCGATTCCGAGGTTCGGACACCTGAGTCATCGACTCCTTGATCGATGAGGGATTTTCGAAGCATTTGGCCGAAGGAGTCCCTCCCTACCGCGCCCACCATCGCAGAGCGAGCCCCCAGACGGGTTGCAGCCACCGCTTGGTTCGCCCCTTTTCCTCCGGGAATGAAATGAACCGCTTCCCCGAGAATCGTCTCTCCCAACCGGGGGGCCCGCCCTGCCTGGACCACGATATCCATATTGAGGCTGCCCACGACTGCAACCGTCGCCCCCGTCCTGTTCATCGTTTCCTCCTCCTTGTCGATTCCCGCTTCAGGAGCAAGACATCCAGTTCATACTCCCGAGGCCCACCCGGTTCACCCTCGATGAGGCGAATCAATTCCATGGCTGCCGTCGCCCCCATTTCGTAGATGGGCTGGGCCACGGTCGTCAACTCCGGAACCGTCACTTCAGTAAGCGCGATGCCGTCGAAACCACACAGGGAAACCTCATCCGGGACTTTCACCCCCATCGCGTGGAGAACTTTGAGAGCGCCGACCGCCATCAGATCGTTTCCAGCAAAAATACCATCCACATCGGGGAAGTGATCCATCAACGCCATGGCCGCCCCCTTGCCTCCTTCCACACTGAAATGGCCGGGGACAATCAACCCGGGATCGAACCAGCCTTTTTCCCCGACGACATCCAGATAGCCCCTCCGTCTTTCTCGGCCTGTGAGCAAATCCCCCGAACCGGCGATGTGAGCCACCCGACGACAGCCGGACTGGAGAAGATGATTGACTGCCATCCGCGCTCCATCTACGTTCCGGGAACGGACGACACTGCAACGCCCCATACCCGGAGTCCGGTCCAACAGGACGAAGGGGATCTCCTGTTCCTCCATGGTAAGGATCTCTTCATCTCCCAAAGTATTGGAAGCAAAGATGATTCCATCCACGTATCGCTTCCGCAGCACATCGATATAGGTCTTTTCCTTAGCCCCCCGATCATCGGAGTTACAGATAATCACGGTGAACTGGTGGGCTCGGGCTGTATCTTCCACCGCCCGGGCCAGCTCGGAAAAGAAGGGATTAACAATGTCCGGAAGGATCATTGCGATCATCATCGTCCTCTTTCCAGCCAGACCCCGGGCAACCGTATTGGGCTCGTAATTCAATTCCTCCATCGCCATCCTCACCTTGGCTTCCGTTGCTAAATTGACATATCCATTCCCGTTTAAAACACGAGACACCGTCGCCACCGATACCCTGGCCTGCTTCGCCACATCTCGGATTGTCGCCATACAGCACCCCCTTCCGATCTCCACGCACCTTTTCAGAATAATGAAACCGATTACAAACACATATCAGGCTATCCTTCCTTCTTCCGTGTGTCAAGTAGGAAATAACAAAATCAATGTAGAAGATTCTTAAAATCCTTTTAAACATTGAAGGTTAAGGTCCTAAAAGCGAGCAAACTAAAGAGGAGTGGGAAAAATGGAAAGCAAAGCTGCCTTGCACCAATTCGAAGAAATCGCCGGACACTATGTTACCGAATTGGACCGGTATTCCCTAGAACAGTTTAGGCAAAAACCGGCGCCGGAGGAGTGGTCGTTGGGCCAAATGTACCATCACCTGCTCATGTCCCTTCGCTTTCAGTTAGGGATGATCGAAAAATGTGCGGAAGGAACAGGGGAACCAGGCAGGGAAAAGACAGGGGCCGGAAAGCATATTTTCCACGTGGGAGAATTCCCAGACATGAAAATCAAGCTTCCCGACCGGCCCGAATTGATACCTGAAAACCCCACGGACAAGAAAGAAGTGAAAGAGCAGCTGCTAGAAACCATAGAAAAAATACGAGAATTGGAGCCGAAGATTGCCTCCATCTCAACCAACCAAAAAGCCCACCACCCCGCTCTCGGTTGGCTGAACGCCACGGAGTGGTTCCAGCTCATTCCCATGCACTTCCGCCACCATCTACGCCAAAAAGAACGGTTGGATCAATGGGTTCTCCAATAGACAAGCAACCGCTCTGACCTCCATCATAACAAGCTATTCTTAACATTCCGCTTCCTCAGCGAACCCCCTGAATCCTCCTTCCCCATAAAAAAAACGGAGCTCCACACCAAATTCGCTGGCTACCCAACAAGCCGATCGTAAACCCCGCTGCTAAAAGGCTGTCGGGGGCTTTTCATTAGGTTTCGGATGGTTCCTCCGATCAGGATTTGATACGATAGAATCGATCCTGCACAATCGCCAGATCATCTATCGAAAAGCCGGTTATCGGCGGTCTATCTAAAACGGAGGCGCGAATGAATCCCTTTCGATTCCTCACCAAGGCAACTCTACTCTGGAGCGCTTTTCTGTTCGTCGGCGGAAGTAGCCACCAACTACCTTCTTCCAGTGACCCGACCTTAAATTCCTTTGCGAAAATTCAGTTTGAAACCGATCAAATCACGGCCGCTCCCGGTTCGACCCATCAGCTGACCGTTTTTTCCGTCGGAAAAGACGGTGCTAAAAAACCGGTCGATTTCTCCCATCTTTCATTCAAGGTGAGTGACCCCTCTCTCGCTACGGTCCTTGCCGACGGCTCGGTCCATGTGAATAACCATGCCGCCCACGGCTCCAAAGAGACCATCACTGCCAAAGCAGGCCACTCCCAAGCCCAATGCGAACTCCTTATCCCCTTCACCCTGGAGCATACCGTGGAGAAAAAGACAGGCGAGCCTCTCCCCGTCGTAACCAATGCCCAAAGCACCGCCGTAGTCGTAAACAAACAACGCCGTCTTCCAGAAGGCTACACCCCGAAAGATCTAGTCGTCCCTAACGTCCCCTTTTCCTTTGAGGGAACACACGAAAAAAAGCATCTTCGCAAAGCGGCTGCTCACGGTCTGGAACGCCTATTTGCAGCCGCAAACAAAGACGACATGGATCTTCGAGCTGTATCCGGCTACCGTTCCTACAAGCGCCAGCAAGAACTGTTTCAAAAATATGTAAAAACCCGAGGAGAGGCAACCGCAAGACGATTCAGCGCCCTCCCCGGTACCAGCGAACACCAAACCGGATTGGCAATCGACCTCTCTTCCCCCAAAGTCGGAAACGAGCTGAATCACCGGTTGGCCGATACCGAGGAAGCCAAATGGCTCGCAAAAAACGCACCCCGGTTCGGCTTCATCGTCCGCTACCCCAAAGGAAAAGAGGCTGTGACAGGCTATGCCTACGAGCCCTGGCACCTTCGCTATGTCGGAAAAACTATCGCCAGGGAAGTCACCCGCCGGGGGATCGTTTTAGAGGAATATTTTGACGGAAGTATCCCGGTCAGCGGGGAGCCAAAATGAGCAATTCCTAGCCTCTTCCGAAATCACCGAAAAAGGCTGTCCATAAAATCGGTCCAAGAAAAGCCGAATTCCGTTTCTACGCACGGAAATTCGGCTTTTTACTTCTCCTTTCCCAATTCATACAGGAGAGATGCTGCATGATGCTTCATGTGCTCGTTGCCGATGATGTCCCCATACATCGTGAAGCCCCTTTACCTTCGAATCGTTCTTACAACGATGCTAATCATGTTGATGAGCAGCTTCATCGCCTTCTTTTCTATTTACTCATTACCCTCATAAGTTTTACGGCTTGGCTTCTCATTTAATATGGACCGCAGTTCCTTGATATCCTCTTCAGTCAAGGAATCCTCTTGGATAAACTGAACCAACATCGATTTCAGCGTGCCACCATAAATTCGCTTAAGAAAAGACTGTGCCTCGGCGCGCTGACATTCTTCCTGCGAGTACAGCGGAAAAAAAGTATAGACCTTTTGATTTTGGTTTACACCGACCACTTTTTTTTGGACTAGACGATCCAAAAGAGTGCGTACTGTTTTAGGCTTCCAATCCGTACGCTCCTGCAAGGAGTGGATGACTTCATTGGCCGTTTGTGGTGCCTTTTCCCAAAGTACGTTCATGACTTCCCATTCCGCTTCCGAGATACCTGGTAATTTTTTAGACACTTTTGTCCTCCTTCTTTGGATGTACAATATTTTTTTCAGCAAATACTCAATATATGCCTTTATTCCTCAAAATAGATAATGTTATTTCTGCTGCCATACTTCCGTTGGTGTTGTCTTCATTTTGTATATTTGTTGCAAAGAAATAAGTGTTCTCCTTGGTCTCTACATACCCAATGAACCAACCGTTAATATTTTTGTTATTTACAGCCCCTGTACCTGTTTTCCCAGAAAGCTGCACACCAGATTTTTCTTCTAATCTGATCGTATCTTTGACGGTCTGGATATTCTTCTCCTTAAATCCAAATTGGTTTGTATAAAAAGCTTTGAGTAATTGCACCTGCTCTACTGGTGATATCTTTAATGAGGATTCTAACCAATATTGTCCTATTCCGCCGGAAAGATCGGTATTACCGTAGCCGATTTGTTTCAGAAAGGCTTGCATATCATCCCGTTGGATTCTTTTATCCAAATCCTCAAAATACCAGTTTACTGAATTTTTCATCGCTGTAAATAAATTCTGATCCATATTCCAAGCATCATAAGGATACTGTATTTCATTCCATTTCATGGTCGAATTTTCACTCGTTATGACATTTGACTCCAATGCAAACAATGCGATGAAAATCTTGTAAGTTGAATCCGGGGAAACTCTCAGTGTGCTTTTATCTTCATTATAGATACGATATTGATCAGCTTGCATATCATATAATACAAAACTTCCGTCAAAACCAGCAAAATATTGGCTCAAATCCTCATAAACAGCCTGCTCACTTTTAAAATCGTAACGAGTATTATCCTCAGCTATCATAGAAATGAATGGAATCTGACTTGCAACAAATCCTCCCACTAGCATAAAAATAGCGATACTCTTGAGCTTCAGCAGCTTTGATTCAGTTGTAAAGGATACAATCTTTTCAATACGTTTTTTTATTTGCTTCTTGGAACTGTTCAGCTGATTTGCAAAAACGAAATCCCTAGGCTGTGATACCCTGTCCACAACATTAATAATCGTATTTCCATATTCGCTATAACAATGCTCATCCAATGAATTTAAAACAGCAACATCACAGGCTATTTCTCGATCTAATCTCATCTCCCTGAAAGCAACCCAAACAAGCGGATTGAACCAGTATAAAATTTGATAAACGACGATCAGATAATTCGTCAAAATATCTTTATATTTATAGTGATTAAGTTCGTGTAAAAAAATGTATTTGATATCCTTCATAGACAGCGATTCTTCAAAGTGAATCGGAAGCACAACATAGGTCTTAAAAAGTCCAAATGTCATTGCAGATTTGACAAGTGGCGATTCCCCTACGTTAATATTCCTCGATATTTTTAAATTCTGCTTGCACTGTTCAAACAAAAGTAGAATCTCTTTATTTTTCACCTCAAATGTATTGCTTTTAATGTCCTTTATCTTTAACCAAGCTTGTATTGTCAGAACAGAAAAAACTAACACTCCTGCCATCCATATACCAGCTATAACGATATTCAGGAAATCCGGAGTGGAACGATTTACAGATAACGTAAAGTCCTGCAACCAATTAACGTTCTGTATCAAATGATCTCCAGCAGCGTTAGTAGGTGCCCCTATACTATTTCTATGATTTTCTTCAAAAAATGTCATATTATTTCCAAAATTAAATAAGTGGTTCGATATAAAAGGGAGTGTTAGTGCAATTAACAATAAAAACCATAGATTATATTGCCATTTCGCCGATAGTTGCTTTTGGAACACTTTTTTCATCAGCATAATTACGGCAATGGTTAAAGAAGATACCGAAAACCCTATAAAAATTTGTGTTGAAATTCCGTTCGTCTCCATCACTCAACCCTTTTCTTTAAAATCTAACACTAACTGATATTACTTGATACCACCCCACACTAGATTAAACAGCTTATTGAAATTCTTTTTAATTTAGTAATAAGCCTCTTAATCTGAGGCTTATTACTTGGCGGAACATACATGCGCCTATTATCAGTATCCCACGGAGTACAGGATATTGAAAGCCCATCTTTCTGGAAACAATGGAACAGCGAGAATCGATTGCTTGGTTGATAATTTATAGTTTACTTCAGGGCATCGAGTGCGACCTTGGTAGCCTGCGCGATAAGCTTATCGTTATATTCGGCATTCTGCTTATCCCGTTTAGAAAGTATTGCAAGAACAATAGGATCTCCTTTCGGTGGCCAAATGATAGCAATGTCATTTCGCGTTCCATATGATCCTGCTCCACTTTTATCTGCAACTTCCCAATCCTTCGGTACTCCCGCACGAATTAATGTATCTCCAGTGGTATTTCTCTTCATCCAATCTGTTAATAACTCACGTTTTTCCGTTGAGAGTGCGTCTCCGATTGTGAAAGCCTTGAGGCTGGTAGCAAGCGCTCTCGGTGTGCTGGTATCATGAGTTTCTCCTGGTTTAACCTCGTTTAACTCCGGTTCAAATCGCTCCGGATTGGTAACAGCATCACCAATTTTCCTGAGAGATTTTTCAAGTTCACTAGGCCCACCCAGTTGTTTAAGTATGAGATTCTGCGCGGTATTGTCACTGTATCGAATAGAAGCATCACAAAGTTCTTTAAGTGTCATTCCTTTATCAACATGCTTCTCTGTGATTGGATTATAATTCACAAGATCATCACGTGTATAGGTGATCCTTTGGTCAAGGTCTGCCATTGACTTTTGTTGTAAAAGTGCTCCTACAGTTAAAGCTTTATGTGTAGATACATATGCAAAACGTTCATCTGATCGATGAGTGACTGTTTGATTTGTGCCAGTGTCCAGTGCAAAGACGCCAAGCCTAGCATCATATTTATCCTCAAGTTTAGCAAAATCCTCTGTAATTGCTGTTTCTTGATTTTGTGGTTTGGGTTGAGCAGAACGGACGTTATCCTCTGAACAACCTACCAGCGCTACACATGAGAGAAGTAGTACAGGGGTGATTTTTTTTAATGCAACCCATGATCTCATTACAATATAACCTCTTTTCAAAAAAATATATTTAACGCTAACAAAATTTAACGACCAAAAAAGTATCACGCTTTTGAAAATCGATCTCATTAGAATTTCCTAGGCGACTTTTTTGAACTTCATTATGCCCCCGAGATACTGGATTCTCCCCCCTTCTTTGAATCAGATTACATATGTAGTACAATACTACATATGTAATCAATAGGTGTCAACCTCCAAGGATGAAACAATCCATTTCCC
Organism: Salinithrix halophila; assembly: GCF_042650125.1. NCBI lineage: Bacteria > Bacillati > Bacillota > Bacilli > Caryophanales > Thermoactinomycetaceae > Salinithrix > Salinithrix halophila. The sequence goes on from NZ_JBHSAP010000007.1 coordinate 366,694, forward strand.
CAAACAACTGCTGGATGGCAGTTTCACTGGAGTAACGTGAGTAAAGCAACGCCTTACCTTCACCCGAAAGGACTGCGGGGACCCTCACCACATAACCGATGTACTTCCTCGGGCTGGCATATGTAATTACGATCGGCTGCTCTTCTCTCAGTGACCACTCGATGATCAGCTTAATCTCCTCGACCTTGTTCGGGGCTTACCAAAAAATCGCCGCAATCCCAGATGTAAGGGACACGGCGGTTTCAGGACAGTGACGCGGTTCATTAACTCCTTAGCGGATTCTAAACGGCCAAGAGAGGCAGCTTGGCCGCCCCACAAGGACATGTGCTCTCGGTTCCCTTGTCTAGCAGCATACTTTCGCATAGGTTTCGTTAACGCATTCTGCACGGGATAGGGGGGGATGGAAGCAGGGTAATGTTCCATTTCTCGGATAAAGGCGTTTTTAATCCCACGGGCGGGTCTACCGGAAAGAGCGGTGGTGATCACCGTGCTTTCATCGTTGCTATCCATTAATACCCGTTTGTGTTCCTCATGGGCACTGCTTTCCAACGTCGTCAAAAATGCAGAGCCCATTTGAACACCATCGGCTCCCAGGGAGAGGCTTGCTAGAATACCTCTTCCGTCCATGATTCCGCCGGAGGCAATCACCGGAATACTCACATGATCCACCACTTGGAGAACGAGGGCCATCGTTCCGATATACGGAAACTCCGAAGAAGTGTGAAAGGTTCCCCAATGGCCACCCGCTTCACTCCCTTGGGCGACCACGGCATCAACGCCGCTTTCCTCCAGTTCAATCGCTTCTTTTACCATGGTGGCCGTGCCGATCACGATCGTCTGATTGGCATGGAGTTGTTGGATCAGGGATGGGTCAAGAAGCCCAAACGTAAAACTAAAAACGGGAACTTTCTCCTCCAAGATCACATGGATTTGCTCCTCAAAGGAAAGAGAAAGTCCACTTGTCTCCTTCTCCGTTGGAGCTTCCACGAATGCTTCAAACTTCCTCAAATGCTGCTTCATCTGTTGTTCTACAGAGGATTCTTCCTTGTAGGGCTGGGGAACCATCAGGTTTACTGCGAATGGCTGGTCTGTTCGTTTTCGAATCGCTTGAATCCCTTGGCGGATCGCATCCGGAGACAGATAACCGGCACCCAGTGTTCCCAAACCACCCGCATCTGAAACAGCAGCCACTAGCTCGGGACTTGTGACGCCGCCCGCCATCCCGGCTTGAATGATCGGATAAGCGATCGCTAACCGGTCCGTTAATTTCGTCTGCTTCCAAACCATGTGAACTCCCCCTATCAAATAGATCATTTCTATCTATAGGACTCTAGCACCTCCTACCGAGGAATAAAATATCTTGACAAAAATATATTTTTATGTTATAATTAGATTTTAAAATTGAAATTAAAGGCGGATTCGGTATACTTCTTTTATGCTTTCTCTCCATTGAGGAGCAAAGCTTAAAAGGAGGATATACAAATGAAAGAAAACCAAGTCAGCCTTACAGCTATTATGACCGCCTACTTACGTGCCTACCATGCCACGAATGATGCGCCAAAAATTTTTGATGATTTTCTAGCCGAACGTTTGATTCCAGAGGAAAGGCGCGCCCTTATTGAACAAGGATTTTCTCACGCTCTCCTAATGAATGATTCTGAAAGGAACGCGGCATCCTCCGACCAGACGACAAACGCCTTGCCACATTTACTGCAAGCCATGGGATTACCTCATGTCCTCAGCCGTTCCAGATACACGGAAGACACCCTGGAACAGGCTGTAAAACAAGGGGTAGAGCAGTATGTGATACTCGGGGCCGGGATGGATACCTTTGCTTTTCGCCGCCCGGATCTCCTCAGTCAGATTCAGGTATTTGAAGTGGACCACCCGGCGACACAAGCTTTCAAACGGGAGCGACTGGCTGAATTAGCATGGGAAACCCCATCAAATCTTTACTTTGTACCTGTGGACTTCACAAAGGAGAGCTTGGCTGATGCCCTTCAGGGAACTTCGTATGACAGGCAGATAAAAAGTTTTTTTAGCTGGCTCGGTGTCACCATGTACTTAACCCGAAGTGAAGTTTTCGCAACGCTTCGTTCCATTACCAAAGTGGCCCCTGTCAGCAGTACAGTTATTTTCGATTACTTTGTACCGGAAGTAACGGCTTCCCCTTTGAAAGAGAGGCAGGAGGCTTTACGGAAGATCGGCGAGCCGCTTCAAACGACCTTTGACCCGTCAACGCTGGCTTTTGAACTGGAAAGTTTAGGACTCCGCCTTCATGAGGACGTCAGCCCATCCGATATACAAGAGCGCTATTTTCAGAGTCGGACAGATGGTTATTGTGCGAGTAAGCATGTGCGCTTTGCGCGGGCAGTAGTCGAGTAACTATACAATGGCCATGGATTTGCGCCACGTGCCTGTCTCTCTCGGTTTTCATCTTTTTTTATGAAAATGCCCTGATTCCTTGAAAGGGTTTTCATAAAAGGGCGTGGTATCCTTTTCCTGAAGACCCTTAGATTCAAACCATTTCCCCCAGGAAAGGAGACCTGTCTATGAACACCGACGAACAGACGGGCCTGGTGCTGGATTTCTTCTCTCCCCATTTCAAAGAGCAAGCTTTCTCTCTCTATCGAGATCTGCGACAACAAGGAGCAGTTCATCCCGTCCAGTTGTCCGCCGACATTCCCGCCTGGTTGGTCACCCGCTATGATGCGGCTCTGGCCGCTCTCAAAGACTCTCGTTTTATCAAAGATCCTCGTACCCTCCCCGAAGTGGAAGACTTTTGGCTGGATGAAACAGATTTGTTTTCCGAGCACATGCTGGCTTCCGATCCCCCGGACCACACCCGGCTGCGCAACCTCGTCCATAAGGCCTTCACTCCCCGGATGATCGAGGAAATGGAAGGGCGCATCCGCGAAATCGCTAACGACCTGTTGGACAAGCTGGCTTCTTCTCCTAACGGACGGGCTGAACTGATCGACGCTTATGCCTTTCCTTTACCGATTCTGGTTATCAGTGAAATGCTGGGCATCCCCACCGAAGACCGGCAACGATTCCGCAACTGGTCCACCACCTTGCTAGCTGCCACCAACCGACCGGAAAAGTGGGAAGAGATCCAGCCCACAATGGTGGAGTTTCAGGAATATCTGGGTGACTTGTTCGAGAAGCGACGTTCCCACCCTGCCGATGACCTCATCAGCGGATTGGTTCATGTCGAAGAAGAAGGAAACAAGCTCACCTCCAGAGAGTTGTACTCCATGGTTTTCCTGCTCATCGTGGCGGGCCACGAAACGACGGTCAACCTGATTGGAAACGGAATTCTAACCCTATTGCAAACCCCGAATCAATTGGCGCTTCTCCGTGAGAGCCCTGAACGGATCGGGTCGGCGTTGGAAGAGATCCTTCGCTATACCAGCCCGGTGGAGATGGCCACCAATCGCTGGGCGGCGGAAGAGGTATCCTTTTTCGGACAGACCATACCCAAAGGCGGCTTAGTAATTGTAGCCTTGGGTTCCGCCAACCGGGACGGAAACCAATTTCCCCAGCCGGATCGTTTCGATATCACCCGGCAACCCAATCGACACCTGGCCTTTGGGTTGGGAATTCACTACTGCCTTGGTGCTCCGCTGGCTCGCATGGAAGGAAAGATCGCCATTCCTACACTCCTTGACCGCTTTCCTAATTTGGCGCTAGATTTCAAAGGTGAATCCCTCCCCTGGCGGCAGGATTTTCTCATGCGAGGCCTGACTGAGCTTCCCGTCCGTCTTTGATCCCCATCGAAAAAAGATCGTTGGTTTCCATTCCGACGGTCTTTTTTCTTCTTTTTCTTACGGGACGACCGATCCACTCAACAAAACTTTAACACGGTTTTAACTCCCCATTAGCACTGAAACGCTACATTAGAACAAGCGGTAACCCCCTTTACCGTATCCAGCATTCCGGCTCATTTTCCGTACGCTCGGGAAATGAGCCCCTTTTTTAATGACAGGGCCTACGTGGTCGCGTCGTTCGGATCGAGATCAAATGACTTTGCTCTCATTGAACCTATTCAGAAAGGGGATTCCGATGGCACGGACCTTTCTACCCGAAATTAACTTTCTCAGAGGGTTGGCCTGCTTGGGAGTGTTAATTGTTCATGTCAGTGCTACCTATTATTACAAGAACGGACAAGTGTGGGATGAGGCCATCATTTTTCTCAATCAGATCGGCCGGTTCGGCACCCCTGCCTTCGCGGTTCTAAGCGGCTTCCTTCTTTTTTATCCCTATTTTCAAAAGCCCTTTTTCCTTTCCCGTTTCACCCGCTCCAAGCTAGTAAAGATTGTATCTCCCTTTATGGTGTGGGGCCTCTTCTATTTTGCCTTGTCCCAGTGGATCCACCCCAGTTCCCTCCAACTCTCCTTCTCCCAGATCGTCAAACTGTTCGGCCTCGGGCAATCTTTCTACCATCTCTATTTCATGTCGCTCGTCATTCAGTTCTACGCCGTTTTTCCCCTTCTTCAGCGATGGCTTACCACTTCTCTCCGCTGGTGGGTCGCCCTTGGAGGAGCCCTAATTGTCAACACCGTTTTATTGCTCCTTCGGGCTGATCACCTAGACGGGCTAGCCCAGGCCGTCCTGCTTGAAAAAGCTATTCTTCCCTCCTGGATCTTTTATTTCATTTTTGGCGGATTTATCGCTTTTCACTGGGAGCGCCTTTCCCATCACCTGCGAGCCTATGCTTGGTCTTACCTCGTTATTGGTCTTTTGCTGATCCTCGGAGCTATGCTGGAATACCAGCACTTCGGTATTTACACCTCCAAGCGCCTGTCCAATCTGGTAAACATCCCCCTGCTAAGCCTGGCCGTCTTCGCTCTTTTCTCCCTGATAAAAGAGTCTGGCTGGATTGTGCGATCTGTGATGGAAATCGGTTCTCGAGGGTTCGGTATTTACCTGATCCACCCCCTGGTTCTCTTTCTTGCCGGGGAAGTCCTGCCCGCTCCCTGGTGGCATCCTAACCTATTCGGAGCCGTGTATGTGTTGATCTTAGTAGGTTCCATCCTTCTGGTGAAAGCCATCCAGACACTCCCTTTCTCTCAGTATCTGCTCACCGTCCCCAAGGACCCTAGGAGCTCCCACACTCCACACACCCGTATCCCCGATTCTGCCTCGGTAACCGTTTTCAAATAGAGGGTGCCCCCTTCCTACCAATCTCGGTATAATGGAAGAAGAACCATCCTAGAGGGGGAAACCGTATGTACCATATGACCGTCTTTGACCAGACAGGGAGCAAGCTGTACGACGAACCCATCGAAGCCGTCACGGATGCGGAAGCGAAAAAGAAGGGCCTCGACGTCCTAGAAGAAAAGGAGTATCAAGCCTACCCTTTCCGCATTTTCCATTCCTCCGGCCGCCTGGTCGAATTCCAAAGCCACAAAGCAAAGAAAGCCGCCAAAACCGGCGCGTAAACACAAAAACCCGTCGGAAGAACCGGCGGGTTGCGTTTATAAATGGTGTCTCTCTTGAGACTCCACACGGCTGAAGCCATGGGATTCTTGGGTAGTTAGCGCCCTCAGTCCATTTCTGTTTCGGACAACTCCCAAGTTCAGGGCTGTCTCATCAGCCCATCCCATGCAGTTAGAGTGTACCCACATGGGCGGAACGCCTGTTACCAGCGTTCTAGTTCCTGATCGCTCACTCTTATGGTTTTACCCAGCGGGAGAGATTCGTTCGCCGCTGGAACCCCATACCATAACGTTTTCAAGGAACAACCCACTACCAGTGGGATGAGCACCGCTCATATGTTCGATTATATTAGGAATTGGTTGATATTTCCATCCCCGAAGGGGGTTCCGATCAACGCCGTCTTTCGATTGAAACCGTGGGCTTTCAAACGGCAACTTACTGTAAAAGGATCTCCTCATATAGCTGACCTCTTGAAAGGATGATTATCTTTCATAGAAGGGGGAGCCTCCTCCTCAACATCCACCACCGCCGCTATCTCCTCCCCCACAGTCTCCTCCGCCGCTATCACTCCCACTGTCACCCGCATACCAGAAGGCTCCTGAGGAATCTCTTCCTCTTCCACGACTTCGTGTTCCTTTGGGTTTGGACGGCCATACGATCCCTACAACCACGATCATCAGGATAAAAACAATAATTCCAATGGTTCCATCCATCTTGATTTCCTCCTCTCACTAGTCCAATCGTTTTTTTCCATGAGCCCTCAACTTTCCCTATTCACCGTCGCTTGGACGGACAGATCCACATTGCCGCGCAGAGCGTTGGAGATCATGCAGCTTTTTTCCGCAGCTTCGGTGAAAGATTCCGCATCCTTCCTGTGCTTCGCTGTCGCTTCGGCTCCCAGCACGACATGAGGATAATGAGTGACGCTTTCAAATTGGAGGCCGTTTTTATTCACACTGACTACACCGACGGTCTCCAGGGTTAGAGAGACCACTGGGATGCTTTTTCTCTCCAGCATGGCCGCTAGGGTAATCAGGTAACAAGTAGCCGCAGCCCCGATCAACATCTCGTCAGGGTTGGTTCCGATCCCCGGCCCTTTCATCTCCGACGGGATGGATATCTTTGTCTGTAGGTTCCCTGCCGTGATCGTACCTTCTCCATTCCGTCCTCCGTTCCAGTCTGCCGTGAGGCGGAATTCATGCCTGGCCATCACTTTCCCTCCTTTCACGATTTTCTTCCCCGGGAAATAACCTTTTTTGAAGATACCCCCTACCCTCATTCACCGTAAAAGAAGAATTTCCTTCCAGAGAGTCAGGCAGATTTTTTTTGTTTTCGATTCATCTTCTCTTTCCGGTAGATCCTCTCGATGTAATCCTTCGTCTCCTCCCGAACTTCCTTACTCATCGCCAACAGAGCGATCATGTTGGGGATGACAATCATGGCGAGCAGGATATCAAGGAACTGCCAGATAAACTTCAATCCCCCAATCGCACCGATAAACATGGAAAGAACATAAACCAGCCGCATCACTTTGGAAAAGCGGAGGCCGAAGAGATATTCCGCCTGTTTCTCCCCGTAATAAATGAGCACCCCAACCGTAGTCAGCACAAACAGAAGCAAGAAAAAGGAAACAAATACGCCACCGGCTGTGGTACCGCCAAGGATCTGCCCGAAAGCAGCAGGTACAGCAGTCGCCGGATTGTCAGTTTTGAGCCATTCCCCAGATGTAAGAACAGCGAGACCTGTAGCGGTACAGATCACCAACGTATCCATCGCCACCCCGAAAATCCCCCACAATCCCTGGCGGGCGGGGTGATCCGTCTGGGCTGGCGCCTGGGCGATGGCCCCAGTCCCCATCCCGGCTTCATTGGAATAAGCACCTCGAGCGATCCCCCAGCGAAGAGCTTCCGCCACACCTGCCCCCGCAAACCCACCAACGGCAGAAATCGGGGTGAACGCGTGCTGGAAGATAAGGCGGAATGCTTCCGGAATCTGCCCGGCATGGACCAATACGACGCCGATCGCCACTGCCAGATAGACCAACACCATGAAGGGAACCACTTTTTCTGACACCTTGCCCAAACGTTTGACACCACCGTAAACAACGATCCCCGTCAACCCTGTAATGATAATGCCGGTCACCCAAAGGGGCAGGCCAAAGGCACTCTCTGCTGTTTTCGAGATGGAATTGGACTGAACCATAGAGCTCGGGATTACCTCTACCATCAGCCCGAAAGCAAAAAATACCGCCAACCATCGCCAACCGAGCCCCTTTTGGATGTAATACATCGGACCGCCGACCCATTCTCCTTCTTCATTTTTCTCCCGGTACTTACTCCCCAGGAGAACTTCCGCAAATTTGCTGGCCATTCCAACGACAGCCGTCACCCACATCCAAAACAAGGCTCCGGGGCCGCCGAGTCCGATGGCAACCGATACCCCGATGATATTGGTGGCGCCCGCCGTTCCGCCTAGCGCCGCAGAAAAGGCCTGAAAGGGGGTCAGCGTCCCCTCGAAATGGCCCGTCCGTTTGAACAATCGCCCGACGGTCTGTTGCAGCACGTGACCGAAAAAACGGATCTGGAAAAAACCAATCCGAAGGGAAAGAAAGAGTCCCCCACCCAATAGCAGGGCCATCAAGGGAGGACCCCACAACCAATCCGATATCACTCCAACCCAGCCGGTAACGTTCATCCAACCTCTCCTTTTTTCATTTTTCCGTAAATTATAGTAATTCGTTGCATGTTTATACCTTATCACAAGTCTCTTCAGAAACAAAAAACGGTCGAAGTACCTGCTTCGACCGGAATAAGTAATTAACCATTTAATCCGCAAAGTTCCCCGAATTTGTTTTTCAAATAGGCGATGTAGGGCTGGATGGTCAGGGGCGACCCCGTCGCCCGTTTAGTGATTTCCATAGCTGTATACTTCGAACCGTGCCGATAAAGGTTTTCTTTCAGCCACCCATGCAGCGTGGAAAACTCCCCCTTACGGATCTGGTCTGGGATCTCTGGATGAGCCCTAAGGGCCGCATCATAAAATTGGGCGCTCAGGATGTTCCCCAGGGTATATCCCTGGAAGGATCCGCCGATGGTACCTGCAAACCAGTGGACATCCTGCAGAACCCCGTTTTTATCTCCGGGATCAAACACTCCCAGGTCAGCCTTGTACCTCTCCCGCCAAGCTTCAGGCAGATCCTTCACTGCCATCTTTCCTTCAAGCAGAGCCAACTCCAGATCAAATCGGATCATCACATGAAGGTTGTAAGTCAATTCGTCGGCATCGGTACGGATCAGGGAGGGCTCCACCTTGTTCACCGCTCGATGGAAAGCATCCAGAGAGACAGCTCCGAGCTGCTCTGGGAACACCTCCTGCAATTTCGGATAAAAATGTTCCCAAAACCCACGGCTTCGGCCGACGATGTTTTCCCATAAGCGGGATTGGCTTTCATGAACCCCAGAGGAAGTTCCACTGGCTAGAGGCGTCCCCTCCAGTTCCATCTGGATGCCCTGTTCGTACATCGCATGACCTGCCTCGTGGATGGTGGATAAAAGTGCTTCCTCCAGTTGGTTTTCCTTCACCCGAGTAGTAATTCGCACATCCCCAAGGGAGAACTTCGTCATAAAAGGATGATGGGTTTTGTCCTGGCGACCCCGGTCGAAATCGTAACCCAACTGCCGGATAACATCCATCCCGAATTGCCATTGTTCCTTCTCCGGAAATGTCTGCCTGAGACAGGTATTCTCTACGTCGGCCCGGTCCGTTACCGCCTTCACCAGCGGAACCAGTTGTTCCCGCAAATCTTGGAAAAGGGGACGTAGGGTGGAGACAGTCATACCCTCATCGGAATAACCGATTAAGGGATCAGCGATATGGTTATAAGGAAAATATTCCGCCAATCGGCGGCTGTAATCCAAAGTTTTCTCCAGGAAAGGCTCCACTTTGGCAAAGTTGTCCGCTGGTCGCGCTTCCGTCCATACCTGGTAAGTATCTGCGAAGTGGTTAGACATCTCCGCCATGAAGGCTGCCGGAACTTTGGCCGCCCTTTCGTACTTTCGCCGGGTTACCCGTATCAGAGCCGCTTCGTCCGAATCGTATTCCAGACTCTCCCCATAGGGGGTCAATTCCTCCAGCAACCGTCCGATTTGCAGGTCAGTCATCTTCTCATGGACCAGTTTTTCCATCGTCCCCAGCTGCCGCCCCCGGGCAGCAGCCCCGCCTTTGGGCATGTACGTGGATTGGTCCCAGTACAGAAGCGAAGTCACGTTCTCCAGATCGTACACTTCCGCCAGATGGCGTTTCAGCTCCTCCAACTTCTCTTTCATCGGTCGCCCTCCCATGGATGGTTATGGATAAATGAAAAATATGTAACCTATTCCAGTGTACCGCCCGTATACCGAGGTGGGCAACAGAAACCTTTTCTACGCCTTATTACCTTAAGGAAACCACGTGTTTTTGTTAGACACTTCTATTTATCTTCCAACAACGGGTAAAAACTTTTCCTGTCCTTCCACAGGAGGTACCCTTCAAGCATGGTAACCAATAGAGCCATAGGAAGCATGGAGAGGTCGACGAAGAGATGGAACAATAGAATATTAAAAACGACAGGAGCCAACATCGTAATGGCTAAGGTTGTATAGCGATTAACGACCAACAGAAATCCGCATATCACCTCCAAAGCCTTTTCTGTAAACAGGAGATATTTGAACCGGAAAAATTCCATCGCTTCCGGACTGGTAGGTAACAGAGGAGGGTAACCGAAGAAGACAACGAACCCGTTTATTCCCGCTAACAAAAAAATCAGCCCAAGAATTAACCGGCAGACATCAATCAACGGAGTCACCTGCCTTTATCAAATTTTCCCAGTTTTCGGAGCAGAAATGTTCTCTTCCTATGAATTCGATTCATCCAAACCTTTTCATCCCCATGGATCAAATGCCCTAGTACATCAAAAGGTGACCAAGTATTTTTTCCTTCATTAGTGTGAATCCATTCATTCGGTAACCCTTCTAACATCAAACGTAAAACCTTCGGCGTTCTTGAAAGAATATCCAATCCATCATCCAGTCGAAATCTCGAATTAGCCATAGGCGAAATCCTTTCACTTTTTACTTATCCCGATTATATCAAGAAAAAATGGTCCGATGTTGCCGATGCTGGATACACAAAGAGACGGCCCCATGTGGATAGGGGCCGTCTCTTTGTCAATGGGTTACTCCGAAATCTTCGTCTCCAACTCCGTCAACAGGGTCACCGGGCGTTCGCAGGCAAAATTGCGACAAATGTAGGCGGCGGGCTTCCTGTCGACGGTATGTTGTTCAGCCGTATAGGGGACGAGGTGAGTGATCTCCTCAGCTTTCCCCTCAGGGCGGTAAAGGAGGACGGAACCCGGAAGGAAGGCCTTCTGAACGAGACGGATCATCTCCTGGGTGATTTCATCCTCATTGTGCCCGGAGATGACGATCTCCATCGGGTCACCGAGAGCGAACTGTAGGGCCGTCAGGTAGAAAGAATAGGCGATGGGAGCTTTTTTCACCGAACCAGCAAAGGCCTTCAGTTGCGTCTCTGCCCGGCTCTCCCATTCTGGGTCACCAGTAAACCGGGCGAGGCGGATTAGATTGAGGGCGGCGACGCTGTTTCCCGAAGGCGTGGCTCCGTCATAGGTTTCCTTCGTCCGAGTGAGAAGTTCTTCTCCATCTTTTCCGTAAAAGAAGAATCCTCCTTCTTTTTCATCACCGAAAAGATCCAACATCGCTTCGGACAACTTCAACGCTTCCTTAAGGTGGTCCGGCTCGAAAGTCGCCTCGTAGAGCTCGATCAGCCCCCAGGCGAGATTGGCATAATCGTCGACATAGGCGGGGATCGCCGCTTCCCCATCCCGCCAACGGGCGAGAAGCCGACCGTCCTCCCGGGTAAGTCGCTTTCGGATGAAGATGGCCGCTTTCCCAGCCGCTTCTGCATAACGCTCCTCACCGAGCACCCGGGCTCCCTTAGCCAAGGCAGCGATCATGAGCCCATTCCATGAGGTCAACACCTTGTCGTCCTTATGGGGATGAATCCGTTGCTCCCGGGCTTCAAAGAGCTTCTTTCGGGCCGCCTCCAAGCGTCGAGCTAACTCTTCTTCATTCAGACCGTGCTCCTCGGCAACCGCTGGGAGGTCCCGCCCGATAAGGTTGGGAATACTGTGCCCCTCAAAGTTTCCATCTGCGGTAATGTCGAAACACGAACAGAAAAGGGTACCTTCCTGCTCCCCCAGAATCTCCGTCACCTCAGCAGGCGTCCATACGTAAAACTTTCCCTCCACTCCTTCGGAATCAGCATCCTCGGCGGAGTAGAAACCGCCTTCCGCGTCGGTCATATCCCGAAGCACGTAGGTAAAAATCTCCCGCACCGTCTGAGCGTAAGTTTCCTTTCTCGTCACTTGGAACGCCTCTAGGTATGCGTAAGCGAGGAGGGCGTTATCATAAAGCATCTTCTCAAAATGGGGAACCAGCCACTCTTTGTCCACGGAGTAACGGGCAAAACCAAATCCTACATGATCGTAAATTCCGCCCCTCCGCATGGCCTCCAGCGTTCCTTCCACCATCTCCAGCGCCTTCTCTTCCTTGTTCTGCTTCCAATATCGAAGCAAGAACAACAAGTCATGAGGACGGGGAAACTTGGGCTCGGGTCCGAATCCGCCCCATTGTTCATCGAAGGATGAAGCGAACTGATTGTACGCTTCCTTCAGCATCTCCTCCGACAACACTCCACTCTCTGTCGTTTTCAGCTCCGTCTGGATCGCCTGGGTAATCCTCTCTCCGACATCCATTGCTTTCTCCCGCTCGTCTTTCCACACCTGGCCCACCCGTTGTAACACGTCCATCAGACCGGGCTGCCCGTAACGGGCCGTCTTGGGGAAATACGTCCCGGCAAAAAAAGGCTTCTTCTCCGGTGTCAGGATGACAGTCAATGGCCATCCTCCATGCCCGGTGAGAGCTTGGCAAACGGTCATGTACAGATTATCCACATCCGGCCGCTCTTCCCGATCCACCTTCACGGGGACATACCATTCATTCAGCAAATAGGCCACTTCTTCCTCTTCAAAAGATTCCCGTTCCATCACATGGCACCAATGGCAGGTCGAATACCCGATCGACAGAAAGATAGGCTTGTCTTCTTTTCTTGCTTTCTCAAACGCCGCATCCCCCCAAGGATGCCAATCCACCGGATTGTAGGCATGTTGGAGCAAATACGGCGATTTTTCTTGAATCAGTCGATTCGGTTCATTCATCGGACCACCCCCTGGATGGGTTGTTGGTTCATCGTATCATAGTATAGTCTACCCAAAAACCACGCTCCCTCACCTTCCCTTTCATGACTCATTTGCTGGCTTTTGCATAGAGGAAATCTGAAGCACTTTGGATTACTTCTTGAGACGGTTTGTTTGTGACGGAAATCACCTTGTATCCTGAATCCTCGCCGTAAATATATCGCTTCCCGTTTTTCTATTCAATTTTACCAACCTTAAACTGAACGGTTGGTTGGTTAAAAAACATGGAACCCCACCCCCATGATTTGGTGATCGTAATCCATAAAAAAAAGCCCCCAAAACTTGGTGGGCCAGTCACAACAAAAAAAGTCACCCGAGTTAGCTCCTCGGATGACTTTTATGTCTTAATGATAATTTAAGGGTGGGTTACGTTCAAAAAACGTCCACTTTGTCCATTCTGTCAATTGTGTTAACCCTTTTGACTGGACGAAACAAGCATAGCCATGGTATCCTTTGGATAGAAATAGTAACGGCGGCAGGGTTGCACCCCCTACCGCCGGGTAGCTGCCGCAAGCAGGCGGCCACGGAAAGCGCGAGAAGTAACCCGCAATCCTTTGCCTAGGGACGGGTTACTTCTTTTTTAGCGCCCGATACGCAACGTAGACGGCTAATGCTTGGACTACAACACCAGCCACCTTGGCGATCAGGCTAAGAAGCTCCATGGCCTCACCCCCTCTCTCGTGAGGGTCAGTGTGGCCGCCCGCCCTTGGCTACTACCATGGTCTATTTTACCATACCGGGTGGAGTTCCGTTATTGTCCAAACCTTACTTAAAGTAGTTCAACATTTCAAATGTCCATACGCCGAAACCACTTTAAAGTTCAGACGCATCTTAGATCCTACATGATATTGGTCCGTTAAATCCCCTGCGAAGGGCCATTTGACAATTTCCTGATCATTCTTTCTAAATCCGAAATATGTTGTCCCCAATGGTATAGTCTTTGAGGTCACGCACTTCGGTTTTAAGCCCTTAATCATATACTTGTTGAGCCAGATCGGCAATTGTTAGACTCTCTGGTTTGGTAGAACTTTTGTTTTCTCGGTGTTCTTGTGAGGGGAGAATGAAGATTCCTCCGTTTTTCACAACTTGGGTTCTTACCTTCTGCCCTTCCTTGTTGATGACATAGATTGTATCGCCACTTTGTACAGAAGAGTAACTGACTGCATCGTCTCGCAACGCGATCCAACAATCCCGCTTTTCTTCATTGTTTTGGACATACCGGATGTCATACCAACCGGTAATTCCGGAGTGGAAATAAATGTGCTCGTTGTGGGTGACTGTTTTACTGATAATGTCTTGATCATTGGGATTTGTCACAATCACTGAAATATTCCCGGGCCAATTCACCCAAGGAGTTTGCACCCATACATCCGCTTCTTGATATTTGTTTTGGACCTGAAGATGATGTCTAGAATCTATTTCAAAATTTGGTTACCGACCAAAGGATGAGTGCCATAAAGCAGAAAGCCTTGTACATATGGACATACAAGTCATAACGAACGACCAAACGACGGCAGTTATCCATCCATGCGAAACAGCGCTCGATTTTCCAGCGCTCTCGATAAGCCGATCCCACTTGGATGGGTCGGCCTCGTTTGGGCTTTTGGCTCTTTATTCGGGGGATGGTTGGCTTGATTCCCCGCTTCCGTAAATACTGGCGGAAGCTCTTGCTATCATAGGCTTTGTCTGCCGCCAACTCCTGCGGACGATTACGGGGGCGGCCTCGCTTTTGCGGAACGCGGATCGCTTCGAGCGTTTTCCTTGCCAGAGTGATTTCATGGGGTTTTGCGCTGGTGACATGGATGCCGATCAGCAAGCCATTTCCATCCGATACCAGCATCACCTTGGATCCCTTGCCCGCCTTGGTTTTTCCTATTTTCTCTCCCCTTTTTTCGCAGATACAAAGCTTCCGTCCAAAAAGGCTTGGGTCCAATCCAGCTTCTGTTGTTCATCCATTTGTTGCAGGATCGCTTGCCAAATCTGCTCCCAGGTTCCATTTTCCGACCACTGGTTTAAGCGACGCCAACAGGTAACGGGGGAACGTAATGGGAAGGCATATCGGACCACGTACCACCCGTTTTTAGCACGTATAAGATCCCATTGAGGGGTTTTCCGGTCATCTGCCCGTGGTCGTCCCCGACCTTGCTTACGAGGCGGCAACAGCAGTTTGATCCGGTCCCACTGTTCGTGTTCATTCCGGCAAAACATCGTTCAACCCTGGTTACAAAATCCATCTATCAACAACCCCTTTCTATTTATTATTTTCTTATCACTCTATAATTATGATAATAAAAAGTATATTAAATTTGTTATAACAATGCAATCCTTATCTTCCGTAATCGTTGTCTTCCATGTTGTAAACGGTTATCACCCGCTCACGTGCGGATCGGAGATATGCGCTCCATTTTGTTTCCTTATAGAAACTTTTTTTCCCCAGAGAAAGATTGATGTAAAACCAAGAATAAATGAGCTAGGACGATGTATAAGCGCCTAATTTGCATTTAGCAGTGTATACGGAGGTTTTTCAAAGCGAAACATTTGCTGTAGGATATGGTTAGTTTAGGAAGGGTCGTTTCTTGATTTTAACTCCGTTCCACCAACCTTTTGTAAAAAGGAGGACCCACCGATGGATCAGGGAGTGAAAATGGCCATTGTCGGAGGAGGAGCCGCCTGTGTTTGTTATTTTCATTATCTGGTGAAGTATCTCTTGCAAATGCGATCCCCCATCAGGGTTGAAGTGACCATATTTGAAAAAGAGAAGCAAGTGGGGCCGGGTTTGGCTTATCAAAAAGACTACCCCATTCTGCGGTTGAACCGCAGTTCCCAATCGATGTCGGCCATCGTGGAGAACCCTTCTCATTTTTGGTCGTGGTATCAGGATCACATTCTTTCCCGCACCCACGGGAAAGGGGAAGAGTTCCTTCCCCGCTCTGTTTTTGGACAATACCTTCAGGAAGTTTTTCACCAAACGATGCAATTGGCAAACCGAGAACCTCTTCAAGCCAAAATCGAATACAACGAGATCGTCGACGTAAACAAAATAAACCGAAAGATCGAGTTGATTACGCAATCCGGAGAGTCTTCGCTGTTTGATTTTGTGGTGCTGTGCACGGGCCACAACCCCAGCCGCGACCCCTACCAATTAAAGGGAACGCCCCGTTACAACCATCAACCTTATCCACTGCATGAGACATTGGAATCCATCCGTCCTGACGAAGAAATCGGAATGATTGGTTCCAGCTTGACTGCCGTGGATACCGCCCTCGCACTCCAAGAACGAAAGCATCAAGGGAGGATCCGGATGTTTTCCCGGCAGGGGCTGCTTCCGTCGGTGCGCATTAAGCATGCGCAGCCCCATCAGCTTCGATTTTTAAAACGGGAGGTCGTGTACCAGCTGGTCGAGAAGAAGGGACATGTCTTATTGAAAGAACTTCTCCGTTTACTGAAGCAGGAGTTTAATTCGTTGGAGGGATCGCGGGAAATGCTGCTTTCTCAAAAAACCAACGGCTCTACGGCAATGGAAAGACTGAGGCAAGAATTGTCTCAGTCCGATACTCGTGTACCCTGGCAGTCAATTCTTACCGCCACCAACGACATCATTGAAGAGATGTGGCACCATTTAAACGCCTATGACAAACGAATGTTTATGGAACGGTTTCACCGCTATTTTATGACCATTCGGAATCCGATGCCGATTGTGAATGCTGAACGCATCTATGAGATGCTCCGGTCCGGCCAATTGATTGTGCACAAGGGCTTGAAAAGCATCCGGTACTGGGAAGGGAGTTTTCAAGTATCCTTGTCGGAGAAATCCACCCTGCCGATCACGTCCGATTGGATCATCAATGCTACGGGACCTGCACAGTACATTGTGGAAAAACAAGCTTCCCGGTTGGTTCAAACCCTGTTGGCAAAGGGGTTTGCAGTGAAAGATCCCTTTGGAGGCATTCAAACCAATTTCAATACGGGTGCAGTTATCAGCCGAGACGGATATGCCGATTTGCATTTTCGAGCGTTGGGTCAAATCACCTGCGGAACCTATTATTATACGGGTTCCCTGGAAATGATCGCCAAGCGGTCACGGAAATTGGCGAGGGATCTATCCCACATGATCGAGGACAAGGTGATGGTGGAACAGGGTGTTTGTTAACCAGGCCTTCAGAATGGGCGGTGGAATACCATGAACCGAAAATTTCTCACTATGATTTTGATCTTGATGGTCTGCTTGCCTCAAGCTTCCATCGGTCTCTATGTTCCTTCCCTTCCCCATATGATGGTCGGGTTTCGCGCCACCGAAATGGAAATGCAGCTAACCATGAGCGTGTTTATGGCCGGTTATGCCGTCTCCGCGTTAATCTCCGGAATATTGGCGGATCGGTTTGGAAGAAAGCCGGTGGCCGTGATTGGATTGGCAGTGTTTGTGATCGCCTCCCTTGCCTGCCTCTTCGCCCCTCATGTATGGTTTCTCATTGGATCGCGGTTTTTCCAGGCCTTAGGCGGCTGTTGCGGCACCACGCTGTCCCGGGTGATGACGAGAGATACCTTTGATGCACAAGACCAGGTCAAGGTGCTTACGTATCTTTCCATGGCCATTGCTGTCACCCCTGCGATCACACCCATGATTGGCGGATACCTGGAAACCTGGTACGGCTGGCAGCTTTCCTTCGCGGCCTTGGCGGGGGCGGGTACATTTCTGTTGGGGGCTGTTTGGTTCGGTGTCAAAGAAACGGCTCCCTCCCGGAATGAGCAGGCGGCGAAGGCGGGCGTCATCTTCCGGAATTACAAGCATCTGATGACCAACAAGTATTTTCTCCTTTTCAGTTTAACCATCAGTTTGACATGGTGTGCCTATTTCACGTTCATCACTTCTTCGTCCTTCGTACTGCAGGGAGTGATGGGAGCTTCCCCCATCTGGTATGGAGTAGCGTATGCCGTGGTTGTGGCGGGTTATATGGTCGGTACCGCTCTGACCCGGCGTCTATCCAAGGCTTTTGAGTTAAATCGGATTATTTTGGTGGAAAGCCTGCTGGCATTTGCGGCTTCCGCCGGCATGTTGGTTTGGATCTGGTTTCAACCCCATTCGCTGTTGGGAATCGTTCTTCCCATGTCGGTGATGATGATCGGGATCGGTGGTATCTTTCCCGCCTGTCACGCCGCCGTGTTGAAACCTTTCGATGCCATCGCGGGAACGGCATCGGGATTGTTTTTCTTTTTGCAAATGATTTCGGGAGCGGTATGCGGGGTGATTATCGGTCTGTTCCACACCGATTCCGCTCTTCCCATGGTGTTGACGATCCATTTGTTTTGTTTGGCACTGCTTCTGAGTTTTTACTGGCTGGGTTGGAAAGAGAATAGGAGCCTTTACCAAGAAGATCAAACGTCCACGCAAAAAGTGGTATGAGATGAGGCGAAACGATTCACACCTCCTCCCCCTGGTTTCGTGACCTTTTTCTTTTCGACACTGGCTGAGGACACTGGGGAATCTTCTGGAATAACCGATCGAGAGTCCCTTCCTGTGACGAGTGCCTAATCGAAGTATCCGATTTGAACCCTGAAGGATGCCATCCCGTGGCATGCAGTTGTAACCACAACAAAGACTGCGGCCACGAACTTGTCCCCCATGAAGACCATTACGATTATCTGGTAAATGGCCGACTCCATCATCTCCACGAAGATCATTGCGATGACCACGGTCCCATCGATATTGTCACCATTCAGAGCAGATAATCGGATTCATATCCAGGGAAAAAGCGACGGTCACCAAACCGCCGCTTTTTTTTGTTAACCCCCAATCATTGTGAGGCTCTGCACCTTACAATCAAGTCAAACCCCAAGCGGCCCTACTCCCAGTCTATGAAACGCAGACCTAAAGTTGATTCGTTTAGGTAAATTCCAATTTTTCCGGTATCCTCTGATGTTGTATATAATCTTCTAAGGATTGAGCCGGTGTCACCTTGGATAAAAATCCTCCTTGTTGTTTCTGAAGATGCTTCACTAACCCCCGCGCCCAAGTCTCCCACTCCGATTTCCCTCGACGGTTTTCCTCCACCATCTGGGTCAAGTATTCAATCCTGCTTACTTTCCGTTCAAGCTCCGTTTGTAACTCCTGCACCTGTTCTTCCAACTGATCCCGTTGGTATCCTTTGGATAGAAATAATAACGGCGGCAGGGTTGCACCCCCCACCGCCGGGTAGCTGCCGCAAGCAGGCGGCCACGGTTCACGAGAAGTAACCCGCGTTCCTTTGCCCAGGGACGGGTTACTTCTTTATTTAGCGCCCGATACGCAACGTAGACGGCTAATGCTTGGACAACAACACCAGCCACCTTGGCGATCAGGCTAAGAAGCTCCATGGCCTCACCCCCTCTCTGTAGAGGGTCAGCGTGGCCGCCCGCCCTTGGCTACTACCATGGTCTATTTTACCATATGTATTCGGAATTACGCATAAATTTTGAAAATCTCTTTCGATTCTCTTGGTTATGTTTTTCCAGCATACAAAAAACCACCCCAACTATATGGGCTGGTTGCTGGTGCTGATGGAGTGGCTCGAACTCCTGATCCCTTCATTATGAGTGAAGTGCTCTACCTTGTAACAAAAAGCACAACAAAAACACTTAATCATTACCTCCCTACGCTAAGGCATTCTGCAATGGATATCTCCCTTGGAATTCCTGTAAAGAATGTAAATAGGTGAGCATCATGGAAGTGTCCCGCATCAGTTCCAAAGGTCAAGTGACCGTTCCCAAGAGCATTCGTCAACTGCTGGATCTGAAGGAAGGCGACCGGGTCGCGTTTGTACAGGAAAACGGAAAGGTCGTTATCACGAAAGCGAGCCTGATTGCGTTTCAAAAACTGACCGATGCAATCAGCAAGGAAGCACAGGAAAAGGGGATCACAGAGGAAGATTTGCTTCAGGGCCTGAACAGGTGCGAAAGGAGATATGGAATGAGCCCGGCCGGAAATAACTTTCGGGTGTTCATCGATACTAACATCTTGATCTCCGCCTGGGGATGGGAGTCACGAAAGCGAAAGATAGATCGACTCAGCGGAAGAAATCGGGTGAATATCCTGTTGTTCAGTCTAGCTGTAGCGGGGTATCAAGTAGGGTACTTCACTGCCGTTGACCGTACGATGGTATCACCAGCTACGTTGCTCACGGTGTGTACCGCTCCGCTGTTAGTCGCCCTTTTCGCGTGGGGATTTTTGAGAGAACGGATTCAGGAGCGAACCGGCATTGCTCTAATTTTGAGGGTCGAGAAGCTCTACTTTTGGCAAAGAAGCAATTGCGCTAATCAAGGAAAGCTTGGTCTCTATTTTTCTCCATAGGAGAATAATTTTTGGGTTCCGTGCCGTTTTAAACCCTTTTATTACCTATTTTTTATATATTGTATAATCAGATTCCTAAGCTGTCTTTTTGCCCTTTTGAGGTAAGCGTACAATGACTCTTTTTCCGCCTGTGATACATGCCAATCTTTTGGAATGGATAAGATCACTTTATATATTTTCTGATCCGGCAATTGCTCAATCATTTTTACGAACCGTAACAGCTCGTTTGGACTGTGAAGCTCGTTCATACACCACTGATAAAAATCATTCCATTTGAGTTTCTGAGGCAGGCAACTCAATGTATGTGGCGTCCATTTACAATTAGGTCGAACATCG
Source organism: Salinithrix halophila (assembly GCF_042650125.1). NCBI lineage: Bacteria > Bacillati > Bacillota > Bacilli > Caryophanales > Thermoactinomycetaceae > Salinithrix > Salinithrix halophila. Next base: position 387,108 of record NZ_JBHSAP010000007.1, read on the forward strand.
TTTCGCGAAAAACTGTGACCATGATCAATCATATAGATTTGATAGCGTCCCTGACGGGAAGTCTTCTTTAAAAGAATATTCCTTACCTTCCGGTCGATGTTACTGACCCATTGATCAAACACAATAATTCCAGCTAATTGTCTACCGTTGATGATGCACCGTCTGTTCGGGAGGCAGCGTTTAGCATGTTCCCGTACACAATTGTCTATAAATCTGCTTGCGAATTGATGGCCGGGTGCAAATTTGTATGGGGATAAGTTCGCCCGGATAAACGTTTGTGGGATATATACAATTTGAAATTGGGGCACAGGAAGGTGCAGCATTCGGGCCAATCTCCCTGCAACGTACTCGTTGACAAGCGATCTGGTTCCCTGTATGGAATTATTTTTAAATTTGACCGCATACTTGAAGCCATCACTCATGAGGATCAGCTGGGGTCGGGAACTCCCTCTTAGCATTCTCTGGATGTACCTGACCGGTCGGATTATCATATTTCCCATCGTTTCAAATCACCTTCTCATCGACTCTGGAACAACAGATATTTTGCGTAACGCATGGGATTATAGTAAGTGTTTTTAAACATTTTCATTTCCCCAGCTGTTTGAAAAGAGTATCGCAAATCTCGAAAATTTACTTCGATCAACCAGGGATGGCCCTGTTGATCGACCCCTATGTCCAGACCCGCATCAGCAAAAGCCGGATACGCCTTTTCCAAAGTTCGGCATATATCTAAAGCCAATCGCCTGACCTTTCCAAGGATGATCTGAGGGTTTTGATTCGGAAAAGCGTGCTGCAAAACGGTGGGTGCCGGAACGGCCTTCCCGTTTTGCGAGAGATTCGTCAGTTTTGTCTTTCGCTGTGCCACCTTGGCCGTTTCACCACTGATTTGCCACTCGCCTTTTCTCCCTTTTTGAACGGATACCCGTAAGTCAAAAGAAGATCCATGGTATTTCGCTAATGAGATCCCTTGTTGAATTAGAAATTGATGGTTGATTAAGCGTTGTTTCGCCAGTGCCTGCTTCAGTTGAACCTTGGAAAGCAAACGTGTTCTCCCTTTATAGGGTCGGAATAGATAATGATTATTCCCGGTTGATTGGATGTGGGAAATCCCCTTCCCGAGTGATCCGATCGCCGGTTTAATGAAAACGACGGGATAATTCTCAAGCAGTTTAAGGCCTTGCACAGCACAGAGTTTTAGAGTCACCGGGAGATGAGATTGAAGACGAGGGTTTCTGTTCAGTAAAAGATGAATCCTCCATTTGTTTCGGTTAATCTCTGGATTAAACAATCGTCTGCCCAACAGACGGGAAAGAGCTTTTAGTTTTGGGGAACGGGTCAGAACCCGATTGTGTACGACGTAGGGAAGGGAGCAAACAGTTGGTACATAGCGTTGTACGGACGGCTTCCAAACGAAACCTCTTACCTGTCTATTCTTTAAATACAACCCTTTAAAATCAAAAAGAATGGGTAATACACCGTTATTCATGCCATATTCATAATAAATACGTACTTTCTCATAAGTTGGTACTCCCCTGATGATATTTTGTAGTAAAGGTGTTTCCAATAAAATTCCGATCTTAGGTTGATTGCGCAAAAAAAACCCCCCTCTTGCTTGGCTCATACTACAACATATGTACAAAAATTCAGATGGCATGGACGTTGCGGCAAAAAACATTCCTTAACCTACGCTGGGGGCCATTTTTTGTACTCCTATACGATTTCATTTTTTATATAATATACTTTTCACCGCTAATCGACACAAAGAAAGTGGTCTCTAATTCTGTTTTTAATTAACCTACCCCAAAAAAATGTTAAATTTCTCGGGAGAGACTGCATTCACTCAAAACTTATTTACCAACCCACGCAATGCCGGGATACGGCAGATGGATATGCATTAAACAAATTACACCAAACGATATGTGGACCAAATCGAGTATTTCAAAGACAGGGATACCATTAAAATCGAAATGGTCTTTAAATAAAAAAACCGTACAGTAGCGCGGTTCGGTCCTGCGAACTACGGGTAGGTACGTACAGAGCGTGGCCGAGCGAGCCACGATAATAGTAGAAGAGGCCCGAAACGGGTGTATCAAGTCGTAAGCCGGCAGGCTGATATATAGATAGCGGATGGGCCAGGATTGGTCTCATCCTTCCTGTGTGAAGGTTCATCGCTTCCCCATCTCGATTCAACTCTTTCTCCCCCTTTGCACAACAAAAAGCAGTCCGACAGATCGCCAGACCGCTTTGCCTTATGCCCAAAAGTCATAACCGCCAAACTGATAACTGCTCCCCACTCAAACCGTCCCTTATCCCCATGACGGTCACCATTGTTAAGGACCTTTTATCCCGAATTGTTGGAACTCTATTCTAGGATTTCAATATACCCCTCCATTCCGTTGATACGGATCCGCTGGCCATCCTTAATCAAGGTGGTGGCATTTTCGACGCCAACGACAGCCGGTAGACCGTATTCCCGTGCGATTACCGAACCATGGGTCATCAGTCCTCCCACTTCTGTCACCAGGCCTTTGATGGAGACAAAGAGTGGCGTCCAGCTGGGGTCCGTCGAGTTGGTGACGAGGATGTCCCCTTCTTCGAGGTCGGCCTCCCCCATCTTCAGAAGGATGCGAGCACGGCCTTCAATTACCCCGGATGAAACGGGATTACCCGGTAAGGCTCCTGGGGGGAGATGCTTACGCCTGTATTTGCCAAACAAGAGCTCTCCTTCGGAGGTGATCAGCCTCGGCGGCGTCAACTTTTCATAGGCCGCGTACGCTTCTTTTCGGTCGGCGATAACACTGTGGTCCAGCCGTTGGGTGCGAACGGCCTCCCTCAGTTCCTCAAAGGAAAGGTAGTAGATATCCTCCTTCTCCCGTATCGCTCCCTGTTGCGCGAGTTTGGCGGCTTCTTTCATCAACGCCTGTTTATAGAGGAAGTAGCGCCGGATCCAAGCATATTTGGGGTATTCCCGGTAACCGATAAAATGACGCAGACGACGGATCATTCGTTGTGTCTTTTTGGCTTTTCGAGTCCCTCCCGGCAATTGCTCCAAGCGATTCAACAACTCCAGTTCTTTCTGCTCGGCTGCCCGCTTTCCCTCTTCAAACTTGGTGTGGGCGGCCCCCGGTTCGAAGTTTTGCAGGTGGCTCAAGACCATAGGGATGAGAGCGGTCGGCTGTTCGCTCCAGCGGGTCTTGGTGATGTCGATCTCCCCGGGGCAGCGCATGCCGTATTTTTCAAGGTAATCGTTGAAGGCTTTGCCGACTACTTCGCCTCCTTTCAGCTGAGCCAGATCCCCGAAAAAGGTCGCATCTTTGGCCTCATTTTCCAGATAAGCCTGCACCTCTGGATAGGGACGCACCGCATCCGCCACATCCAGCAAGGCGAGCCCCATCTCTGAGGTCACGTTATTCGGCACCGATTGGGAAAGGATATCCGCTGCGTTTTTTCCCCCCAGCCATTTTTCCATCTTGCGGTTGATCCAGTTGGCCGCATACATTCCGACCCCGATCGCTCCCATGCCCCGCGGATCGTAGACGCGCTCCATAAACTTTTCCTGATCCGCGACGATCAGATCGAACAAATCATCTCCGGATACCTTTTGGATCTGATTTCGCAACTCTTCATAAGATACGTCGTTCTGGGAAATAACCTCTTCGATCATCGCGGGGTCGTTCTCACGGTAGAGCTTTAGAGCATGGAAAAGCATCGCCCCTGGGGACATTCCCTTACGGTTTATCGACATGGCTCTTTTTCCCCGGGGCAAGGATCGGATAAAATCCTTGCGTTGAATCAATTTCCGAAGTGCGTCCGTCATCAGGGGGTCGCTTTTACCCATCATCGTTAGGGCTAGCTTCCGGCCGATGGGAGATGCCAGATCGTGGCTGATATCGAGGAACAACCTCCCCCCCGCTTGATGCATGGGGAACTCCTCCGATATCAGCCGGAGAAAGGAAACGCCCAAGGGTCGGATTACATCCGTCATCATCTGCTGATGCCCAAAGGACATGTAGACACGATTTCCCCCATAGCTCTTCTCCGGAATCGGATACAAGGTGGTGATGGGACGGCTTTGCAGGATATAAACGGTATCATCCACAAACGACCATTCAACGTCTTGCGGGCTTCCAAAGGAAGCTTCAATCCTCCGTCCGATCCGTTCCAGTTCCACAATCCGCTCTTCCGTCAACGTCTGCCGATTCTGCCGGTCGGGCTCGATTTCCCGCTTCTCCGTCCCGCCTTCTTGCAGAGGAACAACAGCCGTTTTCTTGGTGGAGACCGTCTTCCCGATGATCTCACCATCCCGCACCTTGTAGTTGTCCGCAGACACCAGCCCGGAAACAAGGGCTTCCCCCAGCCCAAAGCTGGCATCAATGGAGGATATCTTGCGGTTGGAGGAAATCGGGTCGGCTGTGAATAAAATACCAGAAGCTTGTGGAAAAACCATCCGCTGGACGATAACCGACAGATAGACCCTCCGGTGATCAAATCCATTTTGGATGCGGTAAATCACCGCCCGCTCGGTAAAGAGGGAGGCCCAACACTTCTTAACGTGCTGGAGGACCGCTTCCTTTCCGGTAATGTTTAAATACGTATCCTGCTGTCCGGCAAAAGAAGCCTGGGGGAGATCTTCCGCCGTGGCGCTGGAACGGATCGCATAGGCATATTCCTTCCCCAGTCGGAAAAGTGCGTCATTGACGTCTTCCTCGACCTCCCGGGGAATCTCCACCGCTTCAATGGAACGGCGGATCTTCTCGCTGATGACCCCTATTTCTTCTTTGTCTTGCACTTTCAATTCAGCCAGCTGATCCAGCCAGCCGGAAATCTCATCACGATCCTCGGTCACCTTTTTATAAGCTTCGGTCGTAACACAAAATCCCTCTGGCACCCGGACCCCTTCTACTCGGGACAACTCCCCTAGGTGAAATCCTTTGCCCCCGACGAGCAAGCGCTTGGTGGGATCGATTTCCTGAAATTCGAGTACATAGGAACTCATATGGCTCTCCCCCTTTCTCATCCACTCTATCCTTGGATCCCGTATCAAATCATATTTAAAAACCGTTTGTGTTGATCAGTAGGAGTTTCATTGCACACTCCCTTCCCCAATATTTGTAACCTGTATATAGGTTATTCGCAGGACAAGGTGGGTTTATAGTCCAAAAAATAAAAAAGCAGGGGTGATTTTCCCTGCTTTTTTCTGTCGTACCTTTCTTCGCTTTATGAAGCTACTCCCTCTGCTGCCTTCCCAGGTTTCAATCCCTTACGCCTGATCATCTCCTACTACCTCCGGTATGATAGCGGAAAAGGGTTTACTCTCATGCAGATACGTCTTCTTCGATTCTCGAATAATCGCGAAGTAATTCGTGTAATCAACGACTGGTAGGAAGGTCGACTATTTCCGTGATACGGGCTTCGTCGTTGAAAATGATGGAGAACTAATCGCGTTTTTGGTCAGCTTCGTTTCTCCCGGACGCAAGGGGGAAGCTTACATTCACTTTGTCGGTATCCATCCCGATCACCGAAGACCTTACTTTTCTATAATTTCACGCTTATTAACGGCTTGAACTGGACGATGGTTATCAGGGAATATATTACGGAACACTCTGATTTGCGTCTTGGACATTTCGATCGGCTGTTTAAAAACAACCCACTTTACTTTTTCAGTACATGGAGGAGTAGTTAATGAACCATTATAACGGAATGATTTTTTATCTTTAGGCAGTAAGCTCATCAGATCGACAGGTTTATCAATTTTTACGGCCTCTTTTGTTTTTTCTTTCGGGAGTTGTGCCCAGATGTCATCTAAGGCTTGGTTTTCTTGTCCTTCCTTGATCATGATTCCTAAGACGATGGTATGCCCCTTGGCATCTTGGTGTACCAAATGGAGTTCCATATCGAAGTTTTTGCCGTTAAACTGATGCTCACTCGGTGTATGAAAATGAAATTGTACCAACTTATATTTCTTTCCAGCCATTATGATATCATCGTTGGAAGCCGGATAATCCAAGATGGTATGCCCATTATTACTTACGGAAAAGGAAGTTTTTTTGTAGTTAAATTTAATATCGTTTGCATCCTGATTGGTTTTAACTTGAGAGGCTTCGATATCGATAGGCGATTGTTCTTTACCATTTGCACAAGCAGCATAGGAAGGATCTAAATCTCCCCATTTTTCAGAACCATTATAAGACCAGTGGGTTTTTTCTTTCTTGACTTCAGGCTTATCCTTCTTTGAAGGAGCGGCCTCTTGGGTTGCATGTGCGGAACACGCGGCTAGCGATAGGCTTAAACTCGTCAACACTATAGCAAAGGCTTTTTTCTTCAGCACGTGTAACACCTCCATGTAATCAATAGAAAATATATTTATCCTGATTGGATGGCTTAGCCCTTATATTACCTATAGCGGCTGTTGGGATTAGGAGTCAGATCAAACGCAAATTACTGAAGCTATTATCTATTATAGGGAATAAAGGGGAGGTAAAAAGGTTGTTTTTCGTGTGAAATGTCCCCTTTTCGGGGAATATGATCAATTGTGTTACCCTATACTTTGTTCACGAAAAAGGAGACCAAAAGAGGTCTCCAATGGTGACAGCTGTACTACGGGGATCACCCGGGAATAAATACTTCTTAGCTTCAGCTTGTGTAGAGAAGTCGGAACAATGTTTGATGCCCAACGGGCACGGCTGATTAAAGAGAGTTCTCAAGTCATTTTCGTGTGGATACAGGAAAATCAGAGATGCCATGTTCATCCTGAGCATCGGTAATGGCCAAGTTTGAATACACCTCAAGTGACGTACAGTAGCCATTAGCTCAAGGCAAGGGCCCTAGGAGTGCTATCGGTGAGTAGTTGGACCCGTGCGGTGGAACGCCGTAGGAGTGGCCGCCACCACTTAGCAGCCACCTTGCTCTTCTTTTGGCTGCCCTGATCTCGCTTTGTCAATCTACTCGTTTTTTATGTGCTTTGGTTTCGTAGGTATTCTTCGTATTCAACCGTAAATTCGCACGCTTGCTTAAAGTCAACGGAACGAAGAGAGAGCGCCGCTACAACATCCTTTTTGCCCGTTTCACGTAAGGCAATGATTTGAGGCTGACGAGGAACGCGAAACTGGGTGTGGTCATGAAACACGATGGTGACAATGGTACCTAAAGCCTCTCCATCCGAGGCATAAACGGCGCTCCACATCCAACGTTGCTGATCGGTTTGTTCCTGGTTTCCCCACTCACGCGAAATGTCGAAATCTCCTGGAAATCTCGGCTCAGGGTGCAAACCGGCCTCTTTAAGCTGCTGATGAACAGGCAAAAACAACAGGTTCAAATAGGTTCCGTATGCCCTATCACCTGCCTTATTGTATGCTTCCAACAATTGATCCCGCTTGTTTTGGAGCAGGGTTTTCCAGTTTTCAGCGATATGACTTTCGATGTACTGTGCAATTGCATCAATACGACCCTTTTTGCCTTCCTGAAGAAGCTCCTTTAACGGCTTCACCTGTTTCATAGCTGATCCCCTTTCGAATAAAGGTCATTCATCTTGTTCGAGACTTTCACTTATCTCACGTAGCATCGCGACGGCATCCCGTAAGTCTTCCAAGGTATGCCTCCTTCCAATCCGATTTGCCCAATCCGCCTGCCGCTGCTTTACGTAAGCAAGAGCTTCTCGCCCCTTGTTAGTTAACACCATCAACTTAGCGCGGCGGTGATGGGGATTCGCGTGATACTCTATGAAACCATCCCTTTCCAAACCATCCGCCGTTTGTTGTACGCTTTGACGGGACAGACCCATCACACGAGCAACATGAGCGACCGGAATCGCTCCATGTTCCGCTACTCCCAATACCTGCCATCGTGCACTACTTAACCCAACAGGCTGAGTAATCTGGTCTCCTGCCTCCAGTAAAAGGCCATTAAGGTGAAAAACTGCAAGGACCAGCTCAGTGAAGGCATCTCCATGTTTTGTTCGCTTATCCATATGACAACATTTTGTCATTATGACAGCCCCTTGTCAAACTGGACAGAAATCCACGAATAGACACTGAGCCATACAAGAAAACAGCCGGTGATCAAAAAGCTACAAACCCCCGTTTCCAACGCGGTTGGGAAACGGGGGTTTACTTCAAGTTACCTACTTCATGGAGCAATTGTTGGGCAATGGCACATTCGACGCCCGCTCTCTCCGGCTTCTTGTTAAGAATCGAACGAACCAACTCCGAAAAACGCTCTCGCTATTTTCATGTCCTGCTTCCAGAGGTCGCAAGCTATGGTTTTTACTGAACATTCTCACCCTGCAGTTCCACCTTTTTCGTGCGCCCTTTGACGGAGGTAAAACGGTTGCTCATCCATACACCGAGAAGGATCATCGCAGATCCTGCATACTGGAGCGGGGTGATCTCTTCATGATAAATCAGCGTTCCCAGGAGGATAGCCACCATCGGAGTAAAGAAGGAGTACAGCGAGACTCTCACCGCCCCCCATTCCTTCAATAGGTAGGTGAATACCGTAAATCCTACAATCGACCCAATGAACACCAGATACACCCAGCTGATCAGAAAGGCTTGATTCAGATATTCCAGCGAGACGACCCTTTCCCATTCCAGAAATGGCGACACGGCCATCAAGAGAAGACCGCCCATCAGATTTTCCAGGCCGGATATCAAGATCGCGGAATATTTGCTCAGGGTGTTTTTGCTAAGTACTGAGCCCCAGCAATAAGCCAGGGTTCCCAATATGATCGAAACCATCCCCACAATCGCCATATTGCTATCGGGGGACTTAATTTGGGGCATGAAGATCATACATATTCCCAACAACCCCAATACAATGCCCAACACCCTCGGGAGGCTGAGAACATCCTGCCGGTACAACCAGCTAAAAAGAACCATAAAGATCGGGATCAACCCCTGCACCAATACCGCCGTCAGCCCGGAGGAAACCCATTGTTCACCCCAATAAATCAAACCAAAGGTGACGGCGATGACAAACAGCCCCAATACAAACACATTCCATAACACTTTTCTTTCCAACTGAAATGACCCCTGCTTCCACCGATACCAGGCCAAGAGAAGAATGCCCGCCAAAAAAAACCGGGTTCCAGCCGACCAAAGAGGCGGGGCCTGGTCCACCCCAATTTTGATCGCCAGCCATGTGGAGCCCCAAACCAGGCACAAAAGCACAAACAACATTTTAAACTTCAAAGAGCTCCCTCCTGTTATTCAGCGGGTTTCCGAGCGACGAGTACATTGGTATTTCCGAAGGCAAAGGTGTTTTCATTAAACACTTCCACCACCGAAAAGCCGACGCCCTCCAACTCTTTCGTCAATTCATCGGCAGATGATTCTTTATAGGGGAGGAGCTCTAGAGGGATCATCTTGGTCCCGTCTTCGGTTCGGATTTTCCGATCGATCACCCTCCCAGGAACCACCGGCCCCACCTTCTCATAATCCGGCACGGAGAAAAAGCCCTTCAACCACTTTTCCCGGCAATGGGCCAGCAAAAAATATCCGCCCGGTTTTAGGATTTCGTGAACCCTGCTCAAGTGTTTCCGTCGATGTTTAGGATCTGTGATCATGTGTAAGCAACCCATGTTAAGGGCAAAGTCATAATCGTTGGCGGATATATTTCGAAGGTAGAGTACATCCCTTTCAATAAAATTGCAAGACACCCCTTCTGTACGGGATCGCTCCCTTGCCTTATCCAGAGCGGCTCGAGATACATCAACTCCCGTTACCTCCACACCCCGCTTGGCGAGAAAAATACTGTCCCTTCCTTCCCCACAACCCAGATCGAGCACTTTTTTCCCTTTAAGACCGTACTGTTTTTCAAACCAGACCACCGGGGGGTTGGGCTCCTCGGTCTCCCAGAAAGTCCCTCCTTCCTCATAGACTTTTCGATATCTTTCATCGTACCCGTAATAGTAATCAGCTAGGGTAGCATCCGAATCGGAAATGGGGTATTCAGAGTACTCGGCCTCTGAAAAATCGTGCTCTTTCGATAACAAGATTTCCACGAGGATCGCCGGTTTTTCCTCCTCCGCTGAAAAAAACCGATGGATTTTTCCAGGGGAAATCATCAATGTCTCGCCGGTACCGACCAGTTCCTTGTTGATGGAGGTGAGAACTCCTTGATTCAAAGAAAATTCTTCATACTGAATTTTATTTTGCAAGATGCAGATCATTTTTTTCGTACGGGAATATTCCTTCGGAATCGCCATTTTCTCAAGGGGAGCAATCCGAACCCCGCATTTTCGATCCGATTGTTCCAACAAAACATGGGATGGTTGCTTGGCTTCCGGTTTATCTGGAATTTCACTCAAATAGAAAGGCGTATTTGAAACAAATTCCTCGATTTGTCGATGGATAACTTGTTCATTTTTTAACAGGTCTATCAGATGTTGAAAGCTCATTGTGCCGGCTCCTTCTGTTTCAGTTTGATCTCTCTCAATTGTTGACGCTGTTCTTCAGGCCACCATGCTCCACAGTCCTCACTGACTACACAAGCTGCACAGCGCTCCAGATCGTAAACTTTCATTCCGCTGATCGGTGGTGCGTAGACATGGAGTGTAACCATTCTCCGCTCACTTCGGTTTTCCATATCGTGCACCATTTTCCGCGGGGCAAAAAAACTAGCACCCTCCATTTCCAAGTCGGTACGTTTCGGTACCGGTAGCTCCTTTTTCATCGCATAGGTTGTATGGGTGGATTCTCCCTTGACAACATGCACCCAACCGAAGGAGCCTCCATGATCGTGGGGTGCGCACTTGAAATGTTGCGCCCAGTTCATCACCAGAACCTCTACATGCGGAGATTGAAACAACACTTTTCTACCATAAGGGCGTAGTCCGGGATCCTCCAAAAAAGGAATGAGGTCTTGCTCCTCCACTCTCAATTGATCCAATGCCTGTTTCAAGTCCCGGGACGTGGGATTGACCAAAGAGGTAAAACACTGCTCAACCCTGGATGCAAAATCCAAATATCCCAACCCCTTTCGATTCACCCTTCTTTTTCTCCTCAATTTCGACTATAGCAATTATACGGTAAAATGCAATCTTTTTCTTTCGCTGGCAAAAATATATGCCATGTGACTTGGCCAATTCAAGCGCTCTTCTGCCATTCATCACCTTATTCCATATAAATCTACTATATTTCTAGGGTTTTTTATATGAAAAAACCACCCAGATTTCTGGGTGGTTCGTGTCATTTTAGTACCCTTTCTTTTAGGTGGAAAGTGATTGGCCTTACCGATAAAAGGATCGAGTCATAGCGAAGGAGCGATACCCTCGTTTTCTCCCTCGTGGGAACGGCCTCTTTCTAATGATCCACCTTGGTTCCCCTCAGCGAGGTCAGGCGCCGAATAAATCGGTTCGCTGTATTCATTTGAGTGTCACTCGGCTTATGGACAATTGTTCCAAACTGAGACGAACCCTAGTCATCACCCTCGTCCATCATCCCCTTTCTTGATCCGTGGTCATTTCTTCAGTGAACGTTTTACAACCCGTTTTGATTGGTATAAACTATAGATGGTAGTAAGCGCTTTCAAAACGGAGGGGGGACCCCTATGTTGGACAGCCAATACCGTCGACGTGCGTTGGAACTCTGGACACAACAGGAACGGGTAAACCGAAAGGATCGGAACCAGGCCCTTCAATCTCCAAGCTACAGCTCGCCCCAGAACTTCATCCTCCGCAGTGTCCATCGGTTTCGCAGCTGGGTAGCCCCATTTATCTAAATACTATAAAAAGGCGATGCCTGGGAGGCATCGCCTTTGTTATGGGTGTTTTTATTGTTTGACAGGTAGCGGTAACCCATTACGTTTACACAGTTGGGTGCTTTCCTCGTTCAACCCTAAAATCATAACCTGCTTTTCTGCCGAATGATACTTCTCCAACAGGCGGGAAACAGCTTCCAAACCAGACTGATCCCAAATGTGGGAACCGCTCATATCGATGTGAACGAACTCCGCATCCTTCCAGGGTTGGAATGCCTCGCTGAAATGAGTCGTGGAACCAAAGAACAGAGGCCCATTAATCCGATACCGGGTCACTCCCTCTTCGTCTTCCCGAGTGACTCGGATTCGGGCGGTTTTCCACCCATAGCGGAGAGCAGCGGCAACCACACCGGCCAACACCCCTTGAGCCAAATTGTGGGTCACCACGACAATCCCTACCGTCAACACCATGATCAAGGCATCACCCCGGGGAATACGGTGTAGTTCCCGCAAGGATTGCCAGTCAAACGTACCGATAGAAACCATGATCATCACCCCCACGAGGGCAGCCATCGGGATTTGCTTGACGACGTCTCCAAGGACGAGAATCAAGAAAAGGAGCGCCACACCGGACACCAACGTAGACAGGCGCGTCCGGCCACCAGACTTGACATTGATTACCGATTGGCCGATCATCGCGCACCCGGCCATGCCGCCAAACATACCCGCCACAATGTTTGCGATTCCCTGTCCTTTCATCTCTCGATTTTTATCGCTCGTGGTTTCTGTCATATCGTCTACGATGGTGGCAGTCATTAATGATTCCAGAATACCAACTATCGCTAAGGCGAGAGAGTACGGGAAGATAATGGTCAAGGTTTCCCAGGTAAGGGGCAGTTGCGGAAGATGAAAGGCCGGAAGCGAACGCGTAATTTCACCCATATCCCCCACCGTCTTCAAATCTAAGCCCATAGCCATGGAAACCGTAGTCATGACGACGATGGCGGCCAACGCAGACGGAAAAGCCCGCGTTAAACGAGGAAAAAGGTAAATGATGGCGAGCGTCCCGCCTACCACCCCGTACATCAGCCAAGACTCTCCAGCAAAATGAGGGAGCTGGGCCATGAAGATTAAGATAGCTAATGCATTGACAAAGCCCAATACCACCGAATGGGGAATAAAGCTCATAAACCGATCCAGCCGGAGTAAGCCCATCAAAATTTGCAAAACCCCGGTCAAAATGGTAGCCGCCAGCAGATATTCAAGGCCATGCACCTTGACCAAGGTAACCATAAGCAAGGCCATCGCACCGGTCGCCGCGGATATCATTCCAGGGCGCCCACCTATAAAGGCGATCACCACGGCGATGCAAAAGGAGGCATAGAGCCCGACCATCGGATCGACGCCAGCAATGATGGAAAAAGCGATGGCTTCCGGAATGAGTGCCAAAGCAACCGTTAAGCCAGCCAGGATATCCTGTCTCGGTTGGGTAAACCACTGGTTTCGCAAAGAATGTTGATTCAATCGATTTCCTCTTTTCTTTTCTGATTCATCGTCGATCATCGACGATTGAGCCCGTATCACATAAGGTATAATTATATCACAACCCTACTACTTCGCATTGCCCTTTCATCCGTGTAAGGGAATTCATTTTCAAAGGAAATAAAAGGGAGGATGAACCCTGTTTCCAAAATAAAAAATGCCGTACTCTTCAAAGAGTACGGCATCTAAATCGTTACTGATCTTCGGATTCCTCTTCAAGGTGCGGTTTGTAAGCAAAACGTCCACGCTTTACCTTTTGAATATCCGGAGCAATCTTCATGATCGTTTTCATGGTCAGAGTGGAGTTTGAGCCGAAGTCACCGCCTCGCCTTTCTACTTCCTCGGCGATATCCGATAAACGCATCGTCCCTCGTTCCCGAAGAATTTGCACCGTTAATTCTGCTGCCCGGATCGTCTTTTTGTGAATTCCTTTCGTATTAACCAACTCCACAGGAGCAGGTTCTTCTAGACCTTCCTCCTCGGGGAAAGCTTCACCCGGTACACCATGGGTAACATGTCGCAAAGCTTGATCCAACCCTCCGCTTAACGTGGAGATGAACCGGGTGTTTTCTTCTCTGACGGAACGTAATACCCTCAGAAGCTTTTGGTTCTCCTCCCGCACCAAAGCACGGATCTCTTCCATTAATTGTTCATTTAACTGATCGTTCATCTTAATACCCCTTTTCATCCTATGAATAAGCCTCGTCTTACAAGCTAGACAAGGTTTCCTTTCACCTTTTTCTTACCCTCATTCATATTATATCTACCCTATCACTATTTTTATACACTCAAATTTTTACATTTAGAAGCAAAAACAGCGTTTCAACGTCTCAAACCAACCTTACACTATACACTAGCTCTAATCAATAAACCTTCTAAACAAAGAGGGAGGGAATAAATGGAATAGGAAACCCCTCTTTTTTATGACCCCGTAACAGGAACGGGATCATGAAAGCAATGAAAATTATTTTTGTTTCAATTATACATTGTGTTACTATGTATAATCCGTTATAATGTATTCAATTATTCCATCATAAGGGAGTATTCCTAGTGACCAGCAAACCGTTGATCAATCGGAGAACATTCCTAAAAAAGAGCCTCCAATATGTTTTGGGATTCATCGGATCGGTTGGTTTACCCTCCGTTTATGCTTATCAGGTAGAGCCGTATTGGATACAAACCAAACACATCGATATCTCCCTGCCTCGTTTGCCGGAGGCCTTTCGGGGTTTTCGCATTTGTCAGTTCAGCGACATCCACCTCGGCTATCATTTTGGCCTGGAGAATCTTTCCTCCTTGGTTGAACAAATCCAAACCGTTCATGCGGATGTCATTTGTTTTACAGGGGATCTTTTTGATCGTGAAACCGTCGATGTATCGGAAACGGCCCGGCATTTTTCCCAACTGAACGCACCCTATGGAAAGATTGCCGTGTTGGGAAACCACGATAATTGGGGAAACCGTGAAGCCGTTAACCGGGTCTTGAAAACAGCTGATTTTCAAGTCCTTCATAACACTCACGTTCCCTTACGGAAAGAAGGAGAGGTTCTCTTTTTAGCGGGTGTGGATGATCCTTGGGTAGGAAAACCTGACATTACAAGCGCACTGCGAGGGATTCCTGAAGAGAGTTGTACCATCCTTCTCGCCCACGAACCGGATTTTGCCGACGAATATAGTCGTTATCCCATCGACCTTCAGTTGTCCGGTCACAGTCATGGAGGACAAATCCAGCTTCCATGGGTAGGGCCTCTTTATACCCCACCCCATTCCAGTAAGTATCCCGATGGGCTGTATACGGTTCAAAATCGACGCCTTCAGGTGTACACTACACGGGGAATCGGAATGACAAGGGCGCCGGTTCGATTCAATTGCAGACCGGAACTAACTGTGATTACATTAAACCCGTAAGGTGAAGCTCTCTCCACTGGTGGATAGGTTCTCTCGCTCGTATCTCTATAAGAGGATGGATGGCTGATGGATAAAGAACTGTTAAAAGGAAGTATCGACTTGCTTTTACTTTCGCTCATCTCCAGGGAAGACCAATATGGGTATTCCCTGGCCAAAAAAATCAAAGTATTAAGCAACGAAGTGTATGAAATCGGAGAAGGGACGCTATACCCTGCGTTAAAAAGGCTGGAGTCCAAAAAAGCGATTGAATCCTATTGGGGCGGCAATGGAAGCGGAGGCAGGAGAAAATATTACCGTATTACAAAACAAGGCCTCCGCATGCTGGAGGATAAAGTGGAAGGTTGGCATGCCATGCACCGCCTAGTCTCAACCGTGATTACAGGAGAGAAATAAGATGAGCTTGGAAGGTTATTTAGATGAAGTGGTTCGTGGTTTACCCTGCTCAAAACAAGAAAAACGGGATATCCACGATGAGTTGTTGGATCACCTGCAGTCACTGAAAGACGAGTTTACCGACCAGGGATATAAGGAAGAAAAAGCCGAACAAATGGCGTTGGAAAGCTTCGGACCTTCGCAGTCTATTGCCAAGGAACTGAAAAGATCCCTGCCACTTTTGGACCCTTATCGCAAGAAATGGACCCTGGTCGGTTTTTTTATCTACATGGTGTCAATGGTCTATATCCTGTTTATCAATGTTGACCGTTTCGTTGGTAGAGACTTTATCATTCACCGAAGAGCGGCATTTCCCGAGTATAGTTATGTTTACCACAATTTGATTCCCTTTCGCACGATTAAAAACTACTTTGTCTATGCGGATCACTACACCCTCTACAACTGGTTTTGCAATCTTTTCGGAAACATCCTCCTTTTTATCCCCCTTGGGTTAATGCTACCGCTCCTCTTTTCCGGATGTCATTTCTTCAGCCGCCTTTTTGCCTATCTCTTTGCTGTCAGCCTTTGTTTTGAAACGCTACAGGCTTTCTTTGATATGGGCCGCTTTGATGTGGATGATATGCTGCTCAACCTGATCGGCGGTGGATTGGGCTTTCTGATCTACCGATTGATTGTACGCATTCATCGTAAACGAACCAAGGCAGAATAAGAGGATACATGAACAGAAGGAGAACAGGCTTTGCCCGTTCTCCTTCTTCATGTCTTCCTATCCGTTTTTCATTCATCAGCCTGGGGTGTGTAGGTTCGTTTTTGTTTCCCATCTATGACCACGGTGGATTTCGCCTTAATCGTCTGCCCTTGGTACTTGAAATCCCGTTTGGAGAAGTTTGCAATCACCTTGAGATCCGAACCAAACCTTGTCATTTGAACGGAGCGGTCTTTGGAGAGGTATTTGAAGTCGGTCATTTCCTTCGTTACCGCTTTTTTATGAAGGGGAGACCAAGCGTTGACATGACGCTGGATAACCTGCCGCCTCTCTTTCCATTTCTTCTGATCCAGATGATACATTGGGGGAACGTTATACAACATTTCATAAAGCATGCGTCTCTCTTTTTCACCTTTGATCTTTAAGCTACCCCAACTCCAATGATAGGTGGTAATCACAGAATCGTTATACACCAGCTTAAACAACGGCAGCGAATAAGCGGGGCTTAAGTAAATGTGCTGATACAACTTTTTGATAGGGACTGGTTTTCCGTGCACGGGAGGCACACCGCCATCGGGTGACCAATATCCTCCCGCATAATAGGGGCTGTTTTTATTTAAACGGACATCGGTATCTCCCCAAGGGAGGCCAGGAAATTCGATTCCGTGAGCAAAGGCGATCGTCTGGCTGGCAAAATCATTACCGCCTTCTGACCCGATCACCATGTTTTTTTCATCCCGAATATAAGCCATGCGTTTCATACGGGCTTTTAAATCTTGCTTTTGGGTGGTGATATGTTGCGGCGAATAATCGTCATAAATTTCACCTGTCGCGTCGCAATCGATAAACCAGGAATTAAACGCCACACCGGTTTTCAAAATCTCATTCACCCGGTATCGAACACTCGGCAAGGAAAGCGTCGGGTTCAACTTCCTTCCTTTTCCTAAAAAGCCCTTAACCTTTTTCCCGTTTTTATTCGTGATGGTCGCTTGGTCATACAGCGTTTTATCTTTGAAGGAAGCGGTATTCCACTCTTCATCTTTCGGTTTATGGATCGAATGATACGAATCATAGGGTCCGATCAGATAACCCGCCTTATTGACCTGCTTAACAAATTTCGGGTTCATATACCCCTGCGTCCAATCGGGAAAGCCGATCCAGGACCGCCGAATTCCCGAGTTACGCATTCCTTTCAGGATATTCACGGAGTCAGCATCATCCCAATGGTCTGTTGGGGCGACCGAATCTTGCAAAACACTTTTCAAGAGTTTCTTATTGAGCGAATAGAGCTGCACTTCATTCAAACGGTCGATGTTTTTAGCCGTCTTCTTCGTCTCTTCGTCAAGCTTGGTAAAGACGTTGGGATTGTACAGCTCCTTTAAGCGCAATAGTTCATTAAAGGCACGAAGAACACCTTGTCGTTGATACTTGGCGACGTATGCTTGTTTCTGAATATCCTTGAATAGTTTTTCCGTCTCGGCCCCGTCGTCCACATAGCGCCGAGACAACTGGTTGATCCATTGAACGAACTTGTCATCCAACTGCTTACGCAACCGGCTCCAACGTATATCCTCTTCCGAAAAAAACTTGTTGTTCCACAGGTAAATATGGGGGGCACCATATAGTTTTTCGATGTTCTTGTTTTGCTTTGCTTTTTCCTGGAGGGTTTTAAACTCTCCTCTGTCCGAAACATGCTTCTTATAAATTTTAGCTACGCTCACCGGATCCTTATCCGTCACGTAGATGTTGAAACCATAGGATTTTTTCGGGTTAATACGAGGAAATTCATGGGTAAATGAAAAGGAAATCTGGGGATTAACATCAAAATCGACGGTGTCGTTAAACATGTTATCTGCTACATACAAGATGGAATACTTTTTCTTGTTCAAAGCGAAGAAACGCATGGAAAAGGATTCGATGAAACTGTAGCTCTGGTCTTTCAAAAATTTTTTCCAATAGCGATCACGACTGGGGATATATTTCCCTTCCCATAGAGGGAGTGTATAACTTTTTGCCTTCACTTTGGGCCAAGTGAACGCTTTAGCACCGGTAGAGCGAATATCGACTTTCAAGGCATGCTTTTTCTTTTTGAGGGAAATCTCCACGTTGTCATCGGGATACTTCCACGACGCAGACCGAGCCGTTTTTTTGAAATCGGTCACCTTTCGTTTTTGTAACGGTTCGGAGGCCCTCTCTTTCACGCCATCTTTCGTGACAAAGACTTCAAAGGTTTCCGGTTTCACGTCAAACGAAAAGTTCTTATAACGTACTTTCTGCGAAGGTTGGGACGCCTCCGTTTGGTTACAACCGGCTAAGACTTGCATGAGCAAAACAAGGGTCATCGACCATATCAGCCATTTTTTCATTGTCGTTCCTCCCTCTCAAGATTTTCGGATACACACATGATAATTGAAAATACATTGTAATACAATGTATTTTTTTATTGGGGGTACCTAACACCTATATCCAACAAAAACCCGGCTTCTCCTTTTATCAAAGGGCCGGGCTTTTATCCATTGGGTTGCGTAGTGGGAAGCTCTATCAAAATCCCTGTATGGCAGACTCGGTGTTACTCCTGGTCATTAATCGGCAAAAGCCCCCCGTGATCGAGCCAGACCCTCCCACTCATGAAAGAGAAAGAAGGGATCTATCCACCATAATGACATCCTAGTCATCAATGGGTGTATCGATGTGGTCACGGTCGTCCACCGTGTTCATGTTACGAGCCACCGTATTGTGCCATCCGATCACTCCACCGAATCCTGCATTGGACTTATTGTGGGAGCTCCAGTAATTTTGGAAGTTCTCCCCCACAAAAATTCCGGAAGCCGTCTCAATAGCATTGACATTGATCGAATGAAATTGGACCATCATCTTATTCCCCATTTACAACCACCCCGATGGCAAAAATTCCGATATGTTATGCTTATGGCCTCTTACCTGTGTCACTGGAATAAAAGCTATAATAACTTCATAACAAAAACCGCCCTTATTAAATACGGGCGGCCTTTTTGCGCTTTCATGAACCTAATATGACCCTTACAACATTGTAAGCTAGATGAAAGCGTCATTTCATCTTGGAATGTTACAATGGATGCAATATCAACAGGAAAAGAGGTTGGCAAATGAAGACATGGTTCAAACTCTCCGTAGCCGGTATCTTAGCCGCTAGTACGGCTTTTGGGTTTCTTTACACAGCACCAGTTCAAGCAAAAGATCACCGAAGCAACCAGCGTCCCCAATACGATATCAAGGCCCAGGTGAAACCTAAAGCCCACACAGTAAAGGCTCGTGAAACCGTCACCTTTACCAACAAATACCCTCATTCATTGCGTGAGGTCGCCTTCCACTTATACCCCGACTCCTACAATCGATTAAAGACCATGAGTGACTTTACTCGGCCCACGCCCGAAATGATCCAAAAAGAAATGAAGAAAAACCCCGGTCTTAAGAAAAAGGACTTCTTGGGGGATATCCACATTCGAAAGGTGAAAGCCCAAGGAAAGAAGGTCCGCTTCTCTCAAAAGAACCAAGTCTTAAAAGTCCAGCTTCCAAAAGCGGCCAAGCCAAAGGAGCAAATTCAGCTTCGCATCGACTTCACCGTCAAACTCCCCTATGGGAACCAACGGCTCAATTATTACAAGGACAATCTCTCCCTGACTAAATGGTATCCTGTGCTAGCCATGTATGATCCGAAAACAAGAAGTTGGGATGAAACCCCCTACACCCGCATTGGTGAATCCGACTACAGTGATTTCTCGGACTATCGCATGAAACTCCGCGTACCCAAAAACTTTACCGTCGCTGCGACTGGTACGGAAAAAGAGACCACCCGCGGTAATGAGAAAACGATTCGCATCCATGCACCGAATGTGAGAGAATTCGTCTTTTTTGCCAGCCCCCACTACAAAAAGATCACTAAGAAAGTAGGCAGGGTGACCATCAACAGTGTCTACGAAGATACCGCCAAATACAAAAAGGCTCAGGCGAGGAAGGCGTTAAATGAAGTCGCCAAAGCCCTTCCTTTCTTCGAAAAAAAGGTCGGCCCCTATGCCTACCCGGAGTTTGATATCGTCGAAACCGGGATTCAAGGGGTGGCGATGGAGTATCCGACCATTATTCAAATGGGAAAATACCACCCCCAATCCGGCCCGAACCATGCACTCGTCCACGAACTAGCCCACCAATGGTTTTACGGGATGATTGGGAATAATCCTGCCGTCAACCCGGCTTTGGATGAAAGCTTCACGGAATTTGTTACAACGTATTACTTTTCAAAACAGTACGGGAAATACAGCGCGGATGGCATGAAGGCTCATCTGTTTGTTGGAGAGGATCAGTTGCCCGAACTAACCGGCGCCATCAACCGGCCTGTAAACCATTACGGTGGCGCGATGCCATACATGCAATATATCTACGGGAAAGGGCCTGTCGCTTTGATCGACTTGTATGAGAAGGTTGGAGAAGCCAAGTTTGACCGAATAATGCGTACCCACTATCAATTGAACAAATTCAAAAACGCCACCTTCCCAGACTTCTTCGAAGCGGTGAAACAAGTAGCGGGTAAAAAAGTACGGGATTACATGGTAAAAGCCTTTACAAAGCCTGGGTACAATCCGGACCATCTGAAACTGACGGCGAAAGAAAAAAAGATTCTCGGAGATAAGATCAAGTTGATTGAGCTCGATTCGGAGGATCAACACCAAGCTCCTCAGGAGCCATCACCCACAACAAAATAAACCTAAACCCGAACAACAAGACAAGCCTGCTCCTTACCAGAGCAGGCTTCTTCTTTCCTTTGGGAAAAGGCTAGTTGGTAGCTACTTCTGTCGTCAGATTTTAAGGAAATTTGAGGTGGCCGCCATTCCGTTCGACACCTTTGGGAGCCCAATAGGCCCAGTTAATCCAGCCACCATCACCTTGGTTTTCAAATTCTCCGCCTTCAAAGACCCAGATTCCATACGTGATCTTCCCATACTTGGCAGAGCCATAAAATTTAACGCCCTGTAATTTTGTAGGGTCATGAGGTTGCTCCAGATTCTGAACTACCACATTATACTTCTGTTCCGCACCATAATAAGCAGCATTCGACAGATTTTTCACGAAGCCTGAACGATGAGCATTATCATTGATCGCACTCTCAATCTTATCGGCAATTCCCAGTACATCAATGTTAACGTTTAAGTTGGCACCGATACCAACTGTGGGCGCCATGCTTGCTTGGGCTTTTTCCTCCGCATTTTTTTCAGAGACGTTAGGATTTTCGTCGGCGGCAAACGCTTGGCTCATGGTAGCCGGCACCAGCAGCGTCACTCCTAGGCACAAAGCTACAGCAAAACGACCAATTTTCTTCATTTCTCTCCCACCTTTTTCTCTATGTATTTTAGTTACACCAAAATACTGAAAAGTGTAACTTGGGTTTATTGTAAATGCTTCTATGTGTTTTTTCAATACTTTTCTTCTCTTTTTTAAAAAAATAATCCCCACGCACCAATCACAAAACGTATGTTCTAGACCTATTCCCCGAAGAACGTTACAATAAGGGCAATCCTACAAATTAACAGAGAGCCTCTCAGAAAACGACAGGGCGATGGAGGTCTAAAAAAGATGAGCGTTTTTTTACGAGAAATCCGGTTGGGAGAGGACGGGCAGACGAAGGCGAAGCGCGATGAATATCCATTCAACATTCCCGCACTGCAAGGCTGGAATCAATTGTCCCTCGATACCTCGGTGACGTTTTTTGTAGGGGAAAACGGTTCCGGCAAGTCGACCATCATGGAGGCCATTGCTTATCAGTGCGGCTTTAATACGGCGGGTGGTTCCCGGGATCATGTATATGATGTCCATGAGTCCCAGGCCGTCTTAGGGAAATATATTCGCCTTTCATGGCTTCCTAAAGTGACAGAAGGCTTTTTCCTGCGGGCGGAATCCTTCTATCATTTTGCCTCTTACATCGATGAAGTCGATCCAGCGGGAATCTATCAACGATATGGCGGCCGTTCGCTCCATCATCAATCTCACGGAGAATCCTTCTTCTCCCTTTTTTCTAACCGATTTAACGAGAGAGGATTGTATTTGTTGGATGAACCGGAGGCAGCCCTGTCCCCCCAGCGCCAATTGGCGTTTTTGCGCCTGATTGACCAATTGGTAAACCAAACCGAGTCACAGTTCATCATTGCGACGCATTCACCGATTTTACTCGGATACCCGAATGCCAAGTTATACAATTTTGATGCGTCCCCTATCTCTGAAATCGCCTATACGGATACTTCTCATTACCTAATTACCAAACGCTTTTTAACCGATCGCGATCAATTTGTCCAAGATTTGCTCCGTTGAGCGGAAGGGGGAAAGGAGGATGCCGTTTACCTTCGCACACTCAGCAGCCGTGATTCCCATCCACCTGCGTTGGGGACGGTACTTCAGTTTGACGGGGTTGGTTTTAGGAAGTATGGCGCCGGACCTGGAATATTTTCTTCATTTTAAACCTCATGGGGTCATCGGGCATACGTTGCTGGGTTTTTTCTACTTGAACTTTCCGCTGGTTATCCTCTTGGCCTGGATCTTTCACCGTGTGATCAAAGAACCTTTCATCACTCATCTCCCCCGCCCTTTTTCACAATGGTATCGGCATTCCACAAATCCCCCTTGGAAGTTTTCCTCCGTGAGGAAGTTTTTCGTGTTGTTTTATTCTTCGATCCTGGGAATGTTCACCCATGTTTTATGGGATGCTTTTACCCATTCAACAGGCTTTTTTGTAGAACACCTTCCTTTTTTGCGAGAGAGATTTCACATCTTGTCACTGGAAATCCCCTTTTACAAAGTCGCCCAACACAGTAGCACCTTGATCGGTTTTCTGATCCTCGCCGCCTACCTGTACAGCCGCAAAAACACTTCCCCCCGTAAACCAGAAGAATATTCCCCCGCTCAAAAACTGTGGTTTTGGGCTTCTACAGGAGCCCTGGCTTTTCTTTTCTTTATTTACCTCTTCCTGTTCAAAGGAGGGCTCTCCCTTAGTCAGGTAGGTGAAATCGTCGTTTCGCTCATCAATTGCGGATTCTTCTCCCTGGTTTGTGTCGCCTGGCTTCATCGCAGGTTACCCCGATTGAACGAAGAAAAGCGACGGTGAAAGAAACCGTCGCTTTCGCTTGCCTTCTAGGCTCTACTGCCTTATATTTTTGCGGTGATGATGGGAAACCGGCTCAATCGGTTAAAACCCTCTTCCAAACAGTCTTCAAGCTCCCATCCCCTGGGAAGGGAGATCTCGGGGTAACGGCGGACAAACTCTGTTAAGGCGATTTTTGCTTCTAAGCGGGAGAGTGGTGCTCCAAGGCAAAAATGAGCTCCTTTGCCGAAGGATAAATGGGTCTGATTATTCGATCGGTGGATATCGAATTGTTCAGGGTGCGAAAATTGCTTTTTATCCCAGTTGGCTGACCCGATCCATGCTATGACGTGTTCCCCTTCTTTGAAAACCGGACCAAAGACATCGGTATCTTTTTTCACCCGTCTCGTCATGATCTGGGCAGGAGAACGATATCTCAGCACCTCTTCGATAGCCTTTGGAATCCATTCTGGATTGGCTCTTAATTGCTGATAAATACCCGGGGTGTCCCGTAAAAAGCAATAGAACGCATTGGCAATCAAGGTGGTTGTCGTTTCGTTGCCTGCAGCAAGCAACCCGATGGTGAAATGAATGATTTCCAGATCGCTCAGTTTGTCTCCCTCAAACTCTGCCTGTGTCAGGCTGGAGATGATATCGTTTTGTGGATTTTCTCTCTTTTCCTGTACCACAGGATAGAGATATTCCCCTAATTCCCTGCGAGCTTGGGCCTTTTTCTCTTCTAAATCGGCGTAGGTCTCCCGACTGCCTGGGGTAAAGAGAATATCGGACCAATTTTTAAACCTTTTCCAATCCGCCGAAGGAATTCCCAACAAATCCGAAATCACCGTGACGGGGAGGGGGATCGCCAAATCTTCTAAGATATCCATCGGCCCTTGTTCGTCCAATTGATCTAACAAAAACTCGGTAACCGTCTGAATCCGGGGCTCCCAATCCCTTAACGCTCGGGGAGTGAATGCTTTTGAAACCAATGAGCGTATCTTGACCTGTTGCGGGGGGTCCATTTCGTTCATACGGACCCGTTCAGAAGCGGAAGAAATTCTGGGAAACCCTGAGGGTACCCTGGATTTCTGACTGGTAAACAGATGGTAATCAGATAGGACACGGTTGACATCGTCATACAAGAAGACATTCCATACTTGTTGCTTTGGATCATAGTAAACAGGGTTACGCTCCCTCATCTCCTGGTACCAAGAGTAAGGGTCAAACTTCTCCCGTTTCGTCTTCAGACCCGTTACTTCTTCAATAAAAATCGGATCTTTAACACTCACCCCGGACTCCCCCTTATCACGTTTTCCAGGAAAAACTTAGATAGAACGGTGGTAGAGCTTAAACCCGTATAGGTGCTCCTGGTTAAAATTATAAGGAAGAACCTTCCATGATCCAATAAACAGATTCCTTCATTCCGTTCATTAAACGGCAATCGGGGGTGAAATGTTGAACAACTGATCAAAAACTCTTTAGGTCGTTAACATGGTGGGAGACTAGCCAATTCAATTGTTTCGCCATTTGACAAGGAGGATAGGGCATATCGTTCTCCAGCCACCACATGGTGACGCCAAGCATGGAATGAAGGGTGTAACTAATCACAATATCCGGGTCCACCGGCAACCTGGAGGGATGAACCTTGCTTTTCTCGGCCAATTTGTTGGCCTGTTCCCGGTGAGCTTTGAAAATTAAATCTCGGAGCTGGGGGACTTGACCCATCATCGTTTGATAAAACCCTTTATGATCCCAATAGTATTGAAAGCATCGTTCTAACGCTTGTTCGTTGAGAGGGGTAGATGGTTCTCCCGGTTTTGGCTTCATGATTTGAAACAAAGCCTGAACTTCTTCTTCCACACATTGTTCCAGCAAGTCATACTTATCTTGAAAGTGAAGGTAAAATGTCCCGCGATTGATGCCCGCCCGATCCGTTAAGTCCCGGACCGTAACAGCCTGGAACCCTTTATCTGCGATTAGCTCCAGCATGGCTTTCTTGATATTTTCACGGGTTCGTTTAATCCGACGATCCATCTTTTTTGACATTCGGCATCCTCCTTTTCTAATCATGGCCGCTAACGACCTTCTACGGATAAAGGATGGCCTATATAGGGTGATCGGAAATTAACACAATCCCTTTCATCCCTTAACATACCATTTACACAGACCCCTTACATTAATAGTATTAAACCTATAGTAGCTTTTTGGAGGGATGTGGAATGATGATTAGCGAAAAAATAGGTAGAGCAAGGTTCATTCCAATCTTGTTATTGTGCATTTGTTTGGTGTTTTCGCTTTTGTCGGTAACACAGGCGAATGCCGCAGATACTCCTTCCCTTGATTCCAAAAAACCGGTTTATAGTACAGGGGAAGCCATCCAAGTGAAGTTTTCGCACGGGCCGGGCAATGCCAAGGATTGGATCGGCCTTTACCGAGAAGGCGCTTCGAATCGATCCTATGTGGATTGGGCGTATGTCAATGGCTCACAAACAGCTACCAAAGGGTATACCGATGGAACGGTCACGTTCAAAGGAAGATTGAAACCGGGAACCTATCATCTCCGATTTTTTAAGAATGATAGCTACACAAAAATCAGCCAAGACGTCCCCATCACGGTCACGAGCAAAAAAACGTCATCCCAATCCCCTGTTAAATTAAAGATGTTGACCATGAATACATGGCATGGCGGAGGAAAGGTAAACAACGGCACCGACAAAATCGTCCGCGCTGTGCAGCGTTCAGGTGCCGATGTTGTCGGTTTCCAAGAGAGACCGGACCCAGCCAAAACGGTTGCGAAACAGCTAGGATGGCATTTCTATCAATCGCCTAACGGCGGGAGCATCATCAGCAGATATCCCATCGTAGAGAAATTTGAAATTCCCGGCGCTTCAGCACCCACCGTCCGGGTCCGATTATCTTCCGGACAAGAAGCGATAGTAACCTCCGCCCATCTGGACTACAAAGAGTACGGCCCCTATTCAGCCCATTTTGAAAACAAAAAAACCAGTGAAATCATCAAGATTGAAGAAAAGAGGCGAGGGGTTGAAGCAGCAGCTATTCTACGCACACTTAAACCCTATCTCTCTTCCAACATGCCGGTCTTCCTGCTGGGAGACTTTAACGCTCCTTCGCACTTAGACTGGGTTGATTCGACAAAAAAATCCCATAACGGCTATACCATCGAATGGCCGGTTTCCAAAAAAATCAAACAGGCCGGGATGACAGACTCCTACCGGAAGATCCATCCTGATCCGGCCAAATCCCCCGGCAATACCTGGTCACCCGTATACACATCGGACCACCCGTGGGATTCCGCATACGATTATGAACCCCAAGACCGAATTGACTTCATTTATTCAAAAGGAAGAGCCAACGCCACCCAATCACAAGTGTTTGTCACGGGGAGTCCGAAACCCTATGGACAACACAAAGACAATGAGTGGCCTTCCGACCATGCCGGAGTCCTTTCCACCTTCACCATTAACCCTTAAGCCATCGTCACAGGTACAGTTAGATCTATATAGAAACGACAAAAAGCCGCTTTGTATGGCGGCTTTTTGTTTATTTGAGCATTTTACAAACGAAAGGATCAAATCGGCTGTCCTTCGAAATAAGGAAACTGCTCATTTCTCTCCCAAGATTCGACCGTGCGGAGTGCTTGGGGATAAGGAAGGCCCCGGCCCATGAGGAAAGCGATCGCGTTCGTCTGGTATAAAACATGACGTAAAGAAAGGCCTGCAGCATGCTCCATAATTCCATGATAAACCGCCGGGGAGACGGACTGGAGGACAGGAAAACCCGGGGGCATGGGATGATGATGCAATGGAATCCCCTCCCATATCAGTTGGCTACAATATATGCTCTTCGCCCATATGGGTTCCTGTAATTTTTTTACGATCCCTTCGAATATATTTCCCATTATCAGTATCTTGGGATAAAATAAACAATAATTAGGTCCATGTTAATAATGGGGTGAGATCGATGTCTGCGATAAAAATCAACGAGATTGGTGAAGTGATTCGAAAAATCCGCAAAGAAAAAGGATTCCGGCTGGAAGATTTGGCTGATGAAAACATCTCCCCTGCCACCATCAGCAATATCGAGCGTGGGGTCCCGCATGTAAATACCAACAAAATTCAGTACCTTCTGGATAAACTCGGGGTCAACCTGATGGACATCCCCAGCAAAATGGAAGAAGAAGCGAACAAAATGAAAGATGTCGAATTCCAGCTAGATTCTTCTCATTTATTATGGTCATTGGGACAGTTGCGGGAAGCCTTATATAACCTCGAGAAATTGGAATTGGATGATGCCCACCCTCTCGCTCCAAGAAAGCACTTTCTAAAGGGACGCTGCTACCTGACTGAAAAAAAATGGGCCAAAGCTGAAAGAGAACTATACTACGCCATTAAGCTGAGCAGCCAATCCCCCCTCTCCCAAGCAACCAGCGTTGAAGCTCTCTGCTTCAACGATTTAGCGATTTGTTGTTATCAGCAAAACGAAATCGAGAAGGCTCTAGGGTTTACAAACCAAGCGATCGATTCCTACCAGGAATCCGGAGACGCCCCCCATCTCAAATTCGTCTTGCGTTGCAATAAAGCCATCTATCTGGATAAGCTGGACCGGGTCAATGAAGGAATGCAGACCATCCAAGAAGTATGGGATTCCATCGATAGTGAAGTGGAATCCAAACATATCGCTTTGCTCTATTGGCTGAAAGCCGAATTCCTCCGTAAAATGGGGATCCTCGACCAAGCACTCCACCATGCACAACAGGGATTGGAAATGTCTCGCCGCAACGGCTACAACAAAAGTATCCTGGATTTTTTAAATACGATGGGTAGTATTTTCTCGAAAGCAGGGGATTGGAAAAAAGCAAAAGATTGCTTCCGAATCGCCATCAATGCCAGAGAAATGTTTGGAGACACCCGTGCGCTCGCAACCACCTATACTCGTCTTGGTGTGTTGTATATGAATGAGAGCAACTGGGATGAAGCTAAAAAGACGCTGGAAGAAGCCGTCAATCTTTCACAAGATGATTTGGTTCGCCTATCCTACGCCCTACTCTTCCTGGGGGACTTTTACAAAAAACAAGGGCAGATCCAAGAAGCCGTCTCCTATTATGAACGCACCCTGGAAATCATCGGGTCGCGCAATCCACGGCTGGAAGCAAAACTTCACCTCCGCCTCGCAAGTATATGGGACCAGGCAGATGAAAAGGAATTTCAAAAACACTTAAGGAATATGTATGAGATAAAGATGATGCGAGAACGAAAAGAGGTGGACATTTTTGACGAAATGGAGTAAGGCAATTATTATTTTGGTTTTTATTTCCGGACTTTTCCTCTATGGATACGCGGTTCAAGCCTCGTTCCAAGGGAAAAGCCAGCCCCCTATCGTCAAAATTGATTCCCAGTCCAGCGACCCCATACACGGCTAAGCGGAGGGGACGAGAACCCCCTCTTTTTTTTATGCTCGGATATCTGCTTGCGGAGCGATTTGTCGTCATCCTTTCAGAATGAAGCGGTTCCCATCGAGATCCTCAAACTGGACAAAGGTTCCCCAGGCCATTTTCTTGGGTTCATCCAAGAACTTCACCCCTTTTCCCTTCATTTCCTCGTAAAAAGCGTGGATGTCATGGCAACTGAAAACGATCGAGGGTTTCAGATTTTCCCAATTGGGCATCATCGATTGGGGATAGAGGACCAGCCGAGTAGCTGCGTTTTCGGGACCGACTTCCAGCCAGTTCCCCTCAGGTCCCATAGGCTCGTCCCGATGAACGACGAAACCGACCTTCTCTGTCCAAAAGTGTTTGGATTTCTGTTGATCCTTTACATAGACAGCGACCGTCTCTATCTGTTGAATCATAAGCATGCTCCTTTGCGATTCATTCTCCCTCAATTCCTCTCCTGGATAAATCTTTCCTTCTGTTCCATCTTAATGGATTTTTTCCTTTTTGTCACTCTTGTTCTTCATACAAAAAAGCCGATTATTGGGTTTTAAAGAGCGTAACCACGACAGACATGATAGAATCACGGGAGAACCACAGAGAGAGGAGAAACAACCCCATGCATGTCACCTATTCAGCCACCCAACAGGATTCCGATGTCTTCCAAGCGGGTGAAGAACTTCTTCCCCTGATTCAGGATACCTTCGATTGGTTGCAGAGCGGGTTCGAAACCCATGAACCGAAAGGAATCGTCTTCCATGATTGGCGTTCAGCAAAGGAACTTTTCACAGGGGGCCCCTTACCGGTTTGGACCTCCCAGGGAGTGATCCACCTTGATCCGCTAGTTAGAGATTGGGAAGAAATATTCCGTTCCACGATCAAGCCCGAAACCGATACGAATGACCCCACCGGTTATTTCACGTCGTTGAATCATTTGGACATCGCAGCCATAGCCGGTGGGGAATTAACCCGACATATTGCGGCTTTCAGCGATTCCTTCATTGATACCAGGAACGATATCCAGTGGTTTATTGAAGGTTTCTGTTCTTATCTCCCGCGGAAGCGGCTTCTCTCCCCGGAACGTTTCGAGGCTTTGTACCTGGCGGAGGAATCCCTCATCTATCAACACAAAAAGGAATGGGGTGCCCACCCTCTCTGGGAGTATGGGGCGGCCAATCGAGGAAAAACTGCCGCCGAGGCCCTCTATGATCGTTGGCGAGCTTCCTCCACTCTTCGTCATTTGGTGGAAGAAGCCGCGGAGGGGGATGTGCAACTAGTTTTGAAAGCCTATCTCTACTGGAAAACAGAGGCCCGCGAAACGATGCCTCTCCACCGATATCTCAACCTCGCCTTTGATTGCGACATAGCAGGAGGGCAAAATCAGTCAGAGGATGACCAGGGAAAAGGGCAATCGTGATACGGAAAGTTTTTTAAAGGCCGCTGATCCAGTCGGATCAGCGGCCTTTCATATGTAGCGGACCAACTGCGCTCAATCTTCCTCGAGAAGAAAATTATGCCAAAAGGCATGTTCGTACGATATACTACAGGTATCATCTTGGAAACGGAGGTATCACCATGTCAAGAAAATGGTTAAAAAAAGAGGGGGAGGAGTGGGTAAAGGAAGGAATCGTTACGGAGGGGCAACTCCGCCACATCCTGGAACGGTATCCGGCTAAAACCATCCAGGGGCAATTACTCCCCATTCTGGCGGCTGTTCTTATCGGCCTCGCCATCCTATCTTATACCGCCTCCAACTGGAACGGAATCCCGCCCCTGGTCCGCCTAAGTATCCTGATTGCTGCTATCGCCACCTTTTATGGGGCGGGTGAAATTCGGACCTCTCGAGGGCACTCTCATACCGGGGCCTCTCTGACCGGTCTTGGAGTGATCTGCTTCGGGGCAGCTATGATCCTAGTCGGCCAAATGTTCCATCTGACTGCTTTTGACGCGCGCCTGTTTATCCTCTGGGGGCTGTCTGCTCTAGGCGCTCTGTATCTTTACCGACACCCGGCACTCTTTTTCCTCCCTTTTCTTATCCTGACCGCCTCCCAAATATACAGCGTCGCTACCTTTGACCGTTTCAGCTGGATTACAGCTGTCTTATTCACACTCGGGCTGGCTTGGGACGCCCAAAGACGAGGGGGCTCTCTCTATCGATGGCTCACGGGTGTAGGAATCGTGTTCCAGGCAATGATGGGAGTCGTAGCCGCGGAAATCTCCCCCCTGTGGATGGTTGGCGTTGCGGCAGCGGTCTACACCTTGACCGAAGTCTTTCAAATTCCCGGATGGGCTTTTCCCTTGCGGGTGCCTGCGATGGCTGTCGGGTTCATTTCCACCCTTTTATGGTTTTACCAGTCCCCTCAAGAAGTCGTTAAATATGATCTATTTGCCCTACCCGACTGGCGTTGGACGGCGCCGATATTCCTGATTCTGTTTTCCCTATCTCTATGGCGAAAAAAAAGCGAGGGCCAATTTTCGGATACCGTCGGTTGGATCTTGTTTCTTCCTTGGTACTTCCTTACCCAGGCAATGCCGGAAGGAATTCATACCGTTATCTACCTTTTGGTCCTCTACACATTCACCGTCCATACATTAATGCAGGGGTTCAAAAAAGAGTCCCGTCTCCGAATCAATACGGGAATCCTTCTCTTTCTGCTGGTTACTCTGAACGCCTACTTTAACTTGGCTTGGGACTTTCTTCCCAAATCTCTCTTCTTTTTCATCGGCGGCCTGCTTTTATTCGGGCTGAATTTCCTTTTGCAACGACGAAAACGGGTTTCATTCTCCCAGGGAGGTGAAGCGCGATGACTCATCGACGTCGCTGGCTCATCCTTTTCGTCGTGATCCAGGTGCTTATCCTTGCCGGCATAACTGCAAGCTGGTACGCCATTGATATATGGGGTAAAGAAATCCAACTAAAGACCGTTCCCATCGACCCCCGGGACCTCCTCTACGGGGATTATGTCGCCCTCGATTATGAGGTGAGTGATGTGCCCGCCTCCCTATGGAAAGGGGAACCGAATGAATGGAAAGGAAGTCCGACTTCCGTCTATGTACGGCTCACCCTCAAGGGAGAACGCTGGACTGTCCGAACGGTATCCGAGGACCAACCGGAGAGTACCGGCGGTGATGTCGTGTTGCGGGCGAAGGCTTCTGATACCTATAGCGGAACCATTCACCTCGACTACGGCCTAGAGCGGTATTATGTCCCCGAAGGTGCCGGCCGAACCTTGGAACAGACACGCAAACCCTTACTCGTCACCGTCAAGACGTCCCCCTGGGGGCAAGCCAAGATCGTTTCCCTCAAGCGGGAATAGTACCAAAAATTCCTATCTGGATCAATCGTCCCGTGTAATCAAAATGTTACAGACAAAAAAAGGGTTCAGAGAACCATTGCGGAATATATAAAAATAAAAGGGAATTTTCTGTGACAAGGACAACCACGGAAAGGCGGTTGATCGATGGGAACGAACAACCATTTGTTCAAGGAATCCGGCGGAGCGGTGTTGGTGGTTGCCCATGCGTTGGGATTGGTCCTCCTCTTGTTCGGACTCTATTTTACCCTATTGGACCCGCCAGGCTTCGCCTCCGCTGCCCACCTCGGATGGCTTTTGTTTCA
This sequence comes from Salinithrix halophila, assembly GCF_042650125.1. Taxonomy (NCBI): domain Bacteria; kingdom Bacillati; phylum Bacillota; class Bacilli; order Caryophanales; family Thermoactinomycetaceae; genus Salinithrix; species Salinithrix halophila. The sequence goes on from NZ_JBHSAP010000007.1 coordinate 419,527, forward strand.
TACTACCGGAGGCTGGATGCTCTTGGGGGGGCTTTCCCTATTCCTGATCAGCTTGGCGGGTCTTTGGCATACACGGGGGCGCCCCACGGCGAAGGTTCCCCGGAATGCAGGACAACGAAATTCTTTCCGCCCGTGAGCTTCCCAATAAAAAGGTGCCGTGAATCACGGCACCTTTTTATTGAATTTAGGTGGAAAGAATGACCGACCAACCTGTCGTGTTCTCAGTCAATTGAGCATATGTGGCGTTTCCGACTCGGCTCAATTTTAGGTCCAGGCTACCCTGTCCCGCTTTCAACCGCCGAATGGTCAGGCGGTTGATCCCCTCCGGCAAGCGCGGGGACAAATACAACTTACGGCGAGCGGCATCGGGAACGATCCCGAGGATCGCCTGCAGAATGGCAAAGCCGGTACCCGCAGCCCAAGCCTGAGGGGAGCAGGCCGCAGGATAGGGAACAAGACTTCCCTCATCCTTCCCATAGCCGCAAAAAAACTCAGGAAGGCGGTGGCCCGGGAAACAGGCTGCCGCCTCTAGCAGCCCAATGATCAGCCGATCCGACTCATCATGGAAACCCATCTTCTTTAGTCCGAGGAGAATAAGAGAGTTGTCGTGGGGCCAGACAGAGCCGTTATGAACACTGAAAGGGTTGTAAGAACCCGCTTCGCTACTCAGGGTGCGAATACCCCACCCGCTGAATAGATCGGGCATGAAGAGGCGCCTGGCGACACGAAAGGCTTCCTCTTGATTAAACATACCCGCCGCCAAGCAGTGGGCGGGGTTGCTCGATACTGTTTCTACCCGTTTCTTTTCTCCGTCCAGGGCTATGGCTGGATATCCTTCCTCCTCGACCCAGAAATCCCGGCGAAACCGTGTTCTTAAAGCCTCAGCTTCCTTTGACAGGCGCCGGGATTCTTCGATGTTGCCCATGTGATGAAAGAGATCCGACCAGCTTCGCTTGGCCCAGTAGACATAGCCCTGCACCTCGGCAAGGGCGATCGGCGGCTTTGCCTGCCCCCCGTCCTCATGGATAACCGATTCCTTGGAATATTTCCACCCTTGGTAAGCCAACCCCTGCTCGGAACGGGAATAAAACGCCGTATAGCCCAAATTCCCCGGATCACCAAAGGTGTTCATCCACTCCAAGGCTTTCTGTGCACTGGGAAGCATCTCCTGAACGAAATCCATATCTCCCGTCCAGCGGTAAACTTCGGCGATGAGAATCAGGTAGAGGGGAGTCGCGTCGATGGAGCCGTAGTATGGCGTATGGGGAATCTTTTCCGTCGCCGCCAATTCACCGAAGCGAACCTCATGCAGAATCTTTCCCGGTTCCTCCTCTCGGTAAGGATTGACCTCTTTTCCTTGATAACGGGCCAGGGTGCGGACGACGTTCTTAGCCATTTCTAGGTTGACAGGGAGAGACTGAAGAGCCGTGATCAGGCTGTCTCTACCGAAAGGGGCTCCGAACCAGGGGAGACCCGCCGCAGGAAACGGGCCCTCTCCGAGATCGATCAGCAACATACGCAAATCGGTCAGGCTCCGCCGGTACAGTTCGTCGAAGGCGCCGGAATCCGATTCCACTTCCGGTGATGCCTCGTACCACTCTCGATACAGGTCCCCGATCGTCTCTTCCACAACACTTTCCTCATAGAGAGAGTGGGTTTCATCGTCCACGGTCGGAAGAATCCGGAGACTCACTCTTTTGACAAGGTGGGGTTCCAAGTAGAGGGTCATCCGAAGATCTCCCCCCTCTCCCGGTGAATCCGGTGCCGGAGCGATCTGGATAGCCGTCGAGCGCTTAAGCCCATCCGTACCTTGGTAGTCAAAGTGAAGGCCCGTCTCCGTCCAACGGACCGGCTCTCGTTCCCCCATCTCCACCTCTTTGTTTCCCTTGATGAAAAACACATCGGAAAAATCCGCGTCAAATTGGAAATGGAGGGGAACTGCTGCCGGCTTACCCCCCCGATTGAGGAAGGTAAAGGTCTCGTAGAGCACCCCCTCATAAATTCGACGGCGACGGCTAATCTCTATGGTATCCCGCTTCAGGATTTCACCGGAGAGCTGAACGCCCTCCTCTTGGGTATACCGATATAAGCTTTCCGCCCCATCGGCCTCCGCAGAAAGAAGCCGGAGAGGAACCTCCCCTAGGGACCATTCCCATTGGTGGAGAAACCGGGTATCTTTCATATACAAGCCTAGTTTTTCCTCGTTGTCTCGGGGCATATCCCCCCGGGCGTCCGTGTATAGAAATAGATCGCCTTCCTTGATCACATGGGTCAATCGATTCGCCTCCCTGGATGTGTTTCTTGGTAAGGGGTGGGGCCTCAGAGTGATCCAGACGGGCTGTCTGCCGTCCGGCGGTTGATGTGTGCGAACCCAGCATACCCAATCCCCTCCCCATCGGTCAACGCGAAGATGGCCGATCTGACCAAGCCTCCCTCGCTCACCCTTTCAACCGTTTCAGGGTATCGGGATCAAAGAGGACACCCTGATCTCGGTCAAAGGAACGCCAAAAGAGGAACCCAATCACCCAGAGAAGACCCCCGACTTCAAACTCCAGCGAACGCCAGATGAAGCCCAATCCCGCCAGGAAGAGCCCCATAGCCAGAAAAAGCGGCTGAAAGGTAGGAGAGGGCACATGGATCGGCTCCCTCTGCTTCTGCTCCTCAAGGGCCTTTTCGTTTCCGTGTTTCTTTTGCCAGAAGGCATCCAAGGAATGGATACGCGGCAGACGGGTGAAGTTCACTTCCGGCACGGGGGAAGGGACCGACCACTCCAGGGTGCGGCCGTCCCAGGGGTCGGCTTCATCCTTTCGTTCTCCATATAGGATGGTGATCACCATGTTTACCAGGAAAAACAGCATTCCCATCCCCATCAGGTAGGCACCTGCGGTACTCAGAAGGTTGAGCCCGTTTAGCATCGGCTCCGATGAATAGGTAAAGACCCGACGTGGCATACCGTACAGCCCGAGAAAATGCTGGGGAAAGAAGGTGAAATGAAAACCGATAAAAAAGAACCAGAAATGCCATCGGCCAAGCTTTTCACCCAATCGTTTGCCAGAGAACTTGGGCCACCAGTAATAAAGCCCCGAAAAAATACCTAAGATGGTTCCTCCGATCAGGACATAATGGAAATGAGCGACCACGAAGTAGCTGTCATGAAATTGATAATCCCCAGGAGCCACCGACAGCATCACCCCTGTCACCCCGCCCAACACGAATGTAGGGATAAATCCCACAGCAAACAGCATCGCCGTCGAAAAGCGCAGTTTGCCGCCCCACATCGTAAACAGCCAGTTGAAAACTTTGATTCCCGTCGGGACGGCAATCGTCATCGTCGCGACTGCAAAAATGGAATTGGCTACGGGCCCCAATCCAACGGTAAACATATGATGAGCCCACACCATAAAGCTAAGAAAGCCGATCAGCAACGTGGCAAACACCATCGAGGTATAACCGAACAACCTTTTTCGGGAGAATGTACTGATCACCTCAGACAGAATTCCGAAAGCGGGTAGAATGAGAATGTACACCTCCGGATGACCAAAAATCCAAAAGAGATGCTGCCAGATCAAGGGATTGCCGCCAAAGGATTCATAGAAAAAATTGGTACCGAAAACCCGGTCGAACATGAGAAGCAAGAGTCCCGTGGTCAAGGGTGGGAAGGCGAACAGGATGAGAGCCGAGGTGATAAAAGAAGTCCAGGTAAAAAGGGGCATCCGTAAAAATGACATTCCTGGGGCCCTAATATTGAAAATGGTGACAAGAAAGTTGATCCCAGTGGCCAATGTGCCGATCCCGGAGATCTGTACACCCAGTACGTAATAGTCAATGCCTGGCCCTGGGCTAAATGGATTAAGGGCGACGGGGGTATAGGAAGTCCACCCCGCATCCGGCGCCCCGCCGAGAAGAAAGCTGATATTGACGAGAAGGCAACCGAAAGCGAACAACCAGAGACTAAGAGCGTTCATATAGGGAAAAGCTACGTCCCTCGCCCCGATTTGCAAAGGTACAATCACATTCATCAACCCGATCAACAACGGCATCGCCACGAAAAAAATCATCACGATCCCGTGCATACTCATAAATTCGTTGTATTTATCTCCTGTGATAAGGGTGTTTCCGGGAAGCGCCAGCTGCGTTCGGATCGTGATCGCGTCAATTCCCGCGCGAAGGGCATTGAAGCCTGCAAAAACAAGGTAAAGGATACCGATTTCTTTGTGATCCACGGTGGAGAGCCACTTCAACGTCCGGTTCCATACCCGGAAAACATCTAGTGTCAACAAAATCCTCCCCCTTTGTCTTCATATCTCCCTTTATTTATCGGCGATCATAGGTAACAGCAGGGTATTGGTGGGTTCGCTCCAGCCCGAGGAGATCCGCTGCCCGACCCGATTGGACAAAGGTTCCCCGCCGCCGTTTCTCTCCTGCCATCACCTGAACCCGGATATAAGCATATCCCGCTTTATTCCGATCCATATAATCCGCTGCCACTTTTTTTAGATCCATTTCCGATTGTGCCTGTGTGGAAAGTTTTGCCTTTAAGAAAGGAACCTCTTCTCCCGGCCGATCCACCCGCTCTTCCACTCGGTAAGAGGGAATATCTCTATCGGGTACATTCAGTTGGTCAAAGGGAGACAACTCCTTGGAAGCGTATAGACCGAAGGAGAGTGCCCCTGCCATACAGAGCAGACCCGAGACTACCAAGCCGACCATCACCCATTGTTTTATCCGATCCATGCCTCTCCCTCCGAATCGACTCATGATCCAAATTCTCCTACTACGCACCTTTTCCCCAGCCATCCTCCTTTTGAACTTCCTTTCCCGTCCGAGAAGCGGTAAAATAAAAATCGCTTCCCTTTTAACGACAACATGAGATCCAGTATGATCGATGATTGAAATGAAAGGCGGCATATACTGATGTGGAACACGCTTTTGGACAACTACCCCCTTTGGGCTGCCCTAACGGCCATTACTTTGGCCCAGCTCCTGAAGGTTCCCTGGAACTATACGATCACCCGTCAGTGGGACTGGAACTGGGTGCTCAACACCGGCGGTATGCCCAGCGGACACACAGCAGCTGTCACCTCCCTGGCGACATCCATCGGGATCTGGGAAGGATTCGGCTCTCCTTTCTTTGCCATCACCACCGTCCTTGCCCTGATTGTCATGTATGACGCGACAGGAGTTCGGCGTCAGGCTGGGATGCAAGCACAGGTACTTAATCAATTAGCCGAAGATTTCTCTCAGGTGTTGGATGAAATCCGTCATATCAAACAAAAATCACCCCGGGAAACAGGGGTGAAATTAAAGGAGATCCTGGGTCATCAACCCATCGAGGTCTTTATAGGTGCTTGGTTTGGCATAGGAATCGCCTTGCTCCTTTACTGGTTGTGGATCTGATACGCCGGAAATCAAAGAAAGCGACTCATAAAGATTTCGTCCACATACTTCCCTTTCAGGATCGCCTGTCGGCGGCGCCTTCCTTCCAGGCGAAATCCATATTTCTTATACAACTGAATCGCCCGATTATTGCTGGACCACACATCCAGATTGATTTTCTCGATGCCTTTTCTACTTGCCCACTCGATCGTGTATTCCATCAGCTTTTTTCCGAGGCCCGTCCCCCGGTAACCGGGGACCAACCATGTGCGGAATTTTGCCGTATGGTGGCTCACTCCTTCTGAACCACGAATTAACAGGGCAACCCCGGAAATCTTACCATCAACCTCTACCACGGTGTACATTCCGCCGTTATCCTGTATCTTGCGTATCTCCGCCCTCTCGTCCTCTTTGTTCGGCTTTTTGTCAGGGGTTTGGTCCAGATAAACCTGTTCTTCCACCACTTTCGCGAGACGCTGGGCAAGTTCGGCCGCATCGTCCTCGTTAGCGGGTCGGAGGGTTACGGCTTGTCCTTTTATCCGAAAATTGCGTCGCCATTGAAAAGGTTTTACAACGTTTTTCATATCAACAGCCATGAAAATGGGTTCTCCTTTCGGATCATTGGGGCCTTTCACTTTTTCACACGTCAAAGGAGTTGAGTGGGAATGCAACGTATCGTGTCAATCTGTCCCAGTAACACGGAAATCTTATTTGCCTTGGGGCTGGGAGACCAAGTAGTCGGTGTAGACGATTATTCGGACTGGCCAGAAGCGGTCAATGAACTCCCTCGCCTCGGCCCGGACCTGAATATTGATATAGAAAAAGTAAAGGCTCTCAAGCCAGACTGGGTGCTAGCATCTCTTAGCGTCCCGGGCATGGAGAAAAACATCGAAAAGCTGGAAAGAGAACGTATTCCTCATGTGGTTTTATACCCGGATCGGATTGAAGGTATTCCATCCGACCTGGTAAAAGTGGGGCGACAGGCAGGAGTGGAATACCTTGCCCGATTATTGGCTGAAAAATTCCAATCCCGACTGGATGAAATCAAAACCAGGGTCCCCCTTAATCGGCCCTCTCCTCGCCTTTATTGGGAATGGTGGCCAAAACCGGTCTTTACCCCCGGAAAAGCCAACTGGTTGACCGATGTCAGCCAAATTGTCGGAGGGATCAATGTCTTCGGAGATGATGAAGGCCAAGCGATTCAAACGGACTGGGATGAAGTCGCCAGACGGAGGCCGGATTTCACCTTGGTTGCTTGGACCGGCGTCCCTATCCATCGAGTTAAAAAAAGCCTCATCCTCAACCGCCCCCCATGGAAGGGCCTTCCTTTCGCCAGGGAAGAGCGAGTCCACATCCTGGAGGAAGGCTGGTATTGCCGTCCTTCCCAACGGATACTGACGGGTATCCAACACTTGGCTCACCTTTTGTACCCCGACGTGTTCCATGAAGCCGATCCCGATAACCCCTTGTGATAAAGAAATACGCCTCCACTCGGAGGCGTTGAGACTGCTGACAAAGTTCCTTCCTGCACCACAAAGGCGGGCCGGTTTCCGGCGAAGCGCCTGTTCGACCGACCACTCAGCGGAGCGACATTCCCTGCATCTGCGGGAGGTACATCGGGCGCGGAGTCGGAAATCCGGCCCTCCACCCCTGATCCGGACTGTAGCCCGGTTTTAAAACATCCGGTATCCGTTTACCCTAAGGTATCGGATCGTCCAACTTCCCGCCAGGATCCCGATCAGCCCCATGGCCAACATCAGATAGTCACCGCTCTTCAACACTCCCATGGTGACAAAATAATAAGTGAGGAGACCGGCGTAAAGAACTAACGGCACCCAGGTGGTTTTCAGGATCATATTTAAAATGAAGGAAATTCCAAAACCCATAAAAGTGAACAGTAATACGGCGACGACAATTTGGGGCAGACTCACAACCATCCCTCCGAAAGGAAGCTGAAAATGAAACCTTCAATCATCGATCAGTTTACAGAAAATCGGGAATGGGGTCAATGAACGAAGAGGACGGTTTGTGGCTTTCTACTGACACTTTCCCGGTCTGTTTGCGGGAAGGCTCAGCTTTGGATTACAATAGGTTGTGAAGTCGCGAATATAGGGGGATTGCAGCATGCGTCCACAATCGGGAGGAAGACCTCCGATGGGTCGCCCGGGCACAGCTTCCGGCCCGCAAGCCGGCGCTGACCAACAGTCCAGGCCGAAATTGCCGACCCAGTTCGTCAATTTTGTCTTTTTCAAAGTCGACCCCGCTTTCCGCCGTCTAAGTGCGGATGAGCAACAAAAAGGGAAAGAAGAATTCACCGCTGTCGTGAAGGAATACCAAGGCAGTGGCACGATGGTCAATGCTTACTCCATGGTGGGGATCCGTTCTGATGCTGACTTTATGTTGTGGCGGATCGCTAAACAGGTGGAGACTTTCCAAGAGATGAGCCATCGACTCCTTCATACAGGGCTGGGCAAATACCTGGAAATCACCTACTCTTACCTTTCCTTCACCAAACGGAGTATGTACGTGGATAAAATGGATCCTGAACATCAGAATCCCCGGGTTTATATCATTCCGGGAATGAAAAAATACCTCTTCGTCTATCCCTTTATCAAAACACGGGATTGGTATCAACTCTCCTATCCGGCCCGCCAAGGCATGATGGACGAGCACATCCAGGTGGGTAGCAAGTACCCATCGGTCAAACTGAATACCACCTACAGTTTCGGGATCGATGACCACGAGTTCGTAGTCGCCTTCGAAACGGATGAAATCACTGATTTCTCCATATTGGTTCAGGAGCTTAGGGAGACAGAGGCCAGCCGCTATACCTTACGGGATGTGCCAATGTTTACCTGTGTCCATTACCCGGAAGTGATGGATTGTCTCAATACCCTTTGATACGAAAAGCTCCGGCCTATCTCATGGCCGGAGCTTTGATCATTTTTTCGGCTTTTTGCCGGTGCCTTCGCAGCACCCGCAAGTCTCCGATCCGCCTAAAAGCAACTGATAATATCCTTGACCTCCGCAATAGAGGCACTTTTCCTCCGTGCGGATCAAGGTATTTGTTGTCATAACCAAAAACCCCCTGTGGTGTGAAGTTACGTTTCTTTAATTTTCAGATAATCATACAGGAATCTCGAAAAAAAAGAAAGAGGGAATAACTGGATATCAACGCTCCCTCCCTCTATGTAAGCGTCATCATCATCAGGATGCTCCGATTTTCACCAAATCGGAGATTTTATCACGAAGGACTGGCCTGAACACCCCAAAGGAGGTACCCATCCATGATCCGAGAGATAACCGATACGACCATCCTACATAATGGGGTTCACATGCCCTGGTTGGGTCTGGGCGTATACAAAGTGATGGAAGGCGAAGAAGTCGTCCAGGCGGTAGCGGCAGCTTTGCGCCATGGTTACCGCAGCATTGACACCGCCTCCCTATACCAAAACGAAGGAGGGGTCGGACAGGGAGTCCGAGAGTCCGGAATCAATCGGAATGAGGTGTTTATCACCACCAAAGTATGGAACACCGATCAGGGGTATGACAAAACCCTACGAGCCTTTGAGGAAAGCCGCCGGAAATTGGATTGTGGTCCCCTTGACCTCTACCTGATTCATTGGCCCGTCAAAGGGAAGTACCGAGAGACCTGGCGAGCCATGGAACGTTTATATGAAGAAGGACAGACTAGGGCGATCGGTGTTTCAAATTTCAACATCCACCACCTGAAGGATCTGATGCAACACAGTCGGATCAAACCGATGGTCAACCAGGTAGAATACCATCCCCGCCTCACCCAAAAGGAACTTCACCATTTTTGCCGGGAAAATCACATCCAACTGGAGGCTTGGTCTCCATTGATGCGAGGGCGGCTCCTCGACCATGAAGTACTTACACGAATCGCTCGGATACACGGAAAAACCCCGGCACAAATCATCCTGCGGTGGGATCTGCAACACGGGATCGTCACTATTCCCAAATCGGTTAGGGAAGATCGGATAAAAGCAAATGCCGACATCTTCGATTTTGAACTAAGTCAAGAAGAGATGACGCAAATCAATGACCTTAACCGGGGCCAGCGGGTAGGCCAAGACCCGGACAACTTCCACTTCTGAATCAAAACAACTGGCGTTCTAACGCCGGTTGTTTGTAATAAAAAAAACCTCGTTCCGCTATGGAACGAGGCAATAGGGATGGGGATTAGAATTTCGCTTTTTTGAAGACTAGAGGAAGACCGCCAACCATATAGTACCAGCGCCAATCAATGAGCCTTTTTATGAGGCTAGCTTGTGTACCAAAGACTTTTCGATTGCCGACGATTCCGATGGCAGAACCTTTTCCGAGGGAAGCCACCGTACCTTTGAGTTGGAACCGGAAGGAAGTCGGTGAACCTCCGCGCAGAATCGCGGTCAGGTTTTTGGCCAAAGCTTCACCTTGTTGCATAGCCATTTGGGCCGTTGGAGGGTAAGGACGCTCCTGGTCGTTAAGGATCAGAGAGTTGTCCCCGATGATAAAGAGATCCTCATAACCCGGTGCCCGCAGGAACTCATCCACCTTCACCCGGCCGCGCATGGTTTCCAAGCCAGCTTTCTCCAGCAAGGAATTCCCCCGAACGCCGCAAGTCCAAACTACATTGGCCGACTTGAGCTCTTCGCCTCCTTTTAAGACGACCCCGTCAGGAGTAACCGCTTCGATCGGTGTGCTGATTCGGAACTCAACACCCCGATCTTCAAGGTATTTGACGGCATAATCGACCAAATCTTTGTCGAAACCGGGAAGAACGGTTGGTGCCGCTTCGATATTGACCAGCCGTACCTTTTCTCGCGGAATATCGAACTGCCTGCACAACTTAGGCAGCCGATCAACCAGCTCACCGACAAATTCGATTCCAGTGAATCCGGCACCTCCGACCACAATGGTGATCAATTCGTCGCTTTTTTCTTCACTCATCTGATAGCGGGAGAAATTGTATTCAATCCGCTCCCGGATCATCCGGACACTGTTTAGACTATTGATCAGGAGGGCATTTTCCAATACCCCTTTGGTACCGAAGGTTTCGGTTTCGGCACCGAGCCCGAACACCAGGTAGTCATAAGAAAGCGGCTCTTCGGAGCCCTCGAGATGAACCTGCTTTTTTTCCGGATCGAATCCAGTTACCTTATCCTGGACGAAGCGTACTTTGTCCCTGTTAATGAGGGAGTCAATCGACACCCTCGCATAATCGGGATCCAATGTACCCGCAGCGGGTTCGTGCAGTTTTGTTGTTACATAATGATAAGGATTCAGGTTCACCAGCGTAATTTCCGCTTCCTGATGGTTAAGCTGTTTTTGGAGTCCGAGAACGGTCATCAAACCCCCGTAACCGGCTCCCAATACGACAATTTTAGGAAGACCCATCATAACCACATCCATTTAACTATGTTAAAAATCTCACAATGAAGCAGCCGCTACATCCGATTCCCTAGTCCATCATAAGATTTTCATAACGATTTGACAAGGGGTCTCTTCATTCACATTTTTCCCCCCTCCGCTTTCCCTATCCGAAGCGAAGATTAGGTGAAATGCCTCACAAAGACCTCCTCATCCTTTTCCTCTCTCCTTCTCTTCCGCAAAAGCCTTGTGAGGTGACAAGAATTAACTGTACAATAATGATTGGCAACAAAGGGGAAAAACGGAATCCCTATTGACTCGAATCCACTGGGCCTCATCCCTGACTATCCATTCGGCTCACGGTTTTCTTTCCCCCTTTCGATTGGTGCCTTTTTCAGGTTCATGGTAGAATACATGTCATACGGTTTTTGCCTACCCCAAAGGCGCCATGCTTTTGAGAATTGGATCGGAGGTGCAACGCCCCATGTCAGTGGATGATACACCACAAACTGAAGTGATGGATATCACGATTATCGGCGGCGGCCCCACAGGCCTCTTTGCCGCATTTTATGCTGGAATGCGAAAATCAACGGTCAAGGTACTCGAGAGCATGCCCCAGCTGGGCGGCCAACTCTCAGCCCTCTACCCTGAGAAGTACATTTACGACGTAGCTGGTTTTCCTAAGGTTCGGGCTCAAGAACTCGTCGATAACCTGGTAGAACAATGCCAATTGTTCAACCCCCATTTTTGCATAGAGGAAAAAGTACTTCATTTAGAGAAAAACGCGGACGGAATTTTTGAAATCACCACAGACAAGCGTGTTCATCTGTCCAAATCCGTCATCATTACCGCCGGCTGTGGCGCTTTCGAACCCCGAAAGCTAAATATTCCAGGCAGTGAGAAGTATGAAGATACCAACCTTTTCTATTTCGTGAAGGATTTACAACAGTTTGCTGGCAAAGACGTTTTGATTGCTGGTGGCGGTGATTCAGCGGTCGACTGGGCTAATATGTTGGAACCGATCGCCAACCAAGTGACTGTCATCCACCGACGGGATCAATTCCGCGCCCATGAAACCAGCGTGGAGAAGATGCGAAACTCCCGTGTGCAAGTGGTGACCCCGCGGGAAATCCTCGCCCTCCATGGAGAAGATCACATCGAAAAAGCGGTAATCGCCGATAAAAAACAAAACTTGGTGGAAGAATTGAATGTGGATGCCGTCATCGTCAGTTATGGATTTGTTTCCTCCCTGGGTCCGATCCAGGAATGGGGGCTGGAAATCGAAAAAGGCTCCCTGGTGGTCAACTCCCGCATGGAGACAAACATACCCGGAATCTATGCCGCCGGTGATATCGCCACCTATCCCGGCAAAGTGAAATTGATTGCCGTCGGCTTCGGGGAAGCCCCCACTGCCGTCAACAATGCAAAACAATACATGGATCCTAAAGCCCGCCTTCAACCGGGCCACAGCTCCAATATGAAACTTTGACCTCCCCCCTCTTACGAGGGGTTTTTTAGTGATTGGATGGATGTTTTTGACGAGAGGTGACAAGCTAACAAAAAAATAGAGGAGGAAATTTATGAACCGAGTTCGCAACATCTCCGCCCCCCTTTACCACTTCCTGATAACAGGGGCCACCTTGGTAATCCCTCTTCTGATCTTTTTTGGGATGAAAGGGCAGGGATTAAGTATCGTCACGGTCACGAGTATAGCGATCCTCTCTTTTCTTCTTCTGCTTGCTTGGCTTCTTATTCCCAATAAAGTGCGGTGATCGCCATGGACAGGCTGCTATCGACCGGCTGTCCCGTCTGTAACGGCTTTGAAACACAAAACACCGCCTGTCCCCATTGCAGCGAATGGATGGAAGACCGGGGGCGGTTTTTCGATATCCTGGCCGATTACAGCCCATACCGCCCCATTGACGATTTAAAGCGGACGGACGGATTCCGGGATCTTGAAGAAGCGTTGTGCCCTCATCAGCTGTTCTGCCGGAAGTGCGGCTACGAAGAAGTTATCATGATCCACGAAATACGCCTATAAAAAACCGCCACCAATCCGGGCGGTTTTTCTCTTTCTATTGAACCCGGCGCATCCAAAAGCCGCCGATAAAAGTTTTCGGTTCACTGGAGACCACAAAGGCCTGGCTGTCGACTTGTTTCACTTTGTCCACCAATTCCTTTTGGCGCTTCCTCTTGGTCAGGACCATCAGAACCAGCCGTTCCCCGCTAAGGCCCTCTCCGACCCAGGAAGTAACACCGAATCCGGCGTTTCTTAGTTGCTGCGGCATGTCTGTATCCTCTTTGCGAGTAATCACCTGAACCGTCACGTAACCCATCGCCATTTTCTCCTCGATCAAGGAACCAGTATAGACCCCTAAGGCGAACCCGAAACAATAGACGACCAGGTTGTACCAGACATCGATATTCTCCAAAACCGTGGCCAGACCCAGCATATAAATAAAGACTTCACCGAAACTAACCACCGAAGCCAGCTTTGCATTGCCTTTCATCATCACGATCAACCGGATAGTGGAGATGGTGACATAGGCGATTTGCACAAACAAGATAAAGAGAACGACACCCACTGCATTCAGCCTCCCCCGCTTGGCCAAGCCGATCTTTTCCCTACACGATTGTATGAGAAAGCCAATTCTCACCACATCATACAACACAGAAGATTGGGATGGGAAGTCTGATTTTTATCAGTAAAAAAGGCGCCTTTCACGGGCGCCGCACCTTTCAATCCCCTTTTCAATCCTCTTCTTTTCGAGGTGTGTCACTTTCTTCGATCCGCCCAGTACCCTCACCGACACGACCGCCACCCAGCCCTTCGTTTACCATCCGGTCGATTTCCATGTCGTACCGACCCAGGCCCCCGTTTTCGATATCTTTCGCCATCACCTGCTCTTTACGCCATTTTTGTTCAAGCTCTTCCTGATTATCAATTTGTCCAGTTGCACTGCCAGTGCGACCGCCACCCAGCCCTTCGTCCACCATGCGGTCAATCTCCTTGCGTTCCCGTTTTTTGTTCGGGCTCATCATCAACACCTCCGAGAATAGTCTCACCGCCGGAGCCAATCCCATCCCTCTCAGATCCCTTATTGTTGTTAAAGGGTTTCCACACCTCCGCTGAATTTAAACATGGTCCCAAAGTCCCCATGGAAAATAAAAAACCGCCCCCTTACGGTGAAGTACCGCAGGAGACGGTATAGATTATCGACTAAATCAACGGTCGCTTACCGATAAAAATCTATCGCCTAAACCGCAACTTTTTCGTTTTTCACGCCGTCCAATTAAACGTCAACATTTCTCCGGGGTGCCTTCTTCATCGGCGGTGCGGAACGAGGTGCCGCAGCCGCAGGTGGCGATCGCGTTAGGGTTGTGGATGGTAAAACCGCCGCCCATCATCGATTCTTTGTAGTCAATCTGAAGACCGCGAATCAGCTTTTCACTGTCCTTGTCCACCAATACGCGGATCCCCTGGATGGTTAGTTCTTGGTCTTGGTCGGTTTTATTTTCATCAAATCCCATGCCGTAGGTAAACCCGCTGCACCCGCCGCCCTGGACGCCAACACGGAGGTACAGGTTTTCCGGGCTTTCTTCTTCCTTCAGCATCTCCCGGATCTTATGGCCGGCTTGTTCAGAAAGCTCGATCATACAGGATTCCTCCTTTTTCAGGGTGAGCTTACGATCCCGATTGCATCCCTCTCCATTAAATTATACAGAGAAGAGAATCACGGCACAACCAACGCCCACTAATCCTAGCTTCGATCTCCCTTTCATGCACGACCGACAGCTACTTCGCGGATCCTGGATGTATAACGGCGGATGATATAGACCCCCTGGCTCTCCAGGGATTCCGACTCGTTCCATTGATTGAGCAACTCGTCCAACTGTTGACTGATCTTCACCACAGCAGGATGGGTAAAACCCAATTCTCTCGCCATTTGTTCCATCCGTGCACGAGTGATTTCTATCTCTCTTTCCAGCCAATACTGGCCCATAATGAAAGCCCCCCTGATACTCGTATCCAGTCTTTGATCATAATGGTTAAATTCCATAATACCCAAAATTAGTTGTTGATGAAACTCTTTCCCATCAACAGGAAAATGATTTGTCATATTCTTACCTCAAACGTGCAGGATATATGGACATTTTGGCGCATCGAGTAGACATTCGCCGTACGAACGTCCGTTTCCTTTTTTCTTCCGCCTTTTTTCACCCAATTTTACCAATTTATTTTTTATCAGGGTTCGGAATCTTGCCCAGTGTTTGATGAACTGTCAAAATAAGATCGTAGACTATGCCGAGAGGATGATTCAATTGCCCGATCCGCGTATCCAACAGATGGCAGAAACTCTAGTGGACCATTCCGTCGGAGTAAAAAAAGGGGACGAGGTGATCATTCGCTCCACTTCCCTGGCCCGCCCCCTCCTGGAGGAAATATACCGCCTCATTGTCCGCCGAGGTGGCCACCCCCACCTATTGCTAGGGAACGATTTTACCCGCATATTCTTCGAAGAGGCGGATGACGAACAGTTGGAGAGCGTTCCCGATATCACGCGATACATATTGGAACGGGCGGATGCCAACATCTACATTGATGCCCCTGTCAACAGGCGGGAGATGACAGGAATCGACCCTGTCAAGCTCCAGAAGCGCAACAAGGTAATGATGCCTCTCAATGAGCGATTTATGAAAGGTGAAGCCCGCTGGGTCGTTTCCCTCTTTCCCACACCCGCCCTCGCTCAAGATGCGGACCTGCCCTTATCGGCCTACGAAGATTTTGTCTACGAAGCCGTCAACATCGATTGGAACGCATTAAAGAAGACAATGGAGGCAGCCACCGCCCGTTTCGACGAAGCCAAGGAAGTACGTATCCTCAGCGAAGGGACCGACATCACTCTCAGCATCGAAGGCCGTAAAGGAGTGATTGACGGCGGGGAGAACAACATGCCCGGCGGCGAATTCTTT
The DNA here is from genome assembly GCF_042650125.1 of Salinithrix halophila. Taxonomy (NCBI): domain Bacteria; kingdom Bacillati; phylum Bacillota; class Bacilli; order Caryophanales; family Thermoactinomycetaceae; genus Salinithrix; species Salinithrix halophila. The sequence continues at coordinate 435,250 of NZ_JBHSAP010000007.1, forward strand.
TACGCCCCGCTGGAACAGAAAACAGAGGGAATCATCACCTATGAATGGCCAGCGGTCATCGCTGGTCAGGAAGTTTCCGGCATCCGGCTTACCTTCCAGGAAGGAAAGGTAGTGGAAGCCCGGGCGGATAAAGGGGAGGATTACCTCCGAAAAGCTCTCGATACGGATGAAGGGGCCCGTTACCTCGGTGAATTGGGTATCGGGTGCAACTTCGGCATCCAACAACACACGAAGAATATCCTTTTCGACGAGAAAATCGGCGGCAGCGTTCACCTTGCTCTGGGCCGGGCTTATGAAGAATGCGGAGGTACCAACCAATCCGCCATTCACTGGGACATGGTAAAAGACCTTCGCAAGGGGGGAGAAATTCACCTCGACGGAAAACCGGTGCAGAAAAACGGACAATGGTTATTCTAAAACGGAAGGGGTGCCCAAAAGGGCACCCCTATCTATCGCAACCGTCCCTTATTAAAGCAGATCGAACAGCTCCTCCATCTTCCGTTTATGGTCTTCGATCGCTTGTTGGATGTTTTCTCTGAGCTTAGCCGCCGTTTCACCAGTAACGATCTCCCCGTTGACCATGGCATAGGGCGATGCGGCACAGATTTCACAGTTACCCAGGCAGCTGGTCTCCAGTACCTCCACTTCAGGGTCCTGAGCCAGCTCATCACGAATTTCCTCGACATCCGGTGTTAGACGGTTAAGGCAAAATTCCACCATCGGTTGCATCGTCGTTCACTCCTGCTCTGTCCGGATGATTCCCTGCCTGGCTACAGGGTTGCCTATTATTGTACCTCCCATCCGGAAAAAACAAAAGGTACCAATGAAAAACGAATTTCTTCTATAATCGTCGGGTTGGATATTCACTGGCCTTTGAGAGAAAAACGTTTCTCCATCCCGCCGGTTTTAACCGTTAACTCCACGCTTCCCCGACGGTAAAAACGAATCGTCCCGGTGACCGGGTTAAAACGGGCTATGGCCCGGGAATCCATAGACCCTTTGTTCGAAATAATCAACCCCTTCGTACCTTCGTACCGAACCATGGCAGGATAGCCCAGTGGAAAGGTCCACCCTTCTGCCTGCACCCCATGGAGAGGCACCTTTTCCTGCTCACCAACTGTAAATACCTGTTTCTCCAAAATGAGATCCTGCAGAATCGGGCGAACTTCCACTGTCATCCAGGGAACTTTCCGCTTTCCGGCCCTGCCAACCCCAAAGACAGCATAGCTGTAAAAACCTCCGTCATCCTGTGCCCCGTAGGCCCGTTTTCCGACTGGGCCGATGATCCCGTAAGGAATCCCATCCAACTGTCCCCAGTGGTTCACGTGAGCATGAGCGCTGATAACCGCCGCCGGTTTTCCACTCGCTTCACGAAAACGGGTCAACAGTTTCTCCAGTAATTCAGCTTCTCCACCATCTTTAAACTGGGAGGTCTTCGCCGGGAGAGGGTCTCTCAGTGGATGATGACCCAGAATGACCAAATTTTCCACTTTGGCATCTTCTTCGCTTTCCTTGAGCAATTGCTTTAATCGGAACCATTGGTTGGCATCGCTTACCCGCAGCCCTTCGAAGGAAGTGTTGAATAGAATAAAACGCGTCCTTTTGTGAACGAAGGTGCGAAACAGGGATTCCCGGCCAAAAGCATCCGCAAAATTGTCCAGATTGCCGCTGCCGTAAGTCTCGTGATTTCCTGGTATGACATAGGAAGGGGCTGATAGGTTTTCCTCCAGGATTTTTTTGAAAAAGGTATAGTTCTCTTTGGTATCCGTGTCCACAACATCTCCGTTAAAGATGACAAAGTCCACGTCTTCCTTCGACAACTCCCGGAGGGCTTGCTTCGCATTCTCCACCTCCTTGCTCCTTGGATGGGTGCTGTCCAGATGAAGGTCGTTCATCACCGCATATTTCCATTTTCTCGCAGGAATGAAACTGTGCTGCCGTACCATCGGGTGAGGAAGCGATTTTGTTCGGGGGAGGTTCAAGGTTTCTGTGATGCGAACCGTTACATCATCCAGCATGATCGATCCCTTGTCTTGCACCTTACCATCGGGCTCTACCAAATAGATCTGGTTTAACTTGATCGGGTATTGAACACCTGGCGGTACTTCGGTCTCAACATACTTCCAACCGATCCAGTCCACGTTCCGGGCTAAGTCCAATGTGTGGAAGACTCCGACGGCATCCTTGATCCGGGTACGAAGCCAGTGCCCATTCCCGTCCCCATGGACGTATACCCCAATTTTTCGTACATCTCCGGGCAGATCCATCAGACCTCCAGGAGGGTTGGCATAAACCGCCCGCGTTTTGGTAGAAGCAGTGAAATCATAGTCTAACTGAATCGCTTTTCCCCCGCGCTCCGGAGCATCCACCCAGGTAAGGCTCCCGGTGGTTTCAGCCGGTGCCTTGGAAAAAGTCCATGGGGGTGTATTCTTCTCAAAATCTTCTACCCGATTTTCTTCCAAGCCGATGGTGATTCCTGCCTGAGCGGTCAATCCACCGACCCTGGCTGTCAAAACAGCAGACCCTGTCGTTTTTTTAGGTGTGACGGTCACACTGCCATCTGGGTTGGGGGTCAGGTCGACCAAGCTGTCCTCGATAGTAAAACGGATATCCCCAGGTTCGATATAGGTCCGATACCCATTCCTATCCTTACCGGTGACAAGAAACCGAGCTTCCTTTCCCTTTTCCAAACCCATCTGTTTCGGCTCAATAGACAGTGTGACCGGTCTGCCTAAAACGTGGATGTCCGCATCGGACCTCACCCCCTGAGACCGGACTGTTACCTTACCTGTTCCGGAACGAGCCGCTCGGAAGATCTCCCCCTCGAATCTTCCGAGAGTAGCAGGTTTTGTCTTCCAGCGGATCCGGCGTGGATCGATTTTCATCGGGGCGAAAGCGGTATCGAAAGCGTCGGCGCGAAACCGGCGGGTAAAACCTTTAAATACCCGAGGTGAAGTCGAATGAATGTTGAATCCTTTTAAATGGCCGGTTTTGGCTTGGTTCCAAATCCCGATTCCATTGGGAACGGGTCGTTCCCTTCCGTCTGAGGGAGTATTGATCACCTTCAGCCCTTCTTGTCCCAATTCCCTAGCGATGAGGGTGGTAGAGCCCCCTCCATCCAAGTTAATAGCTGTCCATGCACCCTGTTCCTTCATCCAGCGGGCTAACTCCCACAAGGTCATCCCGCGGCTCTCTTTAGAGCGTCCATCAACGGCTGTCAGAATCATCTTTTTTCCGTCACGGCTGAATCCGACGGCCGTCCGGGGATGGACAGCACCGTCGTCGTGATTGGAAATTTCTCCATTCTTCACCAACATCGCTCCACCTCCGACAGCGAAGAGGAGGTTTTTCGCATCGGGCCGAGTGCCGTATTCCACGGATACCTCATCCCCCTGGTTCAGCTGACGAAGAAAATTAGCAGCTTTCCCCTTTCCGCTGAGGATGGCCTGCCCTTCCTCCAGCTGCCCTTCACGAACACTTCCTTCTCGTACTTCCGTCACCTTTCCCTCATTGAGAGTCACCTCGGTGTAGTCTGCCGGACTACCCACGAGATGACGGCGGGAAGCTTTCCCCCAGTCCGATGTGTACAAACCCAGGTCCTCCTTCCCAAGAACATGGGCGTTGATCGCATCCAACCGGCGCTCCCCGTAGGGAGATACCACTCTTCCCTCCAGAAGCAGCTGGCCCACCTGCCCCAGGCGGTCCCGAGTAACGGAAACCGCCAACCGGTCTCCACCGCTCTTACGGATCTTTCCCTCTGACACCTCCGCCCCGAAAGCCGCTTCCGTATTACCGATGTCGAAGAAATCTGCGTTCACCCCGGCGATGGCTCCGGCCCGCTTCATCTGCTCACTCAGCGATTGCGAACTGGCTACTTTTCCCGCAGTCAACAGACTGCTCTTCACTGCCGGCTCTGCGAGATCGACAGTAAGCGTGGCACCTTCTATCCAGCCGCGGGTATCAAACCGGTTAACGCTCATTAGGGCCACTCCTTTGGCGATGGCCTCCCCCGACCTTTCCTCATGGATGACCGCCGGGGCTTTTGTACCGTAGACATCAGTAGATGGAGTCTGGGACTTTAGCAGATCCTCTCCCGATTCATGGACCGGGTCCTGTGCCTGCAACGGTATGGGAGCCCAAACCAAGGACAGCACGAGCCAGACGACAATCCCCTTCCGCCAACCCATCCGCTAACCCCTCCGTTTCTCTTCTCGGCTCTTTTCCATTGAAAGTGGATCCAGTGAAGACGCTCATGATGTTAACTCTGTCAAAATCATCCGAATAATGGGACCTCTTCTAGTCCTCTCTGCCGTTTTCCTGTCTCCCCTTTTTTTAGTCGTAAAAGGGACAGGATCAGATGAAAAGTCGTATAAAAAAACTTCTTTTCGCACCCACGCTATATAGAGTGTTTAACCATCCCATTTTATACCCTTTATTCATTCATAAAACGGTATATTAATAGACGATGATCCATTTACTATTGAAACAGAATAAAGGGGGAAGTAAAATATTCTTGTAAAAGAAATAGCGGTTTCAACTAGCATGTAAAATCAAAGAACACAGGGGGAGTAGGAGCGTTGAAAAAATTGATTTTGTCAGCTTTGGCTCTCATACTGATGCTGACACTGACACCTGCAGGGCTGATCCAGGCGGCACCCATTCCAGCAGACTCGTCCGCCAATGAACAGCACCCGTCTGAGAAAGAAGGGGTAAACACAGAAAACCCGCAACAAGAAAGGGAAGGGTCACCAGCCAAAGAAGGCCCCGCCGATCAAGTGACCACCCCCGTCTTACCGAACCCGGGAAAGACCCCTCCTATGGATAAAACAAAACCTCCAGCCAAGGACCAAAAACCCGACCCGAAAAAGGAAACACCCTCCCAAGGAACTTTCGATATCGCCCTCGAGCATGAACCGACTGAAGATGGGCTGATTGTCAAAGCGTCCATCCGGGAAATTACCAACGGGGACGCCGACGGAACTTGGACCTTCCAGATGGGTTCAGAAACAATCATTCGCAAGGGAAAAAGCCCGCAACAACAAGTGGAATTCAAACTTCCGAAAAGTGAGCTGAAAGCGGGAACCGTCCATCTAATAGATGTCCGGTTCGAGGGAAACATTCAAGGAAACGCCTATTCTCTCCACGCTGAGGACGAATACCGCGTTCCGGATCTGCCTGGAGCCGACAATTTGGACCTTTCCTATGGGGTCTACCATGAAGGATTTGTGGTTAATGCGGCGCTCCCTAATGCTGAGCGTGCAAAAGGAACCTGGACCTTTACCCTGAACGGTCATACAGAAACCCTAAAAAACGTCACCGGAGTCCGACAGAAAGCTACCCTCGGTCTGAGGGACGAAGGAGCACAGCCCGGCCAACGTTTCAAGGTGCGCGTGACGTTCAACGGCAAATCCGAAGGTAAGAAGTTTCGCGCGTCCAATGACATCGCTGTCCGCTTCGTCAACGTCGATGTCACCGCTTCTTGCACGGAAAAAGGCGTGGCAGTCCAAGGTGAACTGCTCGGTGCCAAGCATACCAACGGCAATTGGACACTCATCCTCGACGGTGAGAAACAACAGAGAGAGGAATCCGGGACCACGGAATCCCCCATCCATCGTGCCCTCTTCTCCAAGAAAACCATCACCCCCGGTGAATATATCGTCCACGCGGACTATCAGGGAACCATGGATAACGGCGTTCCCGTCCGTTTATATAACGTGGCCAACAACAATCTAAAAGCCGACGATCCGTGTGTCACCGTCCCTGACACCGACGAAGGGGAAGAGGATCGTGACAAGGGAGAAAAGCCAGATGACGGCAAAGACGCTCCCTCTCCGGGTAAAGATAAAGAAACCTCCGGCAAAATCAAGAACGGTGAAAAACTGCCCGAAACCTCCGTCCGCTACCCGACTGGCATGTTAACGGGAGGCGTCCTTACCTTCATCGGCTTGACTGTCTTCGCCACCCGACGGAAATTTAACAAAAACTAATTCCCGCCATGCATTCCCCCCTGTTCTCTCCGAGTGCAGGGTTTTTTTGTCTTGCAACCTTCGGTAGAGCGAACCTATTTGTTGTCTCTCTGGTGAGCCCATGATAAGATACGGTTGTTCTGAAAACGGAATGAACCAGGGGGTCGACCCGCCTTGATCCGAGTCTTTGCTGTTATATTAATACTGGCCGGAAGCTCGATGGTCGCCTATAACGCTTATCAGTGGTGGGATCAGATCCATGTGGCTGTCCATGACCCGAAACTGGCGATGGCTATCGCGAAGGATTGGGACGACCGACGGGCAGAGCCCTCAAAAAAAGAGGGGATAAAACGAAAACAAGATCCGAAAAAGGGTGCGGTCATTGGGGAGCTGATCATCCCTCAGATCGGCGCAATCCTCCCCATTGTCTATGGAACAGGGGAGAAGGAATTGGCCAAAGGAGTGGGCCAATATATCGGATCTGGAACCGTGCTGCCAGGAGAGAAAGGTCACACTGTCCTGGCGGGCCACAGGGAAACCGTCTTCCGCCAGGCGAACGAACTAAAGAAGGGCGACAAGCTCTACGTCAAAATAGACGGGTTCATCCACACCTACCAAATCCGGAAAACATTCATTGTGGATGACGAGGATCGCAGTGTGATCGTCCCCCACGACAAACCGGATATGTCCCTCATCACGTGCTATCCTTTCAACTTGGTAGGCAGTGCTCCTCAACGCTATATCATCCGGGCAGACTTGATCGGAAGCAAACCCCAAAATAATTAGTCAGTATAAAAAAAGCTCCGGCTCACGCCGAAGCTTTTTTTATATATTTTGCGAGCGGGGAAAACCCTTAGATTTATCTATGGAGCCTAAATTAAAAGTAGTTGCTCTTTGAAAAATGGATAGCATATGGGGTTGTGCAAACCAATCGTCTTGCATGTAAAATGCTATGCGTACCTCCATGGTTGGAATGTCATGCGAAAACCAAGCAGTCATTTCAGCCTGAGACATGGTAACGAAACTCTTTTTTAACCGTGGGGCCCACGGGGTTCGCTTGGTCCATTTCTCCGGGTTACTGGAGATTACCCAAGAATCCCCTGCGTTTACGCATGGGGAGTGGTCAAAGGTCATAGTGAACCCATTGAAAGAGATGAACCAGCTCTTCTAACGCACGGTCTGCGTCAGGGCCAGCAGCGGTGAGAATTAGCCGGTCTCCCTTTTCCACTCCGATAAAGAGAGAGATCAGACCGAGCAAGCCCTTCCCATTTGCTGTGATTTTACCGTGGCAGATCATGATATGGCTGGCGAAAGAACGGGCAGTCTCCACAAAACGGGTGACCTCTCGGACAGATGGTTTACCGAGCACAGAAAAGATTCGTTTTTTTCGCATCAACCTTCCCCCTTGAACAGATTTTATCCGCTCCATATGTGCTTCTGCTCCTCACTATATCGCTTATTCATAGCAGGCACAAACATTATGTCATGTTATTTTACACAGGAAAAGCGGTTACATCTTATCCCCCCTGATCATTAGCGGTAAATCCTCCCTTTTTGTTGAATAATATGACGTATTATCTCATATCCATCCATTATCCTTTCCCTGTGTTACATTACCTAACATATAGTCCTTTGAAAAATCCCCATAACAACGCCCCCCTCTGGGATGAGGGGGGCGTTGTTATAGTCACTTATGGAGCTGATCCAATGATGTTAAGCGTCGGCTTCAAAGGCCGGCATAAGCCCCATAGAATCCAGTTTCCGCCTGATTTCTTTCAGTTTCGGATTTCCTTCGCCGACGATGTCATTATCGATCACAACCACCGGATACCAGAGATCTTCCTCCACCACCCGACGGGAGAAGGCAGCCTCCTCCTCCCCCTTCGGGTGATGGATATCGACGTAACGAACGAGGATCCGTTCCCCGTAACGACGGCCCAAAGCTGCCTCCAACCAGGCGGCGGTCTCCTTCGCCGAGGGCAGATTGACACAACTGGCACACAAATCTTCAGCACCGTAAACATGGATAACGATTGGATCAGTCATAGGAGAGACCTCCTTTTTCCCGTCGGTTCCCTGGGCGAGACCGGAGATGTCCTTGTTCGGGGTCAGCGCAGGGCTTGTTCCAAGTCCTCTATCAAGTCATCCACATCTTCAACACCTACAGAAATGCGGATCAATCCGTCTGTGATTCCCAACTCTCGGCGTCGTTCCGGTGGAATCGATGCGTGAGTCATCCGGGCCGGGACCGATATAAGGCTTTCTACCGCCCCCAAACTCTCCGCCAGGGTAAACCAGCGGGTGCGGGACAGGATTTCCTCGGCACGCTTCCCATCGCCCGCGTCAAAGGAAATCATTCCCCCAAAACCGCGGGCCTGACGGATCGCAATATCGTGATCAGGGTGGGTTTTCAAGCCCGGATAATAAACCGATCCGACGTCAGGGCGGCTCACCAGCCACTCCGCTAGCCTCCTAGCACCCGTTTCATGTTGACGCATACGAAGGCCAAGTGTTTTCATCCCCCGCATCAGAAGCCAGGAATCATGGGGCGGCAGGATGCCGCCCATGGAGTTTTGTAGGAAGTGGATGTCTTCCCCCACTTCCTTATCGCGAGTGACAACCAATCCCGCGACCACATCGCTGTGACCACCCAGGTATTTCGTGGCGCTGTGCAGGACGATATCCGCTCCGAGATCGATGGGATTTTGCCAATAAGGGGTGAGAAAGGTGTTATCCACGATAAGAAGGAGTTCCTTGGAGCGGCAGATTTCCGCCACCTTTCCGATGTCCGTTACCTTAAGCAACGGGTTGCTGGGTGTTTCCAAATAAACGGCCTTCGTTTCCGGTAGGATGGCCGCTTCCACCTCTTCGGGACGGCTGGTGTCTACGAAGGTGGAACGGATGCCAAATCGGTTGAACACTTTGGAAAGGACCCGGTAGGTTCCTCCGTAGATATCATCCCCGACCACCAGGTGATCACCCTGATCAAACCGAGCAACCACTGTCGATATAGCAGCCATCCCTGAGGAAAAAGCGAAGCCTCGAGCCCCATTTTCCAGCTCCGCGATTAATTGTTCGAGGGCTTCCCGAGTTGGGTTGCCCGTTCGGGAGTACTCATATCCGCTATGCTCACCGATCCCGTTCTGTTTATAGGTAGAAACCTGGTAGATCGGGACGCTGACGGCCCCGGTACGGTCGTCCCCAAAGACGCCGCCGTGGATCAATTTCGTATCGATTCGCATGTTTATTCTCCTTCCTCGTATATCTGCTGGCTAAGATATCGTTCGCTACTGTCAGGAAAAATCACGACAATATTGGTACCGGAGGGAGCCTTCTCAGCTTCCCGCAGAGCAGCACAGAAAGCAGCTCCGGAAGAGCTCGCAGCCAACAGCCCTTCCCGTTTGGAAAGTTCCTTTACCATATCAAAGGCGTCCCGGTCCGTCACCATGTGAATACCGTCAAAATAGGAGGGATCCATGTAACCCGGCATCAGTTCCATCCCGATCCCCTCTGTCTTGTGAGGGCCGGGCTTACCGGTCAAAATAGAGCCTTCCGGTTCCACAATCACCGTTTTGATATCCGGATTCCGTTCCTTCAGATAACGGGCGCACCCCATGAAGGTTCCACCGGATCCCGCTCCAGCCACGAAAATGTCGACCTGGCCATCCATCTGTTCCCAAATTTCCGGCCCCGTGGTTCGATAGTGGGCATCCGGGTTAGCGGGGTTTTGAAACTGCTGCGGACAGAAGGAACCCTCGATCTCTCTTTCCAGTTCTTCCGCGCGCGCGATGGCTCCCTTCATCCCTTTTTCAGTGGGGGAATTGACCACCTTCGCCCCCAAGGCGCGCATCAATTGCTGTTTCTCTTGGGAAAATCTCTCCGGGACGACGAATATCACCCGATACCCCGTCCCGATAGCAGCTAGAGCAAGTCCGATACCCGTGTTACCCGCCGTCGGCTCAATGATCGTTCCTCCCGGCTTTAACTGGCCACTCTCTTCCGCCGCCCGAATCAAGGCGAGTCCCAGGCGGTCTTTGACACTGCCACCAGGATTGAAGGACTCTAACTTCGCATAAATGCGAACCCCTTCCGGGAGCGGAAAATGTTTCACCCGGACAATCGGCGTATTGCCGATCAGATCTTTTATATCTTCATACACGTTTTTCATGGTCGATTCCCTCTTCCTAAGCACACTAATCAGCATCGGTCACACTTATCCCATCTTATCATTTTTGTCAGTTGCAGAAAAACCGTGACGGTGACGGCTTCTCCACGCTTTGAAAGACAACGGCTGAAAAGATCGATATACTATATGATGAGAAATGGATTCCGGTCGTACCGATTGATTTCACAACTGATCCTGATTACAATATACATGAACGCAAAGCGCCCTTTTCCACTGGGCCTTTGATGAAAGGAGCATCATCCATGAGAGAGCAAGTACAGGAAGTGTTGGATAAACTACGCCCCTTCATTCAACGGGACGGGGGGGACGTAGAATTGGTGGACATCGAAGACGGAGTGGTAAAAGTTCGCCTCCTCGGTGCATGTGGCAGCTGCCCCAGCTCCACGATCACCCTTAAAGCAGGGATTGAACGTGCCCTGGTTGAAGAAGTCCCCGGCGTTACCGAAGTGGAGCAGGTTCTTTAAACCTCCATCTGATCCATCGGAAACCGCCTCCTCCTTGGAGGCGGTTTCCATTTGCGGAGAATTCAAAATCGTGTATGATGAAAGAAATCATTTAATTTTCTGCTTTAAAAGGAGGGGTTTAATGAAATCCCGCACCACGCTCCACACAGACCCCGTCTCTCCGGCTCCCGCCTCCGCTAAAAGTCGACTGAAACATATCGGCCCTGGGTTGGTTATGGCAGCGACGGGGGTCGGTGTGGGTGATCTCGTGGCCGCCTTGGTAGCCGGAACCCTATACGGCCATGTCTTTGTATGGGCGATTGTCATCGGCTCGATCCTGAAGTATATCCTAAATGAAGGAATCGGCCGTTGGTGTCTAGCTACAGGGCAAACCATCCTTGAAGGGTGGCACTCTCTGGGAAGATGGGCCATGGCATATTTCGGTGTTTATGTGATCCTCTGGGGTTTGGTATTCGGTGCAGCCGTCGCTTCGTCGACAGCATTGGCGGCAGCCACGATGTTTCCCATCATGCCCCTATGGGCCTGGGCGATCCTTCACTCCCTGACTGGCTTTCTCCTGATCTGGAACGGCCGTTACCTGTTCTTTGAGCGAGTGATGCTGATGCTGGTTGGCATCATGTTTGTGACCGTTGTCGGCTCCGCAGTCATCCTTTTCCCCAACCTAGGAAATCTCTCCCTCGGCTTAGTCCCCCAGCTTCCGTCAGGATCCCTCTTCTATGTTCTGGGATTGGTCGGTGGAGTCGGCGGGACGGTAACCATGGCCTCTTATGGTTACTGGCTGCGGAAAAAAGGTTGGAATAGCCCCTCCTGGATCCCCACGATGCGTCTAGACACCACTGTCGCCTATACCATAACTGGTATCTTCACCCTCTCCCTGCTAGTCATCGGGGCGGAAGTCCTCTTTGGGACGGGAATCATCCTGGAAGGGGAGAAAGGGATGGTAGACCTTTCCCGTCTCCTCGGAGAACGCCTCGGTGAGATCGTTCGTTGGCTGTTTCTGATCGGATTTTGGGCAGCCTCCTTCACTTCCTTGCTGGGCGTCTGGAACGGCGTTCCCTACCTGTTTGCCGATTTCGTCCGGCTGACCAAAGGCATTCCGAAGGAACAGAGCGGCGAATACATCTCGGAAAAGAGCAAACCCTACCGCAGTTACCTCGCTTGGCTCACCTTCCCGCCGATGCTTCTCCTCTTTCTCGGCAAGCCTTTCGCCCTGGTGATCGCTTACGGCACCCTTGGCGCTCTATTTATGCCCTTTCTCTCCCTCACCCTAATCTGGCTCCTAAATTCCTCCAGAGTGGGAGATCCGTTTAAAAACGGTTGGGTAACCAACCTTCTTCTCGGCGGAAGTGTCCTCCTGTTTGCCGTGCTCGCCTTCCGGGAAATCTTCGACGTTTTCTAAAGGTGACGATCCTGGAACGATGGTCAGCTTCCCCGCCTCCCTATTCAATTAGAACCAAAAACCCCTGGGGTTTTTCCCCCGGGGGTTTTGGCGTCAGATATCCGTTTTTTAACCATTCTTTATTGGAGCCTTATCCCTGTTACTGCCCTTCTTCTTTTTTCAATGACTCTTCCTGATACAGATGACAGGAAACCCAGTGCATCGGGCGGACTTCTTGCCAGGTCGGAACCTCGTTGGCACAAATGTCCATCGCCTTCGGACAACGCGTGCGGAACCGGCAACCGCTCGGCGGGTTGATCGGGCTCGGCACGTCCCCCTTCAAGATGATCCGCTCCCGGCGCTTCTCATTGTTCGGATCCGGGATCGGTACAGCTGACAGGAGAGCCTCTGTATAAGGATGAAGAGGGGTATCATAAAGTTCCTGGCTGTCGGCAAGCTCCACCAAGTTGCCGAGGTACATCACCCCTACCCGATCACTGATGTATTTCACCATCGATAGGTCATGAGCGATAAAAAGGTAGGTCAACCCTTTTTCCCGCTGCAACTTCTTCATCAGGTTGACGACCTGGGCTTGGATCGACACATCCAGGGCCGAAATCGGTTCGTCGGCAATGATGAAATCGGGATCCACCGCTAGAGCTCGAGCAATCCCGATCCGCTGCCGCTGGCCGCCGGAAAATTCATGGGGAAAACGATCAGCGTGTTCCTCATTCAGACCGACTGTCCTAAGGAGTTCCACTACTGTTTTGCGACGCTCCCGTCCTTTGGCGAGATCGTGGATGTCCAGCCCCTCGGCGATGATATCGCCGACGGTCATACGTGGGTTCAGAGAAGCATAGGGGTCTTGAAAGATCATCTGCATTTCCCGATTGAACCGCTTCAGATCTCTCCCCTTCAGATCTTTCGTCGTTTTTCCTTTGAAGCGAATTTCTCCTTCGGTAGCTTCATAGAGACGAATGATCGTCCGACCGATGGTAGATTTGCCGCAGCCGGACTCCCCGACGAGGCCCAAGGTTTCCCCTTTGTAAACCTCAAAAGAGATATTATCGACGGCTTGTACGACCTGACCCCTACCGGCGCTGAAGTGTTTTTTCACCTGATTGACTTCGAGGATCTTTTCCACTTTTGGTTCGGCCATGCTCATTGGAAACCCCCTCCTACCAATTTATAAGGAGCCTGGACGGCCGGCGCCATCGGATGCTCCAGCCAACATGCCACCTGGTGAGAACCGGAAGCATCAGTTGTTTCAGGCATCTCTTCCTTGCAGATCTTCATTGCATGTTTGCAACGTCCAGCAAAGGGACAACCCTTCGGCGGTGAGAGCAGGTTGGGCGGGGTCCCTAGAATCGGCGCTAGGTCCTTATCACGGGAAAGGTCCAGCCTCGGCATGGAACCCATCAGCCCCCATGTATACGGATGACGAGGGTGGTTGAAAATTTCCTCCACAGTGCCGGTTTCGACCACTTTCCCAGCATACATGACGACGACACGGTCCGCCGTTTCGGCCACCACACCCAGATCATGGGTAATCAAGATGATCGACGTCTCCAACTTTTCCTTCAGATCGTTCATCAGATCGAGGATTTGTGCCTGGATTGTCACGTCCAAGGCCGTTGTCGGTTCGTCAGCGATCAGCAACTTCGGCGCACAGGCCAATGCAATCGCGATCATCGCCCGTTGCCGCATCCCACCGCTAAATTGATGGGGATACTGATTGATTCGAGAGCGAGGACTGGGGATGCCCACCAGATGCAGCATATCCAGAGCCCTCTTTTTCGCTTCTGCCTTCCCTAGCCGCTGATGCTTGACCAAACCCTCCATGATCTGTCGACCCACCGTCATCGTCGGGTTAAGTGAGGTCATCGGATCCTGGAAAATCATCGCGATATCTTTGCCACGGATCCTCTCCATTTGATTCTCCGTCAAACGGGTTAAATCCTTCTCTTCGAACAGGATTTTCCCCTTTTTGAAAAAGCCTGGCGGTTGCGGAATCAGCCGCATGATGCTTTGGGAGGTGACGCTCTTCCCACACCCGGACTCCCCCACGATGGCCACGGTCTCCCCTTTTTTCACCTCAAAGGAGACGCCGCGTACCGCTTGCACTTCACCGTTGTAGGTCTTAAAAGAAACGTGGAGATCGTTAACTTCCAGTACATTGTTTTTTTCCATAGAGGTCCCTCCTTCCTTATTGGCGTAGCTTGGGATCCAGGGCATCACGCAGACCGTCCCCCACCAGGTTGAAACTGAACATAATCAGGGATAGGACAGCCGCAGGGTAAAACAGCTGGTGCGGAAAAAGCTGCAATACCTTGTACCCCTCGTTAATCAAAACACCCAGGCTTGCTGCAGGAGGACGGATACCCAAACCGATAAAAGCAAGGAAGGCCTCAAAAAAGATCGCGGTTGGGATTGAAAACATAATTGTAATAATAACGGGTCCCATCACGTTGGGAAGCATATGTTTAAGCAACAGCCGTCGTGTACTGGCTCCCAGGGTTCGGGCAGCTAGCACATACTCCTGGGATTTCAACTTCAACATCTGCCCCCGGACCACACGGGCCATGGTTACCCAACCGGTGATACCCAAGGCTAACGCAATGGGCCATATCCCGGGATCCATCCATAACAGCAGCAAAATAATGACAATCAAATTGGGGACTCCGTACAATACCTCGATAATCCGTTGCATCCAGTTATCCACTTTTCCTCCGTAATAACCGGATATACATCCATAGGGAACCCCGATGAAAAGATCGAAAGCAGCCGCCAGCAGAGCGACGAGGAGGGAGATGCCCGCTCCATACCAGGTTCGTGTCCACAAGTCCCTCCCCATCTTATCCGTTCCGAACCAATGATCCCCGAAAGCTTCTTTATTGGTTTGATCGTAATTGGCACTCCGATAGGTATAATCATTCAAATCAGGCCCGATAATCGCTAAAAATGCAATCGCCGCCAGAAGGACCAGGCCAATGAGTGCCCCCTTGTTACTGCTAAATCGCCGCCAAACGTCTCCCCAGAAAGTAACCCGTTTACCGACAACCTTTTCTTCTGTATCAACCGTCGCCGGCTCAAACATCTCCCGCGTCAATTTTCGCGCTGTCTCCATCTCTCTCACTCCTTTCCACCCGCAACCCGAATCCGAGGGTCAATCAAGCCATAAAGGATATCCACCAGAAACATACTGAGGATGATCAAGGTGCTGTAGAAAACGGTTACCCCCATAATGACCGTATAGTCATTGACCGTGATGGAAGTGACGAACAGCTTACCCATTCCCGGAACGGCAAAGATCTGTTCCACTACCATGGAGCCCGTGATCAATCCGATGGACAAAGGACCCAACACTGTCACTGCCGGAATCATAGCGTTCCGAAGGGCATGACGGCTGATCGTCGTAAATCGGCTCAACCCTTTAGCCTTCGCCGTTTTCATATAGTCCTGCCCCAGCACTTCGAGCATTTCTGTCCGCACATAGCGGGCAATCGTGGCGATGACCAGGAACGAGAGGGAAAGCGACGGCAAAATGGTGTGTTCAAAGGAACCCCATAAACCGACGGGAAGAACTCCCCACTTGACCCCGACATAGTAGGAAAGCAGAGCCGCCATCACAAAATTGGGTACGGAATAACCCAGCGCGGAGATCACATTGGAGGTATTGTCCACCCAGGTTCCACGGCGAAGTGCGGCGATGGTTCCCAAAAGCATGCCGATCAGAACTCCGAATAAGATTGCTTGCACACCCAGTTGTAAAGAAGCCGGGAATCCTTGCATGAGCAGGTTAGTCACACTTCGACCGTCATACTGGAACGAATACCCTAGCTCTCCCTGGATCAGATTTCCCATGAATTTAGCATATTGGACAGGCAGCGGCTGATCCAACCCGTACTCCTTTAGGAGAGCTTCCCTCAACTCCCGGGGAATCTTATCCTCATTCTCCAAAGGCGAACCCGGCATGGTATGCATCAGAAAAAATGTAAAGGTAATAATGACCCATAGCGTAATGAGCATATACGTCATACGCTGCAGGAAATAACGGCGCACATTTCCACTCCCCTTTCTCTACGGACGAAATGAATGAATAAAAAAACCACGTACTGAATAAAAACCCCCATCATGAGCGCACAGAAGGTATATGCCGTGACGGCATATACCTTCTTGCACGCTTGATGAGCTCTGCCAATCAGAAACGATCGCTCTTCCCCACAACGGAAACCCATGAAAAAAACAGTCTCCTGGACACCTTTTTACCCATGAGTTTTCCCCCTTGAGAGTTTGACACTCCCCATGTCTAAAGGCAAGGGATTCTTGGGAACTCTCGTCAACGGACAGGATATTACCAAGCTTAAACGGTCTGCCAACGGCAACCCGCAAAGTAGCAACAATCCATTTCAAGTCTGCTACCCAAAACTATTAATTCGATAAAAACATATCAAATTCCTTTTTTTTAGGTCTAGCATTTTTTCATACAAAAAGACCCGTTTCCTGTGTTTCGGAAACGGGTCTTTTTTTCCTCTTAATTATTTATCTTTGCCGTCCAGATAGGCCCACTTAAGGGTCATATCCGCCCCGATTGGATGACGGACGATTTCTTTCACATATGGCTTCTGGAGATAAGCTTTGCCCCCGTAAATAACCGGAGCGATAGCTGCATCATCCAGCAGAATCCCCTCGCTTTTCACCAATTGCTGTGTACGTTCCTTGAAATCGGGGTTTCCTTTCGCTTTCTCGACCAAGTCCTTGTATTTTTTATTATCCCAATGCCCCGTGCTGAAAACCCCACTGTCAAGGAAGAGATCGAGGAAAGTCATCGGGTCGTTGTAGTCCCCGTTCCAGGCGGTGTAATTCAGCTCAAACTCCGAATTGTCCTCCCGGTCAATCTTCTGTTTCCTAGGCTGGGGATCCACCTGAATATCGAGGCCCAAGTTCGTCTTGAGTTGCTCTTGGATGAAGACCGACGCCTGCTTGCGGTAGTCATCAAAGCTCAACAGAGTCAGCTTCGGCTTTTCGGTAAAGCCCTCTTCCTTCATTCCCTCTTTTAACAATCGTTTGGCTTCCCTCGGGTTAAACAGGTGGCCATGAGTAGCCTTCTTGCGGAAGGGTTCATTATCATTTCCGGTGATCGTCGGCGGTACGAGGGCCAGTGCAGGTTTGGATCCGTCTTTCATTAGCTTCGCCAGGGCCTCCCGATCGATGGCATAGCTGATCGCCTTCCGAATCTTGCTATTGGAAAGGAATTCGTTCTTCAGATTAAAGACGATGAACTGAGACTCGGAAACGGTCACCGGCGTGAAATCAGGGCTCTTTTTGAAGGCGTCTGCCAGCTCCGCATTCAGTTGCGTCATGTCCGTCTGTTCAGAGGTGTAGAGGTTCACACCCGTCGATATATCTTTGACGATATTCATATTGGCCGTCTCCAGTTTAACAGCCCCACGGTCCCAATAGGTGTCGCTCTTTTTCAGTTTTAAACTCTGCTCATGTTTCCACTCGACCAGGTCGAAGGGTCCATTGGTCACCATCTTGTCCGGTTCGGTGGCATATTTTTTCCCGTATTTTTCGACGATATCTTTCCGTTGGGGCCCGTAAACGGTGAAAGTGGTGAGCCCTTGGAAATACGGGGAAGGCTCCTCCAATTCGACTTTCAGCGTCTTATCGTCGACTGCCTTCACACCCACCTGGTCGGCGTCTACCTTACCTTCGTTGTAGGCCTTGGCGTTTTTAATAGGAAAAAGGATAAAGCTGTATTCAGAACCGGTTTTCGGATTGAGCGTCCGCTTCCAGGAGTATTCGAAGTCCTTCGCCGTCACCGGCTTCCCATCGCTCCATTTAGCATCCCGCAAGGTGAATGTATACGTCTTTTTATCGGCGGAAACTTCAACACGCGAAGCGATGGCTTCTTCCGGTTTGTTATCTTTGTTCATCCGGAACAGGCCCTCATTGATGTTGTTTAGAACACGAAAAGAGACGGTGTCCGGCGAGATCGAAGGATCCAGCGAAGCCGGTTCCGCCGTAATGGTCATGTTCAGCTCTTGATTTTTGTCGACCCCGCCGGTGCCGCCTCCCGCTCCAGTTTTGACACCGCCACAGGCCGTCAGAACCATGCTGATCGCCAGCAGACATGATAAGGCTGCAAAAACCCGTTTTTTCATTAATCTGTCCCCCCAGATTTCTTTGAATTCACCCATCCAACTCCTCTGAATATTGGAACAAAAGAGCATGACCCCGTTTTGAACCGATAGCTTATTGGATAAGCCTTGTTTATTATAAAGGAATTCCCCGCAGAAAAAAAGGATGTCGAAAAATCGAACGGTTTAAAGCATGAACGACCTTCTCCCATGGACCTTGTCGGACAACGCTCCCTAGGCTTTGAGGCAGAAGTTGTAAAGCAACTCTATCCGACCTTGCTAACCTTCCAGAGTCAGGAAAAATAGAATGCCCCCCTGGGGTCATATATAATAGAATAGAGTCCACTTCCTGAGGGTCGGCTATAGGACAGGTCGGAACGAACAACCGGAGGTGAGGAAGTCTATGTGGCGAAAACGGATAAGCTGGATTAGCCTCTTGATCCTAGCCAGCGCAGCAGCCAGTTACCTCTGGTCGGGCGGCATGCTGGAGCACTGGATTAACGCGATGTTCATGATTGGGCTCCTGCTGCTCGTTGTAGCGGGAGGAGTTTATGTCATCAACGGCGGATTTTTCCACGTTTTTAGTGAAGGCCTCAAACGTCTTCGAATTATCAAAGAGAAAGAGTATGGTTTTGAGGATAGCCTGAACGGCGAAACCCGGGAAGAAAGAAAAGAACGCATGGCCCGGTGGATAACAAGTGTTGCTTTCACTGTCGGCCTGGTTGATACGGCCCTCTCCTTCCTGCTTTTGTCCTTCCTCTGAATGAAAAAGAATGAAAAAAAGCCCTGCAATGCGTTGCAGGGCTTTTTTTCAAATGCTACCGGGTGGACGGCTTCATCGCGATCCAACTGTTTGTTTCTGCAATGCGAAGATATTGGACCAATCGTGGCAAAACCGGTTTCGCCTTTTCTCCGAAGACCTTCTCCAGCCCGTCGGCAATTTCCCGCACGGTGGCTTTGCCGTTGCAGTAAGTCAATACGAAACTTCCCAAGTCGTCCAGCTGGACACGGATAGCATCCGGTTGATTCAACCAACGGATGGAGAGACGCTCCAGCCAACTCGTGCGCGGAATGACCAGGATCAACCCCTCTCCGCTCCCGGTTTCCAGCCGGTATTCCTCCTTGAGCACTGGCTTCATCGTGAGCATGTTCTCTTTTTTCTTCTTACCAAGCATCATCATACACCACCGTTATCAGGATGGGTCGCGGGTTTCCGTTAATTCCGCTTTCGCGCGTTGCGCCATATACCATAGAAGCAACGTCACAGCCATGAAGACGATGAGGGAAACAAGTCCGTTATCAGTCAGAGGGTGTGCCGGAATCGGGATACCAGCCACGATTAGGATGGCGATCCCCACACCGATCAACGATTCACCCGCAATCAATCCAGAGGCAAAAAGCACGCCTGTATCATTACGAAGTTTCCTTAGCCCCTCTTCTTTGGTGAAGAAGTCGATCAACCAACGGACCGCTCCTCCAACCATGATCGGGGCGCTTACGTGGACTGGCAGATAGACACCGACTGCCACCACCAGGGAATTCAGGCCCAAAAATTCGATGACGACAGCAATCGCCGCACCGAGGAAAATCAGATCCCATGGCAGGTCCCCCTGCATCATGCCTTCGATGATCGTCTTCATCAAAACGGCTTTCGGGGCGAGCAGTTCCTTGGAACCAACCCCATAAGCCTCATGAAGAATCACCAAGACAAATCCGATAATTAGTCCCGAGGCGACAACCCCGATCATCATCGCGACCTGTTGTTTCCAAGGAGTTCCGCCAACGAGATACCCTGTCTTCAAGTCCTGAGAGATATCTCCAGCCACTGCCAGAGCTGTACAGACAACGGCCCCCACAGTAAGGGCGGCTACCATGCCATGCATCCCACCCATGCCGGTCAGCTTGAAAATGAAAGTGACAATGAGGATCGTGGCGATTGTCATCCCTGACACCGGGGAGGATGAACTGCCGACGATCCCGACGATGCGGGAGGCGACAGCGACAAACAAGAAACCGAAAACAGCGATGGCTAGCGCCCCTACGATCCCGATATTGGTAACCGGAGTGAAAGCCAAGAGTAACACCACGGCTAGGACGCCCACCCCCACTCCTTTCAGGGGGATATCTTGTTCCGTACGCTCAAGAGCATGTCCGCTGAGTTGATTTTCCCTGGCGCTCCGAGCCGTATTTCGGATGGAGCGGATCAGGGTGGGGAGGGTTTTCACCATCGTAATCAAACCCGCGACCGCCACAGCACCGGCCCCGATATAGGTGATGTAACCCTTCCAGATACCCCAGGCGTCCAGATCAGCGATCGGTGCCTCTGCGGGGAAGATCGCTTGATCCGTACCCGCTCCAAAAAAGCTGATCATCGGGATCAGTACGATCCAGGCGAGCAGGCCCCCTGCCAGCATCTGGCCTGCAATCCGGGGGCCGATGATGTAACCGACACCTAGAAGTGCCGGGAACGTATCCATCCCGACCACGGCGTTTTTGAATTGGGCGATCTGCGTCTCAATCTCTGTTTTAAAGAATTTAAACCCGTCCCCCAAGGCTTTCACTACACCACCGACCAGGAAGCCACCAGCCACCAAACGGGCATTCTTCCCACCCGTTTCACCGGTCTTCAACACCTCGGCACAAGCCGTCCCCTCCGGATACGGCAGGGTTTGGTGCTCGTTGACAATCAGCAGGCGTCGGAGCGGTACCATCATAAAGACGCCCAGAAACCCCCCCGTCAGCACGATGAAGGCGATCATCGCATGACCGGGCTCAAGATCCCACAGGAACAGAGCCGGAAGGGTAAAGACCGCCCCCGCTCCGATCGCTTCCCCGGCGGTGGTCATCGTCTGTACGATATTGTTCTCTAGGATGGACTCTCGGCGAAATATCCCCCGCAAGATTCCCATCGAGATCACAGCAGCCGGGATCGAGGCCGAGACCGTCAGTCCGATCTTCAAACCCAAATAAGCGTTGGCAGCACCGAAAACGACCGCTAGGATGATTCCCAACACACACGCAATCAGGGTTAGTTCGGGCAATGACTTGTTTGAAGGTATGTAGGGGACGAACCCCGTCGCTCGGTTGTTTTTTTCCTTACTCATCTTCCTCTCCCTTTCTGATTGCGTTTTCATGATCCTTTTACAAGCACCTTCTCTTTCCCTACGGCTAGAGTTAGAAATGGAAGGATGGATAGGTCAGGATAATCAAGGGCCCAAATCCAATCTTTGTCCATAATATCACTATATATTTTAATAATGAATGGGGTATTTAGTAAATAAATAGAAATTTAAATGGCAGGTAAACCCTCAAAGATTGAGAGATCCCTGCCGTCACTCGTATCTTTAACGTTCACTTCCTAGAAGTTACTTGCAGAATATGGCCCCTCCCGTATAGAAGCAGAGCTATCGGCTGTGACGATTGGACGAAGACAGATGCTCGATGGGAATTCAGTAGGGTTCTAGTTTGAAAGATACTTCTCTATCTTGGTCAGAAGCAGTCTTTTATTACTAGAGAGATATTGAGCGGCCCGATTGCGGATCGGATCTCCGGCATAAAACCGTTCATATAGTTCATGCCGGGAAGCAAAAGGGGATCCGATCACATCCCAGGCCAATTTGAACAGCCTGACTCGTTTTTCTGCCTGGAGGTTAGCCCCTCGGAAATAGGTTTTCATCAACGGTGAGAGTGCAGATTGGAAATCTTCGATACTAGCCGGCACCTGAATGAGCCCCCCCGCCGCGATTAGCTGCAAAATTTCGATGGCCCGAGGATAATAGAAAGCCCCTAGGTTTCTCCCGGTCTCGATCGCAGAAAATCGGGGGAGGTATACCCCATCCTCTATGCTCCTCCCTTCCGATTCGGCGGCGAGGAGAATAGCATGGATGGTTTCAACTTGGCCGATCAATTCTCCTAATTTGTCTTGTACGTGAAGAAATTGAGTACAACCAATCGTATCGGCGATTTTGCATGCCAGCCCGGTGATGAATTGGAGTTTGGTTTTTAAACGGATCAACGCCTGATGATAGGCAAGACTGGCTGAGTGCGGGTTGGTCTTCACCTCCCAGATTCCTTCCGGGCTTTCCAACAGCAACACGTGTTCCCATGGGATCAGTACCTGATCGAAAATCAACAGTGCATCCATCTCATCAAACTGGGCACTGAGAGGAAAGTCATTTTTTTCACTCAGGGGTTTCGCATAAGACTCCCGACATACAATGTGAAGGCCTTTCGCATCAGCAGGTACGATAAACAGATTGGCGGCGCTTTTTTGCGCCTGGTTTAGCTTCATGACGGGATATACGAGGAAGTCATTGGTGTAAGGGGCGGCTGTCGCGATCATTTTGGCCCCACTTACATAGACACCCTCCGTGGTCTTTTTTGTAACCCTTAATAAGCCGGCTTCTTCGAAACAACGCTCGTCGTACTGCTTGGAACGATTGATTTGGACATCCCGTTGAACAATCGTAATAAAACGATTCTGGTCCCTCGCCGTTTCATAATAGCGGGTGATTTTTTCCGAAAAATCGCGATAATGCCGGGAAAGCTGCTTCCTAGCCGCATACCATCCCGCTAGGCGGGAACGGGCATAGTCCGAGAGGCGGCTCATCATCCCATCCGTGGCTTCACTCCAGGATTCAAAGGCGGCTTTTCTTTGCTGAAGGTCAGTTGGGCCTTTCGGAACCAAAAAAGCGGTATGGACATATTCGCCTGTTTTCGGACTCGGATACCCCACTTGCTTCTGCATAACCGGATCGTCCAGCATATCGAACAAGGCCGAAATGGTTTGAAGGGTTCCCTGGAATGCTTCATGCTCATAGACCTTGATCCTTTTTCCTTTCAACCAGACAGAACGCTCATCATCCAAGCTTTTCAAATACTTCTCACTCCGTATCAAGGAACGGCTCTCCCTTCTGCTGTCAGCTATCCATCCTAGCATCCAGTTCGAACAACGAATTGTTGAGTATGTTCATCAAGTTTATTCAGCTTTTAAATAGCTTGTGCTTGTCCTAAACAGCAATTGGATACGTATACCAAGGCAATAAAAAGCCCGGTGTTCCAACATCCGTTGGCTCACCGAGCTTTTGATATTTGCATGATACCCCTTATTCTTCGCCCACGATATAGACGCGGAGGAAACCCGGGCCGTGCACGCCGATACTGAGGTCGTTCTCAATATCTGACGTTCGGCTGGGGCCGGAAATGAAATTGACACATGCAGGAACATCCCGCTGATCCCGAATCCAGCTTAAAGCCGGTTCCATCCGAGGAACGATCCGATCCTCGGAGAGGACGACTAGACAGTGACTGGGAAGCAGACTGACACTGCGACCGCGTCCCTGTTCGTTCCACAGAAGGACTGTCCCTGAGAAAGCGAGGCCCCATTCTGCTTCAACCAGCCCGGCGTCCGCCCGCTCCGCGCGGGTGATCAACGCTTCTGCCTCCGATTTGGAATCCCACAAGGTCACTTCCGACAAATCCGCCTCGCGGATTAGAGAAGCAAGGTTTTCCTCTTCCCACAGAACAAGCTTTCTTAAGTCCTTCTCTACCAGATCCCGATGGATCTGTTCTTTCAACGCGGCACGGTCCGGGACACGAACCGCTTCGCCACCGGCGGCGGACAGGTTGTCGATGAACTGTCGGATCACGTCTTCCCGGTCATGCCCATCGTTCAGATCATCCCAAGGGTGGTTCTCCCATTCCGGAGGAGCAACAGCCGTCGGGAGGGGACGGCCAAGGCGTTCGGAAAGCCGTGCGATAAATTGGCTCTTATCGGTATCAGTCACCCCCTTCCCTCCCTTCTTTCTTCCACCATTCCCGGAAGGAATGACGAGCGGGTGCCGGAAAGTCCCGGGTTTCCATCCATTCGGCGAGAGGGCCCAGCCCCTTCTTAACCATCCCCTCCTCATCGGTGAAAGGCCCGGCGGCCAGACGGCCGCCCTTGGCACCAGCAGAGAAGAGGGCAGGGTTTTCCGTCGCCAAGCCAAATCCTTTGAAGGCGAGGCGTTCTGCCCACGGTGTCCGTTTCTCCTCCACTTCATCAGCCCGCAGGTCGAGGAGATACTCATGAAGAGGGATACGGACAGGGCAGGCATCCGTACAGGCACCGCAAAGGCTGGAGGCATAGGGGAGTTCCTCCCACTCATCGAATCCCTCCAACAAGGGGGTCAGCACGGCCCCAATCGGACCGGGATAGACACCCCCATAAGCATGTCCCC
The DNA here is from genome assembly GCF_042650125.1 of Salinithrix halophila. Lineage (NCBI taxonomy): Bacteria > Bacillati > Bacillota > Bacilli > Caryophanales > Thermoactinomycetaceae > Salinithrix > Salinithrix halophila. The sequence goes on from NZ_JBHSAP010000007.1 coordinate 459,605, forward strand.
CAATCTGCCGATAGACAGGACAGACATTGATGCAAGCACCACAGCGGATGCAGTGGAGAACATCCTGATACTCCCCGCCCAAGATGTCAGAACGCCCGTTGTCCACGACGATTACATGGAGTTCCTCAGGGCCGTCCGCGTCATACTCTCGACGCGGACCTGTGATCGCCGTCACATAACTGGTGATCTTCTGCCCCGTCGCACTCCGGGTCAGCATGGTCAACAGGACATCCAGATCCGTCCAGCGGGGGGCGATCCGTTCCATTCCCATCACAACGATATGCGTTTTGGGGAGCGTGGTGGTGAGGCGGGCATTCCCCTCATTGCTGACTAGGACAACGGAACCGGATTCCGCGACACCGAAGTTGCAGCCCGTAACCCCAATATCCGCCTCCAGAAACTTCTGCCGCATCCGCTCCCGGGCAAAGCGGGTGAGAGCGGCGGTCTCTTCCGGAAGCTCCTCCCCGGCTTCCCGGCTGAATAGTTCCGCCACCTGTTTACGACTTTTATGAATCGCCGGAATGATGATGTGGGAGGGCGCTTCTTCAGCCAACTGGACGATATATTCACCCAGGTCCGATTCCACAGCCTCCAGTCCCATCTCCTCCACCACGCGGTTCAGATCCACTTCCTCGGAAACCATGGATTTGGATTTGATGATGGACTTGGCCTCTTTTTCCCGGATCACTCCGGTGATCACATCCAGCACATCTCCGGAAGTATCTGCAAAGTGAACCTGGCCTCCCGCCTGTTCCACATGGATGGTGAACTGATCCAGGTAGTAATCTAAATTCTCGACCGTGTGACGGCGGATTTCCTCTGCCCGTAGACGCCAGTCCTCCCAGTTTTCCATCTCCGTCTCGGCAGTCGCTTTTCCCGTACGAAGCTTATTCTGTGTCTTACGTACAGCCTCCCGGAGAAAGGAATCCTCCAGCGCTTTATCCACACGTTGAGGAAATGGCGCTTTACTCTGATGAGAACTCATTCGATCCACCCCCGATCCAACACTTGGGCAACGTGAAGAATTTCCACCGGTTTTCCCTCTCGTCGAATCCTTCCCCCCAGGTGCATCAAGCAACTCATATCGGAGCCCACCAGATAATCGGCACCTGTCTCTTCGATATGGCCGATCTTCTCGTCGGCCATCGCCGTAGAGATCCCAGCCATCTTGACGGCGAAGGTCCCTCCGAATCCGCAACAGTCATCATGAAAAGGTAGCTCCTTCAATGACAGCCCCTCTACCTGGGAAAGGAGGGCGAGGGGCGGTTCAACCAGCCCCAGACCTCGGTACATATGACAAGAGTGATGATAGGTGGCCGTCCCTTCCAAACGGGCCCGGATCGGGGTGGTCCCTTGATGTGCTGCGACAAACTCGGAAAACTCGGTACATCGGTCCGCCAAGGAACGCGCTCTTTCCTCCCACTCTTCCTCCCCGGCAAACAGTTTGGGGTAATAATGGCGGATCATCGCGGCACAGGAGCCGGAGGGGGTAATGACAGCCTCATCATCTTCAAAGGCGCGGATCATTTGCCGAGCTGCCTTTTTTGCATCCTCTCGGTAACCGCTGTTAAAAGCGGGCTGACCACAGCATGTCTGGGCTTCCGGAAAACCGACATCGACACCCAGACGGCGAAGTACCCGCACCATACTGATTCCGACTTCCGGGAAAAAGACATCCGACAAACACGTGATAAACAGACCGACTTGCACGAAATAAGCTCCTTTCCGCACCGGGCGGATGGAGCCCGTGCCCGGTGTTTATAGATTCCGTTCGGGTTCTTCTCGGATGAACCGACGGACGACATCCTCCACTTTGGCCAGGTGAACTAGCATCCGCTCCTGGGCCAATTGGGCATTTTGATCCCGGATCGCTTCATAGATGGATTGGTGTTCCCGGTGAAGGCGTTCCAGGGTAGCTTCCTCCGAATAAAGCCAAAGACGGCGGCTTTCCCTCATCGCCTCCACCATGGTTCCAGAGACCGTATGCATCATTTCAATCAGCAAATCATTTTTCGTCCCGGCGGCCACAGCGAGGTGGAAGCGGACATCCGCTTGTTCTCCCAGTTCCTCGGAATGGCCGGTGCTTTTCTCCATCTGCACGAGAGCAGCCTTCATCTCGGCTAAGTCTTCATCATTCCGCCGGTCGGCGCAGATCCCCGCCGTCCCAACTTCAAGTACTTTGCGCATTTCTAGGAATTGGAGAATTTGCTTCGGACTCATCAAGAGGGCTGATGCGAGGGGCCGGGAGAGGATGGAGACATCAAACTCCCTTACGTAGGTCCCCTCCCCCTGCCGCATCTCCAGAAGCCCCATCGCCCGCAGGGCGGACAAAGCCTCCCGGATTGCTGATCGCCCCACATCGAACTGCTCCGCCAACTCCCGCACAGAAGCCAACTTATCGCCGGGAAGAAGCTTCCCTTGCTCGATCATTCCTTTAATCTGTTCCGCCACTTCTTCGTAAATTTTTCGTCTCCGAATCTGTTTGAACTCCAACCGGTTCACCTCAAGGATCTCAGACTCCTTGTCTGACAAGGGTTTGATCCTTATTGTACCAGTTTCCGGATGCTGTTTGAAAGCGAGTGCTCAATCGTCGAAAAGCCCAGTTGCTCTTATGGGATCATCCAAGGGAAAACATAGGCTTGAAGCATCGTGATAATGGAAACGATCAGCAGGAAGAGGAGGCTGTGTTTCAATGTGAATCGGAACAGGTCCCCTTCCTTGCCGACCATACCGGTAGATGCTGTCGCTACCGCAATGGACTGGGGAGAGATCATCTTCCCGGTCACGCCCCCCGTGGAGTTAGCCGCCACAGTAAGGGTAGGATCGACGCCAATCTGGCCCGCAGTAATCTTTTGCAGGTTGCCAAACAGAGCATTCGAGGAGGTATCGCTCCCTGTTAGAAAGACGCCCAGCCAGCCGAGCACCGGCGCGAAAAAGGGAAACAAGACGCCCGTTCCGGCCATCGCCAATCCCAAGGTTGCACTCATGCCCGCATAGTTGTAGATATAGGCGAGCCCCAGGACGGAAACGATGGTGAGGAGGGGAAACCGCAGTTCCTTTACCGTCTCGCCAAGTGTTTTCAGCCAGTCGCTAAGTTTCATCCCAATGAAAGGAAGGCTGACCAGAGAAGCGAAGAAAATGGCCGTACCGGCGGCGGCTAGCCAATCCAGCTTAAACACGGCTGCATAGGGGGAGGCTTTCGGTACGATGGGCTTCGCCTGGATCACCGCTTCATGGAGCACCGGAAACGGAATTTCTAGGGTGACCTTGTTCAATTGTTCTTTCAGGGTGGGAATGGTCCATAAAATAATCAGAAGCGTCAGGATGATAAAGGGGGACCAGGCACGGAACACCTGGGCCGGGGAATGAGTGAAATGCCCTCTTTCCGCCTGGTAGGTCTCCCGGTCAAAACGAAAGAGAGTCTTCGGCTTCCATACCTTCAACAACATCACTAGGGCCAGAATACTGAGAAGGGAAGAGAGAACATCAGGTAATTCCGGACCGAGATAGTTGGAAGAAAGATACTGGACAAGAGCAAAGGTTCCTCCTGTCACCAAAATGGCGGGCATCACTTCCCGCGCCCCTTTCCAACCGGCCATAATGATGATCAACCACAATGGGACGAACAGGGTCAAAAAGGGCAATTGCCGCCCGGTCATTTCGCTGATCGCCATCGTATCCAACCCCGTCGTCTTGCCCGCCACAATAATCGGAATCCCGATGGCGCCGAAAGCGACGGGTGCCGTGTTGGCGATCAGGCAGATCCCCGCCGCATACAGCGGGCGGAACCCGAGACCGGCGAGCAGAGCGGCGGATATGGCAACCGGGGTCCCGAAACCAGCAGCTCCTTCCAGAAACGCTCCGAAACAGAAGGCGATCAGAAGAGCCTGCAACCGGTGGTCATCGGTGATGGAGACGATGGATGAACGGATGATGTCAAACTGACCGGTTTTCACCGTAATTTTGTACAAAAAGACAGCGGTTACAATAATCCAGCCAATGGGGAATAGACCCGTTAGAAATCCATACCCCAAAGACGTACCAGCGAGAGCAACCGGCATCTGATACACCAGGACGGCGATCAAGAGAGCCAGCCCGACGGTGACCGGCCCCGCGATATGACCCTTAGTTCGTCTGTATGCGAGAGCCCAGAAAAAATAAATAATGGGGATCACACTAACGAGAGCGGACAGCCACAGACTGTCGGAGACCGGTTGATACACCTGCGTCCACATCCACATGCCCCTCCTTTTGTTTTTGCTTCTTTTTCCTTTTTTCCATCTGTGCTAGGATTAAATCAGGTCATCAGATGACCTGTACACCCTAGTTGACTGACAGTAAAACACAGAATTCCGCGACTTGTCAATGCTTTCCGGCCATTTATGTAAGCGATAACATTTTCCAGGGAGGGTTCGACCATGCTTACACCGGAAGCCAAAGCGGAGCTGACGGCTGTCGTCGGAAATGGATACTTCCGAGATGACACCGAAACCCGCGTCAGTTACTCCTATGACGCCACTCCGCTCTATCAAGCGATGCCCGACGGGGTGGTCTACCCTGCCGACACCGCTGAAGTTCAGGCTATTCTCCGTATCGCCCACCGAGACGGAATTCCTATCGTGGGCCGGGGATCGGGGAGCAACCTCGCCGCCGATACGGTTCCGCAAGCAGGTGGAATCGTGATGGTGATGACCCGGCTCAATCAGATTTTAGAGATCGATCCCGACAACTTGACCATCACCGTTCAACCCGGCGTCTTCACGCAAACGATCCATGACGCCGTTGAAGCAAAAGGGCTCTTTTATCCACCGGACCCCAGCAGTATGAAGATCTCCACGATCGGGGGCAATATCGCGGAAGGCTCCGGCGGGCTTCGGGGGCTCAAATACGGGACAACTCGGGATTACGTCCTCGGCTTGGAAGCCGTCCTGGCTAACGGGGAGGTGATCCGGACCGGCGGCAAGCTTTACAAAGATGTAGCCGGTTATGACCTGAACCGACTGCTGGTCGGTTCTGAGGGGACCTTGGCTCTCATCACCGAAGCGACATTGAAATTGATCCCGTTACCGGAGACACGCCGGGCGATGGTCGCCCACTTTAAAGACTTGGATACAGCCGCTCGGACCGTCTCCGAAATCATCGCTGCGCGCATCATTCCTTGCACCTTGGAATTCATGGATCAGGGAACGATCCAAGTCGTTGAAGACTACGCCAACATCGGCCTTCCCAAAGACATGGCCGCCATTTTGCTGATCGAGCAGGACGGCCCGGCCTCCGTTGTCGATCAGGACATCGAGAAGATCCATGAAATCTGCCGCCATACGGGTGCCGCCCATGTGGAGGTTGCCCAGACCCCTGAAGAGGGGGCCAAGGTGATGGCTGCCCGGCGAAATGCCCTGGCTGCTCTGGCACGTCTCCGTCCCACCCTGATCCTGGAAGATGCCACCGTTCCCCGTTCGCAGATCGCTCCCATGGTACGGGAAATCAATCACATCGCCGACAAACACCACCTGAAGATCTGCACCTTCGGTCACGCCGGAGACGGAAACCTCCATCCCACCTTTCTGACCGACGCCCGGGACAAGGAGGAGATCAGCCGGATCGAAGCCGCTTTTGACGATATTTTCGACGCCGCCATCCGCCTCGGCGGAACGATCACCGGCGAACACGGGGTCGGCATGGCCAAGGCTCCGTTTCTAGAATGGAAGGTGGGAAAAAGCGGGATGGACGTCTTGCGGGGAATCAAGCAAGCTTTCGACCCAAAAGGAATTCTAAACCCGGGCAAAATCTTCACCGACCAACCCCGCCCGCAAAAGGAGCGAACCTAATTGACGGTCAACCCGACTCCACAAAACTCTCCATGGAACCAAATGGGTGAGCAACTGAAGCGTACCCTGGACGAAGAGGAACTGACCCATTGTATGCGCTGCGGTTTCTGTCTGCCGGCCTGTCCCACCTATCGGGAAACTGGACGGGAAGCCGCTTCCCCGAGAGGACGCATCGCCCTGATGAAAGCGGTCCATGACGACCTGATGATCCCCGATAAATCCTTTAGCGACCAGATGAACTTCTGTCTCGGGTGCCGAGCTTGCGAAACCGCCTGCCCGGCGGATGTTCGCTTCGGTCGCCTGCTGGAGCAATCCCGAGCCGCGGTCACCACCCACGCTCCTAAGTCGAGATGGGTGAAAGGAATACGAAGGTTCTTTTTTCACGGCCTCTTCCCCTCTCGGAGGCGGCTGCGTATCGTTGGTGCCCTGATCGCCCTCTACCAAAAAAGCGGCCTCAAAAAACTGCTCCACAAAACGGGGCTCGCCCGGCTGATTATGCCGGACCACCTGCGCGAAATGGACGCCGTAATGCCTGCCGCCAGCACCCAAGGCGTAGTGGAACGAGCCGGAGCAACCCGGCTCTCCGCCGAAGGGGAATCACTCGGTCGGGTCGGACTGTTCCGAGGCTGCATTATGGACGTGATATTCGCCGAGACCAACCACAACACCGCAAAACTCCTTCAAGCCGCCGGTTATGAGGTGGTCATCCCCCGGTCGCAAACCTGCTGTGGGGCTCTCCACGCCCATGGGGGCGAAGAGAAAGCAGCCCATCGGCTGGCGAAGGAAAACATCCGTGCCTTTAAGGAAGCCGGCGTCGACTGGATCGCTTCCAATGCGGGTGGCTGCGGGGCTCAATTGGTGGAGTACCCCTATATGCTGAAAAGCGATCCAGAATGGGCGGAGGACGCCCGCTGGTTCGCCGACCAGACCAAGGATGTCAGCCAACTGATCACCGCTGGACGCCCCCTCCGCCTTGACCCCATCCCAGAACGGATCACCTACCAGGATTCCTGCCACCTGCGAAACGGCATGAAAGTGACAGCAGAGCCCCGAGCCCTTCTCTCCGCCATCCCCGGTACCACCTTTACAGAATTTTTCGAAGGGGAGCGCTGTTGCGGCTCTGCCGGGATCTACAACCTCACCCAACCGGAAACCTCCATGAGTATCCTGGATGCCAAGATGGAATATGTAACGGACACCCAAGCAGACACCCTCGTCACCTCCAACCCCGGCTGTCTCCTCCAGATGAAACTGGGCATCCAGCGCGCCAACCTGCAAGACCACATGCGCGCCGTCCATCTGGTGGATCTGTTGGCAGAATCGATGGAGATGAACAAACGATAAAACACGCCCCTCTAGTGGGCGTGTTATTTGTTGACGGTGCGGCTCTCTTTTTATTTGTAATAGGTTTTCATCACATTTGCGGCCTGAATCCAAAAATATACACATCGTACACTCCTTTAAGATATCTTTCTTAGCACAGATTTTATTTGTTAGCCTTGAGCTTGGACCTTAGGTTCTTAATGGCCGTGAGTGCCTTGGAATCCTGCTCAATATCTTCGGGTCTTCTCCCTTTGCCAATCACATGGCCCGCAAAGTTGACTCCGACAAAATCGAAAATATATTCTAACTGCTGTATTAATGGCTGCCCCTTCACGTGTGGTTCGTCATCACCTATAGCGATAACGTAAGCCCGTTTATTAGCCATATTGGCAAGAAAATCTGTCCGATTTTCCCGCAATGATTGAGACCATCGATCAATGAAGAGTTTTAGTTGTGCCGGCAAACCATACCAGTAGATCGGGGTTGCAATTACAATGGTGTCCTGTTCCAATACACGGTCAATAAGTTTTCGATAATCATCATTCGGATAAGGACCAGGCTCAGCATGCCTATAATCGATAATGGGTTCAATCCGGTAATCGCTCAAATAAATTTCATCTGCATCAAATCCATTAACGAATAATTTCGTTAACCATTCCGAATTTCCGTTTTTGCGGGAGCTTCCATAAAGCACTGCGATTCCCATCAAAAATCTCTCCTATCGAGTTGGAATTTCATTTGGACAAGTCGCATCATTTATAGGTGATCTTTATACTTTTTAATAATTGAAGTGCAGTTTCTTTCGCTTCTTGCGATGTGTTCCCAGAAGTGATGATATAACCAAGGCGATCATCCGAATTTCGAGCTACGGTGACCTGATTTCCGGGTTGCACAGTTATATGAGAACGAACTATTGCTTCGCTGTGATGCAGGTCTTCCAACCCTGTAACTTCGGCTACAATGCCATTTCTTTCTGCCGTCAAGTAACCGATGGCGGCCGCTCGATTCCACCTTGGTTTAAGGTTAATGGGTGTATCCAAGTAATAGTTAACAGTGGCTTCGAAGATATCGATTCCAAAAGCCTGCACTAATAGATCTGACGAAATCAGGTCTCCACCCGGCCTGCCGTTTACTTCAATAATTCGAGGCCCTGAAGCCGACAATTTTACTTCTACATGGCTAGGTCCATCAAAGATCCCGATTGCTTTAAGAGCACTCACCGCTGTATCAATAATCTCTTTCTCTTTATCCTTGTTAGTAGAAGCTGGGATCGTGTGCAACACTTCGACGAAGTAAGGCAGCGGTGAAGTGACTTTCTCAGTTACAACGGCAAAAAGGGGTTCTTTATCTTTCAGAAAAATCTCTACACTAAACTCTTCTCCATCAATATATTCTTCAATCAAGTATTCCTCTCGTACTTTAAAGTTCATATATGTTACCTTAAAATCAATCAGGTTAGTAAAAGCCTCTTCGAGCTCGAAGGAATTGTTAATAAAATAAACGCCTTGGGAACTCGCGCAGTTGGTTGGTTTCAGAACAACTGGATATCCAATGTTCTTAGCAGCCTCTTTAGCTTCCTCGAAGGTTTTAACTTTCTTAAACCGCGCACCAGGAACATTGTGCTCTTTGTATGCTTCCCGTGCTAAATCCTTATTCCTGGCACGAAGGGCCGCTTCATAAGGGATCCCACGAAGTCCAAGCCTCTCTGCTACTTTGGCTGTGAGATGGGATGCGTAATCAGTTGCAGGAACCAGTGCATCCAGCTTTCCGTTATACTCCGAATTTCGAATTGTGTTATATATGGATTCTTCATTCCGAATATCTGCCACCAGCAGATCATGGTATATTCCCTCGTACCCGTACTTTACCGGGTTTTCCTTGGAGGACACAATCGATACAACCTTGTGTCCCTGTTCATATGCCGCTCTGGCGAAACTAACCCCATAGAAACTGGGTTCTGTAAACGCCACGATTTTTTGTGTGGTCACGATGTTTCCTCCTTTATGTTTTGATCCTTCCAAGGAACCTTCGATGTTTCGGCTTCCTTTCCTAGACCAGCATAGAAGGCAATTACAAGACCAAAAATCATGAGACTTCCGATCCCAATAAATCCGACACTGGGTGAAAAATGGTCCATTAAAGCCCCCAATCCAATTGCAGAAACGCACTGAAGCAAAAACGAAATGGCCAACCACACAGACATGGCTCTTCCCATAAACGATTTGGACACAACTTTCATTACTACTGTATTCATGACTATTCGTAAGGAAGAGTTGCTTAGGCCGAACAACACGCACCCTACATACAAAAACCAGACGTAATGATTGAAAACCCAAGCAAACTGGATGCTAATGGCCATGAAAAAAAATATCAAAATCGCTCGAATGTTTGAGAGTTTTTTCGCCAACGGGGCTGCAACAAAACCGGACAGAAGTCCTCCAATCCCGTAAAACATATCGGATAATCCAAACACGACAGAATCTCCATTTACAGGACCACTCACATAACCAGGCAGAACCACATTAAAGACCATAACCGAAACGATGGGGATGATGGACGCCACCCCAAGAATAAAAACAGACGGTCTTTTTCTTAAGTAATCTATACCTTCTTTAAAATTAATATATAAAGTTTTTTCCTTATTATTCTCTACTGCGGTCGGTGTATATTTGATCCTGTGTAAGAAAAGGGAGCTGATAACAAAAGCAATGGCGTTCAGAACCAAGATTATTTCAAATCCATATAATTTGTACAAAACCCCTGATACACCACCAGCTACAAACATGCCTACTTGTAGGCTGATCTCGATCAAGGAGTTTCCATTGAGGAGATCCTTCTCGGATAGTAGTTCTTGTACCAAACTTCGCGACGCTGACAAATAGATCGACCAGCCCATACCGTTGACAACCGTGAATAGATAAAGGTAGATCACGTTAAAGTCGGAAAAAAGAAGAGCAGAGGCAATTGCTAGTAGTGCAAATACCCGGCTCCAGTTTGTTCCATGAATAATGGTCTTCCGGTTAAACCGGTCAGTCATGATACCGAACAGGGGTGAAATGGCAAAGCTAGCAAGAACATTGAGAGTGAGCATGAGCCCAACTTTGCTAAGGGAGCCCGTCTGGTCCATTATAAACCAGTTGGCCCCGATCGTACTCATACCCACTCCAAATCCAGAAATAATGTCAGAAAAGAAGTAGTTTCGGAATCTCCGTTCTTTAAGCACGTTAAAAATCATTTTTTTCTCCTATTATGTCAGTAATCTGCTGCTTTAGTTCTTGGAGCCCAAACCCCAAATAACGCAAGACATCGGTATGGTTACCTCCATAAGATGGCCACTTCTCACCACAATCATGAGAATACACTTTACATTCAGGTAGTAGTAAAGAGAGATAGGATGCAGTGCCTCCAGTGGCTCGATGTTCCTCCACAACAAGAAACCGATCAGAAATCGTCCTAAGCTCCTCAACATAACTTTTCAATGAAACGCTATCTACATAGACAACGTGTGCATGGATAATTGATGGATATTCTTCTACGATTTGTTTACACAGTTCGCTTGCTTGCTCTCCAACGGAAATGACACACAAGGGTGAAACTCCTTGCTCGTTTCCTTGATAGACGATTTCTCTGCAACTACTATTCGGGTTTCGGTCCAAACTTTGGAATACCTCATTACGGGACAAGCGGATATAGTACGGCTCAGGAGATGTTGCTGCTTCCCTTACTACTTTTCGAGTTTCTTCTTCTCCATGAGGGCAAACAATCCGAACATTCTGGAACGACTGCAGGACTGCGATATCCTCCAAACAGTGATGAGTTGTTCCAAACCATCCTCCAGATACTCCACCGTACGCCGCTGCAATTTTAATATTTTTACCCATATAGCCCATGGCCAACTTGATGCTTTCAGCGGATCGAAGCGCTGCGAAGGGAGCAAAGGTAGAGAAAAAAGGGGTAAATCCCCCCTCGGCCAATCCTGCCGCCATATCGATGCCAGCTGCTTCAGCAATACCCAGATTCAGGAACCGATCCGGATGTTTCTGCTGAAAAACATGCTTTTTTCCGCCAAGATCCGCTTCAAGACATACAATCTTCTCATTGTCGCAGGCTAACTCCGCCAACTCTGCTTTATATGCTTCTCTTCCGGAAAAGTTCATTCTAAACCCCTTTTCCATTTATTTGAGTATCTTTCGGGAATCTTAGCGTAGTGGCAATTGGGATTTCCCTCAATTGCTTTGATTCCCTTTCCTTTAATTGTTCGAGCCAGCACCGCCAGCGGTTTTTCGGGATCAGGCTCTATAGCAGAAAGAATCTGGTTGAAGTCGTGACCATCAATGTCTTTAACCCGGAAACCGAACGCTTCGAACATTTTTCTTAGGTTGTGGAAAGGTGATATGTCGCTGATCAATCCGTCATTCTGTCCTCCATTGCAATCAACAATGTAGATGAAATTTGAGATAGATTTCGCTTGGACCACCTGTGCCGTTTCCCAGCACAATCCTTCTTGCATTTCCCCATCTCCTCCAATAGCAACTCCGAGGCCATTTTCCCCCTTCATTTTCTGCCCTAGTGCCCAGCCTGCAGCATAAGATACTCCATGCCCTAAGCTCCCCGTCGCAAACGGTATACCGGCGATTTTATGGTTAGGATGCCCGGTAAACAATGACCCATCTCGTCCATAAGAGACAGCCGGATTTTCTTCGATTACACCGTGTAAATAAAGGGTCGCATACAAAGCCGCTGCTGAGTGTCCTTTACTAAGTACGATGGCGTTGTTTTGATCACTTCCGTATTTGGCATACACACTTAATAAAAGATCAATAACCGAGAGACTTCCACCAATATGACAGCCTGTTGGTGTCGCTGCCATATCAACGATTAGTTTTCGTGCTTCTTTGGCCAAGACAGTTAGGTAGTCAGCAAGCGCAGAATGTACTGTTTCAGAAATTACTGTATTCATCTAAGCCTCCCCTTGGATCCGAAACCATTCCGTTATAGCTTCCTTCAGTATGCTTCGCGTTGTCTGCACCTCTTGGAAGTGGAGATATTCCTGGTCCGTATGGTCGAGACTGGAATCACCCGGTCCATAAGCCACCATTGGGATTCCATCCCATGTGGTTGCCAGTGTGTTCATATCGCTGGTTCCCCGTTTTTTGATGTAGCGGACCGACTTTCCTTTCTTGGAAAAGCTACGTACAAATGCTTTTACCAAGCCTTCATTTCTCCGACATGCATAACCAGGTGTAGCACGTAACACCTGAACCGTTACATTTTCTCCTAAATTTTCTAGGCTAATTTTACTGCTGTACTCTTTTCCGGCATCTGGTGAGATTCTAAAGTTTAACGTCCCAACAACGGTGAGCAGACCTTTATGATTACGGTGTTTTATGTTAATTAATGATGACTGGGAGCTTGGGTCGATTTCCCTGACTCGATGCCGCATTTCTTCCACTATATGATAAAGTTCATCGATTACACTGTTGCTGTCCTTGGCCGTTGTGTGTTCTTGGGGTCTACTAATTGTAATTTGCATCTTATACAGCCCGTAGTACCCAAGCGTTAAATGGTCCTCCCCACTGGGTTCGCCTATAATGACAGCATCCGCCGGATAATGGTCTCTCACATAGTAAGCCCCTTTAGAAGACGAAACTTCTTCCTCCACTGCTCCAACCACAAGCAAAGTTCCATTCTCCGGCACTTCAACCTCATCAAGCATATGAATGAAATTAACAAAACTCCCCTTCGCGTCAACCACTCCTCGACCCGTGATTCCCTCCTCATCCGTCTCCGCTTTCCAAACGTAGGAAACTGTATCAATATGTCCAAGGAGCAGTAGTCGGTTGGCTCCATTTCCCTTCCGAAATACAACATTTCCAGCTTCATCAATAGATCCGGATACTGATGAATAACGGGTGGCTTCTAGCAGGTACGTTGCAAGTTCGTGCTCATCTTTGGATACGGAAGGAATGCGGATCGCTTTGTTGAGCAAATTGAATTGAGATCTGCTGTGGTCTATCGGAAAATCCCAAAACCTAGTTTTCCCACTACCCTCTAATGTATGTTGTCCGGAAATGTAGACATCACAGACACCTCGTTCAACGGCCATGTGAGCAGCCCGAACCTTCTGCTTCATTCTTCCTCTAATCGAAGGAATTTCGTCCCCCTGGTATACATCCTGAATTGTTGAATGTCCATCATTAATGTCCTGAAGGATCCCGGGTGTACTGGTGACAAACCGAAGGTGATGAGCATCCAATTCAACTGCTAGGTAAGCTGCCAGCATATCCGCATCGATATTGATATACTCTCCGATCTCTGGATCGCGAATCGGAGGGGTTAGGCAGACCACATCGTATGTAGCCAACACCGAATTCAGGAACTCATTGTGGCTACCAGTGTATTTACCAAACAAGGAATCACGAACAATGAAGGTCCGATCGTTGTTGACGACCTTCAATGGTTTCGCTTTCTTACCAACCACAACCTCATTGTCTCCACCTACTTGGGCAAAGACCTGTAGATTGTACGCTTGCAGAGCTTCAACCGTTTTGGCTATGATAATTTCATGATAAGCAGCGCGAATGATCGGCATTTCCTCGGGAGAGCAGTACCGAACTTCATCACCGTTCGGCAAGGTGAGAAAAGGCATTTTGCGGCCAATCTGCTTATACTTCTGCTTGATTCCTTCAGCACCACCGGCAACCAGCAACACTTTATTTCCTCTTTGGACAAGGTTATAAATTTCACCGAAAATCTTAGGTCGTTTTAAAATAGTGCTGCTTCCGAGCTTGATCACGTACAGGTTATCCATTAAGGCCATACTCCTTCAGCTGAAGATTGGATTCCTGCATCCTCTGGGAAACCCATATATAGATTGGCTGCCTGAACAGCTTGCCCAGCAGCACCTTTAATTAGGTTATCGATACTGACAATGGATACACAGTTTCTTCCCTCTACATAAACACCGACTTCCGCACAGTTTGTTCCAACAACAGTTTTGATCATGGGAAACGAATGGGGCCCATTCTTGGAACCTAGATAATGAATAAAGGGCTTTGACGAATAGGTACTATAAAAGGCTTTTTTCACATCGATTTCTGAAACGCCTTCCTTTATCCGCGAATACGATGACACCAAAATTCCTCTTGGAAGATCAAGACTGTGAGTAGAGAATTGGAGATCAATTGTTCGATTCGTAAACTGCCTTAAGGCAAATTCGATTTCCGGTTTATGCCTATGTCCATGGACTTTATGAGGCCGGAAATTATATGCCCTTTCGGCATGGGTCTCTTTACTAGATTTTCCCGCTCCGCTTGATCCAGTTTTGGCATCCGTTACTATTCTGGTTTCAATTAAATTCTGTGAAACAAGAGGGTATAAGGAATAAATACTGGCTACTGCCATGCAACCTGGAAGATTGACAACTTTGGCGTTCTGCTTAATCTCGCTGAACTCTGGAATGTAGTAGTGACTGCTTCCTGATAATTCATGTTTGAGCGTTTCGGGATAATATTTTTTTAAAAGATTTACATCCGATATCCGAAAGTCTCCACTAATGTTAAAGATATAGTCCCCGTGTTGTGCAATCCGTTCGATATATTGAGGTAAATAGCCAGTGGGTAGGCAAGAAAAGATGAGGTCATATTGCCCATCCAGCTCCAATAGCTTCTTAAATCTCAGGGAACTCATATTTTTCTTATGTCTCGACGACATGAAGTATCGATTAACGGGGTAACCAGCTTTTGATTCGGACGATATATAATCCACTGATATATAAGGGTGATGGTCTAACAACCTATACAATTCTGCACCAGTAAACCCGCTACCACCTAGAATGGCCGCCTTTGTCATTCTGCCTTTTTCCATACTCATCCTAATCTAGCATCCCTTACGTAGGGTTCTTTTACTTCAGTATTTTTTTCGACAACTTCGCGGATGATATTAGGATTGGAATCAATTTTCTTAAATGCCCAGGCATATGCCTGGATTCGTTCATATTCAATTGGCGACCGGAGTTCCCTACAGATAGTGAGGGTAGAGCGTAGCATTTTCAGGGTTTCTGGGAATTCATGGATATCATAACTGAAGTCCTGGCGTTTGGATAGGGTAAAAGGATATCCATTACCAAATCCTTTCCTGTTTTTGAAAGGAAGGTGACCTGGAATCGGCATATTCTGCCATTCCCTTGCGTATACCCCCTCAGCATTGATAAGCTCTTGTATCGCGGTTTTTACTTTGTAATCCTCAAGGTCATCGAGTCCGAGTGCTTCTGGATAGATCTTCACCCGGTACATGTTGTAGCTGTGTTTGTATCCTTCAGGCACGAAAGGTCCCCTGAATAACCTTGTCTCTGATAGCGCCTTCGTTAAATAATCCGCATTTCTCTCACGAATTGAATCGTAGTACGAGAGGCGTTCCAATTGGCTAATTCCAAAGGCTGCTACGATCCAGGACATCCGATAATCGATCCCGGATTCCACGAGGAACGTTTTGGCCCTATCGTAATCCTCCTGCTCCTTGAAAAATGCGATTCCACCTTCTCCTCCGACAGGAAAGTTCTTATCTGCCATGAGACTCTGACCTGCCGTGTCACCGATGGACCCACACATCTGACCGTCAATGGAAGCAGAATGGGCATGAGAAGCATCTTCCACCAAGCGTAATGAATACTTATCAGCAAGCTCTCTTAATGCAGGCATATTCGCCGGCAAGCCGTGGACATGGACGGGCATAATTGCCTTCGTATTACTTGTAATCGCCCTCTCCGCCTTCACTGGATCCATACAGTATGTCTTCGGATCAATATCCACGAACACTGGAATGGCTTTAGCAGCCAAAACGGCCTGAGCTGTAGCAATAAAGGTAAAAGCAGGTAGGATGACTTCATCCCCCGGCTGTACTCCCACCCCAACCAATGCGAGGTGGAGACTTGAAGTACCGCTTGCAGTAGATATAGCATGATTGGTTCCTACATACTTGCGGTAATTCTCTGTGAATTCGTCAACAGTGCTGCTTGCATCTTGTTGAATAGAGATCATCATCTGCGTTAAGTCTTCTTTAGTGATGGTGGGGAACGTCGTTCTTCGGACATCTTCAGGAATAATCGCGGGACCACCTTTGTAAGCCAAGGCTTCTGTGATCCAGTCATCTGTCGGTAGTTCGAGCGGCTTTCGGATAAAATCAGTCTTCATTTCCGCGTTTCCTCCTCAAAATAGACAGTTTGACACATGCGGCAACTAGAGGGCTCAGTCTGTAATTAAACTGAATCGCCGGTTGAAGCTCTGAATCGCTTTCCTCCTGAGTCCACATTGTCTTCAAATCGAAAGCCCCGAAGATTTTAAGCCGTTCAGCTTTCTTCCACACCGTCATTTCATTGGTAGCTATTGCAGCACAGGGGCCAAAACCCAACTCGGTAAAATCCATCACCAGAACAGGTGAACTACTTAATTTGGATAAGACAAGTTCATCGATCTCATGTAAATTATCCCAGTTAACCGAAATTCGTTCGAATCCAGGTAGTTCCGTCTGATCAGACGAAATTTCCACACCCAGCCAATGAAGAAATTTTCTTTCCTGATGGCTTGGATAAGGAAGATTTACAGAGGAACCGTGCACAATATCCTGCCCCCAAAGGGCAGCGTGAACAGCTCCTGTATAGCTGTTGAACAAAGACACGTGTTTCGCCCTAGTGATCTTTCTGATGCTTTTTTTCAATCCTTCTAACTCTTTCTCGTTTTTCTCAATACTCATAATGACCCCTGAAGTCAGGACTCGGGCCAAAACAAAGGAGACGGAAAAATAACGGTCTTTTTTAATGAGTGTCTTTTTCATATTTTCATCCCCATTACGTCTAGGAGCTTAGAATTGGTCGTTCTTTACGTTTAGCATCAATACGATGCCGTATATACGTTGCAATATGGTAAGCAACATCAACTCCATGGATTTTGAACGACTTTGAGAACTCTGGATTTTGGTTCACTTCGCATACCAGATAGCGCTGGCTCTGGTAATCATAGAACAGATCCAATCCAAAGATTCCTTCACCCAATACATCAATCACTTGACTGCATATAGACTTAATCTGGTCATCGACATCAACGGGTTCCACTTCTGCACCCAAGTGTGTGTTGGTTTTCCAATTATCTGGGGAGATTCTCCGAAAAGCCACAATGGGTTTCTTGCCTACAATGACTACTCGAATATCGAAATCGCCTTTATCTATATACTCCTGAACAAGAACTGGAAACGATTGTTGCCCCGGATCAAGCGATCCTCTAGCAGCAATCCATCCGTCTAGACAATCTTTGCCGATAATTCTGGCAATCCCTCTTCCCCATGATGAACTTGCAGGCTTAATAACGAATACCTCTCCAAATGTTTCAAGTGAATCCTCCAGATTGGCAGTCGAAAAGGCCACCTTATATTGGGGTTGCGGAATCTTGTTTTTTTCAAACACGATCGCTTGGTGAATTTTATTGGTGCAGATCGAAATGGCCTTTACGGAATTAAGTGTCTCAATTCCTGCTAACTCCAACATCGTGGAACGGTTGAGGGCATTTTTCTGTGAAAGGCAACGAATCAGGGCGATCTCTACCTTCACCTCCGACTGGCCGCCTTCCAGTGGCAATGCCATAGAATCCAGATTGATTTTGGTTTGAAGACCGTTCTCATTCAGATAATCGACGATTCGTTTCTCTTCTTCCCTCAGTTTGGTTACACACAGCAAAACATCCGTTTTACTGTTACTCATGTTTCGGGCCACCTTACTCTCCCCACGTTTCTTCGATTTCTGGAGCAAGTTCCAGCGTAATCAAATTCCCCTCATTATGTACTTCGAGCTCTTGTCCACAGGAAGAGCATTCCACGATTTCACCAGTTGTTGCGTCCTGCTCCACGCTCACTTCATCCTTGCATACGAGGCATGCCAATTGTTCCATTCTAAATCCCTCCATAAAATTTGATGATCTCGTACAATCATTTTGTAAGCCCAACCAACTTCAGCACAGCAACCAAACCCGCATTCTCACTTACTCTTTCGCTGTCCATCACCCCCTTTATTTTTAATATATTGATTTATTTGTCGTTAATTCAAATTATTGTCTTGATGACAGTATAGTAAAATAGTAAAATTTAAATTGTCAACCTTCAAGAGAATACTTTACTGTTTGATTGCAATAATTAAAATAAAATTATACCTTCTTGACACCACGGGATCGTTCATACATTAAATCGGTAAAAAAATGCTTCATGGAAGAACGACCCGATGCCGGACCGGAACCTGGCAATACGGCTATAAGTAAACAGCACATCGGTGTTCGTTTCTTACGAGCTTGCGAAATCGAAAACGTTGAGGAGAATTCTAGCTATCTCTTACATGTAGCCAAACATCTCTTCACCTCAAATGTGATAGCGATCCTTTTCTATCGCGTTGTTATCATTGTATACTCTCCAATTATATTTAGTAAAATAGAATATTACGAACAGACTGATCAGTTATTGTGATATCAATCATACAGGAGGAGATTTAATCGTGGACCTTCGACATTTGAAA
Source organism: Salinithrix halophila (assembly GCF_042650125.1). Lineage (NCBI taxonomy): Bacteria > Bacillati > Bacillota > Bacilli > Caryophanales > Thermoactinomycetaceae > Salinithrix > Salinithrix halophila. The sequence continues at coordinate 478,307 of NZ_JBHSAP010000007.1, forward strand.
GCATTTAAGGCAATAGTTGATTTAGGGGGGTTTAGAAAAGCAGCTGAGCATTTGGGGTATGCTCAATCAACTATCACCAGTCATATTCAACTCTTGGAAGAGGAGTTGGGTTCCCCCCTATTTGACCGACTGGGAAGGAAAACAATTCTTACCGAAACTGGTCGCCGTTTTATGCCTTATGCTGTTCAATTTTTGCAGCTTTATCAGAAAGTTAAAGAGGTCCCGGGAAACGAAGATTTCCCTACGGGGACTTTGACAATCGCAGCACCTGAATCCTTAACGGTTTATCGACTCCCCCCGATTATTCACGACTATAAACAACGATATCCACAGGTAGAAATCGTACTGAAACCTTCACCTAATCGGGAATCATTGAATGGCTTGCGTACAGGTGATATCGATCTTGTGTTCTTATTGGATAAGGAGTGGACAGAGCCAGATTTGGTTATTAATAAATTGGCGAACGAACCCATGATGGTGATAACTTCTCCTGCCTACCACGCCCGGGAACTTTCTGCGGAAACACTGCCGGACCTTGTGGAGGAAACCCTTTTATATTATACGGAGCAAGGATGCAGTTATCGAATGCTCTTTGAGCGTTACTTACAGGAAAATAGGGTCTTCCCCAAAACGTCCGTCGAGTCTTGGAGTGTTGAAGCGATTAAACAGTGCGTCATGTGCGGGTTGGGGATATCATTACTTCCCTATATCGTAGTTAAATCCGATATCGAAGAAGGGAAATTGGTGGGGGTGCCATGGAAAGAACGGCATTCAGTGGCAACGTTAATGGCTTATCACAAAGAAAGATGGCTGTCACCAGCTCTTCAGGCCTTTGTAAAAATGGTAAAGCAACATTCCGTATGGAATGACAATTTAGTAGGGGTAGAAGGAGCATCGCTTCCGTTTATCGCAACGTAACATCTATTTTCTGGAGTTTATTTATTTCATGTCGCTTTTCAGATAAACAATACCAGCCATTTCAATGGATTGATCATCCATCCGTGTGGCTGGTTTTTCGTATTTAAAAAATAACTTTCATCTTTCTCCGTCGTCGGAAAGCCCCCTGAGTTTATTGCAGCATATCGAAAACAAAATCTCTCTTCGTCTGGCCGTTTGCTGGGAAGGTTGGGAGGAAGAAAATCATTCAGAGCTGGTCGACCTGCTGGAGCAAGCATCGAAAAATATCCCTTTGTTCCCTTAGCAAAACCGTCCATATTAAAAATTATTATTACACATCCAATAAAACCACTCTATCCACCCTTTATCCTCCGGAATGGACCCTTCGCAAAAATAAATTCTTGTAATACCGCCTGAAATAGACCTTACACAGATTTTTATAGACCATCCAACTTATTTACCCATTTCCAAATTAAACCTCCTAGGTTAAAATACTCTTGTTCTAGTTAGGATTCCATCCTGGAAGGTGGTTTGCCATGAGTTCCCTGGACATTCATGAAATCGGTGAAGTCATCCGAAAAGTACGAAAGGAACGAGGGTTACGTTTAGAGGATTTGGCCGATCAAAACATTTCTCCCGCCACGATCAGCAATATCGAACGGGGCGTCCCCCATGTCAACCCACAGCGGGCCACGTATTTGCTGAAAAAGTTGGACATTCAGTTGGACGAGCTTCCTAACCTGATGATAGCCGAGCAACAAGAATTACAAAACGTCAAATTTGACCTTTTTGCCATTGAGACGATGCGTGACACCGGCAACGCGAAGGAAGCTTTGCAGGAGCTGAAAAAACTCGATCTGGACGACCATCACCCTTGCGCTGCCACGGCTCAGTACTTGACAGGAAAATGCTTAAACAGCCTCGGCGACTACTCCAAAGCCCAGCGTGCCCTCTTCAACGCCATCCGTCTTACCAACCAGAATGCCTACGGAAACCAAAGCAATATCGAAGCAGCCAGTTTCACGGAATTGGGACTCAACAGCTACTACCAAAACGACATGGAACAGGCCTTGGCATACACGGAGAGTGGGATCGATGCCTTTGTCGAGGATGGTGAGCGATTGCATTTCAAGTACGTATTGCTACGGAATAAAATTGTTTATTTAGAGCGTTTAGGGAGAATCGGAGAGGCATTGAAAGTGGTTGAAGACCATTGGGAGTCGATAACAAAAATTCAGCATATGAATGTTGTTCTTGCCTTCTATTGCTGGAGGGCTGAACTATTACACAGAACGAAACAATTCGATAATGCAATAAAATATAGCCTGGAAGGCCTAGAAAAAGCACGCCTCGATTACAAATACAATAGTATGTTTCGTTTATGGGTGATTTTAGCAAGCATTTATATGACCAAAAATGATTTAGCAAAGGCTGAACAGTGTTTCCAACTGGCATTAAGTTTAAAAAATAAACCCGTTGTTGAAAAGGAATTCACCGATGCCTATACTCGACTCGGTGTGCTTTATATCAAACAAAAAAGGTGGGCTGAAAGCAGGGAAGCCATTAATAATGCGGTTTCTTTAAGTAAAAGGTTGAATGATATCCCTAGACTAGCCAATGCACTTATTACACAAGGGGATTACTATCGTGTAAGAGAGGAAAAACAAGAAGCGATTCCCCATTACCAGGAAGCTTTGAAGCTCGCTCAGCAACATAAATTACCTTATAAAGAAAGTGTAGTACTTTTACGCCTTGCTCAGTGCTGGGAAAATACCAATAAAAAGGAATTTCAACAATGCCTGCATAATATGTATAAAGTGAAATTTATTTTACAGTACAAGGAGGTAGACTACCTTGATGAACTTCTTTAGAATTCTTATCTTCACATTTGCTTTAGTGGTCACTGTATCTACTGGGATAACCGACTGGGACGGTCACCCAGCTTCCGCATCAACAGCCGATAGCGGAGAACCTGAGGGTGGATAAACATATCCTCTTCTCTTCCCACCGGTGAATCCGGTGTTTTTTTATTCCACTGGTGGAGTAACCCCTATCTGCTGAAAAACGATCCGGAATGGGCGAAGGACGCCCGCTGGTTCGCCGACCGGACACGGACGTCAGTCAACTGATCGCCGCTGGACGTCCCCTCTGCCTCGGCCCCGATTCTGGAGCGCATCACCTACCAGGATTCCTACCACCTGCGAAATGGTATGAAACTGAATGCACGACTGGCATTTCCCACCCGAAAATAGTTCACCCACCCCGCGAGTGCGGCATTGATCTGTTTAACAATCTCATGGACCGGGACCGCACCTCCACGATGGATGATTTCGCGAATTCACGCCTTTATAGCCTTACGAGCTTTCTTCTTCGAGGTCATCAGGATAAAGAATCCGGTTTCCTTTCGATTCGGGTGCAGGTCAAACCCCAGAAATCCAAAAGCCTCTCCGGTAAGTACGTTTACCATTCGGATCTTTTCCTGATTAAGCTCGACACCTAACAGTGTGAGATGTTCATGGAGCCGATTTACGGCGGATTGTACCAAACGCCCAATCCACTTCATTTAGGTAGATGTTGGCGGAGAGAACGGTGCCCCTTCAGGTACACCGATCTTCCCAGTTGCCTGGATCACCTGTTTCACGAGGTGCATCATCTGGGGGGCTTGGACACGCTTGGGGATCTTATCCAAATAGTACAAGCGGTTTGATTATACGCTGTGCTTATCAGTCAGGAGCTCATCAAGGGCCGTTTGGTTGAATCCCTTGATGATCAGCCAGAGTGCCATTGCCATCTCCTGCACGGCCAATGGTATATACAACATATCTAAGTGAAGGTTTAGTCCAAATAACTTTAATAAGTCGACAGCCACATAGAAAACCGCTCCGATCAAGCCCCAGCCGGACAACCAACGAGGGATAAGTTTGGTGAGATAGAAGAGGGTGTATAACAACATTGCCCCGATGATAAAAACAATAGTCAAAACGGGGCCCATGATGTCCTTGGCCTGAAGCAGGACATTGCCAATAACCTGTAAAGAAGCCGCCTCTGCCCCAACGGCAGTGACCTCTTTGCTGAACACGCCTAACAATAGCCAACTGACTACCATTAAGATATAGGTGCTTCCCTCTAGTGGTCCGCGGAAAACAACCATCCCTAGTGCCAGGGCTTCATTCTTTTTTTTGAAGAGTGGGTACAGGAAAACAGGCATCGCCGTTAACGAAAGCCCCATCAAGAGCACGAAAAATGCGCCAAGGTTAAGCTGTGACGGATTAGCAGCAATTCTGGTTAGAAAATCCTCTCCAGCAAGTAGATTCCTGGTAACAACAAGGCTTAAAATCCCCGATACCGTTCCAATGATGTAGAGGACACCTACGATCACTGCAGTCATTCTGTAAGGCTTCATTTGTTTGTTCTCCTTTGTTTTTTATGTTGTTTCAGCATATCGGCTGCGCTCGTTTTGACGTACGAAATCTCGCCATATAAAAAGGTCACGTCATAATGATTATAGCAACAAACAGTGCTATTGGTAGTCGATTCTTATCAAGTGTTCTCTCCACTATATGTCAACTACATTCCGTCAAGACCCAGCACCCTAAAATATAAATAAAATATTCGATTTAAATCTTCAAGCACCAATTGCAAAAAACCATCAGCATCCCCCGTTGTATGAGCCTTATCAAGCGCTGAGTAATATTCTGATTTTCTTTTCAGTTCAAAAACAACCGGTGGGTAACCATTCTTCATCAATTCTAAATTCAACAATAACCGTGCTGTTCTTCCATTAAACATCCTCCGAGAAAGGAGCGTGACACGGGTTTCGCGGCCCGGGCGCATCTCGATAAACCCCTGGGTTTGGCCTTGGCCAACTCAGCATCCCGAATCTTTTCTCCCGGCTCCAGCGTTCCGTTAACAATTCATTGCTGTAACAAGTGAAGCACCCGTTTTTTTGCCGACGAACGATCCAGTTCGGCCAAATCCTCTGGAATAGGCATGGGGCAACCCTCCCATCAAAATCATTGGTATCCTGATTATGGCAGAATGCGATATATTGCATATAGAGGTGGAATAAAAAAACACCGGATTCACCGGTGGAAAGAGAAGGAAACGGCAGAAGTACTAGAAAGAGCAGTAACTGCCAATGAAAAGAAGTTGTTATCGAAGTATAGTGCGAATGAAAGCAGGTTAAACCTTGTTTTTTCGATAATAGGTGGGGAAGGATCGCGGAGAGATTAAATAAGACCCCTAGTGCTTCTAGGATAAAGAGTAGGATCAATATGAATAGAAAAAGATTCTTGAACAAAAACAAAAAGGACATCATCAGACAAATGATGAAGCGAATGAGATCCGTAGCAATCATGATTTTTTTCGATTCCATCGGTCAACATAGGAACCCAGAAATACCCCTAGAATGGGAGGAATGGAAAATGTAATGGCTACTCCTTTTCGGCCCGGAGTACGGCCAAACGCCTTCAATAGCAACGGAAACAGCGTCCCCCTATTGAGCCCATGGCAGATCCCTCCTTCCCGCCCGGACAGCCCGAATGTCCTTCGGTGACCGCGGGGCAAAAATAAGGGGTAGCGGTGAAAGGAGTCATCAGGTTCCCATTCCTCCCATGGAAGCATAGGGTAATATGCCCCATCCCAAATCGTCACGGAGGTTCATCATGGGACCTGATTACTATCCGGTTTACCCCTATTACGGCCGTAAAACGGAATGCAGGGAGCAACCATTGACCTTTCCACCTCAGAGTCAGGACCGGCAGCCTGGCCTGGAGTATCTCATGGAGCCTCGGCCGATCAGTGAAAATCCTACTTACAGGGGAAGCGGTAAACTCCACGGACGGACAGCGATCATTACCGGCGGGGACAGTGGCATCGGGCGTGCGGTAGCTTATGCCTTCGCCAAAGAAGGAGCAGATCTCGTCCTCTCCTACCTCGACGAACATCGCGATGCGGAAGAGACGCAAGCACGTATCCTCCAACTGGGGCGGCGCTGCCTCTTGATCCCTGGCGACTTGAAACAAGAAACCCAATCCACCGAGATCATCCGGCAGACTCTGCACACCTTCGGGAAGGTCGATATCCTCGTCAATAATCACGCGGTTCAGTTTACCCAAAAATCCATCCTGGATATCACGGCAGAACAGTTGGACCTCACCTTCCGTACCAATGTTTACGCTTTCTTTTACCTCACGAAAGCGGCAGTTCCCCATATGAAAGCGGGGAGCGCCATTATCAATACAGCCTCGGATGCCGCTTACGAGGGATTAAAAAACATGATCGACTACACGGCCACCAAAGGGGCGATCGTCTCTTTCACCCACTCCCTCTCCCTTTCTTTAGTAGAAAAAGGGATTCGGGTTAACGCTGTGGCCCCTGGTCCCATCTGGACGCCCCTCACCGTTTCTAGTTTATCCCCAGAGGAAGTCAGTGTCTTTGGCACCTCCGTCCCCATGAAGCGAGCTGGCCAACCCTTCGAAATGGCCCCTGCTTACGTCTATCTCGCTTCCGATGATTCTCGCTACATGAACGGCCAGGTGCTCCATCCTAACGGCGGAATGCTTTAAACAAAAAGCCGTATCCTTTTTCAGGATACGGCTTTTTCGTGCAAACGTGAGGGCTATCCACCTTTCGACAGTTCTTCAACCAAATGCTTCGCGATTTCATCCACTCCAGCTCCAGCACGATTACATAAAACGGCGATGGCTTGTTGATTTTCCGAATGAAAGGCCATAAAGCTGCTGAATCCAGCGGTTTCTCCATTATGGCCAAACCATCCGGTTTTTTCGTTGGCTTGCCATCCGAGGCAAACAGAAAGCCCTCCGGGCTCCCTTATTCGAACGTCATGGGTTAACTGAATGGCTTCCTTCATGGTAGTAGGCGGAGTTAGGTTGGCTTTTAAGAACAACAGAAGGTCGTGAATGGACGAACGAAGAGCTCCGGCACCAGCAAACACTTGAAATTCCCAATGCGGCACGGGATTCCCCTGAGGGTCAAATCCCTTTAGGAGATTGGATTTTAATTCTTGAGGAAGCGGATATCTCGTTTCTTTTAATCCTAAAGGCTCGGAGATGGCTTGGGTTATCGACTCATCAAAAGATTGTTTTCGTTTCGATGCCAGGATATAGCCCAACAGGGCATAGCCAAAATTAGAGTAATGGGAAGTCTCAGAAAGAGGATCGTCTACGTACCATCGAAGGTCTTGAAAAAGCTCTCTCGCTCCATAGGTACGGTACGGGTTTTGCTTGTATTTTTTAAAAAACGGGTCCGGAAACCAATATCTCCATATCATCCGAAAGGGGAGACGCGGCAACCCAGAGGTATGGGTCGCTAAGTGTTCCAAGGTCATCTTCCCCTCTTTACCATCCAGTGGCTCCTTAAAAAACGAATGAACAAAATCCGTTAATTTCACTTCGCCTTTCGTTACTTCATGAGCCAGGAGTAAGGCCGTAAATACTTTCGTCAATGAGCCAATCTCATACAAAGACTGGGCTGCTGCCTCTTCGAGTGTTTCCCCTTTATAACATCCCACCCACTCGTCCCCTTGATCATACCAAGCCACACTCCACTCATCAGATGGTTGGGGTTGTTGGCTACGGATCACCTCGAGGATTTTTTTCGATGGAGAGACTGCCATTTTCACCCTCCTTGTGCACTTAACTTTCCAAATGGTATCGGGCCCTGTTCAATAATAATTGTTGCAAGTCACCATACCAAGGCATCAACTGTTGGGCTTGATTGATGTTCTTCCAATCCACGCATTGAATCTCCAAATCATTTACGGATTCTTTTTTTCCATCAACAATCCAACCCTTAAAAGTAACAAAAAAGACATGAAAGCGATCTAGGCATTCATTAACATTGACAATGCCTTCAATCTTTGCATTAAAACCTGTCTCTTCTTTGGTTTCTCGAATAGCTGCTTCAATAAGAGTTTCTCCCTTCTCCCTTTTCCCACCAGGAAGGCTCCAGGAATCCTTATTTTGAACCATCAATACTCTCTGGTATGAGTCTACTATTAAAGTATAAACCACATCAAGCCTTTGAAAATCGATTCTATCAACCTTTATCACTCCCCAAACTTATGGCTATCGTAAATATAACTTATAAATCGCATAATATTTCAGCTATTTTATCAAACCGAAAATCGATAACTTCTTGTATGATCCGGCTTCCGGGGAGCAAAGTATGGGAGACGGATTTTTCTCGTTTCCCAGGGAAGGAGAGGGTTTTGATGCAAGGTTCATTCTGGTCGCTGCTCCCGTTTCTGATCGTCATTCCTCTAGCCATACTCACTCGGCAGGTGCTTCCCGGACTCCTGGTCGGTTTGCTGGTCGGCTCGTATATGATGAAGCCGACGTTACTAGGCGGGGTAGAGGCGGCCATTCACTACCTGTTAAAAGAGCTGTCCTCCCCAGACAACCTGCGCCTGCTGGTATTTCTGTACGGATTCGGCTCCTTCGTCGGTTTAATCCGCGTAACTGGGGGTGTCTCCGGTTTCTCCCAGTGGATGAACCGCCATATTCGTTCGGTCCGCGGGGCTTTCGGGCTCACCTGGCTATCTTCCGCTGCCACCTTCATGGCCCCCGATTTTCGCATCATTACTGTCGGTCCTGTCATGCAACGGGTTTTTCAGCGGTTGAAAGTGCCTGATTCCAAGGTAGCTTTTGTCATTGACGCCACATCCACACCGTTGATCGCGCTCATCCCGGTCGGAACGTGCTTTGTCGGATACATGGTCGGTCTGATCGGTGATGCCGCCCGCCCTCAGGATCTGGGTGGATCTGCCTACGGACTGTTGCTCAAAAGCCTCCCATTCAATTTCTTCGCCATCCTGATGTTACTTTATGCCCTTTACCGGACCTTTTTCACAGGGAATCGCGATGAGTGCAAAAGTGACGACCCCGCCGATTGCCCTCCGGCGATTCAAACCCCTTTTCGGATGTCCCCCCAAGTCGCCTATCTGGATAGAATGGACGGAAAGCAAAGGGAAAAGAGCCAGGAGAAAATCTCCGGCGCCAGCAGTGAACACGAACCGGACAGCGATTTCCCGGACCCGGTGGATATCGTGGCCGATTCGGCCAAGCCTCGAACTATCCACTTGATCGTTCCCCTTCTCACCCTCATCCTATCTACCTTTATCCTCACCTGGTGGGACGGCACTGCGAAAGCTCCCTCTTTTTTGGGGGCGCTGGTAAAGGCCGATGCCGCCAAGGCGATGCTCGGGGCGGTTTTTATCACGCTGCTTTTGTCGATGGTATGGTATGCTGCCTATCGGCAACCCCTATCCCGGGTCCTGTTCGGTTTTTTGCAGGGAGGCAATGAAATGATGGGGGTCAACGTCCTGCTCGCTCTTGTCTGGGCTTTGACAGCCGTTTCCACGGACCTGGGATTCATCCACTACACCAAAAGCCTTATCGGGGAGGCTATCCCGTCTCTGTGGCTGGCACCCGTTTTATTTTTGTTGGGATGCGTGATCGCTTACATTATCGGCTCGACCTTCGGAGCCTGGGCGATCCTGATGCCACTCGGATTTTCCCTCGCCGCGGGCACAGGAACCCCGCTTCCCCTGATCGCCGGAGTGGTCTTCGCGAGTGGCACTTTTGGAGGGTTCGCCTCTCCCCTCAGCGACAACACCGTAGCTATGGCTACCGTCATGAAGCTTCCGCTGATGGGATACTCTCGCATGAAACTGAAATCCTCTCTTCTGGTCTGTATCATAAGTGCTGTTCTATATGCAGCGGCGGGCTGGTTTTTTGGCTCTTGATGCGCCTGAATAGAAAAATCCCCCGATCACTCGGGGGTTTTTGGTTGGCTGACCGCTCCAGGTTGAGATTCCAAGTCGGGGTTGGCCTCTTGTTTCTCTCTTATCCGTTCCACTGTTTCTCGCTCTTCATTCCGATCTGTCATGGGACCACCTCCCTTGTATATCCTTACCCTTAAATACAGAAACAAAACAATTTTATCCATGATTTTCTTGAAGTAGATAAAGAGAACACCCGCCGGTCTCGCGGCAGGTGTTAGACATCACGTATTTGGTTTATTAGGGCCTTCCAGCTTTTTGTTGCCATAGCCCGGGGCCTTCAGCTCTTCCTTCTTCGCGGAGGAATCCGTCCGTTTGGCATACTGCTCGAGACTCTCGTTCGGTTGACGGTCAGTCTGTTTCATAATGAATGGCCTCCTTTCGCCCATAGCATCCCCATAGGAAACAGGGCCATTCGGCCAAATGAAATCAGAAAACGACGGGGATTTCCCGCGCAAGACGAATCGCATCAAAGCGGATGGAACACGTATAAGCCCGAACGGGGATCCCTTTGCTAGCTGCTTCCCGCAGTTTCGCTCCCAGGAGGGGATCAATTCCGTCGTGAGGAGTGAACGAGGTGACAAAATCCATGAACACGACCAACACCACAGCACCCCGGTATCCCTCTTCCGCCGCCCGGATCAGCTCCCCGATGTGCTTTTGGCCGCGGAGAGTGGGAGCATCGGGAAACTTGGCGATGCCGTCCTCTTCATAGGTAACGCATTTCACCTCGATTAGGGTCGCGGGGTCCCCTTCTACCTGAAAATCCATCCGACTCGCACCGTAAGGAACTTCCCGGCGCATCTTCCCACTCACCCAGTCAACACGACCGTTGAGCACTGCCTCTTCAAAAACCCGGTTGGCCAATGCCGAGTGAATGCAGATCCAGTGGTTATTCTTGTTGACGAAGGTTAGGCTAAAGGGATGCTTTCGTTTCGGGTTGTCTGATCGGCTCAGAACCACCTCCGTGCCGGGATGGAGCATCTCGTTCATCCGCCCTGTATTAGGCACATGGACAACCTCACGCCTCCCGTCGATTTCCACCACTGCCTGGAAGCGATTAGGTCTGTGAAGGAAGATCCCCTTCACTTTCTCACCGGGTATGGGGACGGCCATCGACTCACCTCACGGAAAAATAAACAATGGAGTTTCATTTTACCACAGGCCCACGGCGCGGTCTCCACCATGATCACCCGGCAGCTAATTTTTTCAATACCTCTATGCCAAGTTTTTCTTAAAACGGGCGGGCACGCCAGCATAGAGAACGTTGGACGGCACAGAATCTTTAACGAAGGCTCCCCCGCCGATGCACGACCAGGACCCGATGGTGATCTTTTCCCGGATCGACGATCCCATCCCGATAAACGTTCCTTCTCCGATGGTTGAATGACCGCCGACCACAACCATCGGGGCGATGGTAGCATAATCCTCGATCACGGCGTCATGCCCCACCACCACATTCCGGTTGATAATGACAAAATCGCCGAGCGTGGTATTCAGGGTTAGCGTTGCCCCCGCTGATACAATACAGCCTTTTCCGAGTGTATTTCCCTTGGGGATATGAACCGAGGGATGGACCAGCGTATCTGCGATGGGAAAGCCCGCTTGTCTCGTTTTGGCGACAAATCGCTTTTTCACCGAGGGATCGGCTACTCCTGCACATAGGATCTCACACCGGCCCCGAAAAGCGGGAGGAACATCGCCAATGTCGCCCAGGACTGGAATCCCGTCCACAACCTGCCCTTTCATTTCCGGCCTTTCATCCAAAAATCCGATGACTCGGACTCCCGCCAGCTCACAGATCAGACAGACCTCTCTCCCGTGCCCCCCGCACCCCCAGATGATGACGTCTATCATTCGTTGATACACCCCCGACGATGAAGCGGATATGTTCCACGGTCAGTTCCTCCCATAAAGGCAAACTGAGAATACGACCGGCTATATGATGGGTGACAGACAGCGCTGTCCGAGGACAGGATTGGAACTGTCGATGCTGATGACAGGAAGGAGAAAAATACGTACGTGCTTCAATCCCGCGTCCATGGAGCTGATTTACAATCTCCTGGTTGGACTGATCCGCCGGGCATAAAACGGACAAAAACTGGGGAGTGACACGCCCCTTTGTCTCCTGGTAGCGCCATCCTTGATGAAAGAGGTGGTGCTGCTGAAACTGCTCTTTGTACCATTGGACAACCCGTTCGATCGTGCTGCGTTTTTTTGGAAAGGCGTCCAGGGTGGCTAAAGCGATCGCCGCGACGTACTCGGACATTTTGCTGTTCAATCCCTGCATCGTGACTTCCCTGTCTGGCGAGAAACCAAAATTTCCAGCTTGACGCACTTCGTCCACTAGGGAAGGGTTCCCACTGTACACGAGACCTCCCTCACCGATTCCAAATGATTTGGTTGCATGGAAACTAAAAACCACCATGCCGGGAAAACCACAGCCGAACTGACCCTTTTCCCCTGTGGTGCCAAAACTAGAAGCTGCATCAACCACCACGGGAATCCCGTTTCGATGAAGTTGTCGGTACGTATCCAGCTTCAGATCGGTTCCGAATACTGCATAGGGAACCACCACGGCTACCTGGTCTCCCAGTTTTTTTAATACCTGTTCGAGCAACTCCTCATCCATGCACCAGTCATCCGGCCGAATATCGACGAAGTAGGGAATCAGTCCACACCATATCGCCGCTAGAGGGGTTGCAGGAAAGGTAAAGCTGGGCATCAATGCATACTTGCCGCCTCGGCGTCTACTTTGGGAAATGGCTAACATCAAACCGGTTGTCGCATTGTTGACAGTGGTCACCGCTCCCTGGCCCCCGAAATGCTGTTGAAGGACCCGCCTTTCAAACCGGTTGTTTAAGGGCCCATAGTTGCTGTAAATTCTCGACTCATCAATCTGGGTCAGATAATAGGCCCACTTCTCTTTCCTTACCAGGGAAGGACGTAAAAAAGGGATCTTCATCACATAAACATAAGCCCCCTTATTTCAAGGTCCGGAGAATCGAATCAATCCGTTTTTCTACGGTATCCACTTTTTCCCGAACCCTGGGATCCTGAACTTTCTGAAGCTCTTCGACGTATTGACGGTGGGTGTACAAAGCTGCTTTGAATAGATGATCGGTTTCCAAAAAACCGTCTTTCCTGGAGTCCACCATTAAATCCAACCATTCCGTGAGGGGGGCATACAGGACATCGAAAGACCGGTTTTGCTCAGGATGCATCCGGAAATAACTATATGCCTCCGGTAGGTAAACCGCCTTCCCTTTCGATAACAACAATAGCCAGGAAGCCACATCATTCAAGGTGGAGTATTGTTTTCCACGGTACATGCCAAAATTCTCGGTCAGATCTGCTTTGCGGAACATCACCGTCGTCGGTTCGCCAATCACGTTGATGCAATGGGATAAGACATAATTCCCGAAAGTTTTTCCGTTTAATACCGCGGTTTGTTCAAACAATTTCACGGTAGCCTTGATCGGTGGCAGAAGATTCCCATGTTGGTCAAAGGGCTGTCGATAGGAAGTGACGAGGGAAACATCCTCAAACCTCTGCAATACATCCACCATCTTTTGCACCTTTTCTGGATGAAACAAATCATCATCCATCAAGTAGTTGATCAGTTCTCCCTTGGCTAACTGAAAGCATTTGTGAAAATTTTGCACAAACAAGTTTTTTTCGTTCTTGTAGTACCGTATGCAGGAGAACCGTTCCAAATAAGGGATCAACATAGACTGGACCTGGTCATCCGTACTATCGTCACAGATGACAATTTCGATATTTGAATAGGTCTGCCGCAAGACACTGCTTAAAGCCACCTCGAGAAAGTAGGGGCGGTTATACGCAGGGATCACCACGCTGACCAAAGGATCCTTCATCGCATCTGCCCCTCCTTCCGATCAGGAGATCCCATGATGACATGGAGCAACTGGATCAATCGCTTTTGGTACGTATGCTCTTCCATCGTCCGGTGGAAGCCCTTGGACGCGATTTGCTTCCGTTCATCCTCGCGATTTAGATAGTGATCCAGTTTATCCACCAATTCCTTTGGATTTCTGAAGGTGGCCAGTTCCTCTTCAGGCGTATAAAATGTCTGCAAATCCGGGCGCAAGTCCGTCAGTTGGAAGGCACCACAGGCGCAGATTTCAAAGGTCCGGGGATTGACGGAATGAGCATAGATCCTTCGTGAATTCCCGATGAAATAGGTCATATCGTCATAAGAACGGTGAAGGTTGATCACGATTTTGGACCCGTTAAAATAGCGGTTGGTCTCGGAAAACGGAGTACCGAGAAGATGAATGTTATGGGACAACATAGCATAGGAGGGAAGGGCATTCCACAGCGGGCCGATAATAATAAAATCCCTACTGGCTAAATAATCGGAAATTTCTTCGATAAAATCGACTCGGTTCCTCCATCCGGTCCCGATAAAACAAATATCCCGTTGATAGGACGAATGGACCTTTTGGGGGTAAAACACCTGGGTATTGACCCCCAACGGTAGGTAATGAACCTCATCGCATCCCATGAGCTGATATAAGGAGATGCAGCTTAATTCCATGGTGAAAATATAATCATACTCTCTTACATACGTGACGGTCGTATCGGTATAGTACGGGTCATCCGTCAGCCATACAGCCGTTTTAATCCCTTGCTCACTCAACTCGGCAATCTGCCCGGCGGGAACTTGGTCTCCAAGCAAGACAAGAACGACGTCGGGCTCCTTATCCGCCACTTTACGGGCGACATTCTCCGACGGGCTGACATCATAGACCTCGTTGACCAGCTCTTTCAAAGCCCTGATAATCCCCTCGTTGATTACCGAATAAACACCCGTGTAGGCGGATTTGACATAGGCAACCCGTATATCCCACATCTTCTGTTCCCGCTTCCATGAGCCCAAGGTTGCATCCCTTCTTCGTTGAACTTTTCTCCGGTTGTTGTATCGGGACAACGACCCTCCACGGATCTCCCATTTATCCTAAGAATTTAGGGATGATCCTGCCACGGCGAATATCCGAAGCCCGGACCTGCAGTCCTGGAATAACATAAAATAACCGATCATCGGGTCACCATCCCCGCCTTGGGATGCTACTCTCAATCACACTGGAATGTCGGGGAAAAGGAGGAATCTCCATCAAAGACGAATTGATCATTTTTATTCATATTCCCAAAACAGCGGGTACAACCTTGCGTTCCATCTTAAAAAAAGAATACGGTCCCCTTATGAAGCCCTTCTATCTCGATAAAGAACAGCCCCCAGATATGAAGCCCCTCTTGGCGTGCAAAAAATGTATCGGCGGACATATCGGATATGGAATCTGGATGCCGTACTGGAATCGATCGCTCCTTTTGGAAAACCCATGTTCCAGGCCCGTCTCTTATATCACCATGCTCAGGGACCCTGTTGAACGATTGATCTCCCTGTACAATTTCCTGAAAATTATCTATCTCCCTATTCAAGAGCCGGCTAGTGTCATCTTCAACCTGACTTTCGAGGATTTCGTCGAAAGCAACCACTATCAGGCCGATACGCAAACGCTGTATATCACAGGAGGAAGCCTGGATATAGATACCGCTAAACATCATCTCACCCGCTTCCGCGCAGTCGGGATCACGGAGCGATTTGATGAATCCATCTTCCTGATGAAGCGGAAATTCGGTTGGGGAGACCTCCACTATCAAAAATTGAATATCACTCCGAACCGTCCCCAGAAAAACCAGCTGACCGATTCAATCATACAACGGATCCAAGAGAGAAATGCCCTGGATGTGGAATTATATCGGTTTGCAAAATCCCTCTTGGAACGGGAAATCAAATCGTTGGATTCACAATCCGGTGAAGAACTTCGCCAATTTTTGAACAGGCCGGTTGTGAAATCTAAAAAATTTATACCATCCCACCGATTGACAAACAGGCAGCCTGGCCTCTAAAAAAGCCGAGCTGCTTTTTTTCAAATGGGGAACATTTTCTGTCCCAGCCGCGTATCACAAGAGTATGGGAGATGGGAATACATCCTGCTTAGGCTCAAACAATCTCTATGACGGGCGATCCATAGAAAAAAAGGCGGATCTTTAGTTGTCTGCCTTTGTACGTTGGTTCGGTCTCTGAATAAGATGAAACCGGAAATGTCATTTTTCCCGAATAGATGAAAGGGGGATGTATTTTGTGTCGTAAATGTCAGTCCACCTCTTCAATCCAGCTCAATGATAACCAAATGGCCCAGGTGATCGATGAACTGGATTTTATCGATGGTGACTCCTTAAGCTTTTCCCAGCCGGTGCAGGGTGATATGAAGGTGGATCCGTGTAAACCCATTCCTACACCTGGAAAACCTGCCGCTGTCAGGTGCTTCCCGGTCTGTTGTACCGCTCAGTTTAAAGTCGATTTGTCCCATCAACAGTTCGGTGGTCTTCAGGTGCAGAATGGAGAGCTGGTCGATGCTTTTGGAAATGGGGCATTTTCCAGCATTCGAACCGGCAACCTAACCATCGACCCCATCACACAAACCCATGGAGACGTCGTCCAGGGGAATGTTCAGGTCCTTATTAACGCCGGGACCCACTGCCCATGCGTGTTTGTCCGGGTGCCCTTCCAATGCTTTATCGGCCTTCACCCACGTGATATCGTGACGGCCGTGCAGGTGAAGAGCGTGCAGCTGAAGACCCAATTCGTCGATCCGGACTTCAGTTTACCCCGGGGAAGCATCCGGCTGCTAGTGATCATCCGTCTGAAAGTGTGTGTGTTATCACCTAAAAAGGAAAGGGATGAAGAATAGATGGCCGATTGCTGCAATAATATTCCTCAGGCATGTATACCGCTGCAACCTACACCCACTCCTCCTGCCCTGACATCGGATTGTTTCGTTGTCAATTCTCTCGTTTGCAGCACAAACGTTCAAAAGGTCGCCGAACTCATCCTGCCTGCCGTTACCATTAACCCTATCATTACCATTGATCCAACCGGCACCATCACCCCCCTTGTCACACTGACACCGGATATCAATGGCGCCGTAAGCAACACCCTCCTGATCCGCGATAAAGTGATCAACACCGGTTTTATCCCGGCCAACATCACCATCGCCGGCATCGAGCTCCCTGTTCAGGTCAACTTGCCCTTCCAACAGGAAACCGAATGCCCAGGGGCTTGCCCGCAAGATACCTTAACGGAGACCCCCTTCCAAGTCGAAGCGGTGATCGTTCAGGGGATCGCCGCACTGGGAATCACGGTGGCTGCCATTCGGTTTAAAGTCGTCTTCCGTACGACGATAACGGTCACCCGACCCGTCATCGCCAAACTTCCCGGGGTCAAACCCGTACAGGATTTGAACCCTGACCGCTGCGAAACGAACGGCACCCCGGGATTACCCACCAACGGCAATGCTGGCTCCCTCAATACATCAACGATCCTCGGTGCGAGCCAACCTCCAGCGATACAGAACCAGCCCAATCAGTCTGGCACAGTATCTCTCCAGCAAAATCCCGGGCAAAATCAATCCCCCGACGGTTCCGACGGCTAATAGAAAAAAAGGAAATTCACCGGTTAACGATCAGACCAATTGTTCAATTGGTCTTTTTCCTTTAGGAGCGATCCTGCCTTCTTTCAATCTATCGATTCGGTTTATAAGAATATTGTATTCGGTTGGTTAAATTTTGCTATAGATGGTAGTTGGATTTTTGGATCAATGGGTAGATTAGGACTTAAAAAAACGCCCCTTGTAGGACGCATGATTAGACGGTCTTTGCTTCCTTCTCGCAGGACGACCCGCAGAATCCCCCGTGCTCTTCTTCACAACCGGAACAGCAAAGATACAAGCGGTGGCATGGATCATTCCGGCAGTTGATATAGCGTTCTGACGGTTCGCCGCAGTGAAGGCATCGACCCACCGTCATCTCCTCCACCCGGTTAACCGATACAGAGAGGCGCTCGTCAAAAACAAAACATTTGCCTTCGAAATCTAACCCCTTCACCTCTGGATCTTTCCCATAGGTAACGATCCCACCCTCCAGCTGGGCGACATCCCGGAATCCCTCCTCCAGCATGTAGGCGGTCAGTTTCTCGCAGCGGATCCCCCCCGTGCAGTAGGTAAGGATTTTTTTGTCTTTGTAATCAGCCAGGTGGTCTCGGATCCAGTCGGGAAACTCCCGAAACGAACGGACATTGGGACGGATGGCGTTTTTAAAACGGCCAAGGTCATACTCGTAATCGTTGCGACCATCGAGAATCAGTACCTCTTCGTCCTGCATCGCCTCATGAAATTCTTTGGGAGAGAGGCGTTTTCCGCTTTTCTGATTCGGGTCTAATTCCCGGTCGACACGGAAGGTGACCAGCTCTTCTTTAGGGCGCACATGCATTTTTTTAAACGCGTGTCCTTCATGGGGATCTACCTTGAATACCATCTCCCGGAACCGAGGGTCCTGGTGCATCGCCTCCATGTAAACCTCCGTGGCGGCAATCGTGCCGGAAACCGTACCGTTGATCCCCTCTTCAGCTACCAGAATGCGTCCTTTTAGGCCCAACTCTTGACAGAAAGCGAGATGTCTTTTAGCAAAATCCTTCGGATCATCGATCCGAACGTACTTGTAATATAGCAAAACTTGATAGCCATCCGTTGATTCGATTTCCTTTGACACTGACACACCCTTCACACTCCTTCATGACAACCCGCCGCGACAGAGTACCACGACGGGGTTTCCCTCCCCATTGTAAACCAAGAAGCCCCCTTAGGGAAAAGGGGACTTTTCCCTAAGAGGGCTGGTCGAAAAGATGTTCACCCCGGTGCAACCGCCATGCAATGTTTGCTGTGCGGGGTATCTCCCGAGCTGTGGGGGCATGGGCAGCCAGATAGCGGGTCATCGCTAGTATAAGTATCCGAGAAGCACGACGGGCAAAGGCAGTATCTTCTGCCTCCCAGCGGTCATGTTCGTCAAGGGCCGCCTCGATCATCTGGAAAGAATGGAATTCTGCGTCCTCGCGGAGCAGAGAGTAACCCAGCGTATTGAAGAGAGCACCTTTATCCCCACCGGCATCTAGATAGTCGGCCACCCACTCCGCAGCCTCTGCTACCTGTTGTTGTTTGTCCATCAGCTCGAGGAGCTCATCGGGATTCAACGGGGAGCGGTCTCCCTCGGCCTTCTCCTCCGGGAGGCGGGCAGCAGGCACGTTGAGGAAGCGATCCAGGTATACACTCATTGCTCCATGAAACACAGCCCGCATCAAGGCAGGAGATGGCGAACGAAGAAGGCTCTTGTGAACGGCATGGGCATGGGTAAAGGTGTGGAGGACGGTGATCCAATCACTGAATTCATTTTGCACATGAAAACGAGCAATCCGTTCTGCTGCTGCGAGGGTGACAAGGCGGGCCAACCGGGCAGGGGCCATCCCTGCCTTCAGGGCAGATACCATCTTTTCGACGGTGGCGACGGGGCGATCCCCTAGGAATCGCTCCATCCACGCTTCTTCTCCGTCTTCTCCTTTTCCGTCGCCGAATGCCATCCCTTCCAGCTCCCGAAAGGCGGTATGGAGCGGTGCCACCAAGTCGACGGGTGCCTGCCAGCTATGGCGTTCCTCACTCCGTTCCGCCCCTGCCAACTGAGGGAGTAGGGAGGTAAGGACCCGCTCTCGCTCTCCATCCCCTACATGCTCCAGCACCTCAAAAGCTTTGTTGTGAAAATCTAGAACATGGCCGGTATCCATATAGAAATGGTCCGTCAAGGCGGCCAGCATCATATCAGAAAGCTGTCCCGTTTCCGCCCCAGCCCGAATGGCCGTAAGAAGGATTCGTTCCGCCCCCCTCACATCCCTCACTTCCACCGCCTGCCTGTACCAGCGGGTGAGGCGGGTCAAGTCCACTTCTTCTTCCTCAGGCAAAGCCTCATGCAAAAACCAGGTTCCCGATCCGGCACTTTCCCAGGCGATATGAACCATGCCATGATAAAGAGCGAGTATCTTCCCTTTCTTATCCAGTCGGGGAAGGATATAGAGCATCGCCGTCAGGATCGTCAATCCGCCGCGCCAGCCGGACCGCCTGTGGGTTGTTCCAAATTGGATACCGATCCTTGCAATAGCTTCTGGGGGTTCCTCCGCCTCTACTAACCCCACCACTGCTTTGGCGATGACAAGAGCGAGGTTATGTTCCAGACCCTCCCGCAAACGGCGGCGGTACCGCTCCCTCTCCTGCACTTGTTGGAGTTGGTTCTCACGGTTTTCGGCTCGATCTTCCCGATCATGGCCCAGAGTCTCCTCGTCGTGATCGTCGTGACAATAGCAAGCCCTGTTTCCTCCGCACGAGCCACTTGAAGAGCGGGAAGCCCCCACTACTCTTGGCTTTGACCTGGGATCAACCCAAACCTGACCCTCTCTCACCTCTACCGCATGAACTTGAACATCATCCGCCCAGGGGTCCAGCGTTCCTCCACTCCGGATGTCAAAACGGGCATGATGCCATTCACACGTCAGGATACCGTCTTTCAGGGCTCCCTTGTGAAGCGGAAAACCCATATGAGGGCAGCGATTATCCACGGCAAATACCTCATTCTCGTAAAAAAACACAGCGATTCCATACCGGTCGCCTCTGACCAGTTTGACACGCGATTTTTGAAGTTCATCGAGGGGACCGACAAGGATCCAATCTTTTTTCATTCATGATACCTCCCGAAATCCGTTATGCTTCTCATTGTAGGGGATTCCGTCTTCTTCAGCCTCCGGACCAAGACGGAAATCCTCCTACAGACAAAGTCCCCCCTGAAATAGGTCCAGGCCTAAGCCAAAGGTCCGAATCTAAAGACGCAAAAAGGCCCGGTTTCTATCAGGAAGAAACCGGGCCATGCAAAATAAAAAAACTACCGGCATAGGATGCCGGTAGTTTTTTTATCGGTTCGTGCTTAGATTTTTTCTACGTTTTGAGCTTGCTCGCCACGGTTGCCTTGGGTGATTTCAAAGCGCACTTTGTCGCCTTCATCCAGAGACTTAAAGCCTTCGGCGTTGATGGCGGAGAAATGAACGAACACGTCGTCGCGTCCTTCCACTTCGATGAAGCCAAAACCTTTTTCAGCGTTGAACCATTTTACGGTACCTTCGATCATCGTAAAACCTCCAAAAAATATAATGTGTTGCACATATCCGGTAACAATTCACACATTATAAAGGATTACAACCCCAGCCTTATAACCCTTTATAACATGTGAATTATACCTCAATATTACAACCAGAAATTAGTATAGCACATGTCATCAGTTTTTGCAAAGCAATATCTTTTTTCGACAAGCTCATTGACTGCCGTCGGCCATGTGTGGTAATATTGTTTGTTTTGTTTGCTATATCGTCCAATGTATGATATCATAAATAGGACTACTCCAGGGGGTGATTTTCTGTTTCAAGTTGGCGATAAAATTGTGTATCCCATGCATGGAGCCGGTATCATTGAAGCCATTGAAGAGAAAGAAATCCTGGGAGAAAAACAACACTACTACTTGATAAATATGCCGATGGGTAACGTTCATATCATGATTCCCATGGAAAAGGTTATGAATCTGGGTATCCGAGAGATTGTCGATCGCGATACCATGGACGATGTTCTGCACACCTTCCATGATCATAAATCCGATTCGTCGGTCGCCTGGAACCAACGGTATCGCAAAAACATGGATAAACTGAAAACCGGCGACATCTATAAAGGAGCCGAGGTCATCCGTGATTTGCTCCGAATTAATAAAGACCGCGTGCTCGGAGCTGGCGAGAAGAAAATGCTCGACAATGCGATGCAAATGTTTATCAGCGAATTGGTATCCGTTAAAAAAATCACGGAAGAACAGGCCACTGATCTAGTGAATCAATTCCTTCACAAAGATGCTTAAAGAGTAATCCTCTTGACACCACCTCCTTTTTTAAAAGATGGTTGGTGTTTTTTTGTGCCATTTGCTTATTTACCTCGATAGGAGGACCCAGTACAATGAAGTCCATAGATATAGAAAAGGTAAAGGGGAAATAACCGATGGACTTCACGATTTTTCAATGGATCAACAGTTTTGCTGGGAAAAATCCACTTTTGGATGGGTTGATGATGGGCATGACGGCTTACGGCCCTTATGGATTTGCCATCCTCTTGTTCCTTATGCTGCTCAACTGGCGTTCTAAATCCCAACGGATCGGCGGTTTCTATGCCGGTGTGACCTTGATGCTAGCTTTTATCATAAGTTATGGGATCGGTCAATGTTGGTCTCGGGAACGCCCCTTCGTAACCCATGATCAAGTGAATGTGCTCCTTCACCATGCCGCCGATTCGTCCTTTCCAAGTGATCATACCACCGGCGCATTTGCCATTGCTTTCGCCCTTTGGTATCACAACCGTTTCCTGGGCGGAATCCTGTTAGTGTTGGCACTCATGATCGGCATTTCCCGTCCCTTTGTGGGCCATCATTATCCGGGAGATGTGTTAGCAGCGATCCTAATCGCTTTCCTGGCAGCAAAAACGGTACAACTCATCCGCGAAAAGCGGCAACATCCACTCCCCGCTAAAACCCCTGTCTCCACCCGCGGATGAGCCCAAAATGCAGCTCAGTGATAAAAAAAGCCTGCGTCATGCAGGCTTTTCTCATTTACCCCTTCGCTACCCTCAGTAGCCGCAATCGGCACATCTCTTAACTCCGAATCTTTTTGGGATCTGAAAGGAATATCCACCCTCTCCGATTAATCCGTTCCACCCGTCTCCAGTGTTCTTCAATCTTCAACTCGAGCATAGGTTCCCACATAACAGTTCCTCCTTTCAACAGGGCCCGATATCTCTCATCCTTCTAACATCCCAAGATAGTGGTCGATGGAACGAAGGGTGATCGCCTTGCCGTCGCCGGTGATCGACCTCCCTGACCAGGCTCCGTGGATGTGATCAAAATCCCAACCTTCTATCACGAGTCGAATCCGCTGCATCTCCTGTGCTGGGAGAGGAATGTGATTGGGAAAGCTGTACATAAAGCTGACCCGGTCTAGGCCAGGAGTCACAAAAATGGTATCCCCGGTCAGGATAGACCCTTTCCCCTCGGCGCCTTCTCTCCAATGAAGAAAGGTGCTCCCAGGAAAGTGACCGCCAAGGCGAACAGCTGTTACGTTGGAGGTAAGACGGTATTCATCCCCCGACCAAAACTGGATCTTGTCCTTTGGCCCCATCACCCAATCACGATCCGCTTCGTGCAGGTACACCGGACAATCGAGAGCCTCTCCCCAGCCCGCATAGTTACTATAAAAATGGGGGTGGGAGATCACAATCCCCTTCAATCCCCCTTTCTGTCGCATCCATTCCACTGTCTTATCATCCAGGTAGGTCGTGCAGTCCCATAAGAAATTGCCGTCTTCTGTCTTCAACAAGAGGGCCCGTTGCCCGATAGCGAAAGAAGGACGGGTGACGATTTCCGTAAGTCTCGGCTCCAAGGGCAGCTGTTCATTCCGGTATCCTGCATTTTTCATCACTTCCAAAGTAGTCCAAGCCTGACCCCCGGGACGGATATATTGCCGGTCGTCCATGCAAATGGGGCAGCTGATAGGCTCTTTCTCTGATTCACTAAATCGGGTGCCGCAGGTGATGCAGATGTAGGATGTCTGGTCCATATCCAATCCTCCTTCGCGGTTCTCCATCTCATTATCGGTGGAAGTTTGGCCTCTTTCATCGGTCTCAAGGCCCGTTTCCCCCTAGATCTTTTGACGGAAACGGCTCTCTAGCTATTTAAATTTGCAGGTGATTTTGCATAATTCCATACAATTTGTTGGTAGGACCCGTCCAACCTATCGGATTTTCTATTCTCACATGCCCCTAATAACCCTTATCCTGTAAAAAAGGATGGGAAAGGGGAGCGACATGCGAAAAATTCATTACGGTTGGTGGGTGTTGTTTTTCTCCTTCTTTTCCCTGCTGACGGTTCAAGGTGCGCGGTTGTCATTCGGCGCATTCATCGTTCCGTGGGAAGAATCTTACGCAGCGGGCAGAGGGACCGTCTCCTTCATCGGCACCTTAAGTTTTATCGTTTACGGATTAACCCAGCCCCTCGTAGGGAAGCTAATCGACCGGTGGGGTGTACGGCGTGTCCTGTCTTACAGTGCCCTTATCGCCGGTATCGGCTTTCTTTTGACTGTGACAGCTTCGACAACCTGGGAGTTGTGGGCTTGGTTCGGAATCCTAGCTTCCATCGGATTCGGCGGCGCCTCCAGCGTGGCAGCCTCAGTGGCCGTCACACATTGGTTTAATGAAAAAAGGG
Organism: Salinithrix halophila; assembly: GCF_042650125.1. Lineage (NCBI taxonomy): Bacteria > Bacillati > Bacillota > Bacilli > Caryophanales > Thermoactinomycetaceae > Salinithrix > Salinithrix halophila. Next base: position 502,251 of record NZ_JBHSAP010000007.1, read on the forward strand.
GACTGGCCCTGGGAATTATCACCTCAGGATTTGGAGCCGGACAATTCTTTATCGTTCCCCTGGCATTGGGTTTAATCGAAAGAACAGGATGGCAGGCGGCTTCATTGACTTTGGGGGGGATTCTCGTTCTTGTCGCTTTTCCCCTTCTGTTAATTTTTCTGAAGAACCGTCCCTCTGACATGGGACTACAACCCTATGGGGGAGAACCAACAGCCCAGGAGACACCGAAGACAAAAGAAAATCTGGAGGAGACGGGCCCTCCTTTTTGGCGTCATCGGGGCTTTTGGTGCCTAATCCTCCCCTATTCCATCTGCGGGTTTACAACGACAGGGTTGATGGATACCCATTTGATCCCCTTCGCCCACGGGCACGGATTTTCAGCGGCTGTCACCGGAACAGCAGTCAGCCTGTTAGCCCTGTTCAACGTCATCGGCACCTTGGCTTCCGGCCATTTTGCCGACCGGTGGAACATTCGCTGGATGCTGGTGACTCTGTACGCCATCCGAGCCGTAACGGTATTCTGCCTAATCTATACCCACCAAGCCTACTTGCTGTGGTTGTTCGCCATCCTTTTCGGTTTGGTCGACTTCTCAACAGTAGCTCCCACAACACTAAAGACAACCCGTTATTTTCAAGCAAAGAGTGTCGGATTGGTCTTGGGATGGCTGTCCTTCGGCCATCAAGTCGGTTCAGCTTTAGGAGCCTACATTCCAGGGTGGTTATATGATTTGACTGGGGGGTATGGCGCCGCTTTTATCTTTTCAGCCCTTCTTTTGGGGGGAGCCGTGTTATTCAGTTTCTTCCTCCCAGACTTGCGTACCGTTCCAAAGATAAAAACCGAATCTCTAGCCAATTGACATACCCCCAAAGCTACCCATAAAAACTTAGGGACCGACAATAGTCGGTCCCTTTTCATTGCACTTTCGCTTTTTCTTGTTCCATCTGCTTTAATCGATCATCCGCCCGATTGATCGTCATCCAGAGCAAGAAGAGTTCATTTTGCATCCGCTTCATCGATTGAGCTACGGGATCCGGTACTTGGGAAAAATCCCAAGCTGGGTCCATTCGCACGCCGTTTTGGGATACCACCCTGCCCGGAACTCCGACAACCGTGGAGTCCGGCGGAACATTACGTAAAACGACGGCACCCGCTCCAATCTTGGCCCCCGACCCGACTTGGATCGCTCCAAGAACCTTGGCTCCCGAAGAGACCATCACATGATTACCGAGAGTGGGGTGCCGTTTTCCTTTCTCTTTCCCCGTTCCCCCCAGAGTCACCCCTTGATAGAGGGTAACATGATCCCCGATTTCGCAGGTCTCTCCGATGACGACCCCCATGCCGTGGTCGATAAAGAAACCTTTTCCGATCACCGCCCCCGGATGAATCTCAATCCCTGTCAAGAACCGTGACCACTGGGAAATCAACCGGGCTAAAAAAAACTGCTTCCGTCTAAACAGAAAATGGGCGATCCGGTGAAAGCAAATCGCATGGAGCCCGGAGTAAGTAAATAGAATTTCTGCCCAATGGCGGGCAGCTGGATCTTGTTCCTTGACTGCCCGAAAATCCGTGAGAAAGGTTTCCCACCCTTCTCGTATGATCCTTATCAATCCGCAACACTCCCAAGTATCCGGTTCCATCCACCTTCTTCATACTCCGGCTCAATTCTCCGCAGGCAAGGGTCTAAGGCCTTCGTGCTTTTTGAAACTTTCGGAAAAAGGGGGTAGGGGCAGATTCCAGAAGAGAATGCTTGGACAAATCATATCCAGTCCCCTCTCAATGGTTTTTCTTTTTGTCTGGATAATAGTATATTAGTTTTCAAATATGTCTGTTTTTCCCCTTATTTGCTACGAATTGAAGTGACTGACGGTAAAAAGCCTCTTTCCTCTCGGATCATCGGTTTTTATACAAATAATTATTTTCCTATCTACCTTGCAGGAGGTTGGAGAATATGAATATCGGTCCGATTATTAGGGAACTCCGGCTTCGGCTTGGGATTACGCAGAAAGAATTAGCCGATGGGGTCTGTACACAAGCGGAGATCAGCCGGATTGAGAGCGGCAAGACCATCCCCTGTGTGGACATTTTGTACGCCATCAGTCTGAAATGCGGAGTCACTCTCGATTATTTTTTCCACGGGTATCATGACGTCGATTACCATTATGTCGAAATCACAAAAGAGACCATCCGGGAGCTGGTCAGGGAGAAGCGCTACGATGAAGTGCAGATACTGGTGGAGCGGGAGCGGATAAACCCCTGCTTCCATCAGGCAAAAGACCAGAAGTTTCTCCTGTGGCACAAAGGAATGGTCCTTTACTACAGGGACCGAGATTATAAACAGGCTCTGCACGTTCTCCAGGAAGCCATGGAAATCTCCGTTCCAGACCTTTCTCTTACGGAAACAGATATTGAGATTATGATCACCCGAGGAAATGTCCATATGGAAATCAACCAGATCCAAGAGGCTATCTCAACGTTTCAATGGTGCCTAGAGCGGTTTAAACAATTGGTCCAGCCAAAAAACCCCACCATCGCTATCCGTATTCAATATAATTTGAGTCTGGCTTTTAATAAGGCCCAGCAGCACCTTGAGGCGACCCAGGCCTTGGAGAAAGCGATCCAGACCTGCATCAAACTGGACACATTATATCTGCTCGGCGAATTATATTACCAGATGGGCTACTCCCTAGTACAAATGAATCGGGTCGGAGCCGCCTTGGAATATGCAACCCTAGCTTATAGTCTTTTTCATATCCGCAGTAGAGAACCTTATCTGCAACATACCATCCAATTGCTAGATACGATTAACAGTAGGCTGAAATACAGTGTCGTTCCTTGAGATATACATTATTGTATATCGTTCACCCAATATTCCCGTTTCTCCTCTTTTCCCTCCCCCAATCAATAGGAGAGTCTCTCATCCGGAATACAGATTTTTTCTCACTCTAGTAGATTATAGGGGAAGTCGATAAAGGAGGATGAATCATGAAGATTCAACGTTTGGAACGGGATCGCTTGGGTTTTGAGTACAACTTGTATGCACAACGAACGTTCCCTTGGAAAGGGGTGACCACTCCCTTCGAAGGAGCCTGGTGCGTCCTCCCCCCTGGGCAGGAGTCCTTGCCACACCACCATGAGGAGAAAGAAACCTTCATTATCGTGAAAGGGTGCGGGCAAGTAAAATCGGATGACCAGCAGGACGTGGTACAAGCAGGAGATGTCGTCTACTTTGAACCTCATACCAGACATAGCATTGTCAATATTGGAGACGAAGATCTGGAGTTCTTCTCCATGTGGTGGTGGGAAAACAAGCGTCCGATCCAGACCCCCGAGGATTACAGTATTTGACAGGAGGGATGCCCTATGGCACGTTCACAAAAAATCCTGGTCACAGCCGCACCTCCCACACCAAATGGAGGATTGCATATCGGGCATTTATCGGGCCCCTTCCTGGGAGCGGACGTCTTTTCCCGATACCAGCGCCTGTTGGGAAACGAGGTTCTCTACCTTTCCTACGCCGACGATTTCCAGGAATACGTCCAGCGGACCGCCTTGGAAACAGGAAAGACCCCAGAGACCGTAGCGGATGAATTTACGCAATCCATTCAGGAAACCTTGCAGCTCGGTCTGATGAGTCCGGATCATTTCTACAGCCCCCGGAAGAACGACATCCATCGGCAGTGGATGCAGAGCTTGTTCACCGATTTAGAACAAGGGGGGGTTGTGGAAATTCGGGAAGTTCCTACGTTTTACTGCCCCCAGTGCAAGACTTATCTGTATGAAGGGTTGGCTCGGGGACATTGCCGTCACTGCCATGAAATGTCCGATGCCACCACCTGTGAAAGCTGTGGAATTCCACAGGAGCCAGGAGAGCCGACAGACGCTTTTTGTACCCAGTGTCATACGCTGGTGGACATCCGCTCGGAAAAACGGGCTTTCTTCCAAATCGAGAAAATGAAAGAACGACTTCATCAATATTATGGGGAGCGAGAGTACTGGCGTCCCCGGTTAAAAGCGTTGTGCCGCCAATTAATGCAGACCGTTAAGGAAGCTCCGATAAGCCGACGTTTCTCTTTGGGGGTGCCGGTCCCTCTGGACGGGATGGAAGGACAAGTTCTGGACACCTGGTACGGTGGGGCAGCGGGTTATCTTAGTACCGCTTGTGACTGGGCCCGCTCCGTCGGAGATCCGGATTTGTGGAAACCGTATTGGGAATCGGAAAATGCCCGTTGGGTCGCCTTCCTCGGTTTTGATTGCGGGTTCTCTCATGCCATGTTATATCCCGCGATGTTGATGGCTCAAGGTCGCTATCAAGCCCCTCATACCGTTATTACCAATGAGTTCTACCGGCTGGAAAACAAAAAGATCTCCACCAGCCGAAACCATGCCATCTGGGGCTCGGACATCCTGCAAGCCGTCCAGCCGGATGCCGTTCGGTTTTACTTGTGTCAGACCGCTCCGGAACAGGAGCAAACCAATTTTGACCTCACCCGTTTCCTGCAACTGATCAACGATACCCTGGTGGACAAATGGAATGCCTGGCTGACTCAACTACTTCAGCAAGCAGCCCGGTTGAATACCATCGACTTGAGCCTGGCAAGCAATGAACGGATCCACCCGGAATCGCTCCATCTGCAGAAGGCCACTCTCCATGCCATCAAAGAGGTCTCCCGCGCTTTGAGCGAAGAAAATTTCTCTTTACAGCAAGCGGCCCGGGAAATCAATGGGTTCGTCAATCAGGCTCTCCGCCATTATTACCGGGTTTGCAAGCCCTACACCAATTACCTATCGGATCTAACGACCAACCTGGCAGCTGCACGAACCCTCTCCATCATCGCCGCCCCTTTGCTTCCCGAATTCGCCCTGTCTTTGCGGAAAGCGCTGGGAGAAGACGGGTATACCCGACAAATGCTGTGGAAAGACCTTTTCCAAGCACGTGTCCTGATAAAACCTTCAGTGCCGGAGAAACCCTTTTTTACCAAGGTGACGGAAGGAGAGCTCAACAAGCTGCTTCCGAACCATTCGACCGGTGAAATCCATGTCGGTTGAAGCGATCCGCATCGGATTGACCGGGGCTTTCTCCGGTCCTCACACCACCCATACCGCACAAATGAAATGGGGCGCTTTGTTAGCCACCCGAGAATGGGAATCTCGGCACGCTTCCCCTGTCCGTGTGATCGTGGGGGATGAACAGGCGGAAGCAGAGAAGGCTCCTACCGTTGCCAAACATCTGATTGATGAACAAGTGCAAGGGGTAATCGGTCACTTCAGCAGCGGGTGCGCTCTCGCAGCTGCCCCACTCTATCGGGAAGCCGGCATCCCATTGCTTGCCCCGGCGTCCACCCACCCTGATTTATCCCAGTGGGATCATATCTTCCGTTTATGTGCCCGGGATGACCAAGTAAGCCGGGTCATGGGAGAGTGGGCCGCTCGGCATTTTCACCCCCAGCGGGTAGGATTGCTGGATGACGGCAGTGTCTACGGAAAAACCTTGATGGATTACACCTTTCAAACATTGACGAAATTAGGGATATCCAGTGGAATCAGGCTGGAGTGGCCAAAAGAGGATACAGCGAACGGGAAGGACTCCCTTTGCTCCCTCATCGAGCAGGCCGATCCTGAAGTCATCCTCTTCGGCGGCAGAAGCCGGGCCGCGGCAGACATGACCCGCACGCTTCGGCAACAGGGGATCAACCTTCCTCTCGTCTTTGGAGATGATGTCCTCAATGCCGAATTCCTTGACCAAACGGCCGAAGCGTCTCGGAACGTTTGGATTGTGGGCTCTATCCCCCCCAGCCGTAATGGCAGGACCGCCTCCTTTTTTGATGCATACCGGCGGGAAGTTGGCACGGATCCGGGGTTTTATGCAGCCTCCACCTATCTAGCCACGGAGATCTTGTTACAAGCCTTGGTTCAGGACGATTGGGCGGATAAAGGCTATGGGCTGCTCCAAGCTCGAACATGGGAAACCCTGTTAGGAGAGCAATCCTTTGATGCAGACGGAAATCTTCGAGCAGTTTCCCTTGGACTCTGGAAGGTGGAACCGGGGAGGATCTTATTATCAGATCGTTTTGAACTTTGACACGGAGGGGATCAACATGACAGAACGGATGAATGATTGGGATCTGATCGGAATCGGTTTCGGGCCAGCCGGTATTGCACTGGCTACTGCCATGAGCGATGATGACGAGAAACAAGGAGAGGAACAGGTTCGCCGTTTATTCATAGAAAAATCGGAAAGCTCTGCTTGGCAGCCGGACATGCTGTTGCCGCGGACGGATATCCAACACCACTTTCTCCGGGATTTCGCCACCCCACGGGACCCCCGAAGCCGATTCACCTTCTCCAACTACCTGGTGGAAAAGGATCGACTCTTCTCCTTCGGTCATTTGGGTGGAGTTCCAGGACGGATTGAATGGTCGGATTATGTGCAGTGGTGTGCGAAACAATTGGCTGACCGGACGTGGTATCGCCATCAGGTAACGGGCGTCCGTCCCCTTTGGTCGGGAGGAACCATCGACCGCTTACAGGTAACCGTACAGAATCTCCATACATCGGAGACGAAAGAGCTGATGACCCGCCACCTAGCCGTCAACGTAGGGCGGATCCCTTTTGTTCCGAAGATATATCGTCCTTATCTCGGCTCCCAAATCTTTCATTCCCATCAATTCCTAAGCCGGTTGAAGGTATTGGAAGTCGGAGATTCCCCTACCTTCGCCGTTGTCGGCAGCGGGCAAAACGCGATCGAGGTCATTCTCAGCCTGATCGAACGTTTTCCTCAGGCTGAAATCTATTCGATTAACCGGAATCTCGGCTTCCGTTTGGTGGATATGGGGCACTTCAGCAACGAGGTCTTTTTCCCGGCGTTCACGGATTACTTTTACCAACTACCCGCCGCCAGTCGAAAGGAACTCTTCGAAAAGATGAAGGCGACCAACTATTCCGTCGTAGACTTCGACGTCAGCCAAGCCCTTTACTGGAAGGTTTACGAAGATCGTGTCCAGGGCAAGGAGCGGATCCATGTCACCCGTTGCACGCAAGTGGCTGATCTCGATGAACGGGAAGGCCGCTATTCCCTCACCCTGGAGGATCTGTACACGAAATCGACTCACAACATCACGGCTGATGCCGTCATCCTGTGCACCGGATTTCAGGAGGAAAAAGTCCCCCGTGTCTTAAAATCCATGGAACCGTACTTGATCAAAGATGAAGAAGGCGGTTTGGAGATTACACGGGATTATCAGATCCAGACGAGGGACCTTGTCCGCTCCCGTCTCTTTATCAACGGGTTAACTGAACGAACCCATGGAATCAGTGACTCCACCTCCTTCAGCATGATGGCACTGAAAGCCCAGCGGATCTATGACAAGCTGAAAGAAGAACGGCTCTCATCTATCATGCAGGAGGTGACACCATGAGCACAATGGCACAGAGGGACTGGAAGTATGCCCTCGCTCCCGTCTGGCCCCACTTTACCGAGCTCCAAATCTCCCGGGGAAAAGGCTCCTTTCTCTTTGACCGGGAAGGAAACCCCTACTTGGATTTCACCTCGGGCATCGGCGTAACAAACACCGGACACTGCCATCCTCGCATTGTCCAAGCCATCCAGGCTCAAGCGGAAAAGCTTCTGCACGGACAGGCCACCATCCTGTACCATGAGCCGATGCAGGAGTTAGTCAAGGAGTTACGTACCGTCATCCCTGACCCTCTCGACTGCTTCTTCTTGACAAACAGCGGTAGCGAAGCCGTGGAAAGCGCCCTGAAACTGGCCCGACATGCTACCGGGCGGACCAATGTCACCTGCTTTCAAGGGGGATATCACGGACGGACCATAGGAGCCATGTCGGTCACCACGGCTAAGACGGTTTACCGCTTGCACTACCAACCCTTGATGCCGGGAGTCGCTGTGGCCCCCTATCCCCGTCGCAAAGAGGATGTGCCGTACTGTTTAGAGGAGTTGGAACGGTTATTGGTTACCCAAACCGCTCCCTCTGAAACAGCGGCCATGATTGTTGAACCGATTTTGGGTGAAGGAGGATATATCGTCCCACCGGCAGGGTTCCTGCCGGAGTTACGACGGATTTGTGATGAACACGGTATCCTGCTCATCCTCGATGAAATACAGAGTGGGTTTGGGCGGACGGGTCAATTTTTCGCCTTTGAACATGAACCCATGATCCCCGATATCTGCATCATGGCCAAGGGTCTGGCATCCGGCCTTCCGCTGAGTGGGATCGCGGCTCCTCGAGAAGTGATGGAGCGCTGGGTTACGGGCTCCCATGGCGGTACCTATGGGGGCAATCCTTTGGCTTGTGCTGCTGCTGCGGAAACCATCCGGGTGCTTAAGGAGGAGTCGCTGCCGGAACGGGCTGCGACTTTAGGGAAAGAGCTGATAGCTTCGTTAAATCGTTGCAAAGACAGCGGGGAGATCCACGAAGTCCGAGGCCGGGGTTTGATGGTGGGGTGCGAATTCCGTGATACCCGACAAAAACCGGATCGCGATCGGGCCGCTAAAGTCCGTCTCGCCTGCCTGCAACAAGGATTGATCCTCCTTACCTGCGGAACCTATGATCACGTCATCCGATGGATCCCACCATTGACCGTATCCCAATCCGAACTCTCCCAAGCCCTCACCGTCTTCGAATCAGCGCTGATGGATGTCGATCCCTCGTGAATCCGGATCGCAGGGTGATTGTAGTCGGGGGAGGTATCATAGGGGCCAGCATCGCTTATGCGCTGACCAAAAGAGGCGCCGAGGTCACCCTCTGTGAACAGAGTCGTCCCCCCGGATCGGGATCGACTCGCTTTTCCGGCGGACTGATCCGTATGCATCATACCCACCCCGCTTCCATTCCATGGGCATGGGAGAGCGCTCACCAATATGCCCATTGGCAGGAAATCATCGGAGGCGAGTGCGGATTTCGAAAAACCGGCTTCGCCTTAATCGCTGGCCCGGAGCAAACCCCTCACATGAAAAAGAATATCGACGAATTGAAGAAGCAAGGGATACCCGTCTACTTGCTCGATCCTGACGAGTACCGGGAATTACAGCCCGACATTTCAACGGAAGGCATCGGCGCGGTCGCTTATGAACCCTATGGGGGGTTCGCCGACCCCATCCAAGCCACCATGAGTTATTTGGAGCAGGGCCAACGAATGGGATTGCGGGTAATGGAAGGAACGAAAGTGACCCGATTGCTAACCCAAAACGGTTCGGTGACAGGGGTGGAGACCAATGTCGGAGCCCTGCTGGCCGATGGTGTGATCCTCTGCGGAAACAGCTGGGTTTCGACCCTCTTGGAGGAATTCTCTCTTTTCCTGCCCGTCAAGCCCAAACGGATCGGGGTGTGTTTCGTCCGCTGGGATCCTCCGAATCCAACTCCCCCGGTCCTCACAACCATCGATGATACCTTAGGGGTTTACTTCCGAGCGGTGGATCCTCACCATCTTTTAATCGGAATCCGGGTACGACAACCGATCTCCTCCCTGGAAACACCAGCCGTCCCTATACGGGAGGAACTAATCAGCGCAAAGGAAACCCTCCAGGTTCGTTACCCCGCTTTGGAAAAAAGTGAAATCATGGGTGGGCGCATGAGCTTTGACGGATACACACCCGATCATCATCCGATCATCGGTTCGGTTCAGGGACTTCCACGGGTGTACCTGGCAGTAGGTTTCAGCGGGGGCGGGTTTAAAATCGCCCCGGCGATCGGTGAAGCTGTCGCACGAGACTGGGTAGAAGGGGACGAGGCTGGATTGGAGCCGTTTCGGCTGTCCCGGTTTGCAGAAGAGCGCCCAATTGTCCCCACCTATCCTTATGTCCATATGTGAGGGGGAAAAGCATGAAACCGCTTCGGCGACGGGTCCTTAAGTTTGGTGGAACCTCCTTGGACTCGGAAGAAAAACATAGACAAATCGCCGCTTTGGTCAGGAAAGCCCTGCTGGATCGGATCCATCCCCTGTTGGTCGTTTCCGCTCCGGGGCGGCGGGGAGCCCCCTATGCAACGGATACGTTGCTTCAATTTATCCACAGGGACTTGCCGGAAGCCAACCATGTGTTGGGCACTTCCCTCGGAGAAATTATCTCCAGCCTTCAAGTAGCCAGCTCCCTGCGGGAGAACGGCATCCGAAGTATCGCCCTGACGGGAAAGGAGGCTGGCATTCAAACCGTAGGATCCTGCAAAAACGCGGTGATTCGGCAGGTAGACCCATCCTATCTCAACACCCTGCTTCAAGAGGGATGGGTCCCCGTCATCGCCGGCTTTCAAGGAGCTGATTCATACGGAACCCGAACACTTTTGAGCAGGGGTGGGAGTGACGCTACGGCAACAGCGATCGCGGCGGCCCTTGCGGCGGATCGTGTGGAAATCTATACCGACGTCCCCGGGATCATGACGGCAGACCCTCGGAGAGTGCAGCAAGCACGGATCATACCCTCTCTTGTCTATGAGGAAGCCCACCGGCTCGCCAGCCGGGGAGCGAAGGTGATTCATCCAGAAGCCGTCCGATGGGCCGCCTCCCGGAGCATCCCCCTTCATATCATGTCGCTGCAAACCGCCTCGGCAGACAAAACACTGATTATGGAGGGGGCTCCCCGCTTCATCCCGTTGGGCCTGACCTACCGCGAGGAAAAAGGCTGGTCCACCATGACAGTCGTCTACGGAGCTTCCCAACCGGTGTCGGCGGAAACGATCCGGACCATCGTGGATGCAGTCCCCTCCCGCAATTTGGAGATCAGGCAGGGCGAGGGTTCCATCGACATTCGGATTCCATCCGTACTTTTGTCGTCAGTCTTGTGTTCCATCCATCAGTTGCTGTTTGAACGGGAGGAGGAGAAATATGTCTCTCCAGCGATGGCAGAGAAAGGTGGATGACATTCTCCAAAAGGAAGGAAATCGGGAGTCCTTAGGAGAACGTCTTCTTGCCGAGGTGATTAGCCCCTTGCTTGAAAAAGAAGAGGCCTTACGGAGGGAACAGCTTGTTCTCAGACAGGAAAGAGACTTTTTTCAACAGGCAAACACGCGGTTAAAATCCGACTTTCACATTCACTCTCCCTTCTAATAAGCTCCCGCCAACGACACCGATCCCCTCTTTTTCCCTGAAAATAGACAGCGGGAATGGAACTTCATATCGACGGCTCCTCAGGGAACCGACAGATTGTTGGCAAATTCCTTCCACGCCTCGCCAAAAAATGATCGGAGGAGGAATGATGTGAGTATCCAAGTCAAAACGTCTCCTCCCTATTACATGTTGGAGGAAATCCACTCCCAGCCGGAGTGGGTCGACCGATTATTTCAACAATCCGATAAGGATCCCGTTCTGCAAAAGGTCCTTCAGAAGCTGAAAAACAAAAAACGCATCTTCTTCACCGGGTGCGGCACCTCCCATTACACGGCCCAGGCAGGGGCGGCTCTTGCCCGCCATCTGTTGCAGGAGGCTAATCCCGTGCAATCCGTTCCAGCAGCGGAGCTATATCATCATTGGGAGTTGTCGACGGAAGATGCCCTTTTGGCAGTCACCCATGCCGGTGAGACCCATATGGTTTTGGAACTGCTAAAAAAAGCCCGCAAATGCGGAGCTTTAACCGTGGTATTGACTGGCTTTCCGGACAGCCAAGCCGCCCGGAACGCATCTTATGTTCTCTCCACTGGTTATGCCTTGGAAAAATCCTGGGCCCATACGATCAGCTTTACGCTCGGAGCGGCCCTTTTACTTGTGGTCTCCGCCCATCTGGCTGAATCCAGGGGTTATACCGTCCCATGGGAAACGATCCGATCCGGACCCGAACAGATTCAGCAGGTGCTGGATCAATCTGCAAGGATCCAGGAGCAGGCAAAGGCCTTTCTCTCTAAGGAAAAATGGCTGGTCGCCGGAACTGGAACCAGTTTGGCAACCGCCCATGAGACTGCGCTAAAAGTGGTGGAAACCAGTTATATTCCCGCCATCCCCCTTGACTTAGAACAGGTGCTTCATGGGTTTCTAGCCGGATGCGACCCAAAGACCCTGCTCCTCGTATCCGCTCCTTTTGCTTCTCAGCAAGAACGGGTCCAAGAACTGATCCGGGCAGCGGAGAAAATATCGCTGAGTCTTCTCTTTCTCGCTCCATCCGGGCTTTTGCATCAAACACCGAGGCTTCCGGTCCCGGAATGTCATCCCCTGTTGGTTCCGCTGGTTCATACAACGGCGACCCATCTCTTTGTCTATTATCGTACCGTATGCAAAGGGATGAATCCCGATTTAATCCGCAGGGATCAGGCTCCCTATGCCGCTGCACGGAAGGAGTACCGCTAACGATGGAAGAACGTGACACGGGAAGCCTGTATCAGCCGCGGCCCATCCAATTCCAAGAACTCTGGAAACCTAGGGACTGGCAGATCAAAGTGTATGGGATCACGGCGCCTTCGTGCAAGCTGACTCCCTCCTTATTGGAAGCGGCCAAAGAGACGGTCGCTTCCATCCTACCCAGCGGTGCACAGGAAGAGGGACGGCATGGGGTCGGATTTATGGGGGTTCATGCGGCGACCGACGGAAACTTTCTGTTCGTGGACTGGTGGTGGAATACCTATGAGTTGAACCATCAATCCTTCCTCGCTCCACCGGACTCTGCCCAATTTAAAAACGTAACTCCCACCGGAAGAATGTTTTGCATCTGGGAACTATATGTTCTCGGATTTGAGCGGGAAGCTTGGATTCACGCCCTGTTAAAAAATCCAACTTCCGGCATGGATGGATATTTGGAAGCCCGGTTGAATCAGGAAATCTGAGACTCTTCCTTTCCCTCCAGCGGCAGCAGAATCCGGTAGGACACCGGGGAAGAGAGCACGACAGAGGTGTAAACCCGGCTGATAGGAATGAGTTGATCGACCAGCCGTTCCAGCTCTTCCATAGATGGAACGGCTGCTTTGATGAAATAACTGATGGAACCCGTCACCCGATGACATTCCAGGACAGCAGACTCCTGTTGGATTTTCTTTTCAAACTCATAGCAGGGCACTTTGAGCTCTCCCACTTGGATAATGACCAAAACCTTTCGATTCACCTTCTCGTAAGGCACTTGAACGGTAAAGCGCTCGATGACCCCCCGATCCTGCAACCGGCGAATCCGTTCCGCCACACTGGGATGGCTCATATGAAGTTCCTTCGCCAGTTGCGTGAAGGTCATGCGCCCGTCTTCTTGTAGTCGTTTTAATATTTTTTGATCCAATTCATCCATAAGCGTCCTCTCCGTTTTCAACAGATTATCATTCCCATGCCCTGGCTTGATAAAGCCGGGGCTGTTTCCTTTACTTCCCTTTTCCCCTACCATTCTCGTTCGGGTCGGTAGAATCCTTTTCATTCGATAGATAAAGAGCCCGGAAGTCGCCGGGCTCTTTATTATTTCACGAAAACCAACCCCGTTTTATCGCGTAAATCGCCGCCTGAGTGCGGTCGGCGAGACCCAATTTGGAAAGGATGCTGCTGACGTGCGTTTTTACCGTTTTCTCAGCGATCACCAGCTCGGCTGCAATCTCTTTATTGCTCTTGCCTGCGGTGAGTTCTTTCATCACTTCCCTCTCCCGTGGCGTCAAGGATTCCACTTCCTCGGCTCCAACCGGTCCCGGAGTGGCGGAAGCGAACTGATGGACCAGGAGGCCCGCTGCCTGGGGATGGAGCTGTGTCCTACCGTTGCAAGCGGCCCGAATTGTATGAGCCAGCTCGTCCGCCTCGATCTCCTTCAACTGATACCCCTCCGCGCCAGCACGGATTGCCGGCAACACATGATCCTGATCAGCAAAACTGGTCAGGACCATCACTTTCACCTTGGGCTGGCTTTCCTTGATGCGACGAGTCGCCTCAATGCCGTCCATTCCAGGCATCATCAGGTCCATCAGTACCACGTCCGGATTCAATTCTTCCACCTTGGCGACCGCTTCGCTACCATTCGATGCTTCTCCGATAATCTCCATATCTTCTCGGGTCTGCAGAAACAGACGCAGTCCCTTCAGCACCATCGGGTGGTCATCCACCAATAGCAACCGGATCATTCCCGTCTCCTCCCTTTTGCCCCCGAACCGGCAATACAACAGTCAGCGTGGTTCCCGCCCCCGGTGCGCTCTCAATTTCCAGGGTGCCACCCAACAATCGAACCCGCTCCTCCATGCCGGTGAGTCCCAGACAACTTTCTTGATCCTTTTCCGGATCATATACAAAACCCTTCCCATCATCCTGCACCGAGAGCGTAACCTCTTCCTTCCCGGAAGAAAACGTTAAAGAAACCCGGTCGGTACCCGCATGCTTACTCACGTTGTTTAGGGCTTCCTGTCCGATCCGCCACAAAGTCTCCTCCCTACGGCGGGAAAGACGGATGACCCCCTCGATCCGTTCCCTAACCGTCAGCCCGAGACGTTCTCCATACTTCTTTAGAGCCGAGATCACCCCTTCCTCCAGCCCTGCGGGACGAAGCTGCCAGATAAGGGATCGCATTTCCTTCAGGGCTTCCCCGGATAAGGTCTGGATATCCCGTAGGGATTCCAGCAGGAGTGCATTCGGCTCAGTCAGAACGTCTTGGGAGGCCCGTGCGTTCAGAGAAAGGGAAAACAGTTTCTGGCTGACGGAGTCGTGGAGATCTCTCGCTAGCCGGTTTCTTTCCTCAGAGATGAGGAGGCGCTGCCGTTCCTCCTCCAGCCTAGCGCTCTCCATCGCTAGGGAAATGTGCTCCCCCAAAGCCTTTAATACTTCCAGGTCGATTTCTTCCAGATCACGACGGTGATGGCTGCCGACAGAAATCACGCCTGTCTTCTCTCCCCGGATCGAGATCGGGGCAGCTGCTATCACAGTACAGTCCGACCACAATGAACGAATCTCCTCCAGTCCTTCCTCTGACCTTACCGCCTTCTGAAGAGAGAAAGCCTTCCCTACCGCCCCAAGTGTCTCCAAGGGGAAAGAAACCGCCGGAGCGATACATTCCCCTTTCAAGGACAAGGAGCGCAGGGTAAGCTTATGGCCCCGTCGGATCCAGCAGGCGATCAGCGGCCAGTCGAAAATCCGTGCCAGGTGGCAGACCGCCTTTTCCGGTAAATCGTCCTGGTCCCGACTTCCCCAGATCAGGCGGCTCGCCTCATCCAGCCGGGCATACTGTTCCGCTCGCTTCTGCTGGGCTTCGTACAACCATGTCTTTTTTACCGCAGTTCCGATCTGATAGGCGACGGATTGTAGGAGGGCCAACTCCTCATCGGAAAAACGTTCCTTCCCTGGGGAAGCGACATTGAGGAGACCGATCAGCTCGCTTCCCACGGACAGCGGCACTGTGGCATGGTGAGTGATCCCTCTCGTGTCTCCCCACTGCTGTTTCACCGCATCCTCCAGTCGCTTGCATTCGATAATGTTGACGGCTTTTTTCAATCGACCGTCCCAGACGCGATCAAGACACCAGCAGCGTCCTCGGCACATCGGCTTCCCTTCGCCCCAGGAGAGGGCAGGAGGCAGGTTATAAAGGGCTACGGGGGTAAAGTTTGGTTCTTTCTCCACCAGGAAAATCCATCCTGTGGTTAGGCCGGTCACCTGAAGCAGTTCCTCCAACACCGATTGAAGCATCGGGCGGACATCCGTGGAGCGGTTCAGCGTCTCAGCAATGGTACGGAGTGTTCTCCACTGTCGGTCTTGTACATCCTCCTTCATTCCTTCCCCTCCCGAACCTTCTGTTTTTCCTCATTATACCGGATTTGTCCTTCTCCAGACGTAAAAAGCCCCCCTAGAAAAGGGGGGCTTATCTGTGGTCAGGGGATTTTACAGGCTTATCCCCTGAAAACCTCGACGATCGACCGATCCGCACACCAATCGATCATCCTTACCACTTACACATGTACCTTTTTATTTTATGTTTCAAACCTGTTTTTGATGAAATAAACCGGACACTTTTTTTGCTGAATCGGCTCCCGTATACCGAACTCACTGACCCGAACCCTCTGAATCCAACCAATCGACACGAGGGATCGAAACACCGAAGACGGCCTTCACCTGAGCGGGAAAATCCCGTAACAACCCGCTTTTCAACTCTTCTCGCTCGACGGTGGAAGAGAGATAACCCTTAGCCAAATGAGAAGGGACTTTCTGCTCCTGGTAGATCTGATGGAGAGAATGGATTAGTTGGTGAGGAAAAAGGAGCTGAGCGTAAATCAGACCATACTCCGCTTCGTCGAGGGGAGCGATCTCCTGATACCCTTTCAGGAGAGCAAAAACGGCTTCACTCCGCCCCGTTCGACCGTAGGCATACAAACTCAACCGGGCAAGATCTCGGCTTCGAACATCCAGGGTAATGCAATTCCAATCGATGAAATGGACACCTCCGTGCCTGTCCCAGAGCACGTTTTTCCGGTGAAGGTTACAATGACAAACCTCCCCGCTTTTGCGAGAAGCTGACACAACCGCATCGCCCCCCACCCGTTTCAGGTAGCGGAGCGCTGTATCAACCATTCCTTCCGCAAAAGTACACTGGCGGATCCATACCCGATCGACGGGGGTAAGTTGATCACTGATATCGGCCGCCATCTTGAACATGGTCAAGCTTTGTTCCATTTGCCCCCAAATTTTCTCCCACTTTCCGGTATGAGTATAAGAGGTTGCACTACGATGCGGATGAAAACCTCGTGTGTCGATATGAAACCGGGCGAGGGCCCGGGCCACTCGAGGCCAGCAGGCAGCATCTTTCCTCCAATCCTTCACTTCTGCCTCAATCCAGGGAAGGAGGACAAACCGGTTCTTCAACCCGGCAAACGTCAGCTTTCCCCTCCGGTTTTTCAAAGGGGCCTGGATACGAATTTCTCCCGTTTCCGAAAGATGCTGAGCCACCTGCTCAACCAGGGACCAGCGCATCTCCTCCCGTTCCCGCACCCGTTTCAAAGCGTAGTGGCCCCGGTCGGTTGTAAGACAGAACACACCGCCCCTGGGTTCCGCTTCAATGAGCCGAAGACCGTAATGATGGTGTAGCATCTCCGCCAGTCGGGGCTCCCCCGTCCACTCCTCTATCTGTTTCGCTGCATCGCCCATCTTCATCCCCCATTGTCATCCATGATCTTACCCTATATATAGATGGGGAGGAAGGAACCTATGCCGGACAAGGCCATGGGGACGAAAACGACAACCCACGGGGCGCGCCCTCAGCAAGTTGCCTAATCTTCATCTTTCTGCTTTGGAAACAGGATGGATAACGTCTAGGCCGCCGGTGACATTGATGATGTTGCCGGTAACGAAATCAGAATCCGGTTCACACAGGAAGCGCACGACACGGGCGACGTCTTCACCGGAGCCGGGTCGGCCTCGAGGCGTTTCCTCGTCCCTTTCCTCTCGCACATCGGCAATTCGCTTCTCTTTATTGTCACCGACGATATCTCCAGGGCAGACCATATTGACCGTAATTCCCGAGGGAGCTTCCTCCACAGCCAGGGATTTCGTCAGAGAGACCAACCCGGTCTTGGCGGCGGCATAAGCAGAACGGTCGGGCCAGGAGGGGGCTTCCCCGGATCGACCGAAACCGAACAGAACGATCCGCCCAACTCTCTGCCGTCTCATCGCTGGAAGAGCAGCGTGAATGGTATGTAGGGCGCTTTTCAGATTACCATCCACCATGGCCTCGATTTCTGCGATAGTCAGGTCACTAAAACGGCGCCGGTCACGGATGAAAGGGCCGACCGCATGGACCAGTACATCTAACCTACCAAAAGACTCGATCACCTGTTGCACTACACGGCGAGCCTCCAATGGACGGCTGACATCCCCCTGGAATCGTTCCGACCGCGCCCCTCTCTTTTTCAACCCATCCACCAGGGACCGCGCTTCCTGTTCACCCGAACGATAGTGAACAGCCACGTCCCACCCGGCTTCAGCTAATACCAGGGCCGTCATCCTCCCCAGCCCTCGGGAACTACCCGTCACTAAGGCGACCCCCCTGTGGGTGTATTGCATCGTATCTCTCCTTTAGCGGATTCCTCATATTTTTCTTTAACTCGGTATACAATGGGTACAGGCTGGTTAAAAAAGGAGGGGTTCTCATGGAATGGACGACCCCGGCCCGAGACCTGCTGAACGAATTGATCAGCCCGGTTCCGGTCCTTGAACGTCCCGCCGTCAAACAGCAGCTGAAGAAAAAGGTGGAAGCCGACACCGACGATTCCACAGTCAAGCAAATCACCCCTGGACATGTGGCCAGGGGTTACCTAGCCTTCGCCGACGGGGAAAGTCGGGAACGAGCCATTCGCTGGCTCCGCAAGCAAGGGATTTCCTTAGATCGTTAATCCAACTTCCTGTCATATTCTCCCGAATGACGGCTACAATAACTCCATGGACTTTACCGGGAGGAATACCTATGATTTCGGATAACACCAAGGACATTACCGACGACATCATTCACCGAACAACCCTCGCTTGGCTCCAAGAGCGAGGGGTTGAACTCGCCGATGTTGCCGTACTTGTCCATTACTTGCAGCATTCTTATTATCCCGACATTACCCTCGATGAATGCCAAAAGCACGTGGAACATGTTCTAACCAAACGGGAAGTGCAAAATGCCATCCTGACGGGGATCCAACTCGACAAGTTGGCGGAAAGGAACCAAATCGAGGAGCCTTTGGTAAGTATGCTCTGCCAGGACGATAGCCTCTATGGGATCGATGAGGTCATGGCCACTTCTATTCTCAATCTATACGGAAGTATCGGGATGACCAATTATGGCTATATCGACCGGGTGAAACCCCACATCCTCGGTCGCTTAAACAATCATGAGAACGGGCAGGTCCACACCTTCCTCGATGATATGGTAGGCGCTCTCGCCTCAGCCGCCGCCGCCCGCCTCTCCCATAACCGAAAACAAACTAAAGATCATCAACGTCAAGAGATGGTCATCCCCCGGCAAGATCCCCGGAACCATCCTCCGGTATAGGAACCTTCATGGAAGGAATCCCGCCCTATGGCGGGATTTTCTTATGGGATAGAAGGGTTCCGCATATATTCCAGCACCCTGCGATCAATCACCGGGTCGGACATCCAGCGTTCCTCAAAGTTCTCTGTCAGGTAATACGCTTTGAGCGCTTGTTCCGTTTTCCCGTCATAACCCTCCCCGTCACCGGGTTTATATCCTGCCTGGTGAAGGCGTTCCCGCACTTCTTCCAGTAACTTTCCTTCTAGAGGCAGCAGATCTTCAGGACGGGGGCGATCAAAATACAGGTGGTGTAAGTTCAACAACCGGCTTAGCTCTTCAAGAGGGCGAGGATGATCGTCCACCCTCAGATCGATTGCCCGATCGTTGAATCCCCCGTACCCCCCATTGGGTTTAACAATTAATAACGAGGCAGACTGCATCCCCCGTTTATCCCCTCCAGCCTGTTGGCCGGATACCAGAGCGTCCACCAATCGTTCGGCCAAAGGTTGGTCAGGGGAGGAGCGAAAGGAGGCTACCATGTCAGCGAGAACGGATTCTCCTGCCAAGAGATTCCCCAGGCATACGAAGCCTGGGCCAGTAATTTCCCCAGCCCAAGAGAAACAGTCTGAGCCTGTAAAAGCGGCACTCCGTCCCTTCGCATCGACAATTCCCACCTGGCGAAGCTGGCGATCGGGATCATCGGAGAGCAATTCCCATAATACGGCCTCAGGCTCTAACCCCTCTTCCAACATCCGAAGTCCTCTCGGACCAAATGACGTATTGGCAAAGGATTGGGTGGCGATCGCCCCTGTTTCCGCGGCGGCCCAAGGGACAGCGGACCCCGCTGCCAGAAATTTAGACTGAACAGCCACTCCCCATTCTCCCGCCGCTTCGTCGTAAGCGATTATCGAAAAGGTGGAGACCGACGGAATCCCTTCCTTCACAAAAGAGCGTTTCATCCGTATCTCTCCTTTCTTCCCTACTATGAGGGATTAGGCATCGATGCCCAAAGATCCTGCTTTCGGCCTTCGATATGAAAACACCCTCGCCTAAAACGGGAGGGCTGTGGTGCGATCTGATTCACCCCATATAATGCCAACGGTCACCCCGTTTTTCCCGGCGAACGTCTCCTTGTTGGCGGAGATATTCCAAGTGGGCCAGGGTTTCCGAGAGAGCGAATCGCAGGTTGTGGATGGATAAGTCCGAACCGAATATACGAAAACATACATCAGTAGCTGTCAGGGTCTCCCCAGCGACCCAATCCTTCATTTCTGTCAACCTCTCGGCGTGATGCCGTTCCAACTCTTCGATCCGTTCCAGGTAGGAATCGAAAACCGGCCCGTGCGAAGGAAATACCCGCTCAACCGGCAATTCCTTCATCTGTTCCAACGTCGTGAGATAGGAGCGAAGAGGGTTGGGGTCACACCCTGGCCACAAGCTAATATTGGGCGTGATCCTGGGCAGGAGGAAATCGCCGCCGATCAGCCAGCGTCTTTCCGGATCGTAAAAGCTGAGGTGACCGTCGGCGTGGCCGGGAGTATGAAGGATACGGTATTCCTGATCCCCCAGGTGGATATTTTCCCCGGAGCGGATGAATTCCGGTTCCGGATGAGGCTCCACCCATTGGCTGAAGCCGCGCAGATGATCTGGAATCTTTTCCGCCCATTCCCGGGGCAAGCCATGACCCTCATAAAAGCGGCCCATCTCATCAGGCTGCTCACTGTCCCGATCAAAGAAGAGACGAGCTTGTCCAACGTCCGTTTCCGAGATCAGAACGGGAGCCCCCGTGCGCTGCTGTAATAAGCCCGCCAGCCCGTAATGATCCGGATGATAGTGGGTAAGAACGATTCGTTCCACCTCCGGCCAGTTAAAGCCAATTTCCCTGCGAGCGCCTTCCCAAGCTTCCAATGCTCCATCATAGTGGAGGCCGGTATCAATCAGAGTGTAGCCTTGGCTTCCCTTGACCAGATAAGATTTGATGATCTTGAGTGGAAAAGGCAAAGGCAGTGGCACTTCCCATATATCGTCCCAGCGATTCATCGCACACCCTCCTCAGGGGTCATCCCCTCAGATGAAATCCCAATCCTTTAGACTGTCCAACGTATATGTAGCAGAAATATCCGCCCCAGCGTGCTCCTTAGGCGTTGTCACCCCGGTGAATACCAGCAAGGTATCGATGCCGGTATTCACCCCTGCTTGGATGTCCGTCGCAAGGTTGTCCCCGACAATCACGGTTTCTTCCGGAGGGAGGCCCAACCGCTTGAGAGCCATGTCGACAATGGGCTTCTCCGGCTTCCCGATCAACGTCGGTTTCACGCCCGACGCAACGGCTACCGCCGTGCAGAGAGAACCGCTCCCAGGCAAAAGACCCTCTTCGGTAGGCAGCACCAAATCCCCGTTGGTCCCGAAATAGCGAGCGCCCGCTCGGATCGCTAGCACTGCCGTTTTCATCTTATCATAAGAAAAAGTCCGGTCGATCCCCACGACCACTGCATCGGGTCTGTCCGTTACAATACGGCAGCCCGCACCCTCCAGGGCACAGACTAGCCCTTCTTCTCCGATCGGATAGACAGAGGGAGGCCTACCGAAGGATTCCACCAAGGTGCGGGCAGTAGCAGCCGAAGAAGTAACCACTTGCTCCGGGTGGGCTGGATACCCAAAACCCCGCAACTTCTCCGCCACCTGTTCCGGGCGGCGGGAGGAATTATTGGTAAGATAGAGGTAGGACAATCCTCTCTCTTCCAACTTTTCGATAAACTGAAGTCCCTCGGGGATCACTTCCTTTCCGCGAAATAACGTTCCGTCCAAATCAATCAGATATCCTCTGTAACGATAATTTCTCATAGGGCCACCCTTCCCGTGAAAATCATGCGCGGACTCTCCATTTCGGAGTAGGGATTTCCATCAAAGTCTCCCTTTACCCTCTCCACCCAAAGCCCGGCGCTTTCCATCATGGCTTCCATCTGGCTGCGGGTGTACATTTTTACCCGTTCTTGGTAGGTACGATCCCTTTTCTCATCGGAAAGGGTGATCTTCTTACGCACGAATTCACCATCAATCCAGCGCTCTTCCCGGATCCGTATCCCTTCCTCGATTCGTTCACTTTCCGGAACCAAGGTTTTCTTTACCGTCTCCCGGTTGAGGAAATCGATTAAGAACCGACCCTTCGGCCGAGTCACCCGCCGGATTTCCGACAATACTTTACCGTTTTCCGCGTCCTCAACAAAATAGCCAAAGGAGGTAAACAGGTTCACAACCGCGTCGAATGACCCGTCCGGAAAGGGGAGGTCTCGCATGTCCCCCCGGACGTACCGGATATCCAACCCTTCAGAAGATAGGACAGCCTCATCCAACAAAACCCGTGACAGGTCGATTCCCGTCACTCGGCATCCCAACTTGGACAGGGAGATGGAATGGCGTCCTGTCCCGCAGCAAAGATCCAGGACCTCATCCCCCTCCCCGAGCCCGATCCACCGGGCCGCCTCCCGGATTTCCCGGTCGGCGTTTACCCTGTTGCGATGACGATAGACAAGCATATAATCTTCTCCGAAACTTTCTTCGTACCAGGGCATTCCGTCCCCTCCAGTCCGTAAAAACACGATTCTATTTATTCTACCACAGTAAAAAACGACACCTCGCGTGCCGTCCTTCGACTCGGTCGGGTTCCCATCTGCGAAGCTATGAATTACCGTACGGAATCCCCTGTCTCGCGGAGAGCCCGTGCTGCTTCCCGATCCCACCCCTCCAACAACTCCCCGAAATCTCGAGGCAGGGGATGTTTCCAGTCGTAGAAGGTTTCGTTGAAGCATGCGATGTGGTATGCCCCCGCCGCCACGGTACGGAGGTGAAGGAACGCTGTGAAGGTGTCGCTCACTTTGGGCCCGGAAAAGACGAGATAGTCCCGTGCTGTCTCTACCGCCTCAACCGCTAATCGGTGGAGACGGAGAACGGGGGCGAGCAGTTCTTGGGGATTACCGTTCCCTTTTTCCCGGAGCATCTTCTCCACCGCCTGAATGTCGGCATCGATCAGCCTTTTTCCTTCTTCCCGCCAGGATTGAATCTGTTCCCGATCTTCCCCAGGCTGGCGTCCAGCCGGCGCCTTCCCTTTCTCCTCCGCTTCGGCGACGGTCATTTCCAAAAGAGAGCAGGCCATGATCAGGGAGACCGCCAAACTGCTGCCGGCAGCGGGAGAAGGAATTCGCCGTTGTGCCATCTCATCGGCAAACCGGGTCACTTCAAGATCGGCATATTTCACAGATGTCCCCCGCCTTGTCGGACTTCATTTGATCCTAGCTCTCGGTCCAAATAATCCCGCACCCAAGCGACATAATCTCGGAACACCTCTACGTTTTCCAATTCCCTGGTCACTTCCTCCCGATTTACCTCTGCATAATGACGAACCAGGCGATCTCTCACCCGGACCAACTCCTTCAACCGGACTGCTCCGGAGGCGGGCACCACTTTTTCATCCTCCAGGATATCGACAATATCCAGGTATCCCCCCGGATCCCGCATGATAAAACCGTCTATCATGACACTGCCGACATCGATCACGCACTCGACCGCAAGATGGAGGGCACGGGAAGCGGCGAAAAAAGCTACTCGATCCTCTTCTTGTAGGCGAGGTGTTGTAATCTCCATGACCTCACTGCAAGTTTGAAGCACCTTCAGCTGTGCTTCAATTCGTTGGGTATCGACATCGTAAATCATTGTCCGCACCTCGTCTCCGATCATTCCTTCGTTTAAGCCTCTTGTTCATTATACCTCATCCCTCCATAGGGGCCGAACCATGCATATTATCAATCAAACTCCGCACAATGAAAACGAGTCAATTTTAAGGAAGGGAAGGATTTCCCGTGCAACTGACCACCAAAGACCTCAACTATCTGAAAGATGAGCTTTCCTGGCAATTGTTAGCATTTAAGAAGTGCCACCACTATGCCCAGGAATGCCAGGACACCGAAGTAAAGCAACTAATCGACCAGGTGGGTCAAATGCATCAGCGTCACTACCAGCAGATCCTGAACCACCTGAACACCCAGGGCAACGTCATGCCTTCCCAGGGTATGGCCAGCGGCACAATGACCCAATAAGGAGGCGTCCCTATGCAACAAGCAAACCCAGGCCAACAACAACCATCGCCCCAACAGTCCACCGGTTTGCCCAAAGTGAAAGGGCCGGAAATGAATGACCGGGATCGGCTCAACGATATTCTAGCGATGGAAAAGTACATGACCATGTCCTACAACGTAGCGGTCAATGAGGCGAGCAATGATTCGCTTTATCAGACCCAGATGAGCATCCTGACCGAACTCCACCAAGCACAACGCGACCTTTTCAACGCCATGCACGCCAAGGGATGGTATAAAATGGAGCCCGCTGACATGCAAAAGGTGGACAAAGCCTTTCAACAGTTCAGTAACTATTCAAGCCAATTCCCCTACTAAAAAGCCCCAATGGCTCGGGCCGGATCCCCAACATCCGGCCTTTTTTATATCCGTGTCAGGCCGTATCAAACCAATACTGTTTTGAAATGGAGATGAAAGCAACCCATTCAAGCATGACAACTCTCCCCCATCCAGATATTTTCGGGATAAGGTTTTTTTACCTTCTCCCCTTGGAGGAGACACGAGATTTCCATAATAGTCGTTAACAAACTGAAGAGAAAACATGGACGAAGGATATAGACTGGATCACCTAAGGTACTCTCCCCTTTTGTTTATGGACGGCACTTGTCGGGGTATGTTACTATAAAGCCGTCTTGACATCAGCGTTTGAAATTGATCCTTCATACCATAAATTCTTTTGATCCCTGAAATTGCGTCGGGGTTTCTTTTATTCCGCAACAAGGGGGGATTTTCATCCACCATGCGAACCATCAACCCTGAACAGGCTAAATCGAAGACACCGAATTCAAGGGATTACTTCTTTGATAATGTCAAGTTCATCTTGATTGTGCTAGTGGTCCTGGGACACGGTTATCGCCCTTTGATCGATGAAAGCCCAATCATCAAATCCGTCTACCTGACCATTTACACCTTCCATATGCCTTTAATGATCTTGATTTCCGGTTATTTTGCCAAAAGCTTCAACAAAGAAGGACAGAGCAAAAAGGTCATAGCAACCATCCTGATTCCGTACATCATCTTTCAGATCCTTTATTCGTTGTATGACCATTTCGTCTACGAGACAGATGCCATCAATTTTTCCATCCTGGAACCCTACTGGATCATGTGGTTTATGTTCAGCCTCTTTCTATGGCGATTGATCCTCCCCTATTTCGTCAATCTGAAGTACCCATTGGTGACGTCTTTCGCCCTTGCTATTCTTATCGGGTACGTCGACGACGCGGACCAGTTTATGAGCCTCTCCAGAACGGTCGCTTTTTTCCCGTTCTTCCTGACCGGCTTTTACTTACAGCGTCACCATTTTGAAAAGTTGTTCTCCAGCTGGATGCGGTTCCTGTCGGGAATAGGAATCTTGGCGCTGGTTCCAATGTTTTTCTATTTGGATTTCCACACTTCCATTGATCTCAATTTCCGGAAATGGCTCTATTTCGTCTTTCCTTATGAAGACGTCGGATACCCCGAATGGTACGCAGGAGGAATTCGTCTAGCCATGATCGCTCTCGCCTTCCTTGCATCCATTTTCGTCCTGGCGCTCACCCCCCGCAGAAAAACCTTTTTCAGCAAGATAGGAAGCCGTTCCCTTTACGTCTACCTATTACACGGGTTCTTTATCAAGGCTTATGACGCTATGGATCTGGATGACAAATTCCCTGGGCCGGTCCTTTATATCAGCGTTACATTAGCTAGCATCGCCCTCGCCTTCCTCCTCGGCTCCCGCTGGGTGCAACAGATTTCCCACCCCCTATTGCAGCCAAAGGTTCACTGGTTTTTTCGAAAAAAAACCGAAAGTAGAAAGCTGGATAATGTCCCCGGCTGATTGAACGATCTACAACCTGCTCAGCTCTGACGCTGGGCTTTTTTTGTAGCGAAAACTGGTAAAACAACCCCTTTTTGTCAATCGACGACTTTGTTTGTCACAGGGTGGCATCCTTTGTCGGGGGGGAAGGATTCCGCAAGGACTCCCCGAACTTGTGGGTAATACCAATTCCAGGGAGGTTATTTCAAATGGTCGAAGAGGCGCGTATATCCACCCGGGAGGCCGCCCAACGCCTCCACGTCCACGCTCGCACGGTCCGAAAATGGATCGATTCCTTCGAAGAGTATATCGCTCCCGAGGTGAATGACCGTGGCCACTATATGCTGACGGAAGAAGGGTTTCGTCGGCTGTTGGATATCCAGCAACGACTTCAGGAAACCAACAAATCGATGCGGCAAATCCGCCAGGATCTGCTGAAAGAAGGAAAGTGGGAGGTGGAACGCGTCTCCGAGACAGCCCCTGCGGCGGATGAAGAAGCTCCAAAGATGCCCTTCGGCAATGACTACCCCATCCACCGCCTCATTGGTAGCCTGGATGAGATCGGAGAAATGATGGAAACCGTCTTTACCCGCCTGGACCAGTTGGAGGATCATGTTTTTACCATGTTTGATGTCATGGAAGAATTGGAAACCAAGCTGGTCAACCAACCTCGCCAGAGTATGGTGCCATCCACAGCTGTTCAACAGATGGTTGAAGAGATCGGTAAAAAACAGGAACAACTGCGGGTAGAATTGCGAAATGCCACCTTCGCCCATCGGTTGGCTTCCGCCGCCAACGAAAACCAACTCACCCCTCGCCGCCAAAAGCGGGCCCGATTCCTGGGCATTTTCTGATTATATCATGCCGGTCGGAAAGCCTAAATCATGTATAATGAAGAGGAAACGTTGAACAAAGGGGAAATTCCATATGTCCAACGAAGACCTCTTTTTTTTGTATGACGATGCCGAGGAAACCAAAACCCGGTTTGTCAGTTTTGCTGGCGAAACCTGCCGGTTCGATCTGGGTATCACGGTCACGAACCGTTTTTACGGCAAACTCATTGTGTTCAATATCCAATCCAACCGTTTTGCCATCATCGGACAGGATGACCTGGAAGAACCGGGCTATCTGGAACATGTGTATGGAATCGATGAAGGAGAGGCAGAAGAACTGAAGCAATTCCTTTATACCCTCTTCTAACTCGTATAAGCCCCTCTGTCTCGGTACAGATTAGGGACGAGGTGATCACATGATCCGACGCAGGAACACCCGTTACAATGACGTGGGGACAGTGGAATCCCAGCGCAATGAACTCGTCCCTGAAGAGTTCCCCGAAGGTCCTTACGGGGCGTCTACGAATGAAGACGTACTGGGGAAAGAATCCCCCTGGCGGGCGTCTCAGCACGCCGGCCCCCAGTTCACCTATGAAATGAGACAATTCCACGAAGGGATTCCCCGGCAGGTGCCAGGCAGCCATCCTACCCATGATGATCCCGATCGGGACGAAGAACTCAATCAGGAACCCTAATAAAAAGCCAAGGGCTCGAAGCCCTTGGCTTTTTCATGGGCGACTGCTTCCCGCTTTCCGCTCCCGTGGCCGACCTCTCTTCTCCCGCGGAGGCTGGTTCGGTTTATTAAGGCGGTGTAGCACAAAATACGCGCAGCCGAAATTACAGTATTCATGGAGATATTCCTCAAAATGGGTAATCCGTGTTTCGCGAGTGGCTCGCGGGTGCTGATCGGAAAAAAATCCCTTTAAACGCAATTGGCCGTAACCCCAGTCCCCAACGATATAATCATACTTCGCTAAAACCTCGCTGAATCGTTTGCTGAATGCTTCGGGGTTCCAACCGTTCTTGTGGTTCTTGATCAGTTCATAACTGTTTCCCTGAATTTCAAAGCGGCTCATGTCGCTCAACCTCAGATTTCCTATTAATATCGAGCGGGGAAGCTGCCCCATATCAGTCGGGGCAGGTTCTTATCGTTATGTTACCATATCGGACCACCTTGGTTCACTCTCCCCCATTTCGGGAACCTTGGCAAAAAATCCTTCTTTTTACCCCATTTCCACTGGGGATGCTAATCACAGGAGGTGAACCGATCAATGAAACGAATAGCAGGTATCCTCGCTGTCCTTCTGCTCGGATCCACGGCTTGCACGCCTGCGGAACGACCGGATGACGGCTATGATGAATCCCTTTACCGAAATGATAACCGAAAAGGGGTCGATTTTATCCGACAACAGCGTCCCCAAGGAAGAGATTACAACCAGGTCGGCTTCGGGCGGCAAAAAGGCAACGAATTATACAACGCCACGGACGGGGGTGCCGTTCCTGGCCCGGACGTCTATATTGACCGGAACGTTCTGGCTCGTCAGATCGCTTTTCTTACAACGAAGCTGCCCCGAGTGGAGGATTGTTCGGTAATCGTCACGGATGACCAAGTTTTGATCGGCGTCAAGGGAAACGGAAAAAGAGTGAGTCGCAAAACCCTGTATGAGGCCAAACGAACAGCTCTCAGCCTAACTCCCCGCTACTACCATGTTCATGTGACAGGTGATCCAAAGCTTCGAAACCGAATCAATCAGATTGGCCAACGTACCCTGGGGACGCCTGAAAAAATCGGAACACAGCGAAAAGAAATGGAACGGCTGGTCGACGAGATGAGAGACGGCGCTCCACCCGACATCAATCGCCTGTTCGATAAGGATAACCGGAGGGACAAAATCATCGAAAATCAAAGGGTGAAAAACCGCTAAAAGATAGGGAAACGAAGAAGGAAAACAGCCCCGTTCCGGGAGGAACGGAGGCTGTTTTTAACTACTGAGCGGCTGCTGTTGATTTTGCTGACTTCACTTGCTCGTGTGCATGGTAGGAGCTTCGTACCAGGGGACCCGACTCTACATGATCAAAACCACGTGTAAGTCCTTCTTCCCTCAACCGAGCGAACTCGTCAGGTGTGTAGTATTTCTCGATATTCAGGTGTTTCTTCGTTGGCTGCAGATACTGCCCGATGGTCATGATGTTGCAGTCGACATCTCGCAAGTCATCCATCGATTCCAGGATTTCATCCCAGGTCTCCCCGACTCCAATCATAATGCTGGATTTGGTGGGGATTTCAGGTTGCATCGCTTTGGCCTGTTTTAGGAGCTCTAAGGAGCGAGGATATTTTGCCTTGGATCGAACACGGTCCGACCGACTGCGGACGGTCTCAATGTTATGGTTCAGAATATCCGGTCGAGCGTCCATCACGGTTTGCAATGCTTCCCAGTTGCCTTGAAAATCCGGAATCAGCACTTCCACGCTGGTGAAAGGATTCCGTTTGCGAATGGCTTTGATCGTGGCGGCAAAAATCGCAGCTCCCCCGTCCTGCAAATCATCCCGGGCCACTGAGGTGACCACGGTATGTTTCAGTTTCATCTGTTCCACCGCTTCCGCCACCCGTTCCGGCTCCTGCCAGTCCAGCTCCGTGGGAAGACCGGTTTTCACTGCACAGAATCGGCAGGCCCGTGTACAGATATCCCCCAGGATCATAAACGTAGCCGTGCGATGAACAGCCCAGCATTCATAGATGTTGGGACATTTTGCCTCTTCACACACCGTATGCAGAGTCTTCCCCCGCATCATTTTTTTCAATTCGCGGTAATTCTCGTTCACCCGCAATTTTGTTTTAAGCCATTCCGGCTTTTTCTTATGTTGATAAGGCAATGGATACCCTCCTTCATTGCTGCCTGTTCTCTTCCCGGTCAACCTTACATGCCCACTGATATCATATCACAAATCACCCTTTTTACGTCGGGATCAGCAAACGGGCAACGGATTCGAAAGTTTCTCGCAACTCTGTTCAGGAGTTTACCCTCAAAATCTGTGGTTCATGTGCTCAAAAAGATCATGAAAAGTTGGAAGGGGAGACAAACTATTCGTACGCAACCGAAACAGAAACGGTGGGTTTGGATATGGGAAAAAAAATCATGGCTTATCTGATCGTCTTCGCTATGCTTGCTGGATCTTTCCCCTCTTTTGCCCAGGCTGGATCCAATCCTCCGGTCGACGAGGACGCCGAACGACAGCAACTGCTGGAGAGGATGGAGACATTAACAGGGGTACCTTGGGCTTATCTGGCAGCGGTGGACCAATACGAACGAAATATCCAGCGAGTCCGGAAAGACTTGAATAAACGTAAAGGGTTGATTGCAATCGCTGTTCCATCGGACAAGTGGTGCGGATCCATCAACCCGGATCAACAGGATGTCATCCCTGAGTCAATCCGTTTTTTCGGCGGAATCGGTATGGACGGCAACGGGGACGGCAAAGCCGATCCCAAGGACCCTTTGGACGTGCTCTATTCGATTACCCGTTTTCTCCGGGAACGAGGTTTGTCACGGAACGATATTCGCATCGGGTTATGGGATTATTATCAACATCCGGTCACTGTGGACCTCATCACCCATTTGGCCAAAATCTATGAGACCTTTGATACGATCAAACTCGATAAACACGCCTTCCCAATCCCTCTCCGCTATAATTACACATACCACAACACCTGGGGGGATCGAAGGGGTTTCGGTGGGCTTCGCATCCATGAAGGGACGGATATTTTCGCCGACTATGGAACCCCCGTCCTTTCCACGAGTTACGGCTATGTTGAATTAAAGGGATGGAATCGTTTTGGTGGATGGCGCTTAGGAATCCGCGATGGGAAAAATAATTATCATTATTTCGCTCATTTGGCCTCCTATCGAAAGGGGCTAAAAAAAGGCGACATCGTCAAACCCGGTGATGTACTCGGCTATGTCGGCTCCTCGGGTTACGGCTCCCCTGGAACTTCAGGTAAATTCCCTCCCCACCTTCATTATGGAATCTACAAATTCAACGGCCGCACCACTTTCTCCTTTGACCCTTACCCCTACCTGAAAGCATGGGAAAGGAAGGCCTACAAAAAACTCCGGGAGGAACGAAAGAAAAAACGGGCTTCCCAACGAAAAAAGACCCGCTAAGCGGGCCTTTTTCTCTGATCAGTTATTAAGAATCGGTACGACTATTCTTATAAGCCAACCAAAGGAAGTAAGCGAACCCTCCCCAAAGTCCGATGGCACCGATCAAGAACATCACCCATGCTCCTGTTCCCATGTTACGCGCCCTCCTTTATTTTGCCCGAGATGGAGTCTTCCTCTTTCCAACGAGCTGCTTGCAAGAGGAATCCACCGATCAGTGTGGCAAACAACGCACCCCAGCCCATGGAGATCAGGCCACTGTAAGGGAAACCTCCATAAGGAGCTTTGAATTCATCGATGATGTTCAGCCCTGCCATTACCAGCAACAAGGCCGGGGTCAGATATTTAACGCAGATGATCCACCAGGAACCAATATGAACATCGGATACGTTGTTAATGTGAGCCCGCATATTGTTCGCTTCTTTAGCAAACCAGGCTGTCGCCACAGTCATGAAGAATCCACCGATCAAGAGTCCATAATTGTTGAGGAAGTGATCGATCACATCGAGATAGTTGAGACCGCCTTTCGTGGCGTAAAGAATGCTGACAAAGGCGGAACCGCCGACAATCGTATTCACTGCAGCGTTCCGGCTGATGTTAAATTTATCCCGGATAGCGGCAACACCAGGCTCCAGCAGGGAGACGATGGAGGTCAACCCGGCAAAGACCAGGGAGCCGAAGAAGAGAACCCCAAACAGGTCGTTGAGACCTGGGAACTGGTTGATAATCTTCGGGAAAACGATGAATGCGAGACCGACGCCTCCAGTGGCCACTTCATCTACGCCGATACCCTGCTGTGTAGCAAGGTAACCAAGAGCACCAAAGACACCGAGGGCTGCCATGAACTCAAAACCGGAGTTCCCCAAGGCGGCGATTAAGCCACTGTTGGACAGATCCGTATCCTTAGAAAGATAGCTGGAATAAGTGAGCATCGTCGCATAACCGATGGAGAGGGAGAAAAAGATTTGCGAGTAGGCCGCAATCCAGACTTTAAAGTCACTCAACGCACCGAAATCGGGGGTGAGCAACACGTTCAAACCAGCGGAGGCCCCGCTCAGTGAGACCCCCCGGATCGTGATAATGATCATCATCACGATCAAGATCGGCATCAGAATTTTGGTCAGACGCTCGATTCCTTTGTGTGCCTGTTGCCGCATAACGAAGTAAATAAAGGCCCATAAAAGAAAGACAGGGATTAAGACTTTCCACTGAATGCCGCCAATATTCCAGAAAGAGTCGGTGATGCCCAGATAATTGTTGAGGAAGAATTTTTCCGTGTCTTTCCCCCACTGGGTACCGAAGGAGAAATACGTATAGCTGAGCGCCCAGCCGAGGATTATCATATAATAGGTGGAAATGGCGAAGGCGAGAAGCGCTTGCCACCAACCGAGCCATTCAAATTTCTTGGATAGTCGACGGTAGGTGAGCGGGGCAGAGCCCTTAAAGCGATGTCCCAAAGAGTACTCTAGGAGCAGGATCGGGATCCCCGCCGTCAACAGCGCGAAGAAATACGGGATAAGGAAGGCGCCGCCTCCGTTTTCATAGGCGACATAAGGATAACGCCAAATGTTACCCAGTCCAATAGCCGAGCCAACAGCCGCAAAAATGAACCCGGCTCTTGAAGCCCACTGTTCCTTTGCTTGATTCATCATTTTTCCCCCTTGAAAAAAAAGACTGTGATACGACAAGCTTGCATTGTCGCCTTACATATATTCGACGTTTTCAGAATTAATCCTCTGTTTTGATCTTTGGGACAGGCAAAAAGGGTTGGGCTTTCTTTGCCTAACTGGTGGAAAAACCACCGATAATATCGCTATTTTCAAACAACAGATGGAAGAGCGGAAAATGATGACTTCGTGTCCTCTTATACGGAATCCGCTTTTTGTGTTTTTGTTTCACATCCCTCCCTTGCAGTAAGTCCTCCTCGCGGATCCTGGTGAAGATAGTCGAGGTAGGAAGGCGTCCATCATTTGGAGTTTGTACATTCCGAAGCTCGACGCCAGCCACTGATCGAGTAAGCACGGCGCCGGGGAGGTGAGGATGAACACAGCAAGTTGGAGGCCCTCTCGATCCCCCGTCTCACTCCTTTATGCAAAACTGTAAAAATGGCCGGTCACGGTCAGCACATGAGGACAAAATTCGTGGCAAATGAAAAATAAGATCAGCATCTTCCGCCAACCGAGCCATTGCAACATTTTCGACCATGGCCGAAAAGCATAAGGAGCTGAGCCCTGCAATCGATCACCGGAATCCCTTCAGAATAAGGACTCCCATACCAGCAAGGCTCCAACATACGGAACCAGAAAGGCCCTCCCGCTAACGAAAAAACCATCTTAGCACTCCACTATTCTCTTCCCAGATAGCTTAAACCCCCTGATTTTGTCGCGATGATAAGTGCGGATAAGCGTGAATGGTTTGACAAATCCAAATGACTGACTCTCTTTTTTAAGAAATTTTACCCCAAAAGCCATGGCTTTGTCTACATATTTGGACATATTCCATTCATAAATTAGAGGAACTTATACCACATATCGGTAAATAGACCCAAAAAAGCCCGCCTCTCGACGAGCTCATCCCGTGTGAACTTTCTCTCTCGCCATTGAAAGAGGGAGGCTCAGGTGCGGGACGCCTTTTCCAATTGTTTGAGAATCTCAGCCGGTTGCAGGCCGTGAATCGGCTCTCCATTCACCAGCGTGACCGGCACACCGAGGAAGCCCATTTCTTTCACCTCTTCCAGATACTCCGGTCGGCTGTTACAATCCCGCACTTCGAAAGAGACCTGATGATCCTTCAAAAACCGTTTGACTAGGTTGCATTCCATACAATGCGGTTTAGAGTAAACAATCACTTCCACCCCTCCGTGCACCTCCTTCCGATCCTTGTGATTTGTTCGCTTCATAAATAGAGATTAGGGTGACTCTTTGGCCCCGACCAAATCATATCCCTGCTGAATGTAGAATGCAAAGGGAATTGAAGGACCGGTCACTCTCGTTTCGTATTCCAATAATGTTCAAGCCCCATGGCGCAGACGCTTAAATCGAGGTACAGGATTTCAAACAGGGGGTTCTCTTCCGGGACGCCTCGTTCTCTGAGTAGCCGCTGATAGCGTTCTTTCAACCTCTTTTCGATGCCCTTGCCCCCCTCACCACGGGTCATTGCTTCCTTGGCGTCATCCATGAAGTCATCCAACCCTCGAAGGACTTGGCAGTAAGCCTCTTCCGGATTCTCCAACATGCCAAAATGCCCGAAGAAGAGCCGTTCTGGCCCCAAGATACGGAATTTACCGATCGATTCCCGCATCGCTTCCGGATCAAACTGGTTGGGGGAGGTAGAAGGTAGGCAGAAGGTAAATCCGTACTCTTCTGTCTGGCTGTAGTGGATACCCGCAGTATCTCCTGTAAAAAGTCCCATGGATCCGGAATCGAAAATACTGAAGTGATGGGCGGCATGACCCGGACTGTCGATGAATCGCAATATGCGGTTCTTCCCGATCGCGAGCGTCTGATTGTCTTTCCGTACGAAGATCCGTTCTTCTGGAATGGGTACCACCGGATCGAACAGCGGCTCAAAATGATCCCCGTATACCATCCTTGCACCCTGGATCAGCCGGGAGGGGTCAGCCAGATGACGCGCCCCCCGGGGATGGACGACGACCCGTGCGTTCGGGCAGCTCTGCAAGAGAAGGCCCGCTCCGCCAGCGTGATCCAGATGAATGTGGGTGACGATAATATTTTTTACCACATCGGGGGAGTAACCCAACTCCTCCAGTCCCTTCAGGATGTAAGGAACCGAGGGGCTGGGACCTGATTCAATCAGGGTCAGCTCCTCTCCTTCCAGTACATAGATCCCCGTCCGGCCCGGCAGGCCCAAGTCATAACCCTCGATCATCTTGGTGTTAAATCCCCAATCATACAAGCGAGTCGGCTTCATATGCGCCTCCTGTCCCAGGTTTTCGCCCATTGGATTTCAGGCCATTCATAATCGTCCTCTCCATCTTACCTCATGCTTCCTTTTCCGGGAAAGCGCATACTTATCCGAATAGATCCCATATTACATCGATTTCCCTTGACAGCCACCTAGATGCTGGGTTTTTATGGTTATCGAAAGCGCAAGCCTCTATTGATTTTCTTTTGAAAAGGAGACGAAAAATGAACCCTTGGCAACAGATGTGGAACCAAATGTGGACATGGAACCATGAACTGAAAGCAACACTCCGGCTGGCGGCTGGCATGGCTTCCTCTTCTTCAGGAAGAAGAAGCCCGGCTGAGAAGCAATCGGAAACGGGACGTCCACCCTTTTACAGCCGAAGGCAAAGAGCCGGTCTTCTTCTCGGGCCCTTCCTGTTCCTGCTAACCCTTCTTGTTTTCTCTCCTGAAGGAATGTCCCCTGCTGCCCAGAAGGTGCTTGCCTGTACCCTGTGGATTTCCGTCTGGTGGATCACCGAAGCGATTCCCATACCCGCCACCTCTCTTCTTCCTATCATTCTATTCCCGTTGACAGGAGCGCTGGAGATTGGAGAAACTACCTCCGCTTACGGGGATCCAAACATTTTCTTGTTCTTGGGCGGTTTTATGATCGCCCTTACCATGGAGAAATGGAACCTGCACAAGCGGATGGCTCTTGGGATCATCTCCAGGATTGGCACCCAACCACA
Source organism: Salinithrix halophila (assembly GCF_042650125.1). Lineage (NCBI taxonomy): Bacteria > Bacillati > Bacillota > Bacilli > Caryophanales > Thermoactinomycetaceae > Salinithrix > Salinithrix halophila. Next base: position 537,712 of record NZ_JBHSAP010000007.1, read on the forward strand.
ACAACTGATCCTGGGGTCGATGGTAGCCACCAGCTTTCTATCCATGTGGATCAGCAACACTGCAACAGCAATGATGATGGCTCCCATCGGAATGGCCGTAACCGAACATTTCGCTGCGTCTAAAAAGAGCGGGAATTTACCCAAAAATGGGAAAGATGATTTCCCTTTCGGGACTGCGATGATGTTAGGCATCGCCTATTCCGCGTCTATCGGAGGGCTGGGTACCCTGATCGGGACACCCCCCAACGCCATTTTCGCCGCTCAGGCGGAAAAATTGTTTAATGTGGAAATCTCCTTTGCCACCTGGATGCTCTTCGGTATACCACTGGTGGTGGTGATGTTGGCATCCACATGGTTTTACCTTGTCAAAGTGGCTTACCCGATGCCTATCAAACCCATCTCCGGCGGACGCACGATCATTCAGCAGGAAAAGAACGCACTCGGGAGGATCAGCCCTGAGGAAAAGGCCGTTTTGACCGTGTTCATCCTAACCGCTCTCTCCTGGATGACTAAGGATCTTCTTCTGAAGAAAATGCTCCCCGGTATCGACGACACGGTGATCGCCATCGGCGCCGCCCTTCTCCTGTTTCTGATTCCCTCCCGAAGGAAACCAGGCCAGTCCCTCCTTGACTGGGATACAGCCAAGAACATCCCCTGGGGCATCCTCCTTCTCTTCGGGGGCGGCCTAGCCCTAGCAGCAGGCATCACTCGTTCCGGGTTGGACAAATGGATCGGTGAGCAGCTTACGGTCCTCTCCGGCCTGAACATTCTACTCATCCTTGTGGTGGTGATCACCTTGGTTAACTTCCTGACGGAAGTCACCTCCAACACGGCCACTGCGACCATGATGTTCCCGATTATGGCTGCTTTCGCCGTCACCCTCGGTATCCATCCCTATGGACTGATGGTACCTGCCGGCATTGCCGCTTCCTGTGCCTTCATGTTACCCGTTGCTACTCCACCCAACGCCGTGGTCTTTGCCTCGGGTTCTGTCCGCATCGGCCAGATGGTGCGAACCGGCCTCTGGCTCAATCTTGTCTCGATTCTCCTCATCACGGTTGCCGTCTACTTCCTGCTCCCGGTAGTGTGGGGGTTCGACCTCATGAGCCCTTTGAAGGAACCGGCATAAAAAAAGGAACCCGCAGGGGTTCCAAGGTTATTGACAAACTCCGAAGCAGGGGTGGAGGGCCGGATTTCCGACTCTGTGGTACAGGAAGGGACTTTCTTAGCAGTCTCGGAACCCGCAGGGGTTCCTTTTTCATATACCCTGTTGCTTCTTATAGATCTCCAACGCCCGGTTGATAAATGCCTCTTCCTCGGCCGTATACGGTTTGCAAAAAGGGCCATCGTCAGCCTGATAAGATTGGTTGAGCCCCTCCCGGATTTCTTCGTCCCCCATCGTGAATTCCTCGATCAAATTCCACCAACGGCGTGCGATGTCTTGGCCTTCGGGTGCGGCGGGGTCCTTGCCTTCGGCTACGGCTTTTTTCATGTCGGCAATGGCTTCGTTCCAACGGGCGGCGTCCTGCAGGGCATCTTCTTCGGAATACGTTTTCTGTCGTTCCTCCAGCTTTTTTACCGCCTCGTCGGAGTAATATTTTTTCCACCAATCTTTCTTCTCTTCCATCTGGATCACCCGGATCACTTGAATAATAGATTGCCAGTCCGGTTCACCCCCAGAGCTCAGCTTCTCGATCCATTCAATCGCTCCGATCACGCGATCGATTTGCGCCCGACGATCCTTCAGCATCTCTTTCTGAACGGCGAGGGATTCCGTCAGGCTCTCCGGCCCCACTGCCTGGCATTCACGGATTTCTTCGAGGCTGAGGCCGAGAAATTTCAAAGCGAGAATCTGTTCCAGCTGCACGAGGTCAGCATCGGTATAAAGCCGATGTCCCGCTTCACTGGTGCAGCTCGGGTTTAGCAAGCCCACCCGGTCGTACCATCGCAGGGTACGAACGGTGACTGATGCTTTAGCAGCGAATTCTCCGGTCCGGTAGAGTTTTCGATCCAAGGTGTTCCCCCCTTTCCAACTCCAGTGTAAAAGATGACGTAACGTCACCTGCAAGCCTTTTATTTTTGAAAAGGGGGTTACTGAGGTTCTTGACAAACCCTGAGGTGTAAAAGGACTTTGTCAGCAGGCTCGTTACTGTTTCATTCGTGGATCCAACAGATCCCGAAGACCGTCCCCCAGCAAGTTGAAGCCGAGGACGGTAAACATAATCGCTAATCCAGGGAAAATCATCGTCCAAGGAGCGGATTGGATATACTGGCGGGAATCCGAGAGCATCTTTCCCCATTCGGGATCCGGGGGTTGGGCCCCGAGCCCGAGAAAGCCAAGGCCCGCTGCTTCGATCACCGCAGTAGCGAAGTTGAGGGTGCCCTGTACCATAATTGGCGTCCAGGAGTTGGGCAGGATGTGTTTGAAAAGAATCCGTCGGTCCTTCATCCCGATCGCCTGCGCCGCCATCACAAAATCTTCTTGCTTGACAGCCAATACTCGGGATCGCATGAGGCGGCCAAAGGTAGGAATATTGATAATGGCGATCGCGTACATGGCGTTTTCTAGGCTGGGGCCAAGCATAGCCACGATGGCAATCGCAAGGAGAATCCCCGGAAATGCGAGTAGAATGTCGAAGAGACGAGAGATCACCACATCCAGCCAACGCCCATAGTATCCCGCCAACAGCCCCAGCAGCGAGCCGACCACGATGGAGCCGGTGACGGCGAAAAAACCGACCCACAAGGAGATCCGGGCACCATTGACAACCCGGGCAAAGATATCCCGCCCCAAATCATCGGTGCCGAACCAATGCTCCGCCGAAGGAGACTGCAACCTCGCATCCGCATCGACCTGGTTATAGCCGTAAGGCAGGAGTAACGGACCAACCAAGGCAATAAAGATAACAACCAGGATAACACTGGCACCGATTACGGCAGATTTATGTTTAAAGAAGGATCGCCAGAGATCTTTGACCGGGCTGTCCAACCTCTCATTCTGTGGGCTTTCCGGTAATGGATTTGGGGTTGGGATAGATGGGGGTACCGATTGGGTCGACATGGGAATCACTCCTTCCCGTATTGGATGCGTGGATCTACAAAGGCGTACAATAGATCGACGATCAGGTTAATCATGACAAAGATAAAAGCGATCACGAGGATGCCGGATTGGACCACCGGGTAGTCCCTGCTGTTGATAGCATCATAGACATAACGACCAATCCCGGGCCAACTGAAGATTGTTTCCGTCAGGATGGCTCCGCCCAGAAGCAGGCCCATTTGCAGGCCAAAAACCGTCAAAATCGGAATAAAAGCATTACGCAAGGTATGCTTATAAATGATGAAAAACTCCCCTACCCCTTTAGCCCGGGCGGTCCGGATATAGTCGGAACGCATCACTTCCAGCATACTGGAACGGGTCATCCGGGCGATATAGGCCATTGGGATCGTTCCCAGGGCAACCGCGGGCAAAACAATCCTGCTGACGGAATCTTCGAAGGCCGTCATATCCCCCTGGAGTAAGGAATCCAGTAAATAAAAATGCGTGATCGACTCAAATCCCATCCGGGGATCGATTCGTCCCTGGGAGGGGAACCAGTCCAATTCCTGGGCAAAGAGCCACTGTTCCATCAGGCCGAGCCAAAAAACAGGGATCGAGACTCCGACCAGAGCGATGACCATCGCCAAGTAATCAAAGCGGGTATTATGTTTCCATGCAGCCAAAATTCCCAAATTGATCCCGAAAAAGACAGCGATCAACATCGCGGCAAAAGCCAGCTCCATGGTAGCGGCAAGATAGGGACCAATCTCCTCTGCCACCGAGGACTTAGTTATAAAGGATGTGCCCAGATCGCCAGTCAACAGTCCTTTGATATAACTGAAGTATTGGATGTAAAGGGGTTTGTTCAACCCCAAGCTCTCTTGCAGTTGGGCAACCGCTTCCGGTGTAGCCTTCTCCCCTAGAATCGCTTTGGCCGGGTCGCCGGGGATGGCGTGAACGATGGAAAACGTAATGATAGACATCCCGATCAGAACCGGGACCAACATCAAAAGTCTGCGGATCGTATAGGCGAACATGGCCGTTTCACCAACCTTTCTTCTTCGAGACAACAGGCGGGATCACCATATAAAGATGGAAAAGAGCGGCATTGCATTCGGCAACGCCGCCCTCTGCCCCTTCATCATTTCTGGATATCCACCTTGACCAATTTATCGTTGTTGATCGGATGGGTGAATTTCCCTTTTACATAGGACTGGGTGGCAATTCCGGGAGTCGAATGGACCAGCGGTACCCACGGCGCGTCCTCTTTGATGATTTCCTGTGCCTCTTCATAAAGTTTCGTCCGTTCTTCCCGATCGGTGCTGCGCTGGGCTTTGATCAGCTTATCGTGGAGCCGGTCACTTTTGTAGAAGGAGATATTCCCGGCATCCGGGGTACGGGTGTTGTCTTTATCAAGCAGCACGTAGAGAAAATTGTCCGGATCCCCATTATCTCCGCTCCAGCCAAGGAGGGCTGCTTCGTGTTCGCCTTTACCGGTTTTTTCAAGGTAGGTTTGCCAGTCATAGGAAACGATCTTCAGATCGACACCGATTTTCTTCCAATCAGACTGAATATATTCCGCCACCTTGCGGCCGTCAGGCATGTAAGGGCGTGGGTCACTGGGGGCATAAAGCTCCAATTTAAATCCTTTTTTATATCCGGCTTCCTCTAGAAGCTTCTTTGCTTTATCCAAATCGAAGGGATAATCGTTGATCTCTTTATTGAAGCCCCAGATGGATTCCGGCATCGGGTTTACCGCAGGGACGGCGAGACCAGCATAAACACTCTTGATGATCGCTTTTTTATTAACGGCGTGGTTAAGCGCCTGCCGTACTTTCTTCTTCTTCAGGGGCGTATCCTTACTCACATTGAAAGCCAGATACCCAACATTCATCCCTTGCTGCTCATGAAGGACCAGCTTATCGTTTCGCTTTACCGTCTTAGCGTCGTCTGGGTTCAGACCGTCCATAATATCAATTTCCCCGGATTGAAGAGCGGTGAAGCGGGCACTGTTATCCGGCATGGATTTAAAGATCACTTTGTCCAGCTTGGGTAACCCTTTTTGCCAATAATCCTCGTTTTTGGTCAACGTGATGGTGTCATTCTTCTTCCACTTTTCCAACTTAAAGGGGCCGGTGCCCACCGGGTTTTTATTTAACCCCTCGGGATCCTTTTTGATCGCTTTGGGAGAGGCGATGGAGAAACTGGGCATAGCTAGGTTCGCCAAAAATGGTCCCTGGGGTTCCTTCAGCTTGAACGCAACCGTATATTCATCCACTGCGTTAACGCTTTCAATAATGTGCCCCTTGTCCCCTTTGTAGCCGCCGAACATATAGCTGTAGTAAGGGAAGTCTCCGCCTTTATGGTAGGGATTTTTCTTATCCATCCAACGTTCGAAGTTCAAGACGACAGCATCAGCGTTAAAATCGCTTCCGTCATGGAACTTAACGCCTTTTTTCAACTTGAACGTCCAGGTCTTCTTATCCTTGGAGGTCTTCCAGCTTTCGGCGAGGGCCGGTTCCACTTCGGTGTTGTCCTCTTTGTAGTCCACTAACGTTTCGTAGATATTCTTGGTCACCTTCATCGACTCGCCATCCGTCACCTGAGCCGGATCGAGGGACTTGGTATCGGCCCCGCGGCCCCAGATCAGCGTTTTTCCATTCCCCGCCGCATCGTTATTTCCGCCGCAGGCGACAAGGGTGGAAGCGATTACAAAAATCAATGCGAGTACAACGATCCCGGATATTCGTCCATTCATCGGTCGATTGACCCCCTTGAGTTCGAAATGATCTTGCCGTCGCCCAGAGGGCGATTTTTATCCACTTCCAGGCAACACCTCCTCATTAAAATCTCAGGCATCCATCAGGTGACAAGCTGCAAAATGGCCGTCTCCGTGATCTCTGAAATCCGGGCGCATCTCCCGGCAGATGTCCATAACATGAGGGCAGCGGGTGTGGAAGGCACATCCCTTGGGCGGGTTGCTGGGGCTGGGGACATCCCCGGTAAGGATGATTCGCTCCCGCTTCGCCTCGGGATCGGGGACCGGCACAGCAGATAGCAACGCCTGGGTATAGGGATGGATCGGACGCTCGTAAAGGGTATTCCTGTCGGCAAGCTCCACCATTCGCCCGAGATACATAACTCCTACTCGGTCACTGATATGACGGACCACGCTCAGGTCGTGGGCAATAAAGAGATACGTCAGATCAAATTTCTCCTGTAAATCCTCCATCAAGTTAAGAACCTGAGATTGGATCGATACATCCAAGGCGGACACCGGTTCATCCGCTACGATCAATTTGGGGTTTACCGCCAACGCACGGGCGATGCCGATCCGCTGGCGCTGTCCGCCGCTGAATTGATGCGGATAACGGGCGGCATGGTAGGAATCCAATCCCACCACAGATAAGAGTTCCTTCACCTTTTCCTTTCGTTCCCGGCGATTTCCAAGCCCATGTACCTCCAAGGGTTCTGCTATCGCCTCTCCAGCGGTCTTGCGCGGGTTGAGGGAGGCAAAGGGATCCTGAAATACCATCTGCAGCTCCCGCCGCATCCGGCGCATGGCTTCTCCAGAAAGGCTGGTCAACTCCGTTCCTTCAAATTGCACCGAACCTTCCGTCGGCTCTTCCAAGCGAAGGATACTGCGCCCGGTAGTGGATTTTCCGCAGCCGGATTCCCCCACGATACCGAGGGTCTCCCCCTTTTTTAGGTCGAAGGAAACACCATCCACCGCTTTCACAGCGCCTACCTTCCGGCTGAACACCCCGCCTCGGATCGGGTAGTATTTCTTTAGGTTACGAACTTGAAGCAAGGCCTCGGGTGTCACCATCCGTATCCTCCTTATCTCCGTCATGAAGCCAACACCTACTGATGTGACCTTCTGTACAGCTGAAAAGAGGTGGTTCCTGTTCCAGACAAGGCTGGAAAGCATGTTCGCAACGCGGGGCAAACCGGCAGCCTTCTGGCATCCGCCTCGGGTTGGGGACATTTCCCGGGATGGAATAAAGGCGCCCACCCGGCCTGTCCAGTTGGGGAATGGATTGGAGAAGACCAACGGTGTAAGGATGCTTCGGCTCCCGGAAGAGGGTCTTTATATCCGTCTCTTCTACCACCTGCCCTGCATACATCACCACCACTCGGTCACACATTTCCGCCACCACCCCCAAATCATGGGTAATTAATAGGATGGCGGTCCCCGTTTCTCGGTTGAGACGGCGCATCAGATCCAGGATCTGAGCCTGAATGGTGACGTCCAATGCCGTGGTAGGCTCATCGGCAATCAGCAGTTTGGGCTCGCATACCATCGCCATGGCGATCATCACCCGTTGCCGCATCCCTCCCGAGAGTTGATGGGGATATTCATCCAAGATTCCTTCCCGGGAAATACCCACTTCCTCGAGAGCCTCCAACGCTCGTTGCCGGGCCTCTTTCTTCCCCATCTTCCGGTGTTGGCGGATCGCTTCCTCCAACTGGTTACCGATGGTGAATACTGGGTTGAGAGAGGTCATTGGCTCTTGGAAGATCATCGCGACCTCATTTCCCCGCACTTTCTGCCAGTCCTTCGGTTGCAGTCGAGTCAAATCACGCCCCGACAGGCGGATTCCCCCTGCCTCCACCTTGCCGGGAGGTTGAGGGACCAACCCCATCACCGATAGAGACGTCACACTTTTGCCGCAACCGGATTCTCCGACCAAGCCGACGATTTCCCCTTCCCCCACGGTGATGTCTACTCCGTCCACCGCCTTCACGACCCCTTTATCCGTGTGAAAATGCATCCGGAATCCTTCAATTTCAAGTAATGTTTCAGCCATGAAGACACCTCAAATCTGTAAAAAGTTCGGGTGATCGAATGGAATGAATGATATGAAAACTCCTGTGAGTGTTTATATTCGATAAAGATTGACAAAATCCTTTCAAGATTAAGCTAATGGATGTTTTTTACAAAGAAAAACCACCCTATCGGTGGTCTGTTCCATGACGTTCGATCTTCCTATCTCTCTCGGTTTCTGCTCCCGCGGCTGTTTCCACCGCTCCCCCTTGCAGTGCCGGGTAGGATCTCCGAGGAAGAACCGATCTCGGCGATGGCAGCCGAACGCCTAAAGCGATTGCCGCCCCTATACAGCCGAGGAGGCACCCGAACAGTAAATAGAGCGTTGGTTTCGAGTCCCCGATGATAACGGAGGCAATCCCACCTACAGCAGGAAAAAGCGCGACCATATAGCTACTCAATGCCGCACCGATTTCCTCAACCAGCTTCAGGTAAAACATCCATGCCGCAAAAGATGCCACGACGGTAAGATAAACCAATGCACCAAGATACGAGACCGACATAGGCAAGTGAAAGCTCTGCCCCTGGAAGGCACAAATGACAAGCAGAAGCAATGCCGCCACGACAAACCCCACGCTATTTGAATAAATCGGGTTAATCCTGTGTCGTGCGTTCCGAGCCGAGCTCGCATCACCGACCGCTGTCAGCACGGTGCCCAAGAGGGCAAGCCCTATTCCTTTTAAATCGGTTGTACTTGAACTTCCTTCCAGCAAGGGGTAAATCAAGATACAAACACCCGTGAAGCCGATCACGCCACCGAGCAGAATTCGAGGATGCAGACGATCACCCAGGAATATGCGGAGTGCGATCGGTGTTAAAACTGTCTTCAGGGAAAACAACAGCGTAACCAAAGCAGCAGAAATCCAAATCGTCGCATAGTACAGACACAGATAACTCAAAGCGAAGTTGCACACCCCAAAGGTAACGAGCGGCCAAACGTCTTTGCGAGAGGGCTGACCCGTGGGACGGATCCCCCACGCGAAGACGAGAAATATCAAGGCAGCCCCTACCAAACGATAGCTCAATGACACTTCAAGGCTGACGGGGGTGCCTTGTATCTTGACTGCAATAAAATTCAGCCCCCATACCACGAGGCAAAATCCATACATCCATATGACTCTCATGCGTATTCAGCATCCAACGAAGAGGCAAACGGAATGTCAAAGTGTTGGAAAACTTCCGTCAAGGCATCGATCAGGAGTCCAATCTGTGCTTCCGTGTGATTCGGTGTAACGTTGACTCGAAAACGTTCGGTACCGACAGGGACCGTCGGCGAGTTGATCGGCTGCAGGTAGACATGATGCTGTTTAAGCAATCGCTGGGCCGCAGCCTTACATTTTTTCGCATCACCTACCAGCACGGGAAGGATATGTGTTTCACTCGATGGCATAACCGGAATGTGTGCCTGAGTGAGAGCTTTTCTGAGTATGTCGGTTTTGCTGTGCAGGGCGTTCCGCTCCTCATCCGAGGATTTCAAGTGTTCCACGCTTGCATGGCAAGCAGCGACAACCGCCGGCGGCAGCGAGGTCGTAAAGATAAAACCCGATGCAAAGGAACGAACGGCATCGATGAGTGACGATGAGGCAGCAATATACCCGCCAATCACGCCAATCGCTTTTGCCATGGTTCCCTGAATAATATCCAAGCGATCCGCAATACCCCGTTCTGCAGCGATTCCTGCTCCGCGTGGGCCGTACATACCCGTTGCATGCACTTCATCAAGAAAGGTTAGGGCGTTATATTGCTGAGCAAGCTCTGTAATCTTTTCGATGGGTGAAATATCACCGTCCATGGAATAGACCGACTCAAATACGATGATTTTTGCTCGATCCCGCGGTTGCGCAGCAAGCAACGCCTCCAAATGGTCGACATCGTTATGCCGGAATATCCCGCGTTCAGCTGGAGTGCTTCGTATTCCGTTGATAATGGAAGCATGGTTCCGTTCGTCAGAGAGTACGATGCAATTGGGGAACAGACGTAACAAGCATTGCAACGTCGCATCATTCGACCCGTAACCAGTCGGGAAAACCAATGCGGCCTCTTTGCCATGCCAGTCAGCGAGTGACGATTCCAGTGCAGCATAATGATAATGGGTCCCTCCGATGTTTCGTGACCCGCCTGAACCGGCACCGAACAAACGGATGGCTTCATGCATCGCCTCGGTTACGGCAGGATGCTGAGACATTCCCAGATAGTCATTGCTGCACCAGACAACAACGGGTTGTGCATCATCCTGACCGTTCAACAGAGCCAAAGGGTATTGACCGCGTATCCGGTTGATCGTAATGAATTCGCGGTACTGTCCGCTTTCTTTTAGCGCAGTGAGCTTCTTATTAACCATTTCTGCATACATCATAGAACCTCCCGGAATTTTTACTACCCCCAATGACTCTCTATATTCCAAAAATATACATATAGATACCAAAAAAAAGAAGGAATAACCCTTGAAAGAAAATCCCTTCAAAAAAAAGCATACAAGCATCACGCTGATCCAACCAATTTCTCAAGCGAAAAAGCATCTTCCCGAAGGGTAAGTAGCATGAAAAAGACCCCAAGCTATCATTACCAGCATTATACCGACAATTATAATTGTTACGTCAACGAAAAGCACCTTTCTATTTGATTATATAGTTATATGGACCAAAAGGTCAATATAACCTCATGTTATTTTATTTTTACCGTTTTGTGTATTTTTCAATGAAAAGTTCAACTAAAAAACCAATGGTTTAAGGGGCCGCTCTTTTTCCAGCGCGACCCCTTATCTTATCTAGGGAGATGGGTAACCATCATCCACTTCAGCTGTAACCCAAAACTTTTAATCAACCTGAATAGGGGGGAGCACCGGCATCGGTTGATTTCCGGGGGAATTCTGCTCTCCTCCCGTGTTTTTACCCGGCTTCCCTTTTTGGATACTGCCCCCCATGTCGTTGTAGTAATAGAAACGGGGCACCTCGCCTACCACTACCGCCTGGGCAACAGGAATTTCCGTGTCGAGGGGCACCATTTCTTCTGTAAAGGGTACCACCACTTCCATCTCGACGTGGATTTCCATCATGAGAGTGATCGACACGGTGTTCACACCCGCCGACTCCATCCGGGGTACAAGCTCCACCTGCGGTGTTCCTTTGGGCCAGATCTCAATAGGGATCTCCGGTCCGTAGCTGGCCAGAATGTTGTTCTGCATCGCCTGACCCAGGGTAACCCCAATGTCTTTGCGGTTTAATCGGTGAAGCACTTCCTGCATGCGGGAGGTCGTCCGTTCATACATCCTCCACCGCTTCTCCTCGTCAAACTGAACGGATCGGATGGCCCCATTTTTGTCTTTGTCCACTTTCATGATTCCGTTCAGCTCATTACCTGCCTTCACTTGTTCCCTTGCAGCCTCCAACACCGCCTCGTTGGCGATCTGTTTCACTTTCATTCGAGCGATGTGTACCAGCGTGGGCTCCAGATTCTCTTCCAGTAACCAGATGACTTGAAAGAGGAGGCCAAACAGGAGGGCGAAGGTCAAAAACCAAATACCGCCCCTCCTGCGAAAACGGATCAACGACTGTCTCCTACGGACCTTCCACCGACGGAACCCCACTCTGGCGCTCCTCCTTCCCGTTCATTCGGTGAACGTCATCAAGGACCTTACCGATCTACCTTCCCAAACCCATTTTATGAGCGGCTTATCCAATCCATGTTTTTGTTTTGAGCTTCACGCCACCTTGAATGAGACAAATGTATTTCCGTTAAGGGAAATCTCCTGAACCTTCCACGCTCTTTTTTTTGTTTGATATCCACCCCAAGCCCATTCCTTGATAGAATAGGAGAAGTGGAATCGACACGGATCATGAGGAGAACGGAGGACAACTTTATGAACTACCCTGGAGAGCGAACGGTCGACCTTACCCGCTATGTATCCAATTTGGATAAAAACGTTTATGCGATTTTCAACCTTCCCGAAGAAGTGATCGCGGTCATTTTTGCCTATGTAAGCCGCAGCTCCGCCGGCTTTCGGGAAAATTTGGCCAAGCTTCTGGCTGATGATGAATTGGGAGTGAGCGGATCTGCCGGAGGAATGGCTACCGCTTATTCAGAAAAAGCGGCCCGTTTTCACGAGAAATGGGTCGTAGGCTACGGCCACTCTAGCGTCGCGGAACACGCCGTTGCCCACCTGGGCGTTGAAAAAATCAGCCGACTTGCGTCGGCGGAGTTGGAACTAGCCAATACCTTCAACAGCTTTACCGAATACAGTCAACGCTACCAACGGCCGGAACGGGGACAATTCTACACCCCCCCGGAACTAGACAAGGATGGGGAGACCCGATCGGCCTATCTTCGCCACCAGGAACGCGCCTTTGATACCTATGAATCCCTGCTGAAGGGATTGATCCCCCATCTAATGGAGAAGATGCCCCGGGAAGAAGGGGAAAGCGACAAGCGGTTCCGCTCCCGTGTGGAGAAAATCGCCTTCGAAGACGCCCGTTACGTCCTGACTCTAGCCACCTGTACCAGCCTCGGGTTGACTGGTAATGGTCGCGCCCTACGGGACACACTGGTGCGCCTTCTCTCCAGCCGCCACAGGGAATCACAGGAGCTGGCCCGGAGCATGGAGCGGGAAATCAGCCAGGTGATCCCTACGCTGCTGAAACATGTCCGACCCAGTGATTATCTAGCGGAGTGCCGTACAGCCCTTGCCAAGCAACCAGCTCCCGCCGCGGATCGGCACCTGCGAGGCCACGCTTTTAACGGCCCCCGTGCTCGTTTCGTCGACTTGCCTGACTACGACACCGCCCTCACTCGTCTAACCATTCAGCTACTTATAGAAAGGCATGGGCTCTCCTACCGAGCCGCTGAAACCGAAGCACAAGGCCTATCCCGATCGGATAAAGAAAACAGGGTAGATGCTGCTCTCTCGGGGCTACGCTTCTTCGACAACCCACTAGACGCGTTCCGCCACCTGACTTACCATATGGAAATACAACTGTCGGAAGCCAACTGGCACCAACTCCTGCGCCACAACCGGGGCACGAGCTTTACCTACGGAGAACCGACGGTTAACTTGGGATATACGGTTCCACCCCACATCCAGGAGGCGGGATTGACAGAGACCTTCACCCGGTTGATGGAAGAGGCGGATCAGCTGACAGAACAGATGCAGAAACGCTGCCCCGAAGCTGCCCCCTATTGTGTCACCAATGCCCACCATCGGCAGGTGACAGCTACTGCCAGCCTATGGGAGCTCTATCATCTCATCAATCTACGTACCTCCCCCGAAGCCCAATGGGATATCCGGGCCGCTTTCGAACAGCTGAGCGCTCAATTGGAGGCGAACCATCCTGCCCTCATTCGCCAAGCAAAACGGCGGCTGGTATGAACTCAAACAAGCGATGGGCCCTTAGATGGGGTCCGTCGTTTTTTACTATCTCTCTTTACAAATAATTTACATTATTTGTTCATTATTTTCTCCAATAATTCGAATTTCATTGTATACTGGTTTTGTGTACCAATCTGGTCTAACTTTTCCCATATAGTAGAGGAGGAACCCATGAACACCTTCAAAAAACTGTCTCTTTCCCTGATGCTAGCTACGTCGATCCTACTTCCCTTCGGCACTGTGCCAACCCAGGCCGCTCCCATCACCGGGGCTTATGGAGAGGTCCGCACCACAGCCAAAGCCGTCGTTACCGTCGATGCCACCATAAAAGAAGTGCGTGGCTATGACGAGGATCGCGAACACCAACATCTCCTGGTCGATGACATCCGGGTACAGGAAATCGAAAACGGATCCGCTGACGACATTCCGAACCGGGCCTTCGTATCCATCCGTATTGACGAGCAGGGAACTGAAAAAGAAATCCCCAACCTTCGTGCTGGTGCCCCAATCGAGATCAAAGGGGAGTTTATCCCCGAGGAAGAAGCTTACGAGACACCCCACAACTGCTGTGACGCCGTCATCCATTTTACCCATGACCCCCTCGGCTATGTCCGTTACGACGGGACTCTCTACCGCTGAGCTCATTTTCAATGACCGGTCTTGCCTTTTTGGTAAGCCGGTTTTTTTCATTGACATACATGAATGACTGCGCATATAATGCAACTATCACAACATGAACATATGACCATATAAGAGAAGGAAAACGGAGGAACTCCCATGGATGGCCAGGAAAATCAATCACAGTCCACCTCGTACGATCCCCTTGATGATGAAACGCTGTTCATTGTGACGCAGACGTTCAAAGCACTAGCCGATCCAACCCGGGTACGGATTCTGCATCTCTTGGCAGACCGAGAGATTTCCGTCACGGAGATCTCCGAGACGCTTTCCCTATCCCAATCGACAGTTTCCCATCAATTGCGGTTCCTGAAGAACCTACGGTTGGTCAAATTTCGTCGAGCAGGCACCACTCTCTATTACTCACCGGAGGATCAGCATGTGATGACCCTGTTGAAGCAATCCATCAACCACGCCCAACATGATTAGTTTGTGATATCGGGCCAACCCGTCGGAGTATCTGGGCTCGCCCACCTCTGCGCCCCATTTTACCGGAAAAGGAGTCGAAACAGCTTGACAGAGTACCGGTTAAAAGGCTTGTCCTGCCCCGGATGCGCCGCCGACCTGGAACGGGCCATCCGCAGGATTACTCATGGAGAATCAGCTCGTATCCTGTACTCCAGCGGCACGCTCATGTTGGACGAACAGGTGGATCTGGAACAAGTGAAAGTAGCCCTCGCCCGAGAAGGAGTCGCCTTGGTTTCCTCCGAGAACGGAGCCGAGGAGCATGAAGACAGCCATGGCTCGGGTAACGGATTGAACCTCAAGATCGCCCTCGCTGTCTCGACGGTTCTGTTCGGTCTCGCCATCGTTTTAGAGGGCCGTGTAGATCCCTTTCCCATCGGGCTGTATCTGGTCGCGATGGCTCTCAGTGGATATCGGACGTTCCTAAAAGGGATCCGTAACCTCTTCCGTTTGAAATTCAATATCGAGACCTTGATGACGATCGCCCTCGTGGGAGCAGTCGCCATCGGAGAGTGGAAAGAAGGAACGCTGGTCGCAATTCTGTTCGGCTTGAACGAATACCTGGAAGGACTGGGAATGGAGAAAGCACGCAACTCCATGGAAAAACTGCTGGCGGTTGCCCCCCTGCAAGCCACCCGTATCGAGGAAGAGGGAGAACGCATCGTTTCAATTGGGGAACTCCGTGCCGGCGACCGGGTTCTCGTCCGCCCCGGAGAAAAAATCCCTTCCGACGGTGTAGTAGATGAAGGGCGCAGTTCGGTTAACGAAGCCGCGATTACCGGAGAATCTCTCCCCGTCGAAAAGTCAGTGGGGGAAACTGTATTCGGAAGCAGCATCAACAACGAAGGGGTCTTGAAGATCCGGATCGACAGTGCCTTTGAAGATTCGGCCATCTCCCGCATCCTGCAACTGGTCCGCGAAGCCCAAGAAGCCAAAACACCGACAGAACTTTTTATCAACCGCTTTTCCCAGTATTACACCCCGATGATCATGGCCATCGCCGCCCTAGTCATGACGGTTCCACCTCTTCTTGCCGGTTCTGGGTGGGGGAGCTGGTTTTATCAGGGGTTGGCCGTTCTCATCGTCGGTTGCCCCTGTGCGCTCATTCTCTCCTCGCCCATCGCCAATATCGCCGGCATCACCCGTAACGCGCGGAACGGGATCCTCGTAAAAGGATCTGTCCATTTAGAGCAACTGGGGAAACTTCGAACCGTCGCCTTTGACAAGACTGGAACTTTAACCAAAGGACGTCCGGTCGTGGGTGAAACCCTGCAATACCACTCGGATCTCCTGCCCATCGCCGGTGCGATAGAGAAAGACTCCTCCCATCCATTGGCCCGGGCTGTGATAGAGAAGGTGAAGGAAGCCGGCATAGAGCCGTTAAAGGCTGTCGATTTAGAAACGACTGCCGGGAGCGGGGTCACGGCAGTCGTCGACGGACGAAGGTATTGGGCGGGCAACGAGCGTGCCCTTTCCCATCTGACAATCCCCTCCGATGTTCAAGCGGATATTCAACGACTAAAAGAACAGGGATACACCTTGGTCCTGATCGCCGATGAGGAAAAAGTCCTCGGTTTCTTTGGCTTGGCGGATGAGATCCGGGAAGAGAGCGCAAGCGTCATCCGGTCCCTCCACAAAACGGGGATCACCAAGACCGTCATGCTGACGGGGGATCACCCTCGTTCGGCGGAAAAAGTGGCGGAAGCGGTTGGTGTCACGACCGTTCACGCCGGTCTCCTCCCTGAAGGCAAGGTAGAACAGGTGAAAAAGCTCACCACTCAAGCGAAAACAGCCATGGTGGGGGATGGGATTAATGATTCACCCGCTCTTGCCGCCGCCGATCTCGGAATCGCGATGGGCAAAGGGACCGACAGTGCCATTGAAACCGCTGATATCGTCCTCATGCAAGATCATCTGGGCAAACTGCCCTCTGCCATCCGGATTGCCCGACGGGTCAACCGAATCATCCGGCTAAACATTTCCCTGGCTCTGGGCTTGAAACTGATCGCTCTTCTGCTGACCATCCCTGGCTTATTAACCCTATGGATCGCCATCCTATCGGATATGGGAGCTACCATCCTGGTCACCCTCATCAGTCTGACCATCTTGTGGCAACGGAAAAAGCCTTCTCTTAACCCGCAAAATTAAGGAAAGCAGAGGCTCATTCAATCGAATGGGCCTCTATATTTTTCTCCAAAAGCTGTAAACCCCTGTAACCCCAAATCACTCCTTCGCTTCTTCGGCAAAACGGTGAATCCGCTCTTCGATCTGATCACGCACCCTTTGGAAGACTCCCCATACCTCTTCCTCCGTACCTTCGACTTTGGCAGGATCATCAAAGCCCCAATGCATCCGCTGGACATGGGAGGGAGTTATGGGGCACTTGTGGTTGGCGTCCCCGCATAGCGTGACGGCGTAGTCCGCGTTATTCAAGATTTCAGGATCAATGATGTCGGAGGTCTGATCTGAGATGTCGATCCCCTTCTCCTCCATCGCCTTCACCGCCTTGGGATTAAGACCATGCGCCTCGATCCCGGCGCTGTACACGTTAAAACGATCCCCAAGAATATGTTTACCGAATCCTTCCGCCATCTGGCTACGGCAGGAGTTTCCGGTGCAGAGAAAATAAATGGTTTTTTTCTTATCGGCAGTCATCGTGATTCCTCCTAGAAATGGATTTAATAGAGCAGCATCAGCCAGATATACAAGCCGAGAAGGGTAATCAATAGGGTTGGGACTGTTAGCACAATACCCACTTTGAAATAAGTACCCCAGGTAATCTTCACACCCTTACGAGAGAGGACATGGAGCCAGAGAAGGGTCGCCAGCGAGCCAATCGGGGTGATCTTAGGGCCTAGATCAGAACCAATGACATTCGCGTATACCAACGCTTCGTGCATGAGTCCTTTCGTCTGGATGGTTTGAATCGCCAGCGCGTCAATCATCACTGTCGGCATATTGTTCATAATAGAGGAGAGAAAAGCGGCGATAAAACCCATCCCCACCGTCCCTACAAGGGGCCCCTGGCCCACCATCCACTGAATCACACCAGCAAGAGCGTCAGTAAGACCCGCGTTCTTCAGGCCGTAGACCACCACATACATTCCGATAGAGAAGACGACCACCGTCCAGGGGGCCTCTTTCACCAGTTGCTTTGTCTGAATGAAAGCACTGCTACGTGCCGCCAAAAGAAACCAAAGGGCCGCTGCACCTGCGATGATCGACACGGGAACGCCCAAAGGTTCACTAAAGAGATACCCTACCAGCAGGATCCCCAGAATCCCCCAAGAAAGACGGAACAGACGCATATCCTTGATTGCTCCCCTGGGCTTTGGTAGTTGGGTTAGATCATAGTCTTTCGGAATACGCTTCCGGAAGAAGAAGAATAGGACAAGAATACTAGCGCCCAGAGCAAAGAAATTGGGAACAATCATGCGAGTCGTATATTCCACAAACCCAATCCCAAAGAAGTCTGCGGAGACGATATTAACGAGGTTACTCACTACAAGCGGCAAGGATGTCGTATCCGCGATAAATCCGCTCGCTATGACAAAGGCGAAAATCATTTTTTCTTCGAATTGCAGAGCTCGAACCATGGCCAACACGATGGGAGTCAAGATCAGAGCTGCTCCGTCGTTGGCGAAGAAGGCAGCCACTGCAGCCCCTAACAGGACCACGTAGACAAACATTTTTCGCCCATTTCCTCCAGCGAGACGGGCCATATGCAAAGCGGCCCATTCAAAGAAACCAATCTCGTCCATGATGAGAGAGATGAGGATGATGGCGACGAACGCCAAAGTGGCATTCCAGACCATTCCCGTCACAATCCAAACATCCGGCAGGCTGACAACCCCGAATAAGAGGGCTAAGATCGCCCCGCCTGTCGCCGACCAACCGATCGACAACCCTCGGGGTTGCCAGATCACGAACACCAAGGTGACCGCAAAAATGATAAAAGATAGCCAAGCTGAAGACGTCATCGTTTTGCCTCTTTCGTTATCTTTTGTCGCATAGGACTTTTTTTCCGCTCGTTTTCAATGCTCTGATCTCATCACTAAGGTCCGGTAAGTGGTCAACCACCGATTGGAAATAGGGGAGCCGCTCGCCATCGAGGGAATAAATGACCCATTGTCCTCGTCGGCGTTCCTTGACCAGCTGGGCATTTTTCAGTTTACGCATGTGTTGGGAAACAGCCGGTTGCGACATACCTAATATTTCAACCAGCTCGCAGACGCAGAGATCCTCTGTTTTCAACAGAGCCAACATTCGAAGGCGGGATGGATCCCCCATCGCCTTGTTACATTCAGCAAGTTCTTCCCATCCAAGTTCGAGCCGCATCATATACATCACCTCAATTTTATATAAGCATATCCTTATATACTTGTCAAAATCATTCCATGCTTCAGGACTGAAAGCCTGATTCTTCATCTATTTTTCCACAAAAATCCTATCAATCTATTGACAATAATGAAAAATTTCCAATAAACTACGAGAGGAGGAAAAATTTTTTGGAGGAGGAGAGAAATGAAACACCATCGTTACCGTATTGTCTTCGCCTTCGCACTGACCCTGGCTTTGGTCTTCAGCACCACTACCTACGCCGCTCCCATACATATCAATCAAATCGCTCAGGAGATCTCCAAGGATCGGATCTACAAGCACATCACCAAGCTCGCGAATCGGGACAACGCCCGGGTAACCGGTTTTGACGGAGAACACCGAGCGGCCAACTACATCGCCAAAAACCTGAAGAAATACGGGATCAAAGTTGAACGGCAGACCTTTCCGATCATGGCTTTTCTGGCACGCGGTTCGGAAGTGAAGGTGAACACCCCTCTACAAAAAACATTGACTTCCAAACCCTTCAACTACACTCCCGCCACCCCTCAAGAAGGGCTAAGCGGCAAGGTTGTCCTCGCAGGGATGGGCAAACCCGAGGACTTCCAGGGTATGAACCTGGAAGGCAAAATCGCCCTCATCCGGCGCGGGGACATCACCTTCTATGAAAAATCCCAGAATGCAGCCAAAGCAGGAGCAGCCGGGGTTCTCATCTACAACAACACCGACGGCAGCCTGAGTGGAACCCTAGGGCAACAAGGGGCTGTTCCCACTCTCGCCCTTCCCAAGGCCGAGGGGGAAGAACTAAAGGCCTTGGTTGAGAGCGATCAACCAGTGACCGTAACAATAAAAGCTGACGTGGAACTGACTCCCAGTTACTCTCAAAACGTCATCGGCACTATCAAGGCGAAAAAAGGGAACCCCGCCAAGGCGAAAACCATCATTGTCGGTGCCCACTATGACGGTGTAGACACCCCTGCCGCCAATGATAACGCCTCCGGCACTGCCACGCTGCTGGAAACGGCCAAAGCGCTTTCCGACGAGAAATTGCGTCACAACGTGAAGGTGATCTTCTTCGGTGCCGAAGAAGTAGGGCTGGTGGGTTCTACTCGATATGTGAAAGCGATGAGTCCGGAGGAGAAAGCCGAAACCGCAGCCATGATCAACATGGATATGGTGGGTGTCGGTGATACCATCGGTATCATGACCGCCGATCCGCAAGCCAAATCTTTCGTCGCTGACCGGGCTGAGGATTATGTGAAGACCTATGGATACTCCTATAAACGCTATGACTCCACCCGGAGCGACCATGCTCCCTTCGAAGCAGCGGGTATCCCGGTTGCCTTCCTCAACTATCACCAAGACCCGTACTATCACACCGACGAGGATGCCCCGGACAAGATCGATAAAAACAACTTACATCGGATGGGCATGCTAGCCACCTTACTTACGCACAATCTGGCCAACGACCCTAAGCTGAAATCTTCGAACCCGTCTAGCATGAAATCCCTCAACAAGCAAAAATCTGACAACCCTGAATGGAAACAGAAGTAAAAAACAAAGCCGCCGCCCGTTACGTGAAGGGCGGCGGCTTTTCCTGTACTGAGTTCCCGGAGAGAACAACGGGGATCACCGGGGCCTTCCATAGTAATCAAACCGGCCTTTCTCCCCCTCTTCATTGATCGGATCGCTGGGTTCATATTCCGGCGATCCTTTAATGTTATCTTTCACAAGATCCACGTGTACACGGGCATCTGCCATATCCACATCCTCGACAGAGTCCTTATCAATCATCACCTTCTTGCTAGACAGCCAGCTACCGGCATCGACGACCAAAAAACGGACGGTCCAACTGTGATCGTCGATAATGAAATCATCCACCTGTCCCAACTCACCGTCGTGGGTTTTCAGGGTAAATCCGGTCAGTTGATTGACAGATAGTAGCCTCGATTCTGCCAGGTTCTCATCTTTTAGGTCACCATCCTGTGGGGGAGACGGGCGCAACAGCTCTTCTGGCAAGGGGTTAACAGCCAGATTCCCAGGAACCATGCTTCCTCCCCAGAGACCAGCCCCCCCCCAATAGACAGGCCAGCCGTAATGCCGATGGAGTTCCACCTCGGACTTGCGGGAAATCGGGGCTTCCGCATCCACGTCGGGACTGTCTTTTACTTGTTCCCGAGTTAAGGACAGGCGGACCTCTTTCTTCTCCCAATCCACCTGTTTCACGGGGATCGGAGAAATCAAGACTCGTTGCCGGTGAAACAGGGAGCCCACATTAACGATCAAATACCGGACGGTCCAGGTTTCATCATCGATCAGGAGCCGATCCACCTTGCCGATTTCACCTTCCACAGCCACCACGGTCGTCCCTTCCATTCCTTTGGCACTGACCAACATGGTTTTTTCCTCCCTTGGATTTCCGGTTTCTCTCTCCCCTTCTCTCAATGCTTTTTCTTGGAAACCCAGCGATCGCCTTCCTTTTTGTATTTCTCCTTTACAGCGGACCAGGCAACCCGGTGAGCCGTTTCCTCCCGAGAGGCATCCCCCCGGCGATCTGTTGGATCGGCATATTCCTCCCAGGCGTTGTTGAACGCTTCTTTGTAGATTTCCTGGGCGTGTTTGGGCAGGTTATCCCGCACCTGTTTTGGCAGGTCTTGCAATTGATCATAGGACATTTTCCTGACCCTCCTACGGGACGGTTTCTCCATGATGTTCCAACCGTTGTGGTACTCCCTTTTCCCGGCTGATCTCTCCACCAAACATCTCTTGATCCTTCTCCTCCACCAAACAAAAATCCCACCGTTAGGCGGGAAAAGAAAATCGCCCCATCGAGGGACGGCTGTACGCTTATTTACTTCTTACCAGGATGGAGCCGGGAAAAACCCTGACTCAGATTTAGTTCAAAACGAATCCGTGCCTGTTTTTTATTATATTCCTGCTTCAATCTGTCCCAAGCCACTTGATGGGCCAGATATTCCCGCTCTTCTTTTTCGCCTTCTGTATGAATCCAGATCATGTTGTAAGCAGAGCTGTAGATCTCTTTGGCCCGGTCTGATAAGTGATCATTTATCGCATCCCGTAACGGCAGCTCTTCCACTTCCTGTGCCAACCGGCTCACTCCCATGGTTTTTAATAAAGGCTTTCACAACGTTCATTCATCCTCGTAAACATTAAAACGGATTTCCAATCGAAAAACAAGGCCTTTCTATTAACTGCTCTCTCTTTCAACATACTAGCGAGCTTTCAGGATTAGTCCATAAAAAAACCGTCCAAGGGGACGGGCGCGGGAAATTCATGTTTTTTCCGAACCATTGGGGTGCCAAGGGATGAAGCGGGGCCTGGCGCCCATCACTTCCCCATAAGCGACAGCTTCCGTAAGGGCCCGCTCCTCCGCCGGAATCCGTACCCGGAGCAGAACCAAGGCATTCAATAGGGACACCGTTATGGCTGTCACCCAGGAGCCAAAAACCAGGGGGAGGGTACAAAGCTCCATAGCGACCACCACATAGTTTGGGTGGCGCACCCATCGATAGGGACCCTGTACCACTGGCTTTTGACCGGGGATGACCAGGATGCGGGTGTTCCAGTAAGGACCGAGGGTACAGAGGCACCAGAAGCGTAGCCCTTGAGCGGTAACGAATAGGAGGAAGGGAAGCTCCCACCAGAGGGGAGGGTGGATGCCTCCCAGGCTTACCTCAGCAATCAAGCCAACGAAAAACAGCGCGTGGACCGCGACGATCAGCGGGTAATGCCTCCGACCGACCTCGTATCCTCCACGGGCCATCGCCCATCGGGTATTCCTCTTGGCGATCGCTAATTCTACCCCCCGCTGAAAAAGTAACCCGATTAGTACCAACCCGAACCAGGGATTCATCCCTTCCTCCCTCCTTTCGTTACCATTGGAGAAGCATCATCTCGGAACTAAACCCGGGACCCAGCGCAGTAACCAGACCATAGCTTCCCGCTTGGTGTTCCTCCTGTAACTCCCTCTCCAATACAAACAATACCGTCACCGATGACATGTTGCCATATTCGCCGAGAATGGAGCGAGAGTGGCGGAAGGCTTCTTCGGGAAGAGATAACGCTTCCTGATAGGCGGTAAGCACTTTCATTCCGCCAGGATGGGCGATCACCCGCCCGACTCGGTTTAGGTCCAGTCCCGAGCGCGTGAGGAACCCTTCGACAGCAGCGGGAACTTCCCGGCGCACAATACTGGGGATGTCCCGGGAAAAGAGCACTTTCAACCCATCATCTTCCACCTCCCACCCCATAACATCAAGGGAATTAGGCCATGTGGTACTCATCGTATCCAGTACCCGGGGCCGTCCGGAGAGGCCAGCGGGAAAGGGAGCTTCATTCCCGATGATCAACACCGCCGCCGCACCATCAGCAAAAAGGGAAGTAGCCACCAGGTTACTCTTTGTATGGTCCCCCCTGCGAAAGGTAAGGCTGCACAGTTCTACTGCCAACAGGATAACCCTGCTTTCCGGAAATGCAAGCGTATATTCGTATGCTCGTGCCAGACCTGAAGCACCGCCCGCGCAACCCAACCCCCAGATTGGCGTCCGTTTTACATGACGGGAAAAGCCCAACCGATGGATCATCCGTGCATCGATGCTGGGAGTTGCCAAACCCGAGGTGGACACGAAAAACAGGTGATCCACCTCCCCCGGATGAACACCGGCCCTCTCGAGACATTGCTTCACCGCCTCCTCGCCCAACCGGCAGGCCGTCTCGGTGTAGGCATCATTTCGTTCCGCAAAGGAGCGATCCTCCTCAAACCATTCCCTCGGACGAGCGAGGCGTCGGGTACGGATGGACGCATGATCAAAAATAGGCAGGTAGCGCGTGATATCCTGGAAAGCATCCCGAAACAACTCGCGGGCAAATTCCCGGGCCTCCTCCTGCTGCAACGTATGGTCGGGGACCGCGGTCCCAACGGAAACGATATACGGCAAATCGGTTCCCTCCATTCTGGACCTACTGGCCGTTACCGCTTTAGCTTTCCCTTCCAAATTGGGAACATGCACCAACTACCCACCAAAGAAAAAAAGCGACGTCCGCTTGGTTCATCCGTGGACATCACCTGATAGGTGCTCCTTGCCATTGTAAAACAGGCAGCCTGCCATCAGGTATTACTGGCCTACTCCTGCTCGTCAGTATCTGGTTTCACCGGCAGGCGAAGGGTGACTGACGTTCCTTTGCCTATTTCGCTTGAAAAGCTGAGGGTCCCCTTGTGATGATGAATGATCTGACGGGTAATCATCAACCCCAGGCCCGTCCCTTCTTCTTTCGTAGTAAAGAAGGGCTCTCCCAGACGGGGAAGATCCTCCCGGGGGATGCCGTCTCCTTCATCGGTGACGGTTAATCGGATCCCGTCCGGTTCACTGGTGAGCCGGACATAGAGCGTTCCTCCCTCGGGCATAGCTTCCATCCCATTTTTCAATAGATTCGTAAAGGCCTGTTTTAACAGATTGGCTTCACATGTGATCGTCGGGAGAGGTTCATCGATCTCGGTAATAATGACGACCCGGTTCAAAAGTGCCTGACTTTGGAGGAGCATTCGTACATCTTCCAGAATATCCACCGGGTTTTTGTCAACAAACTGCACCGGTTGGGGCTTGGCTAACAACAGGAATTCGCGGCAGATCCATTCGATCCGATCCAACTCGGACAACATGACGCCCCGATAATCCTCTTCTCGAAACAGGAGTTGCACAAAACCCCTGAGAGCGGTAAGAGGATTTCGGATCTCATGGGCGACTCCCGCCGCCAGCTGGCCAACCACCATCAGTTTCTCGGATTGGCGAAGCAACTCCTCCGTCTTTTTCCGCTCACGAATATCCCGGATGATCCCAACGAAAATGCGGTTCTCTTCCCTTTCCCAGGAAGTAAAGGAGATTTCCGCCGGAACTTCTGTACCGTCCTTTCTCAATCCCATCATTTCCACCGTGCGGCTGGGATAGATCATTCGAGCATCCTGTTGGTGACGGCGAAGCTCTTTCTGATAATCCGAATGAATCACGGTTGGAAAAATAACCGAGATTGGCTGCCCTAATGCCTCTTCCTCGGTATATCCGAAGATTTCCTTCGCCCCCCGGTTCCAAGAGAGAATCCGTCCGTGGTAATCCGCCATGATGATACCGTCTTTGGCGGATTGCAATACCGAACAGAATTTCGTTTCAGATAATTGAAGCGCTTCTTCCGCTGCTTTTTGAGAAGTAATATCTTGGATGGTTCCCGAAGCCAGTACAGGGAAACCATCGGCATCACAGGATAGTTCACCCGTCTGCCGGATATGGCGGCTGCCCCCCTCCGGGTGAAGGAGACGAAACTCCATCTCCCAGCTACCGCCGTTCAAGGCGAATTGAACCCGCCTGTATACCCTTTCCCGGTCATCGGGGTGAACCAGCTGAAGACATTCTTTCAGTGTTCGCTCCCTTTGATGGGGGATGCTGAACATACGGCTGACTTCCTCAGACCATTGGATCCGGTTCCGGGAAAGATCCCACTCCCAATAGCCCAGCCGGGCCAGGCGTGCCGCTTGGGCACATTGGCGATCTGACCGTTCCAGGTCTTTTTCCGCTTGCGCTACCTGGATTGACGCCGTCACGTCCTGTACGGTAAGGAAAAATCCTTCCGGCGGGCCGCTCTCCGGATAAGGAATACGTCTCCATTGCAACCAAACAGAGGTTCCATCCGGCTTCCGATACGGTAGCGGCCCTCCTTTTGAATGGGAGGTGACGGAGGAGGATCCAACCATGGAGAAAAGGCGGGATACCGACAGTCCCCGCAGTTCCTCACGACCAAAGAGGCGGTGAGCAACAGGGTTGGCGTATTGAATCACTCCGTTAGGATCCAACTGGAGTATTCCTTCGGATACATGCTGGAACAGGCAATGACCGTAACGAAGAAGAGGTTCCTCTTGAAGGAATGGATCCCGTTTCATGCGACTCTCCCCCCTGCGTTATCGATCTGCAACTCTTTCAGATGTGAATACCAATACAATACGCTAACAAAGGAGGCATCTCCTCTTTCCCCTGGCCGGTCAATCTTTACAATTTCCTCAGCTTCACACGGCGAATGGAATGATCAGGACCTTTTTCCAGAATGAGGCGAGCCCGATTTTTTGTTGGGAGCACATTTTCCACCAGATTGACTTCGTTGATTTCCCTCCAGATGCCCCGGGCAGTCTCTGTAGCCTCTTCTTCGGTGAGATCGGCATAACGGCGAAAGTAGGAACGGGGATCACGGAAAGCTGTCCGGCGTAAAACCTGAAAACGGTCTACATACCAGTTGGCGATGTCTTTGGCTTCAGCATCCACATAGATGGAGAAATCGAGAAAATCAGAAGCAAAGAGAGTCGGACGTGCCTCGCCATCGATGTTGAGGCTTTGCAGGATGTTGAGTCCTTCCACGATCACAATATCAGGCTGACGAACCACTTTCTGCTTGTCAGGAAGGATGTCATAGGTAAGATGGGAGTAGACAGGCGCTCTCACTTCCGGGCGCCCTGATTTCAGGTCGGAAAGAAAACGGATGAGGCTCCGGCGGTTGTAACTCTCCGGGAAACCTTTGCGATGCATCAATCCCCGTTCCTCCAGTACCCGGTTGGGGTACAGGAAGCCGTCCGTGGTCACCAACTCCACCCGGGGATGATGAGGCCAACGGCTGAGCAGTGCTTGCAGAAGACGGGCAGTAGTGCTCTTGCCGACGGCGACACTGCCGGATACCCCGATCAAAAATGGGACCTGGGGACTGATATCCCCTAAAAAGAGGCGGGTAGCCCGATACGTATCCTGGCTTTGCGCAACCAACAAGTTAAGAAGCCGGGAGAGAGGAAGATAAAAGTCCGAGACCTCCTCCAGAGAAATCTTTTCATTGATTCCCCTCAATTTCTCCAGGTCTTCCTCATCCAAGGTCTGGGGCACCGAAGCGCGAAGCGCCTTCCATTCCTCTCGGGAAAAAGTGAGATATGGAGAAAACGGTGAATAGGCTGGCATGGGATCGACTCCTCACTTACAAACAATGAATGATATCTTGAAAATCAGAAAAAATTGCTGGGAAATCCAAGACTACTGACAAAGCTTTTCCATATCATGAAGATGGGTCGATTTAGTGGAGCGCCTGTTGGCACCAACAACCCAGCGGAGTGTCCAGAGGCTCCAACCACACGATTTTCCTTTGACCGCTGATTGGAGCAGGGGCACGGAGCGGACAGGCCCCACATCTGCGGGAAGAACATCTGTGCGGAGTCGGAAATCCGGCACACGCCCACGCCGGGGTTTGTCAATTAACCTCAAATCCTCTCCCATTTCCCTCTAGGTATTCTACCACTTCCCTACTCCAATCCATAGAAAAAGCCCCTTCCTTCACATGGAAGGTTGGGCTTCGGTTTCCTGAATTTAGTTACCCTGTGAAAAATACCGACGCTCTGGGCGTCCGACAGCCCCGTATGAGACATCTGCCTTCAGAGACTGACAGGAGACGAGGTACTCCAAGTACCGGCGGGCGGTGGAACGGCTTGCTCCGATCTCTTTACCCACTTCTTCTGCAGTTAGACCCCCTTCACCAGCCTCTTCAAAAACCTCCGTCACCTTCTTCAGTGTGATCGGATCGATTCCCTTTGGCATTAGTTCGGGGTCTTTTGACAACATCGACGCCGCACCTTCATTCGCCCGGGTCCATAAACGGTCGATCTGTCCCTGATCCATCCGGTCCGAACGCTCCAACTGACGCCGGTAGTCTCGATAGTTATCCAGACTCCGTCGAAACCGATCAAAGGCAATCGGTTTCACAATATAGTCGATGACGCCTCCCCGCATCGCTTCCTGAACCACATCAGTCTCCCCCGCCGCTGTAATCAAAATGATATCCGTATTCTTGTAGTACCGGCGGATGTGCCAAATGAGATCAATCCCTTTCATATCCGGCAGATAAATATCCAGTAAAACCAGCTGGGGCTGTAGCACTTCCAGCCATTCTCTGGCTTCTTCCCCGTTGTGGGCAGTTCCGGCAACCGTGAAACCCTCGACTCTTTCGGTAAATCGCCGGTTAATCTCTGCGATTCGTTGATCATCTTCCACGATCAGCACTTCCAATGGGCCATCCACCTCCACCCCTCCTCTTTCATGCTTTGACCGCCGGAAGCCGCTCCCTTCGAGGGAGGGAAACGGAAAAGACGGCTCCGTTCCACTCCCCGCTTTCAACGGTAACATAACCCCCCATCTCCTCCGCCGCTTCCCGTACCTTTTCCAGACCATAACCTCTCTTCTCCCCTTTTTTGGTGGAGAAGCCCTGTTCAAAGAGATGGGGAACTTGCGACTCCGGTACTCCAGGCCCTGCGTCTTCCACTTCCAGCAAGATATCCGGCCCTGCCTCACCGATGTACAGCCTCACTTTCCGCTCTCCCTCCGGCCGATGCTCCACAGCTTCAAAGGCGTTGGTGATCAGGTTACCCAGGATGGTAACCAGCCCTTGTCGCTGGATGTGTGCGGGGAGCGGGCCCAGTCGACTATCCGGGTCGATCGTGAGATCGACCTTCAATTCCCGCGCCCGGCTGTGGAAACCAAGGAGAATCCCTCCCAGCCATGGGTCGGGGATCCGTTTCACGATCAACTGAATCCAATCCTGGCTCTCCAACGCCTCCCGATGGATCAACTCCAACGCCTCCGACTGGGAGCCCAACTGGATGAGGCCCGACAAGGTGTACAATGTATTGTTAAACTCATGGGTCTGGGCCCGAAGGGCCTCCGCATACCGAGAAACCTGGGATAGCTGGCGCGTCAGTTCGTCCATCTCCGATTTGAGGCGGAAACTGGCGACAGCCCCGGTAACTGTATCCCCCTGTCGGATCGGGTAGCGGTTGACAACGATTTCTCTCCCGGCCAGACTCATGCTCCGGTCTAGTTCCGTCTCTCCACTGCGTAACACTTCTGGTATCCGGGTGGTAGGAAGCACCTCTTTGATCAGGCGTCCAGTTAACGGGCGAGCTGAATCAATGGAAAGGATATGCCCGGCCGCCTGGTTGACCAACGTAATCTTCCCCTGCCGATCGGTGACAATGATCCCCTCCCGTACGGACTCGATCACGGCATCCCTTTCTTGGTAGAGAGAGGAGATTTCCTCCGGCTCCAATCCAAAGGTAGCCTTCTTGACATTGCGTGCCAGCAAGATCGCTCCTGCCGTCCCGATAGCCATAGCCAGCAACAGGAAGGGGAAGATCATGTTCCGCAAATAACCGTAGACCTCCTCCTGGATATCTTCCTGGAGGAAACCGACGGAAACGATTCCGATGACCCGCCCCTCCTCATCGAAGATAGGTGCCTTCCCCCTCAGAGATGGCCCCAGAGTCCCCTCCGCCTTGGAAACATAAGCTTTCCCCTCCCGAAGGGCCGGGGAGTTATCTCCACCGACCATCTCACGTCCGATCCGCTCGGGAACCGGGTGGGAATACCGGACGCCGTTCTTATTTCCCACCACAACGAATTCTGCCCCGGTCCGCTCCCGGACCCCTTCCGCAATCGGCTGGATTTTGACCCAAGGCTCACTCTCGGAGAACGCCTGGCGCAATTCCGGCATCCCTGCCGTCACCTCGGCGACGCTAAGGGCTTTCTCACCGATCTTCTTTTCCACCGTTTCCTCCAGAGAGGAGAAAAAAGTGAGGGTCATCTCGGCAACGATCAGCATCATCAAACCAAGGATTAGCAAGATGATCCGGGTTTGCAATTTCAGCTTCCCTCGCTGTCTCACGACTCATTCTCCTCTCTGTCAGTGGATCGAAAAAAGGGCGCTCCGATGGAAACGCCCGTCACAAGCCGCCAAACCTTTTTTCCTCCAGCAAGTCGGCGATGGCTCCCACTCCGTCAAGCCCCCGAATATCCGTCGGTTTCATCGGTACTTTCACCTGGTGAAACCCCTTGAACCGATCCGCGATATCCTCCAAGTACTCTTTTTCCTGAACTCGACGCTGGTTCAGGAAATCCCCGGCAGCTTCAGGGGGCAACACTCGATTGACAACCAGCCCCCCCACTGGAACCCCGTATCTCTTTAATCGATCCATCGCCTTTTCCGATTCCAAAATAGAGAGGCGTTCCGGATTGAGAACGAAGTAAAAAGAGGTAATCCTGGGATCCAGCATCCGCTCCCGGGCAGCGGCAAACCGGTGCTTTCGTCGTTCCAGCAGCTCAAAGACCCGATCCTTCGGCTCTTTCGATTCCTCGGAGACGCCTGCCACATGATGAAGCATCCGGTGCATCTCCTGGGTCTTTCGCCGCCGGGCCAGCATTCCCTCTACCCAGACTCCCATCAGCTCCGGCAGAGACAGCAGGCGAAGGGTATGGCCCGTAGGGGCCGTATCGAACACGATCCGGTCATACTCCGACTCCGCCGACAAAAGGGTCGTCACCATATCCTCAAAGAGCGCCGCTTCATCCGCCCCCGGAGAAGCAGCGGCGAAATCCATCTGACGTTCCACTTCCTTCCACAAACCGGGGTCGGCCAGCCCTCTGAGATTGCCTTGCACCTCATCCATGTATCGTCGGGAGGCCTCTTCCGGGTCAATCTCTCGCACCCACAGGTTATTCGCTGCCTCTACCGGTTTCGGTCCTGCCTGGATATCCAACAGGTCACCGACGGAATGGGCAGGATCCGTTGAAACAAGGAGAGTCTTAATCCCCCGCCGGGCGAGAGCGGCTGCATAGGCCGCTGAACAGGTCGTTTTTCCTACACCGCCCTTCCCCCCGAAAAAAGCAATCGTTTCTGCTTTGGAGACCGCCTTCTTTTTGAATAGCCTCATCAGCAACACCGGAAGCCATCGAGGGGAGATTTCTCCATTCCCATTCGCATGTGCCATTCATGGAACTCTTCAAGCATGAAGGGTGTCAACTCCAAGGTGTAGTAGGAAACCGGGTTGGGGATCCCCAGCACCTCCGAAAAGGCGAGCAGTTTAAAAACGTCCTCTTCGTTTCGGACCTCTTTGAGCATCGTTCGCCGGTAGGGGGCGAAATACATTTCATCGTAAAAGTGCTTCAACTGGTTCCAGATTGCCTTCGTTTTCGTTGTGATCTCCATCGATGTACACCTACCTTTACGTGTCCCTTTCCGCCTTGGTCAACCCGATCTTCGGACGTGCTCAGAGAGAGGCACCGCCGTTTCGGGAAATCCTGTCGGCCCGTTGCCGATTCGCAGCCAGGATTCCCTCCAAAACCAACCACACGTTGAGAGCAAGAATTAACACCCCGACCACGACCAGCAGGGTTTTCCCTTGAGAGATGTACCCTGAGATGCTGAGCGCCATACTCCAGGTGGTCATAACGACCACGAACACCAGGGGTACCAGCGCCACCCAAAAGTTGCGCCCCCACTTCCACAGGAGGAGGGTAAGGACAATCAGAGAGAGGCCTGCTGTTAGTTGGTTCGTGGTCCCGAAGAGAGGCCACAGGACCATCCCCCCTTGCCCTGGGTTGGCTGGGTCAGCCAGGAAGGCCAACGCTACACAGGAGAGAAAGGCGATCACTGTACTGATGTTGAGGTTCTTCAAGGGAGCGATTTTATACTGTTCCCCAATTTCCGACAGGATGAAGCGCTGAAGGCGCATCGACGTGTCCAATGTCGTGGCTGCGAAGGCGACGATCATGATCGAGATGAAGGTTGTCCCCACCGTCGTCGGAATGCCCAGTGTGGTGAGGAAGTTGCCCGCTCCGAGAACAAAAGCCTTCACACCGCCCGCGCTAGCCGTCTCCCACATCCCGTAGTGCTCATTCCATTTATCGATGGAAGCGAAGCCTGCTGCTGTGGCCATGATCGCTACCAAGGCTAACAACCCTTCCCCCATCGCCCCGAAGTATCCGACAAACCGGGCGTCTGTTTCTTTATCCAACTGTTTGGAGGACGTTCCGGAGCTGACCAGTCCGTGAAAACCCGAGATCGCCCCGCAAGCGATCGTAACAAAGAGGAGCGGCACCAGCGGGGGCGTTCCTTCCGGCACGGCGGTATTGAAAAAAGGGGCATTGAACTGCGGTTGAGTCAGAAATAGACCGAGGTACAAAACTCCCAGCCCGAGGAACAGCATATGGGAGTTGATATAATCTCGCGGTTGAAGTAACAACCATACCGGCAAACGGGAAGCAATCGCTCCATAGAGAAGCATCACGATCACCCACCAGCCCGTCGTCGGGAGCCCGCCGATCACTTCTGGGAGCTTCACCGGCAACGCCGACCCAACAAATATAAAGGTGAACAGCAACACCAAACCGACGATCGAGGGCCAGAAAAGTCCCATCCCTCGCTTGTACACCAGGAACCCAATCCCCATCGCTACCGGAATCTGCAGCCAATAGGGGAGAACGCTTTCCGGGAATCCGGTGAACAGGTTGGCAATCACGACAGCGAAGACAGCATTCACCAACAACAAGAGGAAAAAGATGATTAGGAGAAAGAGTCCTTTTGCCCGGTCACCAATCACCGATTGGGTGATGACACCGACGGACTTTCCTCTGTTGCGCACCGAAGCCCATAACGTTCCGAAATCATGCATCCCTGCAAAAAAGATGGTTCCCAAAACCACCCACAGGAGAGCGGGTCCCCAGCCCCAGATCACGGCAATCGCCGGCCCCACAATCGGTGCCGCCCCCGCAACAGAGCTAAAGTGATGCCCCCAAAGGACGAACCGATTGGTCGGCAGGTGATCCACCCCATCCCGGAATTCATGGGCCGGGGTCTGGAATTCCGGATCCAACCGGAAGACCCGTTCCGCCAGGAACCGGGAATAAAACCGGTACCCCATCCAAAACAGGATTAGCGCCCCTAACGTCAGCAACACTGGTGCAGTCATGCATTCGCCCCCTCAAGCTGTGTAATCGCTTCCACAATCAGACATAGGGAATAGCCAGAAAGATTAATCAATTCCATCTAATCTTATATTAAAGGAGGATGAGAGGCTATTCAACCGGGAGGGTTTGGAAGTTGCAAGATTTCGCCTCTTTTTCAAAAAAACGGACTCTCAAAAAAGAGCCCGAGAGGGTATTGATAAAGTTTCCTGTTTGAAGACTGCTACCTAAAACCGGATCGCCCTACTCGGTTACCGCTCTCTCCTCGGGCGGATCATCACCTTGCCTCCACTTTTCTTATAACACATCTCTTGATCCGGTCCTGCCGGCCAGCAGACTTCCTGATCATGAAAAGACTCTGACGTTCGCTCCATGTAGCCCTGAGCTTCTTCCAGCACCTCCCCGACGGGTCGGCTAAACTCCGTATCAGCCAGTGACTCACTGCTGATTACCCGGGTCGAAATCCGGGTCATTTCCTCGTAACACTCCCGCACCCGGTTGGTTAGCTCATCCATTAGTGCCTGATCTACACTGGACAACTGATACTCACGCTGGTTCCCCTGCATGGTATCCCTCCTTTGGCTCCCAGGATGCCACCTTTTTCCCCGGTTTATACGAAAGATCTCAGTAGAAAGCCCAGCCTCTCTCCAGGTAATTTGACCTTTCTCCCAACAAAAACCCTCCATCCAAACTTTCCATTCATAGGTGGGAAAATGCTGTCCCCTTTGTCCGATCCGTGAATTTCAACGCTCTATTCCAGTTTCAACCCACCCCCTTGAAAGTTCGAACAAGAGATCGTATAATAAAGATCAAAGATAGTCAAAGTCAAAAGTCAGACCGGATGCATCCTGATTACACCCATAACCTTTGAAATAAAAACGCGATTGAAGGAGGGTTTGGTTATGCACTGCAACCAATGCAAACAGCAGCCGGCTGAGGTGGAACTCCATGTGAAAGTGAACGGTCGACAACTCCGCCTTCATCTATGCCGGGACTGTTACAACCAAGTAAAAGACCAGATGAAATTCCCTGCGGGCTTTCATGGTTCTTCCTTCGATGACTTGTTCCGCCATTTCATCGGGCCGCAATCGAGCGGGTTTGACCAAAACCCATCCCAGGACTTGCGGCAACAGACTGGCCAAGATGGGGCCCGTAACGGCGGCCTCTTGGATCAACTGGGGAAAAATCTGACCCATGCCGCTAAGGCCGGGCTTATCGATCCGGTTATCGGACGTGACCAAGAGGTAGAACGGGTCGTCGAAACTCTGAACCGGCGCAATAAAAACAACCCCGTCCTGATCGGAGAACCTGGGGTCGGGAAAACAGCCATTGCCGAAGGGTTGGCGTTGCGAATTTCGGAAGGACGTGTCCCCCACAAACTGAAGGATAAACACGTTTACTTGCTGGATGTCTCCTCCTTGGTAGCCAATACCGGGATCCGCGGGCAGTTCGAAGAACGGATGAAACAGCTGATCACCGAACTGCAAGAACGGAAAAACGTGATTCTGTTCATCGACGAAATCCACCAATTGGTGGGCGCCGGATCCGCTGAAGGCTCGCAAGATGCCGGGAACATCCTGAAACCGGCCCTGGCCCGGGGTGAGATCCAGGTCATCGGAGCCACCACTCTGAAGGAATACCGCCAGATCGAGAAAGATGCCGCTCTGGAACGCCGCTTCCAGCCGGTCATGGTTCAAGAGCCTACTGTGGAAGAAGCGGTCCGCATCCTTCTGGGGCTTCGCAAAAACTATGAGGACTACCATCGGGTGCAATACACCGATGATGCCCTGCGTGCTTGCGTCACCCTATCCAGCCGTTATATCCAGGACCGCTTCCTGCCGGATAAGGCGATTGACCTGATCGACGAAGCTGGTTCCAAAGTCAATCTGGCGAGCGAGACCGGTGATACGGAGAGTTTGCGCGAACACCTTCGGGAAATCGCTGCCGAAAAGGATGAAGCTACTCGCGAGGAAGACTACGAGTCAGCCGCCCGCCTCCGGGACGAAGAACGGAAACTGGAACAACAGCTGGAAGAGGCCGAGGGCAAAGAAACTCGTGCTGTCGTCGATGTGGAGATGATCCGGCAGCTTATCGAAAACAAGACCGGCATCCCCGTCCGCAAACTACAAAAAGCAGAACAAGAGAAGATGAGACATCTGGCCGATACCTTGAACGCCCAAGTGATCGGACAAGAGGAAGCGGTCCGTAAAGTGGCCAAAGCGATCCGCCGCAATCGGGCTGGGCTCCGCAAGGGAACCCGCCCCATCGGCTCCTTCCTGTTTGTCGGCCCCACCGGTGTCGGGAAGACCGAGTTGGCCAAAACCCTGGCCCGCGAAATGTTCGGGAAGGAAGAGACCATGATTCGCCTCGACATGAGCGAATACATGGAGAAACACTCGGTCTCCAAATTGATCGGTTCCCCTCCAGGATATGTCGGCCATGAAGAAGCCGGTCAATTGACGGAACGCGTTCGTCGCAAACCCTACAGCATCATCCTGCTGGACGAGATCGAAAAAGCCCATCCCGATGTGCAGCATCTATTCCTACAGATCATGGAAGACGGTCGCCTCACCGATAGCCAGGGACGCACCGTCAGCTTTAAAGATACCGTCCTGATCATGACCAGTAACGCCGGGGCTACCGTCAAACCGAAAGCGTCCATCGGTTTCGGAAAAGACGGGACGGAAGAGAGGATCCCCGATATTCTCGACTCTCTCGCCGATTACTTCCGCCCTGAGTTCCTTAACCGCTTCGATGGCATCATCCCCTTCCGTTCCCTCACGCGGGAAGACCTCGTAAAAATCGTCGACCTCATGCTGGCCGACATCTATCAAGCCACCGAAGAACAAGGACTCACACTCACCGTCACCGATGCCGCCAAAAACCAATTGGCTCATCTCGGTTACCATCCTGCCTTCGGTGCCCGTCCCCTGCGCCGGGTCATCGAAGAACAAGTGGAAGACGGCATCGCAGACCGAATGCTGGAAGAGGATGAGGTGCAATCAATTGTCGTGGATGCAAAGGATGAGAAAATCATTGTGAAAAACGCGGATTGACCGTAACAAAACCCCGCCGGAATTTGATCCGGCGGGGTTTTTCGTCTTACCCTTTATCCTTCGCTCTTCCATTTGATGTTACATCCGAGACTCGGCTTTTGCTCTTCTGGTACGGGCTCTCCCTTCAGGAGGTGATCCAGCGCCTTACGGATGGATTCCCCGGTGACCGGGATGTCATTTCCCGGGCGGGAATCATCCAACTGCCCGCGGTAAGCCAACCGGAGCCCGCCGTCAAACACGAAAAAGTCCGGGGTGCAGGCTGCATGATAAGCCTTCGCCACTTCCTGGGTTTCATCATAGAGATATGGAAAGGGGTAGTTCATTTCCTCTGCTAATTCCTTCATTTTCTCCGGGGAATCCTCCGGATACGCCTCCACGTCATTCGAACTGATGGCGACAAAGGAAATCCCTTTAGCTTGGTAGTCCTTCGCCAGCTGGACCAATTGGTCCTGGACATGTTTTACAAAAGGACAGTGGTTGCAGATGAACATCAACACTGTCGCGTGTTCCGAGCGGAGGTCGTTCAGGGAGCAGGTCTGCCCCGATACCACATCCGGCAAGGAAAAGTTCGGGGCTTGGCTCCCGAGGGGAAGCATCGTAGACTCTGTCCGTGCCATGAATACCATCATCCTTTCAGTGCTTTCTCTCTTACCAACCGTACAACAATTTTTGCCCGCGAAAAAGCCACTGTAAACAAAAAGGCTGCTATCCGAGCAACCGGGTGGCCTTTTTCTTTCAATCTCCGGATAAACGCGGCTCTCCCATTTCGAACATCGAGTCCTTCTCACAAACATTAATAAATCATCCACAAAATCCTAATACAAATACTGGATAATACCTTTGTAACGAATTTACACTTGGAGAGGGTGATAGGAAGATGAAGACAGCATCCATCGCTGTATTGGGCTTGGTTCTATCAGTCGGTATGATCGGTTCGACGCTTTTCGGGCAACCTGCATCGGCGGAAACGAAGGACAACCGCCTACCTGTGGTTTTGGACGGCACGAAGGTTTCCCCTAATAGTCCGAAAGTCGATAAGGCGAAAATTTTTGTAGAGGACGACAAGGCACAAAAGCAAGGGGTGGTGTTTGGATTTTCCAGTAAGGCCAAAGCTGAAAAATACCTAAAAGAAGGCGTCTCCCCTATCCAAAAAGAAACTTCCCTTCCGATCTCTCCCCAACAGGGAAAACCGTCGCCCACCGCCACATCCTCGTATTTCTTTGAACATGCCGGTTTCGGAGGGAGCTGGTTTAGTATCCAACTCGGCTACGCCAGTTCTTACCTGGGCTCCTACTGGAATGACCGGATTTCCTCCCTGTCTGCCGCCTCCGGGGGAAACTGGACCATCCTTTACGAACACAGCAATTACCGCGGAAAACAATATTGGCTCAAATCCGGGTACAGTCGATCCAATCTGGTCGATGTGCCGGATGGAAGCGGCGGAAACTGGAATGACAAAGCCTCTTCCATCTACGTCTATTAATCTTTATGTAAGGAAATCCGGAAGGGGTATCCCTCCCGGATTTCTATTTGTTACAATCCCTCCGGTATAGCCATCACTCTGGGAGCCTTCGCTCTCATCTTTTTCACGGTAAGAGTCGTCATCAAACGACGTAAAAAGAACCAAAAAATGAATCATTGATTAACCCCAGCAGGAATGAATCACATCCTGATGAAAAGACAAGGATCCTGGAAGCGAGCGTGGATAAGAAACCCCGTTGCCAACCTTGTTGGTAACGGGGTTCATTCGCGTTATTTATTTGCTCGGTTCCAACTCGATCAGGAGATCTTCTGTCTCGATCGGGTCACCAGCTTTCACATGGACGGCTTTTACCTTCCCCTGGAAGTGGGCCTGGACCGTGGTCTCCATCTTCATCGCCTCGGTCACAATGAGATGTTCTCCTTTTTTCACCTCATCACCCGGCTCCACCATCACCTTGAGCACTTTCCCCGGCATGGAGGCTCCGATCTGCCCTTCATCGGTGGGGTCCACTTTACGCCGCATCTCTGCCGTCACCTCGGCGGAGAGGTCCAGAACCGCGACCTCCCGAGGCTGACCATTCATCTCAAAATAAACGGTACGCTTTCCATCCGGACCGAGAGCCCCGACGGACATCAGTTTAACAATCAGGGTTTTTCCCTGTTCAATCTCTACGGCCACTTCTTCTCCCAAACGAAGGCCATAGAAGAAGGTGGGCGTATCCAGCACCGAAACATCCCCATATTCCCGTATGATCTTCTCTCGATCCAGGAAGACCTGAGGATACATAATATAGGACATCACGTCCCACTCGCTAACCGACCGTCCGGCCTTCTCTTCCAACTCTCGTTTCACCTGATCGAAATCGACAGCGGGAAGCAGTTTTCCTGGGCGGCACGTAAAGGGTTCCCGACCTTTGAGAACGATCTGCTGCAATTTTTCGGGGAATCCTCCCGGCGGTTGTCCCAGATAACCCTGGAAAAACTGGACGACGGACTCTGGAAAATCAAGGCGTGAGCCTCTTTCATAGATATCGGATTCGGTCAGATTGTTGCGCACCATGAACAGAGCCATATCCCCGACCACTTTGGAAGAAGGCGTCACCTTGATGATGTCCCCGAACATCCGGTTGACCGTATGGTAGGCTTCCTTCACCTTGTCCCAACCGTCTTCGAGCCCGACGGCTTTCGCCTGCTGATGGAGGTTGGTATACTGTCCCCCAGGCATTTCGTGGGTATAGATTTCGGCAGTGGAAGACTTGATGCCGCTCTCAAACCCGGCGTAATAGTGGCGGACATCCTCCCAGTAATCGGCCATCTGCTGTAAATTCGTTGGATCCAATCCGGTTTCGCGTTCCGTCCCCTCCAGGGCCGCTACCAACCCGTTCAGGCTGGGTTGGGAGGTCAGCCCCGACATGGGGCTCAAGGCGGCATCCACGATGTCGACATCGGCTTCGTAGGCTTTGACCAGAGTAGCCAATTGGTTGCCGCTGGTGTCGTGGGTGTGTAAGTGGATGGGAAGGCCAACTTCCTGCTTGAGGGCCCGGATCAACTCATACGCGGCATAAGGCTTTAACAACCCTGCCATATCCTTGATCGCCAGGATATGGGCTCCCATTCTCTCCAATTCCTTCGCCAGATCCACATAGTAACGGAGGGTGTATTTATCCCGCTTCGGATCGAGAATGTCCCCGCTGTAGCAGATCGATGCTTCTGCGACCTTGCCGGTCTGGCGGACGGCATCGATGGCCACTCCCATGCCTTCCGTCCAGTTCAAGCTGTCGAAGATCCGGAATACATCGATCCCTGCGTCGGCGGACATCTGGACAAACTTTTTGATTACGTTGTCTGGGTAGTTGGTGTAACCGACAGCATTCGCCCCGCGCAAAAGCATCTGGAACAGAATGTTGGGGATACGTTCCCGCAGGAGACGGACTCTCTCCCAGGGATCTTCGCTTAAAAACCGCATACTGGTGTCAAAGGTTGCACCACCCCACATCTCCAGCGAAAACAACCCGGAAGCCAGCTTGCCGGTAGCTTCTGAAATTTGCAGCAAATCATGGGTTCGCACCCGGGTAGCGAAGAGGGACTGGTGGGCATCCCGGAAGGTGGTATCCGTGAGGAGAAGCCGCTGTTCATTCCGAATCCACTCCGCCAATTCTTCGGGCCCCAGCTTGTCTAGAATTTGTTTGGTGCCGTTCGGATAGGGTTGCTTCACCGAGGTGACGGGAATCCGGGGGGATAGAAAAGCCGGTTTTTTCCCCTTCGGCAAACCGGGATGGCCATTGACCACGGTTTGGGCGATATAGGTGAGCAACCGCGTCCCGCGGTCCCGCTTCTTCGGATATTCAAACAACTCCTGGCGGCTATCGATAAAGGAGGTATCATATTCCCCACTCAGGAAATCCGGGTGTTGGACGACATTTTCCAGGAAGGGGATATTGGTCTTGACCCCCCGGATCCTGAATTCCCGCAACGTCCGCAACATTTTGCTCGCCGCCTGCTCGAAATTGACGGCCCAAGAAGATACCTTGACCAGGAGCGAGTCATAATGGGGCGTGATATCTGCCCCAGGGTACGCGTTCCCCACATCCAGCCGAATCCCGAACCCGCCGCCGGAACGATAGGCGAGCAAACGGCCGGTATCCGGGAAGAAGTTCTGGGCGGGATCCTCGGTAGTCACCCGGCACTGGATGGCGTATCCATGGGTGGTGATTTCCTCTTGAGGAGGGATACCCACCTCGGGATCGTTCAGGCTGTACCCCTCAGCAATTCGAATCTGTGACTGAACGATATCGATGCCGGTGATCAGCTCTGTGATGGTATGTTCCACCTGAACCCGCGGGTTCACCTCGATGAAATAAAAGTTTTGGTCCGGGGTCACGAGGAACTCCACTGTCCCCGCATTCACGTAGCCGGATGTGTTCATCAGCTGTAACGCCGACTCACAGATCCGATGGCGCAATTCGTCGGGCAGGGAGACGCTCGGAGCTACTTCCACAACCTTCTGGTGCCGGCGCTGAATCGAGCAATCCCGCTCAAAGAGGTGAACCACCTGTCCTTTGTGGTCAGCCAAGATCTGCACTTCGATGTGCTTCGGTTCTTCCAGGAATTTTTCGATATAGACCGCCGTATTCCCAAAGGCGGATCGGGCCTCGGAACGAGCTCGGTCCAGCGCCTCTTCCAACTCTTCCTGGTTCCGGACGATTCGCATCCCCCGGCCGCCTCCGCCAGAGGCCGCTTTGATAATGATGGGATATCCGTGCTCTTTACCGAACAGAATAGCCTCCTGCAAGGAAGCGATCGGTTCCGGCGTACCCGGGATGACCGGGATATCTGCCTTAACGGCCATCGCCCGGGCATCCACCTTGTCCCCAAACATCTGGATGTGTTCCGCCGACGGGCCGATAAAGACGATCTCTTCCTCCCGACACCGCCTCGCGAACTCCGCATTTTCCGATAACAACCCGTATCCGGGATGGATGGCATCCACATCATGACGCTTGGCGATCTCGATGATTCCTTCGATATCCAGGTAGGCCTCGACCGGACCCTTTCCTTCACCGACGAGGTAGGCCTCGTCTGCCTTGAAACGGTGCAAGGCCGTATTGTCCTGTTCGGAATAAAGGGCGACCGTCCGGATCCCCAATTCGGTGCAAGCCCGAAAGATCCGGATGGCGATCTCTCCCCGGTTGGCGACGAGTACTTTTTTGAAGTTCCTCATAAGTAACCAGTTCCTCTCCTTCATTCCTATTTCATCGAATCCTCTTCCCTGATCATGACCTTCTGCCCATGAAAGACTTATCCTTTCTCTATATACCTCTTCCCTCGGATTGCAAAAGATGCCTCGAAGATTCAAACAACAAGGGGTGCTGGAAAATGACGCCCGGACGCCCTGTCAGATCCGGTCGATCATCACCCACACCAAACGGCATCCTTCATGATCACAATCCTTCCATGGACTCTTGTATCTCATTACCGTATAAAAGAAAAAACATTTCGTCAAGATTGCTCCTCCCGGCAGGTTTCTCCAGCCACCGACGGGATGGGATTAGCTACCGAAAACAGCCCCATTCTCGGGGCTTATCAGAAGTGAAAATTTGTGCCTCGTGAGCACTAGGAGGCCCGTTGGAGAAACACAGTGGGAACTGGGATTCCTTTTACCCGACCCACCGTAAACAGGACGATGGCAACCAAGCCGCTAAAGATCAAAAACACCGCCTGCGGGGGAATCAGGCTGGAGAGATACCCCGTCATCAGTGCGGAGGCGATTTTGGCAAAGGAGACGGCGATGGAACGGAAGCCCACCATACGACCCATCATCTCTTTGGGGGTGTTAATTTGCACAAGTGTCTGCATGGTAACAAAGTGAACCATCGTGAAAAAACCGAGGCCGAACAAACAGATCCCGACAACCGTTGGGTTCGGACTGAAACCGCATAGGGCTGCGGAGCTTCCCATCCCTACTAGGGAACCAATCACCACGTACTGCTTCCAGCGGGAGAGGGCCCAATGGATCGTGAGTCCGGCTAACGCTCCGCCAACGGTAAAGGAGATGTCCAGGG
The DNA here is from genome assembly GCF_042650125.1 of Salinithrix halophila. Classification (NCBI taxonomy): domain Bacteria; kingdom Bacillati; phylum Bacillota; class Bacilli; order Caryophanales; family Thermoactinomycetaceae; genus Salinithrix; species Salinithrix halophila. The sequence goes on from NZ_JBHSAP010000007.1 coordinate 579,352, forward strand.
CGGCAAAGAGGACGCTGGAGCCCTGCAACTCCCTGGTGACAAAAGGCGCGAGTATGGTATTGATCATCTGGAAACTGCAACTGGAAACCATCGACAGGAAGAGGAGGTACAACATCCCTGGTTTGCGGGAAACGAAATCCCAGCCCTCCCGGATGTCCTTGCGGAATTCCATCCGTTTGTTCCTTCGCACTTCCCGCCACCCTTACTTTGAAGGCACTATTTTCATATGATAACGTCATATTTCCAGCGACTGATCTGACCTATTTTTTAAAAACAACTCCTTGAGTTCGATCCACTGCGAATAACAACAACCGTCTACCGCCCGAAAATTTTCAAAAATTAGAAGGTTTTCCTGCCTATCGGTCGAAGAAAATAGGCATCCGTTCGGGGCTCGTCTCCCCGGCCATTTCTTTGACTCGGAGGGAAGCTGAATGTACAAACGAATCATCCTGTTGTTGCTGACGATCATGATAGCCCTGGCACCGGCTGCTACCTGGGCGCATCATGACGGACCGGAAGCAGACAAAAGCCTTTTTAACAGCGAACACTATGATTTCGTGAAATACTCCAAGATGGGAAAAATGCTGAAGAAGCTGCAGAAAAAAAGCAATCGGGTTACCGTAAAACCGTACGGAATGTCTGCCGGAGGCCACCCCATGTATGTAGTCACCATCTCCGAACCCGGTGCGAAGCCGAAGTTCAATCAGTATCAACAAATGCGTCGCCAGATGTTCAAACATTCTATGAAAGCGCAACGCCTCATCGGTAAGGACGCGGACTTCAAGGTTCCCATCCTGATCAACGGTTCGATCCACGGTACCGAGTTCGTCGGCAGTGACGCCGTTTTGCGGCTGATGGAACGGTTTGCCACCCAGAACGATCCAAAAACGAAATCGATTCTGAATAACAACATCCTGATCTTCAATGTCGTCGCCAACCCCGACGGACGTTGGTCCGCCACCCGGTTTAACGCCAACGGTTTCGATCTCAACCGGGATTTTATCACCCGCTCCCAGCCGGAAACGCGACAGATGGTCGAGCTGATCACACGCTGGAATCCGATGGTGATGCTGGATCTGCACGGTTATGTCCAATATGGTGGCAAAGCCAAACCCGGTCTGATCGAGCCCTGCACTCCGCCCCATAACCCCAACTACGAATATGACCTCTTCTCCAAATGGGCGCTGGATCAGGCAAAAGCGATGGAAACCTATTTGGTGAACAACCGCGACGCTTATCAATCCGACCTGTACCGCAACATGACCGGCACCTTTATCCCTCAACGGGACGACACCGATGGCTGGGACGATTACCCCCCCATTTTCACCCCGATGTACGCGATGTACCATGGGTCCTACGCCTACACCCTCGAGGCCCCCACCAACGATTGGGACGGAGTCCGTTGGCAGGAAGACGCCGTCATGGGAGCCCTCACCTTTGCAACCGAGCACAAGGATGAGATGCTCCGCGATCAGTTGGAGATGTTTCGGCGCGGAATCCAATTCGATCACCCATATCATAAAGAAGGATTTTTCCCGAAAGCCTATATCCTCCCTGTCGATCCCAAACGTCCAACCCCCACCTTCAAAGCCGTCAACCACCTGATCGCCAACGATATCACCGTTGAGCAGGCAAAAAAACCGTTCCAGGCGGAAGGTAAAACCTATCCCGCCGGCACCTTTATCGTCCGGATGAATCAAGCGAAAGCGGGATTGGCCAACACCATGCTATGGGAGGGCGAAGACATCACCGATACCATCCCCTCGATGTACGACATCTCTTCCTGGAGCTTGCCCAAACTGTGGGGGTTCCAGGCAGATCGAATCGACCAGGACATTGCGGTCACTTCCGGACCGGTGAAAAAGGGTAAACCGCAGGGAGCCCTGTCCAGAAAGGGACCCTACCATATCCCGAACCAGACCGTGGAAGCCGTATACCTGGTAAACACTCTTCTCAAGCATGGAATCCCTGTATGGAGAGATTCCAAGGGAGACTTTTACGTCCATCGAATCAAGCGCTCCATGCTGAAACAAGCGGTCCGGGCCTCCGGCCTTAGGATTCGCTCCCGTGCCATTCCCAAACAAGCCCAACCGTTGCGAAACCTCAAGGTAGCCATCCTGAAAGACGGCGGCATATACAAAGCCCAATCCCACGCCGGAACCCGGGAAGCCTTGGAACGCCTCGGCTTCCAGGTGACCGAACTGCACCCCCGGCAAGTGGCGAAACAGGGGTTAGGCGCTTATGACGTCTTTGTCTATAGCGGAACCTCGTTAATGATTACTTCCCGTCTCAGCAAGGCGAACAAAGAATTTGGTTTAAAAGATGAGGTACAGGTTCGCAAATTCAAGAAACAGGTCACCCAGTTTGTGAAGAAAGGCGGCAAATATATCGCCGTCGGCTCTTCTGCCTCCCAGGCTACCCGTACCCTCGGATTGACCGATATCACCGTCCACGCGGGCGGAGGAAACAGCAACGGGATTGTAAAGGTGGATACCAAGAAATCGCCTTTAACCTTCGGATACGCCAAACAGGACATCGGATTTGTCTACCGGCCTGCCTGGTACACTCCCACCCACGGTGAAACCGTCGCCGCCTCCTACAAGGATAGCCCGGACTTTTTTCACTCCGGCCACTGGAAAAACCGGCAGCCTGCTCAAGGCAAACCTGTCATCGTGCAAGAGAAAGGAAAAGACGTCACCCTGATCGGACTCGAACCCGGCTTCCGCGGCCACACGGATTATTTGTACCGATTGCTGTCTAATGCAGTATGGGAATGAAATAGCAAAACGCCTGCTCTTCAGATAGAAGGGCAGGCGTTTTTTGGTTGGAACAGCCGTGAACGACTTTAGCATCAATGATTTGATTTGCTTTATAACCCACGGTAATCTACCCTGACGATACAGCCTGTTGATCCAGATGTTACCCGATCAACAGGTTTATCGCTTATAATCAATCAGCATCTGGATACTTTTCCAAATCACCCAATTGGATATGATAGACTTTATCGTGATCATCCAGTGCAAACTCGAGATAAACCTTTTGTTTTTGATCAACATAACCAAAACTATTTCCCACTTGTTCACCTGTATACGTGTAATAGTTATCCCCATATTTTGATATGATCTCTTTGCGCGAACTTCCTACCTGGATTCCTTTAGCTGTTTTGATTTTTTTTGCTTCGTCTCGTGTTTCGATCAAATCGATCGTTCCTTTCTCATCTGCAAGCAAATGGAGTTTTCCTATAGCATAGGAATCTCCATGTTCAGGAATTACTGGCCCTGATTGAAGAGGTCCCTGATTGAAGAGGTCCCTGTTTCGAAATCGCTGGATCGTCAATCGACTGATCCAGGCGAATCTCATTCAGGTGTTCCTCCCCCAAGGAAGTATGGGAGGCCTTTAGTCTATTGATCCCACAACCGCTCATAACGGCACCCAACACAACCAGAACCAAAGTGAAAATCATAATACGTTTCTTATGGTAGGATGGACAAACAATGGCAGTCACCTCTCCTTATCGCTGAATCACTTCACCGGATAGCCATACTCTTGAAAGGCGGCTTTAATCTTCGCTAAAGATTTATCCGATGCAAAATCCGGTGCTTTAATCATATATTGAATATCTTGATTGCTTTCTAGGATGCCCATCTTTTTGGCTTCAGGGAGTTGATAGAGGTTTCCTTGGAGGTATTGGACTGCATTGGCATGCTTTTCTATTTGGATAAACAATTAGCATCAATGATTTGACTTGCTTTATGCCCCATGGTAATCTATCCTAAAACCTACGCCTAATTTTTATATTGGTCGGGAACCAAGGAGGTTTGGATTATATGTCGATTCCTCGCAAAATCGATAAACAAATAGCAAATGAACTTCGTTCCCTTTTGTCTAAATTAAATATTAAAAAAAGCAAAGTGACGATTGACTTAGAAAATGACACCATTGAAGTAGTGGATGATTATTCTATTGATGACATTCTTGAATCTGCAGGCGCGTTGACACCAGAACGAGCTGAAGAGATGCAACAGGAACTCAAGAAATCGCGCGAGGAATGGGACTGATGACCACCCAAGGCTATCTGGTAGATACGAATATCGCAATCGCTATTTTGGCCAATGAAGAAGCAGCCATTAACTTTGTCAAGCAAGCTCACCAAGCCAAAAGACCCTTATTTTTTTCAGTAATTACTGAATGCGAGGTCTTGAGTGGCCTAAAAAGCGATCTGGAACTGCATAAAATTAAACTATTCACTTCTCAAAGATGTTTAGATGTTACCTCTAAAATTGCACAACAAGCGGGACATCTCCGTCGACACCAGAGAAAGAAAAGCCGAAAACTTAAAACACCTGATGCATTAATTATCGCTACAGCTTTAGAACATCAGCTCACACTAGTTTCGCGAGACAATGATATGAATTTTGTTGAGAGTGAACTCAACCTCCCACTCTTGAAGTTATAGCTATAAAGCCCCCTGTTGAGAGGGCTTTACATAGCTATATGAGTCTACTCCAAAGATGACGTTTACCTTTTGGGAAGGAGAACACTGGTAACGGGCGTTCAGCGCATTACTGCATGAGATGGGCTGATAAAACAGCCATCAACTTGGGCGTTATCCAAAAAACAAAGGGACAGCGATACTGCCTTCAGATCGGTAGATTCTCAGGATTCTCCCTTGTACAACCGAACCCCTTTTTCCAGCAAAAAAGAATCTACATCTCGTTCAAAGGTACGGAGAAACTCTCGGGTGTTCACTTTACTTTTTGTCAATTCCCCATCGTAGAACAAAATGAGAAGCTTGCCGTCTGCCATCTTCTGGACAGCGTCCACTCCAAGACGATTCTTTAGATAATCGATCACCCAGTCTGTCGGGACGTTAGCTTCAAACTCGTTTACCAACCGGGCAACCTCGTCTTGTGTTTTCATTGTACAGAGGGTATCCTCGACCTGTTCATATAGAGGACGAGGGCGGTACAGATAAGCGGGGTTGCCCATGAAAGCATTTCGATCATGATTAATCATCCACAGCTCTTCAATGGTACGAAGGCTTGCTATATCGGTGAATACTTCCAATAGTAATTGGGTTCGGTGCTTATTAAGTTTAGGATCGTCGGTTTGAAAATATTTCAAGTCGTCGTATTCTTCAACTGTTAACATTGCATCATCAACATGTAGTCGATTTACGTAGATTTCTTCTGTGACAGAAGGGTTAAAATACGTAACATCATATAATTTATAACGATCCCGATCATGTAATACTTCCCTTCTTATTACATCAACTGAATCGACATCTCTAAGCCCTTCATTATAGCTAAAAGCAACTCCCCTTAACCATTTAGCTTGACCCCAGTGTTTCATGAGGATTTCCGTCACATCTAAGCCGACCTGCATATAATCCTTCTTCAAATAGGAACCCCAATAGGAGAACATTAACCACCTTTCGACCTCTTCCATTCATTTCCCACCCCAATCAATTTTACGGTATTTTACGGTTATATTAAGCTCCTCTTCAAATGCCCTTTTCATCATCTCCAATTTTTCTTCGGAGGCCCATTTTGGCACTTTTAACATATATTCCACCTTTGAATCAGAACTAGTGATCCCCAATTCCTTTGCCTTAGAAATATTGTCCAGGTTTTTTAGTAGATAGTTTACCGACTCTTTATGCTTCGCAAACTGGATATATCGATTTTGTCTTAAATCGCTTTCTGCTGGAATTCCTCGTTTAATAAATCTATCAGGATTCTCCTTTGCCAATTCAGCCAGTCTCTCAAAATCCTTTTTCGAATACATCTTCGCTTCCTCAACAATCGTAATACGCCCATCTTTAATCACAATATCATCCGGGATTCCATAAGTGGTTTTTCGCGTTGGATCTTCTTTATACGCCATATCCAGGACTTGTTTAAACAAACTCTTCGTCTTATTAACCCCCACACTCCCCGGCAAGAGATCCTCTTTCTCAAACCGTTCCCAGGCGTTCTCTTTCTTCTTCGGTTCCTTCCCGCCATCTCCTCCCGATCCACCGGAATCGCCTGGCCCACGAGAGTGCCTCACATCCGGCTCGTTCCCATCCATCCGTGCCCCGGTACCCGCCTCTTGCACTTGGCCGCCAGGCATCCATTTGCGGGCGGATCGCTGAAGCGTGGATTTCCCTCGATCGATGAGTTCGTCGAGGGCCCGGATCACAGGGATACGCCGGGAGAGTTGATCCACCGCCACGGCCAGGACCACAACAGCGGCTTCCTGGGGCGGAAGTTTCAGCAGGTCCTTTCCCCATCGCTTCATCGTTCCGATGGGGTCCTGGATGAAGGACTTCGTCGGATCGGGGTTTTCCAGGATGTCGTTGGCCGTGAGGGCAGCACCCAGGGCAGTAAATCCCCCTGCGAGGAAGCCGCCTCCCGTCGCTACCGTTAGAATCCCGCCCAGCACAGAAACGGCGGTGATCACCCCGGCCTTTTCCCATCCGTTCAACCCTTGCCACCAATCGGAGAGGCGGTCCAACAGACCGGTGAAATACGCCTCTATTCCATTCATGGAATGGAAGCCAAATCCGCTGTCACCCATAGCAACAAAAAGGTTGCCAAAGCACCACTCAGGACGAGGAATCGTTGGTGTAGCGACTGGCGCAAGCCTTCATTCTCACCAGTCGTTTCCTCCATCGGTGGCTCCAGTAGGGAGAAGCCAAGCTGCCTCCTCTCCCGAGTAAACAGCATCATGTGGGCCCATACCTGCCGACCTCGGGGAATCGCCTGCAGGATAGTGAGCAACTCCGTCAGCGGTTCCAACAAACGCTCACCGGGAAGTAGGGGCATATTCCAAAAGCGTTGTTCCCCACTGCCACAATGCTTCAACCAATCGGAGCCCTCCCTTTTTCGGGTGCGATTGTATCGAAAATACTGACATCAAACCATACGACCAATGGGTTAAATTACCATTCCGATTTAAAAGGGAATCAAGGCCATTTCCAACTGCAAAGGTTTAGCGGTGTCATTAAACAACTGTAACATCGTTCCATAGAGCAACGCTCCGAAATCCTTTCGAATCCTGCCAAACTTCACCGCCCCCACAGCAGCCTTCGTCCGGCTTAACATCTGGGTGACCAACCGGTCATCCATCAGGATAGTTTCCAGACTGTAGAAGACCTTAAGCTTACTCTTTCGATAAGCGAGGAGAACCTTAGACCACGCAAAAGCGATAAAGCGCGGAGATCGCCCCATGGGAGCCATCGCCCTGAAAAACGATGGTGGAATGTTGTAACCTGCGTAACTCCAATCCATTTCTTCATCCTGTATTCCTCTATGTAATCCACCCGTGTCTCTATACGTAAAACGTTTTCTCTTTACCGGAGCCTTATCAGGGGGTTTGGAAGAATCATGAGTTTTATCGACGGCATTCGACACTTCTCTACCTGTGGCCGATACAGTTTCCCCCGTTGGCCGGGCGATCAGTGACGGGCAATCACCCGGGCAATCAGTCGCCCAATCATTGGCTTCATCCGCTTCACTGGGCACGGCTTCCGGGTCGAATACGACGAGATTGGCCCCGTTTCCTCCCCGTTTGGGACGGATGTACGGCACCCGCTTCAAAAAACCCAACCGCTCCATCTTCGCTAAACTGCGCCGCACCGTGGCCGTTCCTTTCTCCAAGGCTTGTCCAATCGTAGCAATCTTCTGCCCAAACACACCCAGATACTTCACGGCATGACTGCTCATGTAATCTAGCAACATCCGGTCCGTCTCGTTCAACTGATCCGCAAAATAGTACCGCACGTCCTTGATGAACGCATTGAACTGCGCCACGCTATCAAAGAGCGAGGACCGGGCCATTTCGGCGTAATATACACTTGTCCGCTGATTCACTATTCCCCTCCGCTTTCCGCGAAAAAGAAAGCCATTGCCAGACACAAAATCTCACTCGGTGAAAATAATGCCTTGCAAGTCCGAATCTTTTTCGGTATCATGAAGGCACAAGGTTTTGTAATTGTGTGTCTGGTGCTCGGCGTTGCCGGGCTTTCTTTTTGTCCGCTGAGTTCAAATTAATTTGAATAAATATAACCTTTCGTTAAAATACACTATACCACTTGAATCATTCATGCGTCAATGATTTCCATTTTAATTAGAAATAGTTAGGAATAATGCGAGAAGCAACCGTCAGCCCGGGAAAAGTAACCCCATGAATCAAGGACACCCGAGATGATGGATGTCCTGGAAATTGAGGATATCAGCGAACGTTATTGATTTTGTGCCAAAAGAGGAGTAAAGAGCAAATGTGGCAAGTGTTTTACACTTGCCATTTTGTTTTTATTCCCGATACATTTATTCAGCATCGTGCCCGCTTGGCGCCAAATAAAACCGCTCCTCTTTAAGGAACGGTTAGAGAGTTAATCATCATCTAGATTGTCTACCGCTTCAGTAAACTCATCAAGCAGGAATTTATAGAAGTTCTCATATTTTTGCACTCCAATATTACCCAAACGATCCCAGTCAATAACAGGGCACTTTCCATTACTTATTTCATTTGTTTCCAAACAGTAAACCCATTCGTCACAGTTCTCGATGACCACCAAAGAATGAGGCAAACCATATTCTCTGTATCTATGCGTATATCTAACACAGGGAGGTATTTCTGTTTTTGCAACACCAAGGATTTCAACCCCAGCAATGCCTCCATGGCCAAAATTCCGAACAAACCATTTATAATCTTCGGGAAGAGGAACCTCCAGCATCTTTTCGATCTGCTCAATCCGCGTTTCATCTACAGAGCCAGTAAAATCATGACTCTCCCCATACTCACGGATCATCTCTAGGATTTTTTCTTTTTCCACGCTTAATTACCTCCTTCCTCTTGCATTTGTCTTGCCCTCCATCTCCAATATTTTTTTCTAAAGTTATTGTACTGTTTGCCCAACACCGGATCATTTCTGAAACTCTTTCCATTCCCAATTAACCCGTGTAATTGTTTATGGTATTGATCATGAGTTAATTCCATGATCTCTACCATAGGCCCTGCTTCCTTTTGGATAACATGATGCAGTTCAATTTGCTTTCCATCAGTACCTATGGGTGGCCTTCCCGCTTTTGCTAATTGAAAATTTGTCAACCCTGTTTCAGGGTCCATAGCATTCCAATCGATATCCTTTCTTTGGTATACCCTCCGACTCACATCTCGGACCTGACCTCCTACTTTAACTGTACCTTCAAAGTCAGCTGGGCTGTATGTTTTTGAGTTTTTTAAGCCCTGATAGACTAAACCTACTTTTTCAGTTTTAGTTGCCGCTTGACTGGCTGCCTGTTCCGCCTTTGGAGTAATTCCGAATACTGGTGGCTTTTGAGCTGCATGAATGCCGTTTGTGATCGCTCCTGCCAAAACAGCAGATACAAGGGCACTCTTCCAGTTGATCTTATGCCCTCGGAAAACGTTGTCAGCAATACTACCAGCAGCCCCACCGATAGAGTTCCCCATGAGCTGCGCAGCCTTTTGCCCGACATACCGCCGAATTCCGCTGGCTACGCCTCCTGAAACGCCACCGCCAACGGCTCCGGCTAGGCCTCCGATAGTGGCGTCCAACATCACCGTTTTTAAGTCGTTCCCCTGGGCAGCGGATAGGCCGCCACCGAAGGCGGCCCCGATCAGAATCCCTGCACCAAACGCCTGACCGCCAGGGACAAACAGCAACCCTACTCCTGCAGCGATTTCTTCTTTATGTTCTTTCGTCCATTTCCAGGCAACTTCCCCGGCATACTTCATGCCTTCCCAAGTGTCGGAGGCAAAATCCTTTACGCTTTCCCACGGATGGTCCACAAACTCTTGGGCGTCATTTTTCACATCGGAAGCCATTCGGCAAGTGGACTCTTTAAAACCCTCCCATTTCTCCCCTGCTTCTCGCATCAGCTTGTCCCAAAACCCTTCATCCTCAGAGCCATGGTTGGATGCTGATCCCTTTGACGAGTTACCTCCCCGAGCGTCCTCTTTGAAAAAATCCCCTCCAAGTAAACGGTAGTGCTCTTCTTAGGCACTGTCTACTCAAAGGGGACAATATCAATTGGGTACACAAAACAAAAATGGTTCCAGAAATAGTTTTACAGGCCTTGCTGTTCATTCTCCCTTCAAGTACTCATGCAGTACTGTTTTTGCATAATCATCTGTAGGAACAATACCCAGATATTTATATTTGAACGCCAACAGCCTTTGAAAGGGTCCGCTTTTCGATAGATCTTCATAACCATGTTTCACATCAAACTTACCTGATTTGTCAAAAGTCATAGTGAACGTTGACCAAGGTTCTTGTTTACTATATTTAAACTCGTTCCACAAGTCTTCCATTGTTTGAAAAAGTTGATCTTCCATTCCTTCATACTCGTCTTCATCTATTTGAAACAAGCCCGCAATATCCAAGCTGTATATGGAGTCTCTCCCTCCCTTTGGAACATAGTAAAAGAAGATGGTTTCGCCGCCTTCTTCCATTTCTCCACAGATATAGACTCTTTCCCACTCCTCAGGAATCATGTCATGAGCCAATTGGGCAATTTGTTGATACTTATGTCCAATACGATCCAGCTTTTCATCATCCATCGGAACAACCTCATTTCTCCATCTGTTTCCATTTCCCCTGATTCAAGTTCTGATTCATTGGGGCAAGGTTATCAATATCCCCTGAATCTCCGAAAAGGAAGGAAATGGCTCCTGTGGACAGGAGCCATTTCAAGAGATCCGCTTAGGTCTTTTCATGCTACAATCGGAGTGAAGATCAGTATATTACATAAATAATAAAAAATTGATTAACTGCTCTTTCTATTTATTCTCGACTTTCTTCAAATACTGTTCCAAGCATTTTTTTTCATAATCACTCTTCGGCCCAATGCCCAAATATTTGTATCGCCATGCTAAGTATCTGTCAGATAAGTCAATCCCAGATAAGTCTTCGTAACCATTTTTCACTTCATATTTTCCTGACCGATCCATGATCATAGTAAAAGTCGACCACGGTTCTTGGGGGCTGTCTTTAAACTCCTTCCACGAAGCTCTCAAAGTAGGATAGAGCTGGTCTTCTAGCTCCTCAAATGCTTCTTCATCCACTTCAAACAACTCAGGGATATCAAGACTATATACAGGTTTGTCGCTTTCCGAAGGATAGTAGTAAAAAAAAATTGCTCCTCCGTCTGCCTCCATTTCTCCATAGATATAAACTTTCTCCCATTCTTCTGGGATCATCTCATGCACTAATTGGCCAACTTTTTGATAGTGCCCAACAATACGATCCATCTTTGTGTCATCCATCGGATTTATCCCTCCGGTGAATTTTCGAGTGTAGTCTTTATCCAATCTTTCCCATCCATTCTATACCGTACTTCAAACCGATCCGGTCGGCGCGAGTCACCTTTGTATTTTGGTTTAATATTTACTTCAACCTTTTTTCCTGCTTTCAAAGAGTCTGCCCATTTGTTCTCGAGCGCTTTCCATCTCCCTTGATTTAAATTCTGGTTCATCGGAACAAGGTTGTCAATGTCTCCTGAACCTCCGAAAATACTAGCGATCAAGTGACCTCCGTGATCATTCGACGCCCGGTCTTCTCGGCCCACTATTCTTTGAGAGTAAGGCTTTCTCTTAGATGTTTCTAGAGTTAGCTCACCCTTCGTGCTGTTTATTCGTCCGGAACCATCTGTTTTATAAGAATATCCTTTAGGGTGAGTATATTTAACATTTGGCTTTAAAGCCTTTTTTCGATTCACGCGGGTAAATTGCTGTCCGTATTCGACTGTTTGGACTTTACCTACTGTTTTTTGGGCAGTATCTGCTTGATTAGCTGCCCTCATCCCAGCCATCGGCCCAACCGGATCACCCAGCATCTTACCGCCGATGAAAGAGCCCCCAAATACACCTATCGCAGTGAGGGTAGCTATGGTCGCATTTTTCCAATTAACACGTCGTCCATGCAGGAGATCATCTGCAATACTCTCCGCACCACCAGCGCCACCGACACCAAAAATCCTTGGAAACATACGACGAGCAAAACTGCTCGTCGCCATTCGTGAGGCACCAACCACTGCTACCTTACCTAATCCAAATCCGACTCCACCACCGATGATTCCGGTTATACCGCCAAACGTCATCTCACGGGCAATGGTTTTCGAATCTGCACCAGAGAAGTAAGCGATCCCCCCGGAAGTAGCTGCACCGATTAATATCCCCGCACCAAATGCCTGACCGCCAGGAACAAAGAGTAACCCTACTCCTGCCGCTATAGTAGCTGCCACAGCAATTTCTTCTTTATGTTCCTTCGTCCACTCCCAGGTAACTTCCCCGGCGTACTTCATACCTTCCCAAGTGTCGGAGGCAAAATTCTTCACACTCTCCCACGGATGATCCGCAAACTCTTGGGCGTCCTTTTTCACATCGGAAGCCATGCGGGAAGTGGACTCTTTAAAACCATCCCATTTCTCCCCGGCTTCTCGCATCAGTTTGTCCCAAAAGCCTTCATCCTCGGAAGGTTTGTCGTGGTTGGATGCTGATCCCTCTGACGAGCTACCTCCCCGAGCGTCCCCTCCATCTTCGGCATCAGTGGCTCTACATTCAGGGTCTTGGTTAATGCAATGAATCTGCATTTCGATAACGTATTTCATCGGTTTTTCGACAGCGTATGTAAAGAAGATATTGAGCAGAATCGTACCGAACAATGCCCCTACAGCCATCGTGATGATGTACTCGATTGTCGAAGCGCCTTTCCTATCCTGCAAAAACTCTACCATCCGTCGTAACCAATTCAAATATGCACCCCTCCCTCACCAGATACTTTACGATAATTGGTAAGGGAGGAAAAGCATTTAACGCAATGTTATTGCAATTTACTACTTTGGTTATAGAAAAAACAGAGCCGAATCATCGGCTCTGTGGATCATGACGTGGTAAAGAGGGCCCCTTGTTCTGCCACCTGCAAGGTTTCATTTTGGGGGCGCTCATAGGTAAATCCGTGCTGTTCAGCCAAGGTTTCTTTCAGGAGTTCCAACGCACTCTCTTCCTGTGGATCGTTGGTTCCCAATTTGCCGCGGAAGGCGCGGGAGAGGATGGATTGGGTGAGGGAATCAATTGTCTCCTCACCAGCTAAATAGCCTTTACTTTTCTCTTCTGCTTCAGAAATTTTTTTCAGCAAAGAGTTAATTTGTATCAGCTCTCCCGTCGGGGGCAATGGAACAGGTAAGCTAAGTAGCTTTTTGGCATTGATATTTGCTTGACCTACTTGTTGAGTAACAGTTGAAAGTAAATAACCCCGACCGTCGGCACTATTGATATAATTGCAAACATATGGAGCTAACACTATTTTATCAAATAAACGCACTCTTACCAGATAAGAAGCAAAAGTCATCTCCCCTGCATATTCAGAACTAACCATACCTGTTTTTCCAACATGCTCGATGCTATTTGTACGGTTAAACAACAAATCATTCGTTTCCAATGTATACTTTTTTACATCCGGATGATCTGTAGGAAGGTAACGTATGTTGGATATATCTATTTCACCCTGTTGAATGTTCCCCATTCGTAACACTGGGGTCCCACCCTCATCATTTGCCTTTGCAGAAGTACCATAAGTTGTACTTTCTACAATATCAGCCAACCTCACCCACTTCCACCTTTCTGGCAACTCGTAGGGCGGATCAATAGGAGGAAGATCGGTAACTTTCTTTCTCGCTCGCTTTGGTTCTGCCGAGCGAGTCTTTTCCTCCCGAATCCGTTCCAGCAATTGATCAACGGGTTCGACATCAGAGTGTTTCTCCCGCCATTTCTGTGTCAGTTCACCGCGGAAGGAGCGGGAGAGAATGGCGGCGCGGCGCTGTTCGAAGGTCTCCCGAGCCTCCTCGATTAACTGCTTCGCCTCGTCGACCTTTTCCAGCAGAGACTCCACCCGGTTGACGATTCTTTTTTGTTCGGGGAGAGGAGGGAGGGGAAAGGGAATTTTAGTAGCTTTACTTCCTGAAATCTCTTTAAATGTAGTGCCACTGGAATAACTTTCAATAATCCGCTTAGCGTAGCGAAGATACCAATAACCGAAATCGGGCTTATAGGCCCTTGTAGGAGGAAAGCTTTTAAACCCTTGATTGGTACACAGATCTTTTGCAGCTAATGCAACATACCCTACAGGAGCCCGAGACGATAATAAAAGCGAATATTTCGGAAGAATTTTTGTAGAACTATTTTCAAAACCGAGTTTAGTAATATTACGCCTTCCTTTGCTGATATACTTTCCTCTATACCCCGAAAGATCAGCAGGGGTTATCCAAGGGATACCCCCTTCATCGCTGTAATACTCTTCATTTTTAGATTTTGGCGTTCCACCTCCAGTGACTAAAGAAAGGGACCCCAACCTCACCCACACCCAATTCTCCGGCACCTTATAGGGCTGTTCCTCTTCCGGAACGAGTGCCTCTTCCACCAGTTCCTCCAACGACTTCGCCTGTTTCTTCTTTCGGCTCATTTGCGGTTCCCCCCCTCCGCCGCTTTCAGTTCTTCCACCACTTCACTCAACAACCCCGCGGCTCGTTCCAATTTACCGATGGCTTCCTCGGCGGATTCGATGGGGTCAGGAAGGTTTTCGTAGGCTGAGAGGGATTCGTCGGCGATCAGGCCCAGGTCGAGGGTGTCTCCTTTGGCGCGGATCTCCTCCCGGGTGAAGCGGGACCAGCGGGGATCTTTCACCTGAGTCCGGTCTTCGGCGGTGTAGGCGCGGATGAAGTCGCCGAAGTGTTCCTCCGTCAAGGCGTTCCGTTTGCCGAAACTGGGCATGTTGGTACGCAGATCGTAGAACCACACTTCCTCCGTATTGCCGGTGTCGTTGGTCCCCCGATTGAAAAAGAGGACGTTGGTCTTGACGCCCTGGGCGTAAAAGATTCCCGTCGGAAGGCGGAGGATGGTGTGCAGATTGCACTTGTCCATCAAGTCCTCCCGTACCCGGCGACCATCCCCCTCCTGAAAGAGGACATTGTCTGGCAAGACAACGGCGGCCCGGGCTTTCCCATCTTTTTTCAGCGCGCGATAGATGTGTTGCAGGAAATTGAGCTGTTTGTTGGTGGTCACAAAGGTCAAGTCGTTCCGTGTAGGCCGCTCCCCTCCCCGTTTGGTGCCGAAGGGGGGATTCGTTAGGATGACGTCCATGCCCCCCATCTGCGTACCTAAGCTGGAAAGGGTGTCCCCCAAGTAAATCTTCCCTTCGATTCCGTGAAGGCGGGCATTCATGAGGGCGAGCCGATGGGTCTCCTGAACCAGCTCACATCCGGTGAAGGCTTGATTAATCTGAAACGGCTTCAGTTTCGGTACCTCAAAGTAGTCATCCGTTTTCTCTCTTAAGTACTGATCGGCTGCGATCATGAAGCCGAAGGTACCGGCGGCGGGGTCGTTGCACCGTTCGCCGGGTTGAGGATCGATTAGTTTCACCATCACGTTAATCAGAGGCCGGGGGGTGAAATACTGTCCCGCACCCGATTTTTTCTCGCTGGCGTTCTTCTCCAGCAATCCTTCGTATAGGTTGCCGAGGCCCTCTTCCCTGGCGCTGTACCAATCGAGATCGTCTATGGAGCGAATGATTTTTTCCAAGTTTTTCGGTTCACCGATATTAGTAGAGGCATTGTGATAGATTTGTCGGATCAGTTCATCCTCGGCCTCTGTCCCCAGATGGGTGAGCAATTCTCGGTAATGCCGGTACATCTCTTCCCCGTGAAGGGCACGAAGACGGTCCCAACAGTATTTCTCGGGGATCGCCGCCTCCTGTTTCCGCTCTTTCATCATCTTGAGAAAGAGAATGTAGGTGAGTTCGGTGACGTATTGGTGATAGGTAATCCCGTCGTCCCGCAGGACATTGCACAGGTTCCACAATTTCTGGACGATCTCTCGAGTTGTCATTCGCTGATGCCCTTCCTTTCCTTATGCAAAAAGATCACGGTTGATCTGGTTAAGGAGGGTTTGTACCTCTCCTTTGCCAAACACTTTTTCCGCTCGCTGAAAACCGCCGTATTCCTCAAAGAGTTTATCGTCGAAAACCTCTTCGGCTTTGGGCCCCAATACGCTTTCATGAATCAGTATTTTTTCAATCCAGCCGAGCCATCTTTTCTGTTTCGGAGTCCAGGAACGGGATCGACGGATCCGATTCATGACGCCACGAACCCGCTCTTCATGGGAGACCAAAGGCTCCCGCAGCATCTGCTGGCGGATAAAACCGACGAGGTCAGCGGCGATCTCTTCGTTAGTCACTTCGCTCCAAGCAGTTCTCAGTTTGGTCACTTTGTACCCGGCCTTCGCCAATTCCCGGGTCAAATCCTTGAGAGATTCCCGCGTCAAGTCTGAGGGACGCTGACATACCAGTCGCAAAGCGGGGATCCGGTTTTCATTTTCCTGAAGAAAGCGGCGAAATCCTTCCAAATATTCCTCCGGTTTCTCTGCGTTCCCGTAACCTCGACCGTGAGCAAGCAGTTGATCTTCATGCTTGGAGATATATTGGCGACGAGGCTGGGGCGTTCGTTGATCCAGAAACTCCAGGAGCAGTTCCTCCTGTACCAACTTGTCGGCGATCTCTTCCGGATCCGCCTCCCTCAGCCAACCTAATACTTCCTCTACATCCTGACCGCAACAATCTCGAAATCTTTGACGATCCTCCTCCTGGAAAAATCGGCGCTTGCGGCTAAGTTTGGCCACCAAAGTATTACTATACTGCTTTTTGGCCTCCAAGTCATCGACTTCCCGCATCTCCGTCACCAATTGGGAGAAGGAGGTTTGCGGCTTTGCCGTGGCCGGTTTCATCTGGGAGAAAGGCTCCAATGCTTCATATAGGCGAACCGGATCCCAAATCTCAAAATGTTCCTTCCCCACCCGTTCACAAGGACGGGTGGCTCGTCCCATCATCTGCTCATATAGAATACGGGATTTTACCCGGCGGAGGAAAACCAGCGTACAGATTTCCGGCACATCGACTCCCGTGGTCAATAGGTCGACCGTCACCGCCACTTTGGGATACTCTTCATTCTGGAAGCGTTTTAGGGTCCCGAGGGGATCGTGAATGGAGCTGGTGATTTTCATCACCGCCCGGTCGTCTTCTTCACCTTCATACTCCGCCAATTTTTTCTTGAGGATTTTCACCACTTGATCGGCATGCTTGTCACTTGCGGCAAAGATCAACGCTTTCTTTCCGTTTTCCAAATCGATATATTGGGCCAATTCATCCAACACCGTATCATTAAACGACTCGGTAAGCACAGCCTTATTGAATTGATCCAATTCAATATTGACCTCGTCTTTCAGAGCATCAATCGTTTCGACGGTGAAGCGATCTGCGTCAAACACCTCGACCGACTCTCCCACTTCCCAGCGTATTCCCTCTTTCGCCAATTTCGTAGTCACTTGATGGGGAGGGGTATGGTCGATCAAGAAGCCCTCAACTACGCCATCCGTGTAGGTGTATTGGTAAATCGGAGAGCCAAAGATCCGTTGTGTATGATAGGCGGGAGTAGCAGTCAGCCCGATTTTGACCGCATCAAAGTAATCCAACACCCGTCGGTATTGGCTGACATAGTCCTGTTGATCACGGAACAGGATCTCCGTCTCACTCATCTCTTTGTCCAACTTATAACCGCGGTGGGCTTCATCGACAATAATGCAATCATAAAGCCCAACAGAGGGGACCCGCTTCTGTTCCGGATCTTTGAATAGACGGTGGATCATTCCCTGAACCGTTTGGATGTGAACCTTGGTTTCCGGGTTAGGTTCCTTGTCCTTCAACCCTTGCAATTCGAATATTTGTGTAAAGGAACGGAAGTTTTCCAAGGGCGATTCGGCAAAGGCATCTTCGGCTTGTTTTCCCAAGGCGTTACGGTCAACGAGGAAGAGGATACGGCGAAAGGCTTTCGTCTTGATCAATCGATACACCAATCCGATCGCCGTCCGTGTCTTCCCGGTCCCAGTAGCCATCGCCAACAGAATTTTACGGCGTCCATCCCGGATCCCTTTTTCCACCGCTTGGATCGCCTCATATTGATAGGGACGCAAATCCAAATAACTCAACGGTTCATCTTTCAAAAGAGATTGTGCTTGTTCTTCGTCTTGCTCCAATTTTTCCAACAAGTCCTGGGGAGAAAACCAAGCAGGCAAAGCACGTGATTGATTACTCCGTCGACGGAGATCTAAATACCAAATACCCGATTTCTCTTCCACCTGTTCAAAATACTCCCTGCCATTGGTGGCAAAGATGAATGGAACCCGATAGTCCCCCCAAGGTCCGGTGATCTCCTCCGAAGATATGGGCACGACCGCTCGGGCGTATTTTTTGGCTTGTTCCAAATAGGAGGGGATGTCTTTGCTCATTTTTTTCGCTTCCACCAAGCCAACTAACTTCAAACCCGCGAAAAGGGCGTAATCCGCCTCTCCATGAGCGGTAGGCCATTCAGCGATGGCAAGGTTCTTCCCTTTTTGGGGACGAGCACCGGAAGCATATCGAAGGTGGCGGCTGTCCGCCTCCCATCCGGCCTGTTGCAGTTGGCTGTCAATGATCCGGCGCGTCTCCTCTTCGGTCAAATCCAGTGAATTGACTGCCGAACGAGCTTTCCTTCGCCGTTCCAAGATATCTTGTCGGGTGCGGTTCTTCTCCCGGGTTCGTTCTAATTCCCGTTCATATTTTCTCTCTAGTTGTTCCTTTTCCCGCTGGAACTTTGCTTCCAGTTCCCGTCGAACCTCATCCGGCTCGGGTACCGGCTCAGGCTCTTGATACCCCACGGGTTCAAACTTCCAATCGCCATAGGTCTGCATAAACCAAACGCCCAGTTTATAGGCAATCTTCAACAATTCACGGGCTTCCTCAAAGGTGCCGACGAAGTCATGGACAGCCTTGTTCCCCTTTTTACGGAGCGATTGAAACATGCCAAGTACCTCTTGCGGCAATTCTCCTTCAAGATGAAGCCTTTTCAGCCGCTTAAACTGCTCCGTAGGCTCAGGCTTTTCCAGTTTTTCTTCCGCGTAAATGATCCGGGCCATACTTTCCCCAAACATTCGCAATTTCACAAGGGTACCATTGGGATCGGGGTGCAAATTCTCTTCCGCCCTTTTTCCCAAATGAGCAAGAAGAGGCCACCGTTTTTGAAGAAAAGAAAAATTGCTCTCCATCATAACGCTTCCGCTCCCCATTATGTAATTCTAAATAGTTGTCTGTATGCATTATAACATGTTAATGGCAATTTTTTATGGGTTGACAAATTTAACCCACAGATAAAAGAACCTACTACAGGAAGGGCCATATCGGATTTCTTATCATCGGGAGGGTTACTTTCCTTTCACTGTTTGGTTTCTTGAACCGAATGTTCATGTGTATGGGAACGTTGGCACGGTATCAGCAATTGCCGCCACACCCGACTTAATCAATCTTCAACAAAATAATCGGTATCAATTCGCTTGATAACATATCGAGCGTATTCGTTCACTCCGATATCATAATCGACCATATATTCCACCAGCTGTTCCCCGTCGATAAGTACAATTTTCCTATCAATCCGTTCTACGTATTCTAAAGCTCCATCTGTAAACCTAGAGGTGGTAATGAATACTCCTTTATGGGCCCCCTGCCCGATTAGGCTACCGGCAAACTTTTGAATTTCCGGCCGCCCAACCGTTCCATTCCACCGCTTAGCTTGAATGTAAATAGCATCCAGGCCCAATTTATCTTCTTTAATAATCCCATCGACCCCTTCATCCCCACTTCGTCCGATCGCTTGCCCGGCATCGGCCCTTGATCCACCATATCCCATGGAGACTAACACATCGACTACCAGCTTCTCAAAGAAAGTAGGGCTGCACTCTTTTACAACCTCCAAAACTTCTTTATTTAACTCTTTCCTCAATTCCTTGTATACTCCTTCTAGATTTTCTTCTGGAGTTTTATCATTTTCCTTTGATTCAGCTACTCCCGAACCGATCTGATTTGTCTTATATCCATTTTTAAACTCTTGGAATTCAGGATATCGACTCAAAAATTGAACATCAATTTTTTCTAAATTCATCCCCAATATTTCTTGTCCCCGGGAGGTGATTTTGAATCTGGCTCGTTCAGGACTCTCTAACAACAGTGCTTTCTTTAGATATGTTCGAGCCCATCCGATACGGTTATCAAAAGTTCGTTGCCGTCCACTAGGTAAAAACTCCTTTCTATCCTCTTCCGTTAATGAAAATTCCTTAGCGAGACATTCCTTGATTTCGGATAAAGTATGTACCTGGTTATCACCCAGTATCTTCAGAAATGGCAACATGAAACTCTGGTAATCTGGTACTGCCATCTCGACTCCTCCTTTCTTTATATAAAAGACTGCATTAACAAAAAAGCTTTAGCAATCGGATGGAGTTGTGGTTTCAATCGCTACACCCCCTCAATTTTCTCCAAATGAAAAGAAATCGATGGAGCTCTTTTCTCACCCACTTTCCATTTACTCGCTTGCTTACAATTACTTCACCGCATCCATTACCAGGGAGATCACTTGCCCGACAGCAGACGTGGCTCCACAAAGACCCTGCCAACTATCCAATCGTTTCAAGACTTTACCTTTAAAAGATTTTTTCTCTCCTCGTCTCACATCCTCCAACATTGCATAGGTCTCTTTCTTTTGCGATTCGGGAACCTTGTCGATGTCCGCCATGACCTCGCGAAGTTGTTGGATCAGTCGACCCAGTTCTTCTGAATGGCCATTGTACGTATTGTTTATTTGATCACCATGAATGTTGGTAATTGTGCCGTTGTTAATCGTGCTGTTGTTATTGTTATTGATCGTGGTATTAATGTTATAGTTCTTCGTCATTTTCTTCTCTCTCCCCATCTTCTTTTTCATCTTGGCAACCATGGACTCGATCTCTTTCTCCGGGATGTTCGCCCTGCTTTCCGGCATGGGGTTCAGGTGGGGCTTTAGCTGTCCGGAAGGTTTTCGTTGGGCTTTTCCAAAGGAATTCATATCCCCGAAGACCAAAAAGGATTCCTTCGCCCGGGAGACGGCAACGTTGAGCAAGAAGCGGGTAGTATCGTAAAAGGGGATTCTTTCGACTTCGCCTCCCAATGTGGCGGCGAAAAGAACGATGTCTTTTTCGGCTCCTTGAAGGGAGTGGACGGTGTTGACGGTCAGGCCTTGAATGTCATATTCGTCTTTCAGATAGCGGCGAATAAGGATCGCTTGTTTACGATAGGGGCTAACCACGGCGATGATATCTTCCAGACGTCGTTGGCCCTGCTTCGTCCATTCGTCCTTCATCTGATAAATCCACCAGGCGATGGTGGCCGCCTCCCGGTGATTTTCCCAACTACCTCCGGTATGTTCGGCGATTCCCTCAATATGGAGAAAACCCAATCGGGGTAAATCACCGTATAGTTCTTTTCCGGGGATGGGATTTTTTCTGCAGGGGACCAATTGATTGTCGTAGCAAAGGGTGTTGCAATACTGGATGATGTCTTCCGCACAACGGAAATGCTCCGTAAGCAACATGCCCCCTAAGTAATCCGGCTTACCAAACTGGCTGACGTGTTGGGCGATTTTCATCACGCTGCCATTGGAAGCCGCCATCCCGTTGTCACAGTAGCGGTCGAACGCTTCCTCGTCGGTTATCAGTCCGCATGTTTTGAGGTTGGTGATGTCTACTTGGGCATGAACGCGGGGAATGGGTTGTAATTGTTCGGTGTCCCCCACCACCAATGCCTGATCCGCCAGGGCAAACACCGGCCCCGCTTGTTCCGGAGTCACCTGGCCCGCCTCGTCGACGATGAGGAGATCGATGAAGCTATACAAATACTCATTGGCTTTGCGAAGTCGGCGAAAGAAGTTGGGGGCACTCAACATGGTGGCGACCAAGCAGGGTGTCAACTTGGCGTAACGTCTCCAGATGGTTTCGTCATGTTCCACGGAAGGCCTGTCCTCTGCTTGGAGGTCTTCCAACCAACGGGCTTCCCAATAGTGAGTAGCCAATAGAAAAGCCCGATAGCGCCAGTATGTATCCAGCTCGTGAAAAAAGTCTTTTTCCGGCGATTCGTAATCCTTCGTCCATGCTTCCCACTCTGCTTCAAGTTCTGTCAGACGGTCTCGGAAATCTTTCAATTCGTGAAGGCGCTGTTGATGATACTCCTGTTCTTGCTTGGCTTCAGAGTCCTTCCGGGACAAAACGACCTTCACATCCGTATCTTTGTAGGTAGAGAACGATTCGTCCACTTGTTTTTTACGTAAAAACGACTCATTGGCCGAGCCTTGCAAAAACGAGAATAACCGTCGCCATATCGAGCGCTGATTGACCTCATCCAGCCAATCGGAGTAGATACCACTCCATCGACGGTGGTTCTCACATGCTTTTTCTTCCTTGGCCGTAATCTCGGAGAGTGCTTCTTCCAATCCTTCCTTCGTTTGAAATTCTTCCTTTAAGCGATGCTGGAGACGCTGACGCTCATCAAAGTGGATCACCCGCTCCTCGATGGTGGTGCAAGTGAAGGCAAGCTCTTGGTGTAATCGCGATCGTGCTTGACTTAGTTCAGTGATAGGCTCCTCGAAAAATTGGGTACATTCGTTGAGAAAATCGTCCGTTTCTCTCTGTTTGTTCCCTTTTTCCAAGTCGGGATGAAAGCCGGCCCATTCGCTTCTGTTACGGCTTTGATTATAATCCCGCTTGATGCAAGGGTATTTGTCTTGCTTTTTATCAAATTGCGTTTTTGAGGCACAAAATAATCCATAGCTGTCGACTCCGGAAAGCCAGCGAGAAGCCAAAGGTCGCAGGTCTTCTGCTTCCGGTTTGGAGGCCCCCGCTTTTTTGAAGCTGTCCAGGATGTTCAGCACAGCCAAATTGTTACTGGATGCAGCCAAAATGACCGGAGGTTCACCTTCTTCCAACGCCCGCTGAATCCACAAAGAAGAGACCACGCTTTGAAGCAGGGTGGTTTTCCCCGTCCCCGGTGGACCATTCACTCCGAGAACATTCCCTTCGTCAAGGGCCAAAAAGTGATGGAGCGCTTCGCGCTGAGATTCGGTCAGGGGATGTTGATCCGTCATCTGGCCGTAATGGCGGACCCCGTACTTATGGTGATCGGATAGATAGGTTTGCTTCTTCTGGTTGGCACCGGTAACCGTCTCAAACAACTGGGGAAGTTCCGTTTGTCTAGAGAGGTTTTCGTAACTGGAAGCAATGTGCCAATAAGCGAAACTGGCCGTCTTCCCAAACCATACGAAGGGTTTTGAATCCGGTTGAAAAGCTCGAAGTTCGAAACGTTCGGGCTTTTTTCCGGTCACGGCTTTAAACAATTGCTCGGCATCCCGCCAAACCATCTCCCACGTTCCCTCTTGAGAGTGGGGATGCTTATCCCGAAATTTCTCCGCTACCGCCAATTGTCCCACAGCCTCAGACGAGGGTTCGTTGGGCTCCAGGTACTTTCGCGGAATGAACGGAGGATGATCCTTTTGCGGATGCAGAGAACCATATTCTTCCAACGAAGCAGGGATCACTAAGGGAAACAAACGAACGTCGTTTTTCTCGCCTTTTTTCTTCTGAAACAAAGGGAACGGGCAAATCATCAGCTCGAGCGCCGTTTTTTTGCCCCAATCCGCACTCTTCTCCACTTTCTCGAAAGAAGAATGAGACAACTCCCCGGCTTGGATCTCCTCCAATGGAAGTTGAACAGCGTCCTTCTCAATATCCTTTTCATTAAAATCCAATCGGTCACCGTCTTCCACGCTTTGTCGCCAATAATTCAGCACTTTCTTTGCGTAATCCAAGAGCCATCCCCTTTCCCGAAAATCATTATAAAAATAATGATAATATTTTTTCGTTGTGATTTCCATGCCTTTCATCTAATAAAATATAGTCTAAATCTGATCCACGGCGATAACTTTCTGTATATCAGTGAATACTATGTCATGTCTAAGCAAAACCCCCCCGCCAATTGAAATGTTGGCGGGGGGGTTTCTTCATGACGGAGTACCTGCTTGGTTGTTCGTGATTTCGATGACGGCCTCTTTTTTCGCTGCGTCAACCATGAGGAGTATGGCCGTAACCACGTGCATGATCCAACCTAAAAAAGGGATCCAGGCTAGCAGGGATGTGACGATACCTAGAATGCTTCCGTATTTGGGAGCCTGGCTTTTAATACAAAGAACTAGGGTGACGATATGTAAGATCAGCATGAGGCCCAAGGGAACATATCCCATAGAAATCACAATCAAACCACCCAGGACGGGGATGGCCAAAACTCCCTCCAAGCCTCCCGTGATCCACTTCATTAACCGAACGGATGACAAATGAAAATTCCTCCTTCTATCGTGGATGCTTTTATCCAGATGGTTAAGAAAGAATCAACCCACTTTCCCTTGGAATTGTGGAAAGTGGGAAGACGTCTGGACTTGATCCTATTTCTACACGGGGTCAAGAATTCCTTTTTCCGAATGGAACATTTTTATCCTTCGCGGATAAAGAAGAGCCGGCCAACACACGATAGAGATGTGCTCAACATTCAACAAACCAAGGAGGAATATAATGGGTATTTTAAGTGGCAACCAACAAAAGGAACCGATGCATTATGGTGAAATCTTCGGTGTTTGGAGCTTTGCCTTGGGTTCCCAAGCCATGGTGGCTGGCTACCAGACCTTTATCAACCACGCCGGGGACCAGGACTTGAAGAATTTCTTGCAGGATACCATCCAAAACGTCATCCGGCCGGAAATCGAGCAAACAACCGAGCTCCTGAAGCAAAATGGCATCGCTCTCCCTCCGGCCCCGCCGGAACGACCCACCGCTAATCTGGAAGATATCCCTCCGGGGGCCCGGTTCAACGATCCGGAAATCGCCGCCGCGGTCTCCAGGGATTTCGCCGCTGGTCTGGTGATGTGCAGCCAGATCATGGGACAGTGCACCCGCGAGGACATCGGAGCCATGTTCGGTGCCTTCCACATGAGAAAAGCCCAATACGGGGATCGCATCCTTAGAATGAACAAGGAAAAAGGCTGGCTGGTTCTGCCTCCGATGCACGTAAAGCATCAGGAACCGGTTCACGCCTGAAAAAGGAGATATGCCCATGTTGAAAAAAACAATCCTGCTGATCGCTCTCGCCCTGACCTTCTCCCTGGGAACCCAGGCTGTAATAATCGACACCCACGTGAATGCGGCACCGGTCGGCGAGAATAACAATGTCACGACCCGCAGAACGGACATCAACCGAAACATGCGGGGTACAACCAATATCAACCGCACGACGGACTATGGGGATTACCGGAGAGTGGCCACCCCCGCCGATAATGGCAATGATTTCAACTGGGGATGGCTCGGAGTACTCGGATTGCTCGGACTGGCCGGTCGCCGCAGGCGGGAAGCTTGATCCAGGAGAAAGCCCCCCTTTACCGGAACTGATAGGAAGACAGACACAAAAAGAGCACTTCGGGAAAAAGATCATTTGAAAAGCCGGGTGAGGGTTCATTCCCTCCTACCCGGCTTTTGTATGTCACGCTCCAACCCAAACCACCTAAAGTAAGTGTGGAAGCGGCTGTCACTCGTCATCCACCTTTCGGTTCATCGTGATAGGCCATCTTGGCGATGTATTGGTGAGTCGAAGCGAGCACTTCGTAACAAACCCCGACTGCTAAAACACAAGACAAGGACAGGGCAAGAAGCATTTTCTTACTTCGTGTCATCAACAAAACCCTCCTCTTTGGTTAAGCCGATCCTGTACTTGATCATATTGTACATACCCTTCCGAAATTACTGTTCCAAGCTGGAGTTTCAAGCTTTCCAATGTCAAATCCGGACAGGGAATGAACCCTGCCCGGATTTTGCAGGTCAAGCTTCGACTTGCCCTTCAACAAGGGCAAAGGGCATAGCTGCAGCTTGTCAGTCGGTTCTCTCCTTATCAGCTGGCTCCGGTTTAGAAGCGTTCACCAGCAGGATGACGGCGGTGATCATGTGAAGGAGCCATCCGACGATGGGGATCCAGGCGAGACAAGATGTAATGATACCCAGAATACTACCATGCTTATCGACCTTGCGGCTGGAGCTGATAATGAGGGTAATAATATGGAGGAGGAGCATCACACCAAGAGGCGCATAACTTCCTCCAAGGACGATCAGGCCTCCGAGGATTGGGATGCCGAGCAAGGCTTCTAAGCCTCCGGTGATCCATTTCATGATACGGGCAGCTGACAACTCTTCATTCCCCCCGAGAGTCGGTAATCCGCGAGCTCAATGCTCCCTATTCTCAGCATACCCTTCCCCTTATGATACGGATCCTCTTATCACTTATTGGAAAAGCCCGTTTTTCCATTAATACAAAAAGGAACCCGGGAAGATTCCTCCCAGGTCCCTTCAATTA
The DNA here is from genome assembly GCF_042650125.1 of Salinithrix halophila. Taxonomy (NCBI): domain Bacteria; kingdom Bacillati; phylum Bacillota; class Bacilli; order Caryophanales; family Thermoactinomycetaceae; genus Salinithrix; species Salinithrix halophila. Next base: position 605,687 of record NZ_JBHSAP010000007.1, read on the forward strand.
CGGGAAGATCCCGCTTTCACCCGTTCTTCTCCTGTACCGACTCCTCCCCATCACACTCGAAACAAAGAACACTTCCGTCCGCCTGGGTGACCCCGTTGATGAAGCCGTCGGTACAGAAAACAGGCTTGCCGCATCGTGCACAGTTGCCAACCAGTTCAATCATAATTTTCCCTCCATCGAGATCCTGCCCATCTTTATATTCATTCTTCGACAGAAAAGACTTTCGAACCTTCCTGCACCCAACCAGATCCAATCCTGAGGGTAGATATCCGCAGACACCCACCTTTCAACGATGCATAACATGAAGGGGTAGATGAATACAAGGAGGAATTCCCCATGATCCAATCCAACACTGCCTTTGGCCAACCCCGCTCCACCGCTTATACCAACCAGTTCCCCTTTGGGCCCGGGTTCGGCGGGCCTGGTTTTTGCCCTGGGTTCGGCGGGCCTGGCTTTGGCCCTGGGTTCGGCGGGCCTGGCTTTGGCCCTGGGTTCGGCAGGCCTGGCTTTGGCCCTGGGTTCGGCGGGCCTGGCTTTGGCCCTGGGTTCGGCAGGCCTGGCTTTGGCCCTGGGTTCGGCAGGCCTGGCTTTGACCCTGGGTTCGGCGGGCCTGGCTTTGGCCCTGGGTTCGGCAGGCCTGGCTTTGGCCCTGGGTTCGGCAGGCCTGGCTTTGGCCCTGGGTTCGGCAGGCCTGGCTTTGGCCCTGGGTTCGGCGGGCCTGGCTTTGGCCCTGGGTTCGGCGGGCCTGGTATTGGGTTACCCGCTTTTGGCCAGCCGGGTGTCGGAAGGCCCCATGCTTATGACGGGAGACCCATTTCTTCCGAACAAGGAGCCCCCTTCGGTTTTTTCCGATAGACGAGGTTCCAGACCGGCGACCGGTGGTTCGCCCCTTCCAGGCCTTATGACAAGCTTGGGCCATACCGGTAACTCCCTTCTCAGCTGGAGCGTCGAAGGGTCTCAACCCATTGTTCCATCACGCGTAGTCGGCACCCTCCGTGCCGACTTTTCTTTTTCAAGAGGCCTTCTCTTCCTTCGCTTCCGGTGGATCTCCGTATAGTTCGCAACCGGGGAACGTATAGGCAAAACCGTACCAACGGGAGTAGAGCTGCATCGGTTTTTCTCCCGTGTCGTCAAAGACCGCCTGAGGGTGCCCGTCCACATTGAGAGTGATCGAGACAGTTCGTCCGTCGATACGATCGTTGATTGCCCCACCAGCTTCCTGAATGGTACGAATGGTATAAAAGCGTTTAGTGTTCTTGGTATAGATGCCCAATCCACTGACCATGTCGGAAAGTCGGGTATCCCTTTTCCCCATGGAAAAACGGAAATACGGCGGGAAAATGCCCCTGTCCCCGAAGAAGTTCATTAGCGGTTCCAGGAATAGCTTGCGGTACCAAGGTTGCTGGGAAAGGGCGATCTTTAGATCGGGCCAGCGCTTCAAAGCCTGGGCCACGGTAATATGCTCCACAGGAACCAGTTGCATGACGGCGCCCTTCATCGGGCCATGAAGGCACTCTCCGGAAATATGATCCCAGTAGGAGCCCGTCTCATCATCCTGCAGCAAGGCCATCCCGTTGTAAACCCCGATACATGAGTAGTGGTGTAAAGCCCCATCATCTAGGACGGGGACCATCGTGGTCGCTCCATGACAGATCGCACAGAAAGCCAGGATAAAGGGTTGTCCCCCCAGTTCACCCTGGGCGACGTGATGGTAGGTCATCTGATAGAGAGAGAATGCCAGCCGTTGACCCGCCCGTTCTACGATCAGAACCTCGTCTTTTGGCTTGATTTTTTTTCGTTGTACCACATCCGCAAGCGGTTCGGAAGCGACGACGTCAAACCGCTGAAAATGATTATCTCTGATGATCCGTTTGACATCAAACTCTTCAGGTTGCAGCAAAATCTGTCACTCCTTTTGAACCATTACGGATTAAACAGTGCAGCTGGGGAAATTTTCTCCTGAATATTCTCTGTTCATCCCCTCTTATTTTTGCATCTTTCGACCCCGGATGTCCATCCTGCCCTGCCCCTCAAACAAAAAAGTCCCTCTTCCGATGGAGGGGACACATCAACGGGAATATTCCGGGTATTCACTGTCGTACTCCATCAGCCAGCAGCTCTGCCAGACGCCTTCGTGCAACTCGTGTCTCGGTAACATCCGTACCTTTCGGAACCCACATTTTTCATAACAGCGAATCGCTCGAGTATTCCGAACCTGGGGATCCATTATCACGATTTCAGCCGCTTTCTCTTCAACGAGGAAATCTGTCCCCATCCGGACGAGTTGCGTACCGATCCCCTGGTTCCAGCAATCCGGCTCCCCGATAAACTGATCCATCCCCCACACAGGGACTTCCAGAGGGTACCCAAACAGTCGCAACCGGTTTTCATCCAGTTTATAAAATTGAAGAAAACCGACGGGTTTCCCCTTCCATTCCGCAATACAGCGATAAGTGGAGCCTTCCCGCTTGGCCAGGTACTTGTGACGGATCATCTCCTCGTCGTGAGGTTGATCCCTCCCCCCGAAAAAAAACAGGACCCGCTCATTGGACAGCCATTTGGAGAGGAGTTTGGCATCTGTCACCTCAACTCCCCGAACCAAGAGTTGATCTTTTTGAAATAGCATCCCTTCGCTCCCTCCATTCCTGCTCCAACATCCCCATGATACAGACCGTCCAGTATCGGTCGTCTATACGCCGGGCATCCCGCAGTTTTCCTTCCATCCGGAACCCCACTCGCTCGTAACAAGCGATGGCAGAATCATTGAAATCGAAATCATACAGATCGATCCGATGAAGGTTCATCTCTTCGAACCCGACCCGGGCCACTTCTTGTACCATCGCTGTTCCCAATCCCCCTCCTTGAACTTGTGGATCGAGGAGCACCCGGGAGATGGTGGCGGATCGGTGTGTCCGGTTGATACGATTCAACTCGATGTGCCCCACCATCTGGCCGGTTTCCGGATGGACCGCTTTAAAACAGCGGCGACTAGGATCTTCTCCACGGGTTCCCTCCCAGTGCTCTAACAGTTGTTCTCGTGTCAGGGGAAAACGGAAGCCGGGACCTGCCCACTGAAGGAGAAACATCGGGGTGTCGGTCCATTGGATCAACAGAGAAAAATCTTTTGGTAACAGCGGCTCAAGATTCACCATCCTAGGAACACCTCTGCTTCTTCCATTCAGAAGCCAGCAGGCCATAGATCAGCGTGTCATCGAATGTATCCCCGATTCGTGAGCCTTCTTTCAGTGTCCCTTCATGGCGCATCCCAAGGCTCTCCATGACCGCTTGGCTGCGCTGGTTACCAGCAGCACAACGCGCTTCAATACGGTGTAAACTCCGTTGTTCTACCAGATAACCGATAAGGGCTACACAAGCACGGGTCATTATGCCCCTCCCCTGATAGGGTGCTCCCAACCACCAGCCCAGTTCCGCACTTCCCTCGACAGGATCGATTGTATGAGAACCGACCACCCCAGCCAACTTTCGGTCTAACCGGATGCCACAGTGCACACCCTTCCCTTCCGCAAACCCTTTTAACGCACCATCAATGAAGGTCCTGCTGTCCGCCGAACAGCGAATGGTTTCCACCCAAGGGAACCAGGGAGTAAGATGTGCCCGGTTGGCTTCCGTCAACCCATACAATTCTTCAGCATGGCGATGCTCCAGTAACTGCAGACAGACCCGGTCATCGATCACATGAGCAAACATTCCGAGCCACCCCTCCCTTTTACAAAGACTACAGGCTATGTAAAAATTATTTCTACTTTCCCACCCTGAAATCGCTCTTATTCTACCTTAATTATGAGCGGGGAACAATTGAACCAGCCGGTTGTTGTCATTTGTCCAAAAAGCCGCCAACAGGTAAACGAGTGAGTCACCAGGTCGGTTTCCCTTCCCCATCGGAAGCCATCTTTTAAAATTCCTACTAAGGGGGAATGGAGTAGATGACTGCGAAGGCAGCTGAAACCACTCTAAGAGGAGGCAGATCATGAAGATCGTCACCCTGCCCCGGAAACTACTCAATCCCTTGGCCCTGCCTGGTATGAGCCGCAGCCTAGAAGTCCACGGATTGGCCGAAGAAGAAAGTACAGAGATGAAGGACGCCTTCTCCCGCCAAGAGCTCTTCGTCCAGTTCGAAGGGGGCAAAGGAACCACCTACCCTGTAATCAACCTGTGGCCTGACCCCCACGATCCAGCTCGTATTACGCTCTTTATCGAATGAACCTCTCTTGTAAGAACAGGCATGCTCCGCAACGATTGCGAAGCATGCCTGTTTTACGCCTTTACACCCAAACCTTCATCCGTTCCCGAAGATTGCCGGTGTTGAGCTCGAGTTGGGTATGGTCGGGATCGAGAAAATTGATAACCCGGCCTCCACCCCGTTCTTCCGGCCCTCGGACAATGGGGACACGGCAAGTATGGAGACGGTGGACGGCTCTGTCAAAGTCCTCTTCATCGATGGTGAAGGCCACGTGATCGACACCCAAAGAGGACTCTGCTAACGATTTCTCCCCTTTTTTCTCTACGAGACAGACCCACGCCTCTCCCCACTCCAGGTAAGCGTCGGTCCGACCCCGATGGACAAGCTCCATCTGAAGAATATCCTGATAGAAAGCAAGGGATTCCTCCAAATGGGAAACTCGGATCGTTACATGGTTAAAGCCCGTCACCCTCACAGAATCTCCCCTTTTCTACTGGATTATCCCGCTTTCACCACTACTCTGTGCTCCCCTTTCCCTTCAGGCTGACCACTGTGATCCACCTGGCAAAAGGGAATACGTATAGTAAAGGAGCCTCGGATCAAGCCCTCCTTCATACGAAGAGTCCCTTCATCCTCCCACTCGGGCAGGAGCTTCCCTTCCTGATACCGGATCCCTTCTTGGTACCATGGATGAACATTCCGCCCAGGAGGGTTCAGACAGACGAAAAGGGACAAGTCGTCGCACAAACGCAGGAAATCCCAGTCTTTCTCAAGAGTTTCTCTTTCCCTTTCCGTCATCCTCTCTTTCAACCGCTCCCGTCGCCTTTTTTCCTCTTCCAGAAAACGAAGCTCCAAAGGGTCGGACGTCCCTTTGAAAAAGGAAGCGTAATGGATACTGCACAGGCATCCGGCATAGGAATCCATCGCTTCCACCCGGTCTATCCCATGCCGGTATGCAGTCAGCTTCTCCGCCATCGGGAAATCCACGAAGGAATAGGGCTTCCCCGTTTTCGGATGGAGCCGCCGCACCTCGCCGTCCAGTTCCTCCCACCCCACATCATGGTAACGAACCGCCGTCCGCAGAGAGGGGCCCGGTCGTCCCCCGTCCACCCAATGATCGGCAAAATCGCCGGATATCTGACCGTGGTCATGCTGGCGAATCAGTATAAAACCGGTCTCCGTCTCCTGTACAATCACGTTCTCCTCTCCCTTCTCACCGGATTTAGAAAGCCGGAATCCCCCGGCTGGAGGCTTCTGGTTCATGATTCTCTTCCACGATACCGTATCACGGATTTATACACCAGAATTCCTTGTTCCACTTTTTGAAAAGGGACAAGCAGAAGTTTAGGCTGGACAAACAAAAACCGGCATCTTACACATACATTTGTGGTGTAGGAACTATGATTGGACCGAGGAGGAGGTTTTATGTCCCAGCAAGATTTTGAACCGAAAACAACAAATAACCAAGAGACGGCGAACCAGGCGGAAACGAGTAGCCAACAACAGCCCCAGGACTACGGCGCTCCGTTCCCCTATGGATACGAATGGGCCCATCCGACGGTAAGCCAGTATGGGTTCGGTTACGATCCCACCCCAAGCCCGTATGGCTTTGGCCAAAGCCCGGCGGTTGATCCATACGGATACGGTCAGGGCCCGGGAGCCGGCTCGTACAGCTTTGATCAAGACCCGACGACCGCACCACACGACTTCAACCAGGACCCCGGGAACTTTCAGGCGTCTTTCCTGCCTGAAGAGGAAGCGGATGCCTCCCAGTACTATCCACCCCCTTATTATCCACCTCCCTATTACCCGCCCATCTACTATCCCCCTATTTTCCCACCCATCTTTTACCCTCCTTTTTTCCCACCCTTTCGCCGCCCACCGTTCCGCTATCCCCCCCGCTTTCCCCGCCGTCCCCGCCGTCCCTACTGATCGGATTGGACACTGATACAACAACAAAGCCCCCGGAACTCTCCCGGAGGCTCTTTTTTATTTGCAGTTTTCCCCTTTACAGTCGGATCTTCGCCCGTCTCTCCCGGAAGTTCCAACCGGAATAGTAGGTGTCGGCCACCAGGATGTTGGGACCGGTACAACGGGCTTCCGGACAGAAACAGTGATATTTCTTGGCGAGTGGGTGGCCTAGCCACCGGTCGAAAATGACGGGGAGAGAATCCGTTTCGATGTTACCCAAGGGTGGAACATCCCCGAAGTCGGTAACGATTACATCGCCATTAAAGACATTAACGTTCAGTCGATTTCGCCCATCAGGGTCCTGGCGGACAGTGATATTCTCCTCCTGGTGAAGGCGGAGCCACAGTTCCCGGTCCTCGATCCGGTCGCTACAGGGGTAGAAAGGCAGTGTTCCAAACAAAATCCAGACCGATGGGTCTCGCTCTTCCACCAAGGTGAGGATGGCTTCCCGGAAGGTGTCCAGCGTAACCAGGTTCATCCCCTTGGCGAAATCACTGGGATAAAGAGGGTGTACTTCGTGGCGTCGACACCCCATCGCTGCCACGTCCCGGTGCATCTGTCCGATATGGGGCGAAGTGAAGGGGGAAAGCAATGTTTCCGCCGAAACAAAAACTCCGGCAGAGGAGAGGGCCCGGGCATTGTCCAACATGCGATCAAACAGAGCTTCCGCCGCCTTCGGCGTAACATCCCGCCCGTACTTTTCGAAAGCGATCCGATGGAAATCGGCTGCATCTCGGTAATTATACGAGATATGTAAAACGTCCAAGTCCTCCACCCAGCCTTCATACCGGGAGAGAGGAAGGGTGAGATTGGAATTGAGTTGGGTCCGGATCCCTCGTGAACGGGCGTAACGGAGGAGAGGTCGAATGGTTTCCTTCACCACCCGTGGGCTAAGGACAGGCTCCCCTCCAGTGATGCTGAGCGTCTGCAGGGTATCCACTTCGTCCAAGCGGTGAATCAAACGCTCCACCGGAATCGAGACACCCTCCTCTGCCACTAGCATCTCCCCCACGGCACAATGTTCACATCGGAGATTGCACAACTGGGTGACGGTAAATTCGACACTGGTCAGCTGATGCTGTCCTGTTTCTTTTCGGATATGCCACGGATCCCAGGGGTCCCATTCAATCGAACCCGGCTTGTCACCCGCTGTCTTGCTCCCCGCTTCCTTCACGGTTCAGCCCCCTTTCTGCAATCAAATCAATGGAAAAGTATAGCGCATCCGCCTCCCTTTCGTCAATGCAGGGAGGATGAACGTGCGGGTTGGGAATTTCCCCAAAAAAACTTTTGGTAATTGTATACAGATGTTACTTGTTCCGATATAATGGCACTGCACAAAAAAAATGGCTTCAACAAATTAAGTTGGCCAAAGGAAAGATTTATGCAACCTAAAGGAGGTACGATTTGGAGATGGATGAAAACCAAAAGAAATGTTCGTCTGACTATGGATTAATCCAGCCTCTGACCATTCCGCCGGAATCAAAGATTCCCGACCCCTTTCATGGAAATTCCACAGCAGAGGAATACGATCAGTACTTCCGTCTGGTACGCAACTCCCCCGATCTCGCCAATTGGTCAAAAGCCTGCCTCGGTTTATACGAGAATCACCTTCGGGATTTAGACATGACTAGCCTTGATGAGGCCGATAAGTATCAGATCCTCAAAGGGTGGATCAACGTTTTCCAAGTGACGCTGGAAAGATGGGTTCAAGGATATGAAATCGAAGAGGAAAGGAGGTAACACCATGGAACAAACCACCACGGCTTCCGTCCCTTCCGTTTACCAACAAGCGGCACTCCGCTGGAAGCAGGGCCACCACGTCTTTCATGTGGTTCTGGTGACGATGAATACCATGCTAGAGGCGAGCATGGACGCTTTGAAGCAACGCGATTGGCCCCGGCTGACCGCTTCTCTGGATCGGCTGACCGCCCTTTATAAGGCCTCTACCTCCACCATGAAATACGCTGCAGACTTTCCTGTCACGCTCTACGAAGAGCTAATCCGCCCGTCCATGATGCCTCCCTTCATCAGCCCAGGCTTCAGCGGTGAGTTAAATACCGAGCATACGATGATGCTTGAGGGCTTTCAGCATCTTCGTAGCAGGATGAAAGAAGAACTGGGAAATCGGGAGCAATGGCCCACTCCTGTGGCAAAATCCTGGACACGCCTGTTATCGGCTCAGGCTTACAGTCGAAAACACCATGCCCTCGTCTGTCAGAAGTTTGTCAAAGATGGTGCCTCGCTCCTGAAGGATTTTTATGCTAACAAGAAAGAAACAGAGAAGGACGGACTTCAATGAAAACTGGAGGATCGTCTATGACCGAATTGCAATCACACCCTATAAACCTGGGAGACTGGGATCCACACGTCTTTGAAGCACACGGTCAGGAATTGCTACGCATGATTCGCGATCACTTCGAACACATCCGTGACCTGCCTGTTACCAGCGACATCTCACCCAAAGAGCTTATCGGTCTCTTTGACAAACCACTACCGGAAAAGCCTGAACCCTTTTCATCCACCCTCGATGAAACATGGTCCAAGGTCATCCCTCACCTAACCCACTGGAACCATCCGTCCTTTCATGCCTACTTCAGCATCTCGGCGAGCTTCCCTGGGATTCTAGCAGATTTGTTGATATCTTCTTTGAACGTCAACGCCATGGTCTGGCAATCAGCGCCGGCAGCCTCTGCTCTTGAAACCGTCGTCCTCCGCTGGATGGCGGAGATGATTGGATATCCTCCTTCTGAAGATGGCGTGCTGATCAACGGAGCGTCTCTCGCCACCTTCTATGCGCTGGCAGCAGCGAGGGACTTACACTCCGACCTAAACGTTCGCACAGAAGGGTTGACCGGCCGCACGATCCCTCGCCTGCGCCTCTATACCTCGGATCAGGCGCATAGTTCGGTAGATAAAGCGGCCATCGCCCTCGGTATAGGCACGCAAAATGTCGTCCGAGTGCCGACAGATGAGAACTACCGACTCATCCCGGCTAAGCTGGAGGAAACCATCCAGTCCGATCTTCAGAGGGGCTACCGTCCGATGGCTGTGGTGGCGACTGTCGGGACAACCGCTACAGGCGCAGCAGACCCGGTTACTCCCGTGTCGAACATCTGTCAACGCCATGGGATCTGGCTTCACATCGATGCGGCCTACGGTGGATTCTGGAATCTAGTGCCGGAAGTTAGAAAAAATGCCGAAGATCTTAGCCTAGGAGACTCCGTGGTGGTCAACCCTCACAAGTGTCTCTATACCCCCCTAGAGGTGACGGCACTTTACTGCCGCCGCAAGGATGCCCTTGCCAACACCTTCCGCCTTGTCCCGGAATACCTGCAAACGGTCAAAAAGGATGGCAGCATCGACTATATGGATTTTTCCTTGCAATTGGGACGGAGCTTTCGCGCCCTAAAACTCTGGTGGGTCATTCGAAGTTTTGGCCGGGAAGGACTGGCCGACCGGATGCAAGAGAGTCTTCGACTTGCCCGTTGGCTGGCTTCGGAGGTCGACAAACATCCGGATTTCATCTGTCCTGCTACCTCGCCCTTTGCCCTGGTCTGCCTACGCTATGTGCCACAGTCCATTCAGGCAGCATGGAAACAGGCAACTGAGGAACAGCGAGCTGCTCTCCGCCAATATGTGGACCAGCTCAACAAGAAATTGCTGGCACGACTGAACGAGTCCGGATCCACCTTTGCCTCCCATGGGGTCATCCGGGATGGATACATGATACGGATTTCCATTGGAAACATCCATACCACCGAGGATGACATCCAAAAACTATGGCAGATGCTGCAGGAACTGGGCTCCAAGGTAAGGGAGAACCTGCCTTCCCCACTGGAACAGTAACAAAAATTATGGATCACGAAAGGCTCCCGGATCAGACTAGGGAGCCTTTCGTACGCATTGTTATAGGGTTGGTTGCAGGCTCCCACCGACGTTTTTCGTGTCGTCCAAGGAATGAGACGGGCCGAACATCTCGTAGTGAATCCGCCCTTCGTCCACCCCTTGCTCCTTGAGCACACCGAAGACCACCTTCATGAAAGGAAGCGGCCCACAGAGGTAACAGTCCGCCTCTTTCCGGGGAAGGATTTGTTCCAACAAAGGGCCGTCAATCCGCCCTTCTTTGTCAAAAGCACCGGTGATCCGGTCTTCCTCTGTAGGGGATTCATAAAGGACGAACGAACGGAAAGCGGCATGTTCCTGAGCCAGCCGTTCAATCGGTTTACGCATGGCATGAACCCGTCCGTTTTTGGCGGCATGAATCCAGGTAATTTCCCGTCGGGAGCCCGTTTGAACAAGGTGGGTAGCCATGCTGAGCAGGGGCGTGAGACCAACACCGCCACTGAGAAAGACGAGGGGCCGATCCGTTTCCATATCAAGAACGAAACTGCCAGCCGGTGCGCTCAGATGGAGGTTATCTCCTTCTTCTACATAGTCATGGAGATAGTTGGAGACTACCCCAGGAGGATGCTTTTCCGATCCTTCTTCCCGTTTGACGGTGATCCGCCACTCGTCCGTACGAGGTGCATCGGAGAGGCTATAGTGGCGATGGAAGGTATAGGTCTCTCCCGGTATATTCATCCGCACCGTGATGTACTGTCCGGGTAGATACGCAGGTAAAGGGCCCCCGTCTACCGCTTTTAAATAAAAGGAAGTAATAATCTCGCTTTCTTTCACTTTCCTCGTGACGCGAAAGGGCCGGAAATCCGCCCACCCTCCGGGAAGCTCCACCGCTTCCCGGTACATGCCTTCCTCGACTCGGATAAACACCCTGGCGATTTCTTTATAGGCTTCTCCCCACGCCTCCAATACCTCTTCTGTTGCATTTTCACCCAACACCTCCCTGATCGCCGCCAGCAGATTCTCCCCGACGATGGGATACTGCTCCGGTTTGACCCCGAGGGCCCGATGTTTATGGGCAATCGGTTCTACCGCCGGTAGGATCGCTTCCAAACGATCAATATGAGCCGCAGCTGCATAGACGGCATTGGCTAGTGCCTGCTGCTGCTTGCCCTGACGCTGATTGGAACGGTTAAACAAGTGATGCAACTCGGGATGACGGGAAAACATCCGTTGATAAAAGCAAGAGGTGATCGCCTTGCCGTTTTCCTTCAGTACAGGGGCAGTCCTCTTTACGATTTCAATCGTTTTCGCATCCATGGCTCATTCCTCCTCATTGGATCGCTTCCAAGTAAAGGATACAATAGGAGGATAGTCCGACACTGTGACCGAAATCACAGCACCTATGACAAGGAGATGAACACTGTGATCCTGCATCGGGGAGAAATCTTGTTTCGCCAAGGAGAGGAAGGCTATCTCTTTCATCTGAAAAGCGGCCTGTTCAAGGTGAGCCGCCTGCAACCCGACGGAACTTCTTTCCTTTTTAACCTGTTGGTTCCGGGTGAAACCTTTCCCCACCATTCGCTTTTGACACCGCAACCTTACTATGCGACAGCGGTCGCTCTCACCACCAGTGAAGTGGAACGGATTCCTGCGGAAGACTGGTATCGGAAACTGGAAGCCTGCCCGGAAAAGTATCGTGAAGTCGCCCTCTCCCTCCAGTACACTCTCCGAACCGTCCAGCAACGGATCGGGTTTCTGACAGCCCCTTCTTCCAACCGCCTCCGGCTCTTGCGAGAGTGGCTCCATCATCACTTTTCCTCCAAACCCGTCGAGGACCTCCTCACCCAGGAGGAACTGGGCCAGCTCCTCGGCCTCACCCGGGAAACAGTTAATCGATTGGTGCGGGAGGAACGACGCGCGTCTTCTTCATAAAAAAATGGCCCCTTACGGGACCGCAGTTCAGATCATTTTCCGTATTGATGCCGGACGTCGAGGACTGTCTGGATCTGTTCACGGGATGTCTCAGCGACGACCTGAAGCATGGTACGAACTTCCACTGTCCCCCGCTCAGAGACCAGGTGACGGTCCAGAGCGTCTGGAATCTGTTCACACAGAATCAGGATATGATCCCGAAGCAGGCGTAACATCCCCACTTCCACGTGGATCGGGCGGGATTCATAACGAAGAGACTCCGCCCATTGATCGGGGTCATAGAGGGGCAGGGGGTAGGAGTGGCCTGGTTCGGCGAGGGCCCATTTGATCCGCTGTGTCATCTCCAGGTCAAAGTCAACCAGTTGGAGGATGATGCGGCGGATGGTCTCCCCACCTTCTTCCACCGGGAGATCCAAATCCTCGTCCAACATACCGAGGATGGCCCCTTCCAGCAAATCCGGCCCTTTCGTATAGAGGCTGAGAAGTTCTTCATCGCTGAGGCGAAGGCTCTCGTGAAAAGCGACCTGGTACTCATCGGGATCCTTCAGGAGTAAAATTTGCTCAACGGCTGGATACTCCTCGAGAAGCATGTCTCGGATACCAAGGGCAGCCAGACGCTCCTGATGGAATAAGAGGTTTTCCCCCGGAAACTCCAGCCGATCCTCTCGTCCAACTTCCACGATCCGGGGGGCGGGAGTCTCCTCCCTTTCCCCCGGTTCTTTCTCCTCGGCAAAGGTTTCATCTGCGGCTTGAACCGGTTGGCTTACCGGCTCTCCATCCTCCTCCAGCAATTCGCTGGGTGCATCCTCTTCCTGCAGAGCTGGGTTGTCTCCGCCTTCCGGTTCCTCCCGATGGGTAAACAGTTGGGCCGGTACCGTTGTTTCCGCTAGGTAAGCCGCCGCATCCAGATCAGGATTCTCCGTTACAAGCAACAACGATCCCCCTGGAGCGACGAGGAGTGCTGCTCCGGCCTCGAGGTCGATCCGTTCCGCCTCAAACCCGAGCTTGTCCCGATAAAAGGTCAGGGATGTATGGAAATCGCTGACGCGCAAAACTTGCAGAGGTTTTTCCTCACTCACCTTGCACCTCTCCTTTTGAAATAATGGTAGGCAATATGATCGATTTATAGAATGGGGGTTATCCCGCAATGTTCGTTCATCATAGCCACAAAAACCGTCAGTCGTAAACTTAATTTATCAAAGAGAATCCACGCCAGCAACACAACTGACAAAAATTAGCACCCAAACACCCCTCGTTAGGCCTGTAAGGATGGAAAAAAGGGCCCCGGCACTGTCCGGCGCCCTTCCCTTATTCAACCCTTTTCCTTTCGAGAAACAGCAGCACGGAAATCAGTGTGAAGGCAGCTAACGCTAGGAGTGGTATGGTAATAAAACCCAACCAATCGATATAGGCGGTGTTACAGGGGACTCCCTCTCTGCAGGGAGCTAAACTGGCCAAGCCTGGAACCATCTGATGAAGATAATGATAGAGAGAAACGCTTCCTCCAAGCAGGCTCATCGACAAGGCATAGGGAATGACTGACCGGTCCTCTCGATAAGAGGCAATCCCTAAAATCAGAACGAGCGGATACATGAAGATCCGCTGGATCCAACACAGTTGGCAGGGGATATAACCGGCATATTCGCTAAAATACAAGCTACCTCCGACGGCCACCAAGGATACCAGCCATGCCAGGTACAAACTGTAGTTTCTCAATCCGGTCATATGCATACGCTCCCGACCGTTACCGGGCTTTCTCCAGCTCATCCTCGATCATCTGCTTCAACCTCGGATAATCGAAGATCACTTCCAGTTCAACCGGCTTCCCGTTGATGAACAGGGCCGGCACCGCGCTAACCCCGGCTTCTTCGCCGATCTTTTTATCTGCCTTTACATTCTCTTCATAGGTTTTATGCTGAATGTCCTTAGCTAGTTTGCCATGGTCGATACCAGGCACTTCTTTCTTGGCTAACCCAACGAGAAACTCCGGCGTGGCCCAGGTCTGCTGCTCCGAACCCTGATGGTCATAAACGGCTTGGTAATATTTCCAGAATGCCTCTTTATTCTGACGGTAGACGGCCTCCCCGGCGATCCCTGCCGTGATGGAATCCTCTCCGATGAATTGGTTATTGATAAAATAAAATCCTGCTTTATCGTTGTCCAGGAAGTCTTTTTTCAGTTGAGGGAAGATCTCGTCCTTGAATCGTTTGCAGACCGGGCACTTATAGTCCCCAAACTCCACAATCTTCACTTTGGCTTTGTCATTGCCGATTACTGGTTGCTTGTCATACTGAAAAACCGATGCCTCCACCCGATTGTCACTCCCACCATCGGAAGCCGACTGAACCAAGTAGAAGACTCCTGCCGCCAGCAACAGAACAACCAAGGTAGTAACCGTCAAACTCTTCATCCGCCGGGCTTTTTCCCGAGCTTGTTTCTCCCGGATCTTATCCTTCGTGTTTTTCTGGCTTTTTTTCTTCTTGGCCATGGTTCTCCTCCCGTCTCGCAATCATCCTACAGCCCTTTGCCATCCCCATCATACCCTTGTCCCTATCCCTTTTCAATGATAGAAGAAGTGGGTAAAAAGGCGGATTCCGCACAATTTAAATGTCTTGTGAACAGAGTCCTGAAACCTTTCTCCACCAGACCGAAGAAAACCTCCAAAAAAACAACCCCCAGAAAAAGTGGCAGGGAGCTGATTCAATCAATTGGGAGCCGAGATACTACAGCCATTGACGAACTTCTTCTTTGCAATGGAGGAAGGTTTCCTCCCGTTCTAATGTACGGAACCGCTTGCGGGGCAGCGGGATCTCCACCTCCCCCCGAACCTGGGCGGGGCGAGGAGAGAGGACAAGAATCCGGTCAGAGAGGTAGACAGCCTCGTCGATACTGTGCGTAATAAACAGGATCGTACGGGGAAACCGTTCCCGGATGCTAAGAAGCCAATCCTGCATTCGTTCCCGGGTAAGGGCGTCCAAAGCCCCAAGAGGCTCGTCCAGAAGCCACACCTCCCGCTCTGACATGACGGTCCGCAGAAGGGCTGCCCGTTGCCGCATTCCCCCGGAGAGACGGGCGGGATACTCCTCCCCGAACCCTTCTAAGCCAAAGGCGGGAAGAAGCTCCCGGGCTCGGGCCAATGCTTCCCGGCGGGAACGGCGGTCTACCTCGGCAGCCAGGATCGCGTTTTCCAGCACCGTCCGCCAGGGGAAGAGGGCGTCTCTTTGCATCATGTAACCCACATGGCCCACTTCCCCTGTAATCTCCTGGCCATCCAGTAGAATACGACCTTCTTTTGGGTATTCCAACCCGCTGACAGCGTTAAAGAGTGTACTCTTCCCGCATCCGCTGGGGCCAATCAGACTGACGAACTCCCCTTCCCCCACCGAGAGGTCGACCCCGTCCAAGACTGGCCGCTCCCCCTCCGAAGAAGGGTATGCCTGCACCAGTCCTTCCACTTGGAGTTTCGTCACCATTTGTCACCCCTCGGATTACTTCGGCAAAAACTGATTGGTGTAGGCCTTGTCAGGGTCGATTTTCTTTTTGATCAGCCGGTTTTTCCACATCCAATCGGTGAAATCCGTCCAAACCTTTTTCTTTTGAACCCCCCATTGATCAGCATCTGCCCGGTACTGACGGCTCATCCATTTCTGAGAAGCATGGGCCAGCTTCTTATCCGTTTCCGGAGCCGCCTTCAGGAGAATATCTGCCGATTCACGAGGGTGGTCGATTGCATATTCATACCCCTTAGCCGCGGCCCGCACGAGTTTACGTACCGTGTCGGGGTCCTCTTTGATCATCTTCTCGTTGGTAATGATCGTCGGGGTATAGAAGTCCAGAGCTGGATCCAAGTCTCTAAGGTACAGGATATCCACAGGCTCCCCCCGGAGCTTGGCTTCCACTCCCGTCCATCCATAATAGATCCAGGAAAAGTCCACATTCCGTTTGGTGGCGGAGAAGAAATCGGCTTCTCCCATGTTGACTACCTTCACCTTATCCTCGACATTTTTCGTTTTCACTCCGTCCAGGGCGAGCACCGTCTTCAGGAAAGCATTTTCCATCGGTGTGCCCCATCCGCCATAGGTTTTGCCGACAAAGTCCCGAGGAGAGCGGATGTTTTTCTCCTTGGGTGCCGCAAAGCCGGAAGTGTTGTGCTGCAAAACGGCGGCAATCGAGACAATCGGCACCCCTTCAGCCCTGGCCTGGGTCACATATTCCTGGGAACTGATCCCGAATTCCGCCTTGCCCGCTCCCACCAGTTGATTGGCAGACGTTTCCGGAGGAGAGGCGATCTCTACATCCAGTCCCTCATCAGAGAACCAACCCTTCTCTTTGGCCACGTAGAGGCCGGTATGATTGGTGTTAGGAACCCAATCCAGGAGCAGCTTCACCTTCTTGTCTCCAGATTCATCCGCTCCTCCCCCACCTCCACAGGCAGTCAGGAGAAGGGCCAGACCTGCCGTCAGCAAGGCAGTCCGAGCTCCATGTTTCCATCGGTTCATCTTCTATCCACTCCTTCACGATGCTTTTGTTTCGGATGCATAGAGGCCCAGGGGGCCGCCAATCTAGCCGCCAACCGAACAAGGCCGAATAAAACAAGGCTCCAGAAGGTGATCGCCAAGATGGCAACAAATACCTTATCGGCAGCAAAAGAATTTTGCGCCCTTACCAGGAAAACCCCCAACCCTTTGTCTGCCCCCAGCCATTCGGCGATTACGGCGCCCAGGATACCATAGGTGGCGGCAATCTTCATTCCAGAAAAAAAACCGGGTAACGCATGGGGAAAGCGCACTAATCGGAATATGCGCCAATCTGACGCCCCCATCGACCGGAGGAGGCGAACCATCTCCGGATCCGCCGACCGAAGCCCATCAGCCGTACTGATCACGACAGGGAAAAAGGTGACCAAGGCCACGATCAACACCTTGGGAAGCAACCCATAGCCGAACCAGACGATAAACAGCGGAGCTACGGCGATCACCGGCACGGTCTGGGTGGTGATGAGAAGGGGGTAAATCCCCCGGCGCAGCCAAGTGGAGAGTTCGATCGCAGTCGCCAGCAGGAGTGCTATGCCGATGCCCAGAATAAAACCGAGGCCGGCTTCTATCAGCGTGGGTCCCGTATGCCGAACAAGCAGATCACCGCTTTCCATGAAAGTGGCCGCAATCCGACTCGGAGTGGGCAGTAACCACTCCTCCACCGAAAAAAGCCGCACACCTACCTCCCATACCGCCAGCAACAAGAGGACCGTCGCCAGTGGGGGCATCCACTCTCTCCCTTGTCTCATCGGCGATACTTACCCACCTTTTCCTCGATAGAAATGCCGTCGGGTTTATAATCGACCTTGATGATGGAAATTACCCGTCCGCTACCGGCTGTGACAACGGCTTCCTGGGCTTTTTTTACCACAGCCATCAATTCATCGTAATCCCCTTCCATCGTCGTCTCCATCGGTCCGACTTCATATTTGACACCGGACTCCCGGATCACTCGGATCGCTTCGTCCACCAGGTCATAGATTTCCCTATCCCCGGAGGCTCGGGGTAGAACCTGAAGGCTGACGTTGGCATTGGCCATCCGAATTCCTCCCATCCTCATAAAAAAACCAATCCGGATCGGATTGGCGGTTGGTCACATAAAGCGGCCTCTTTGGTGTAGCCGTCGTTTCCTATGTTCCCTACGCTGGCATCATCCAGATCAGGTTCGTCGGGTCGGCGCGATTCAGCGCCCTCTCAACCGGTTTCCCGGTTCCCCATTGTGGAGTTCCGCTTCCAGTTATACCACACCCCAACCAGACTGACAAATTTCACGTTGGGGAAAAAGCTTTTGCCGAAACGCTGGATCGGTTACGATGGAATGAAGTTGAATGGATTGCGGAGGAACGTGAAATGAAACCTCATTCCAAATGGATCACCTATGTTGTACCCGCGGAGTGGAGCAATCGGACAGTGGCCGAGGTTTTGAAAGGGCCACTCCTCCTCTCCAACCGGATGATCAACCGCCTCACCCGCTCCCGGGGCTTCCGATTGAATGGAACCATGCCTTGGCTCAACCGGGTACTACAAGAGGGAGACCGTCTTCAGGTGGCGGTTCGCCCCCGGGAAAAAGCCGACCTGGAGCCGGAACCCGTCCCCTTCGGAACCGTATGGGAAGATGAAGATCTCATCGTTATAGACAAACCGGCCGGAATCAATGTCCATCCGGTGAAGCCCGGAGATACGGGAACCCTGGCTCACGGGCTTCTCCACCGTTGGAAAGAACAGGGGTTTGAAGGAAAGGTACGCCCCGTTCATCGGCTGGACCGATATACCTCTGGACTGCTATTGGTAGCCAAATACGCTTATGCCCACCAGCTGATGGATCGAGAGTTGCGTAACCGCCGCATTAAACGGCATTACGTGGCCATCGTCCAGGGACGGATGGGGAATGGGGAGCATCCCTCGGAAGGAACGATCGACGCACCGATCGGAAGGGATTCCAGCCATTCTCTGCGACGGAAGGTGACTCCATCGGGCGATCATGCAGTCACCCACTACCGCGTACTATCTCGGACCGACAAAGCTACCCTCGTTCACGCAGAACTAGAAACAGGACGAACCCATCAGATCCGTGTCCACTTCGCCCACCTCGGACATCCGCTCTTCGGGGATACCCTCTATGGCGGTCCGGCCAGTGAAATCCGCCGCCAGGCTCTCCACGCCTTCCGTCTTGCTTTCACCCACCCCCTCACGGGAGCCAAAATCAACATCACCGCCCCGCTTCCGGAGGAGATGGACCGGCTCCTCCGACACCTGGAATTGGAGAAGCCGGAGGAAGTTTAAGGTGTGTATAAATGAAAGCGGCTCCTGTGACGGTACAGGAGCCGCTTTCATTTATATTTTTCTTTAGAAAATTAAACCCTCACATCGCTGAATTCCACGGCAACTAAGGAGCCAGTCTTGGCGTGGATGGTCAGCTTTCCCCTTGTATTGAGCCCTTTCACATCCGCGATATAAACAGGCCCGACATCCCATTCATCCTTTTGGATTCGCTCGACTTTACCCCGGTAATGTAATTTGCTGCGGGCGATGCGAATGGCATCCTTTACGTCGAGGGCGGATTGAGTGATTTCACCGGCTACCTTCCGTTCCGGGCTACCCGGCTGTCGTCTTTCTGTTCGGTCAGATCGCGTTTCCTGTCTCGCTATATCCCCGTCGGTTTCCGGACCCGCCGCTTCCTGCGATAACCTTTTGTCCCAATCTCGCTGTATTCCGGCAAAAGAGCCGGTGACAGAAACGGTGCCGATGAAAGCGACAACGGCCAATCCGCAACATTTTTTTAGCATTGATGCCGGTCCTCCACTCTTTTTTGACGATCTATCTTCATTATACCGAACGGAGGACAGACAGCATTATCGGAGGATGGCATTCATGTGAAAAAAATGGACCGATTATCTATCCGATTGTCCCCTTTTTCATCCGTGCAACCGGAGTTCCACCGCCACGGGTTTCGCTTGTTTGTCGAGGGTGATCCATCCCTTCTCCTCACATTTGGCCAGGACCTTGTCCACTTCGTTTTTAGAAAGACCGGCCTCTTCCACCCAGTCCTTTTCCCGAATCCGAGCCGAATAGGCCCCTTTTTCACCGAGGTGGAGGGCTTTCCTGACGAGGTAACCCATCACTTTGATTTCTCCCTTGGTTACCTTCTTACTACTGAGGATACGGGTGAAAAATACTTCCAGGGTTTCAAAATCTTCAGGAGATACTGCCGCCCACTGGGGGCTCCTCCCGTCAATCCGCGTGGTCATCCCGTGTGCCTCCTGTTTTCTGTTGATTAGTTGAACGTTCATGCACTTGGACGGCTTCAGTATACCGGAGTTTTCGAAAATAAAAAAGGGCACCTCTTTTGGGTGTCCTCCATAAAGGTCAACACATTTTCAAAATGGCTTCCCGCCCGGTCATCCCCGGTCGGATACCCCGCTCTTGTGCATAAAGGGTGACACTTTCCAGTGGGGCGTTCAAGAGCTCCTCCAAGGTACGGACGCCGACGGCCCGCCCGGCCAGAATTCCCCGGTCGGCCAGTTTTTCGTTGAGTAGGGCAACATCCAGTGCCCCGCACATGATGTAGCCTTTCTCTGTCGAGACCACCAGCAGATTGGTCTTGGGCAAAGCCACCTCGACCCCTAAAACCTGACGCCCCTCCACATCGAGAGGTTGCAGACGGACCACATGATCCCCTCCCATCCACCAAGTCTTTATAAGTTATGATGGAAAGAAGCGCGTGGTGCGGGTGTTCAAGATAAAAAAGGATAAGTACCAATTGGGAAAGCACAATTTCCTTATAAATTGGCCGTTGGCCTCATGGTGCAGGTCGGGGCATTCCACTGAAAGTTACTACCTCAGTGATAACGGGGAGGGTTAAGGGAGGACTCCCATTCACTCAGCTTGCCATCCTGGGCCATCTTCATCTTCAACATCTCCACCAGATAGACACCGACCATCTGCATCACTTCGTCGTCGTCCATCTCCTTGATCAGCGTCATCATATCTTCTCGAGAATGATCCTCGAGGATACTGAGGACAACGGAGATCGCATTGTCTTCGTCCTCCCCCAGTTGCTCTCGGTAAAGGGAGTAGATATCATCTACGAACCGCATCGGTAATAACCTCCTTCTCTTTCAGCTTATTCTAACTCAACTCCTCTCCGCTTGCGAGAGGAACCTTATCCACCGTTGTTATAACCTGCCCCGGAGGATGGAAAAACATGCCGCACCCCCGTGTATAATAAACCGGCACAGATGAGGAGGAAATGATCCCATGTCTGCACGCAACCTGACTGCATCTGAGATCGGATTCCCGGTGCCCAAAACCGCCTACAAAGCCGTGTCCCTTTCCTGAAGTTGCCAACGGGGGATCCAGCATTGCCGAAGGGCCCCTGGTCGATGAAGTTGGTGGGCCAGGATGTCCCTTAGAAATTCGGGGAGGAAATATTCAATTTCCTTCCCTTTTTTTATCTCGGTATAACCCACCCCGAAGGTAAACATATCGATGGTAGCCACCCGGTACAACTCGTCCTCCTCAAGGGGAGCCCCTGCCACCCTCACTTCCCGCAGTTTCTCCATCGGAGGAGCTGCCGGTTCGAAAACCGCCTTGATCCCGGCCATGTTGATCGTGCCCAATTGCTTGCCTCGGAAGCCGAAGCCCCGGATACCTTTGTCCTGATATTCCTGCAGAAGGGATTCTTCCAACGTACAGCGAATGGATGCCCCGGAGAGCAGGATGCGGCAGGGGTTGATCGGGTGGGGACAGATCTCATGTAGTCGTCCGCGGGAGACCGGCCCTGCCTTTAGACCGCCCAGGAGCTGACCCGCATTGACCAGGGAACAATCCGCCCCCACCCAGTCGAGAAGCCCGTCGGCAAGGAGATTGCCAAGGGGGGACTCCCGATGCCAATCCACAGGTAGGGGTTCAGACAACTCTAAAATCGGCTCAGAGAGCGTGTTTTTTGCCTCCAGGCGGAAACGACGGATCTGTTCCCGCACTTTTTCATCGGCTGGGGCCTCTCGGACAGGGAGACAACGGCCTGACAACGCCGCTACCCTCCGGGTCACGGGGTCCATCTCCAAAGTAACATGACCGACATGGCCGCCAAATTTACCCGCTGCGGCAATCAGGGTCGGGCCAACCCGTTCCGGCACCTCCAACAGGTGATGAGTATGGCTACCCAGGATGACGTCAATTCCCGGAACCGCCTCGGCCAAGCGGCGGTCGTTGCCCAACCCCAGGTGGGAGAGGAGAATGACGGCATCCACCTCCTGGCGCAGTCGGGCCACCTCTTGGGCCAGTAAGCTCAAGGGATCGGATACATTCCATCCCAAAAGGCGGTAAAAATTTTGAAAAGGAATCGTAACGCCGAGAAAGCCGATCCGGAATCCCTCAGCCTCCCTCACCGTCCATCGCCGGAGCCAATGAGGCTGCTCCCCCTTCGCCTCTTCCACATTGGCGGCCAGCACTTCAAAGGGTGCATCCGTAAAGAGAGCATCCAGATCCGGTTTGGAAAAGGTGAGAAGTTCATTGTTACCCAAGGTGATCATCTGGTACCCCGCCGTTTCCATCACCGCCCGATTGGCCCTTCCCCTTGTTCCTTCTGTCTCCACACGGACACGATCCATATGGTCCCCCACATCGACCGTGAAGCAAACTGCATCCGTCTTACTCAGCTCCCGTCGGAGGCCGTCGAGAACCGTCTGAATACGGGGCATCTCCTCAAAGTGGCTATGTATATCATTGGTATGAAGAATGTGTATAAGAGTCCGGTTCACAGACATCCTCCCTCCGAAGTTAGGATAAACCGTCCACAACCATCTTGATAGCAATACCGATGATCATCAAGCGAAGCGTAATCAGGATCCCGTTACCGCTCATCCGGTTGGACAACCAGGCACCGGCTTGCCCACCCAACCAGGCACCGGGGGCAATTAGAAGAACAGCCAACCAGTCGATGTTTCCCTGGATCATGTGCGTCACCGAGCCCATCACCGATGAGAGGAAGATCAGTAGCATCGATGTCGCCGTGGCCACGTGGGGCGGGAAACGGAAGAGAAGCACCATGACCGGCATCATGAGAGCACCACCGCCAATTCCAAACAAGCTGGACACCGTTCCGACAACAAAAGCCATACCGAGAGCAGTAGGACGGTGGTATCCGTATCGGTAGATGTTCCCCTTTGCGTCGATAAACTTCCTCTCTACACTCCATTTGACCTCCGGCGGCTTGAGCCGATTTTGGAAGGTGAGCAGGGCAGCGACCAGGATCATCAAGATACCGAAGCCGATGTTGAAGGATTCGGGGTTGAAAAAATTGGTTAAGTAAGCACCTAAAACCGCCCCAGGACCGCTCCCGACGAAAAAGACTAACCCGCTGCTAAAGTCGACCCGCTTCTGGCGGAGGTAGGAGAAAGTCGAGGACAAAGCAGTGATAATCACTAGGACCAACGAGGTCCCAACGGCAACTTGGGGCGTAATTTGGCTGTACTCCGGGAAAGTCGAAGCCAAAAACAAAAGGGCCGGCACCGTGATGATGCCCCCGCCCAATCCGACAAGGCTCCCCACCGTCCCGGAGACCAACCCAACCAGAATCAATATCCACCATTCCAACAGTATCGTGTCCTCCCCATGAAACGATCTTCCCTCTTCTGGCAAAAAGAAGGACCCCTCTCCGAGAAGGGCTTCTCCGGCACCATTCTTTTCTCTTACCTCCATCATAGCAGAGGCGAAAGCGGAACAGAAGAGAATGCCCTTCCAAAACTACGCCTCCCGCTTCCGGACTTTGATCCGGCGGATTTCCCGTTCCTGGCTGGCGGAGCGCCAGACAAGATGGTTGATCGACTCTGCGGCGTCGTTGAGCTGGTGTTCCAGCTTGTCAATCTTTCCCTCCAAACGTTCACACCGCTTTTCTAACGACTCCATCCGCCGATCCATTGACGAAAGCTGCTCGTGAAGACGGCTTTGCCCTTCCAGCAGCATTTTCATCATATCCTTCATCTCGTCCATCGCGCTCACCCCTTATGACGGGTACTATTGGACCTTGGGAGGTCGGATTCCTCCTAATCGACTCTTTTTCATCAGGCGAATACAACGAAGCCCACTCTCTAACTTTGAGAGTGGGCTTTTTGCTGATTTTGAAGCCGACCCTGAATTATTGGTTAGGCTTCGCCGGGTGTGAAACCTCCTCAAGAACTCGTCCAATTTTATCGTTGGATGGATGTTCAACAGCCAAATCCCCAAGGGAAACGATCCCCACCAACTTGTCATTCTCCATGATGGGCAATCGACGAATCTGATGATCGGACATCAAACGAGCGGCTTCTTCCACTGACATGTCCTGGGTTCCCGTAATTTGTTCGGTTGTCATCACCTCGGAAACTTTTGCGTTAGAAGGCAATTGTTCCGCCAGCCCTTTGACAACGATGTCCCGATCAGTCACCAAACCTTTCAACTTTCCCTGATCACAAACCGGAACGACCCCCACTTCGATCTCCTTCATCTTCTGGGCCACTTCTTCAAGGGAACTCTCGGGAGTGCAGCTGTTCACATCCGTCGTCATAACTTCGGATACATTCATGCTCGATCACTCCTGTCTTCGAAAGGGTTATCCTGTCTTTATCCCCTCTTCCTATCACCCAAACGCAAAGCCGGTTTATTCCTAATAATTAGAAACTTATCGTCTACCTTACAACAGTTGTTGATAACCATTAAGGAATACCTTAACGGAAAAGTAGAAAAATAAAATCGCGGAAATCGCAGAAAAAATCCGAACCAGCTTTGGACCGGCGACCCGTCCTCCCCATCCACTCAAAAGTGCAAGAAAAACTGCCCATAAAAGACCAGCTGAAAAGAAACCCAAAAAGAAAAGGATTAATGCGGACTGTGTCTGGTCTTGATTTGTGGCGGCAATAACACTTCCACCAACGGCAGCAAACCACAAAATCGCAGTCGGTGAAGCTAAAGCAAGAACAATACCTTGAAAAAAGTTAGAAGAAGAGGTTAGTTCTTTTGGTGAGGAGTCATCAGCCGTAACTGCTTTAGCAGTGAACGTTTCCCAAAACATTCGTACACATAAATAAAGCAACATACCAGAGCCACCTAACCAAAGAATCCAACGAACCCACTCGTACTGTAATAATATACTGATTCCAATCATGGATAAAACCGCATACACCAGATCCCCTACACTAGACCCAATACCTATCCAAAAGGCAGGCCAACCACCATTTCTAACACCCGCACGCATAATTGCGACGTTTACTGTTCCCATATCCATGCACAAGGAAAGTGATAAAGCAAAGCCAGATAGTACAATCTCCATAATAAGGTAACCTCACTCAAAATAATTTTTTCTATTATACAAAAAATGATTATCAATTACAAGAAAATAATTATTTTTATAATACAAAGTTGACCGCTTTTACGGCCAACTTTGTATTATATATACTCGACAAAGAGATTTGGTTTTTCAAGGGTCTCGAATAAAAAAGAATCCCCTGTAAGGGGGATCGCTCGTTACAAAGAGCCCACATAAACTCAGCATATAGTTGTCCGTTGCGTATTTCTGATCGGTTATATATTGCGATTCACTTCATATCGCTTACCGTTTTTGATCTTTCCTTTGCACGGAATGCCCTCCTTCTGATCCCAAACAAACCGATTGTTCCGAAGCGCTTATACCCGGAAAATGACCCGTCATTCCGCTTCCAACAAGACAGCCGTCCCGTAGGCGATAATTTCAGAAGCTCCGCCCATCACGGAGGAGCTTTGTAACCGGAAAGCAATGATGGCGTCGGCTCCTTTTGCTTTCGCCTCTGCTGCCATCCGCTCGATCGCGATCTCTCTCGCCTCAGCCATCATCTCGCTGTAATCCTTGATTTCACCGCCCACCACATTTTTCAGCCCGGCTAGGATATCCAGTCCGATATGCTTGGCCCGAACCGTATTTCCCTTGACATACCCCTTCAATTCTTTGATCTTCCGGTTAGGCACCTGTTCACTGGTCACGATAATCATGATTATCCTCCTTCTTTTCTTTCCTGCGCTACGCTCCCCCTATCCAAAACCTAAACGTCAGGGACAATAAATACAGACACAGCGTGATCCAGGAGGTTATCCCTCTCTCAATCCGTTCCTGACTTATTCTTTTTAAAATGGGGATCCCCTCCCCTACGAATTCATATGCCCCTTTACTTGATCAGACGTCTACCTCTTTTCTTTCGCTCACTAAAAACGAGGCCACTACTCATCCGTTCGATCCAATAAGTCCTTCCAATCCCCATAGATGGCTTCAGAAACCTTTGTTATCATTTCCTCCACCTTACCCATCACTTCATCCAGGACCTGTTCCGGTCGACCTTCAGGACGGAAAAAAGGGTCGTCCGTAATCAAGGCGATCCTCCCGTCAGACAGCTCTATGTACCAATATCCCATCAGGCATCCTCCTTCCATTCCTTGTTCCCAGTATAGGAGGAAGAACACATAGAGAAACCTATCTCTATCAAAAAAGTCGCTAGGATTTCCCGTAATATGGATATAGGGTAATACATTAGTGTTCACTAATATAGAGAAAAGCAGGATTGGACATCCAAGGTGTTTTCGTCTATAAACTTTCGAGGAAGGATAAAACGATAGTTGGGCTTTCAGTTGACTAGGAAGGATTCACAGGGTAATTCGTCCGAAGCAATCCTAGCTGAACAGGCCGGATGAGAGGCAAAACAAAAAACCACCGTTCAAGGTGGAAAGATCATGCATAAACAGACGTGTTAATTGATCCCCATATAGAGGTTACCATCTTCTCGATCTTTAGGCCGAAAGGAGGCTTCGATGTCCAGGACTTTCATGATCCGTTCCAACTTCTGCACGCTGATGCCGTGGTATTCATTGGACTCATCCATGGAGACCTGGGAGGGGGAGACGTTCAGTCGTCGAGCCAGTTCAGCCTGCGTCATGCGACGGTAAACTCGAAAAGCGATCAATAGTTTCCCCCAATCGTTTTCCAGTCCCCGGAAGTCCCCCTGTTGGATCCGTTCATATTGCCTTAACTCTTGCTTCTTCTGCTCATGCACCACCATACCGTGTGATATGAGATTCTCCGCCTCTTGCTCCGAAAATCCCTGAGCCTTGAGTTTCTGTTTTTGCTCTTCGTATAACCGAACTTCGTTCTCTACCATCTTTTTCGTCCGTTTGTACTCCTGCTCGGTTTTGATCATACTGATTCACCCCCGAATGAGTTTCACAATACCTTTCCCGGTTCCCACACGGGTCTGACGGAAAAACTCAGGAAAGGGGGGATCCGGGAAATTTAAATGGATTTCTTCGCAGTGCGGATACAGCTCACATCGGTATTTCTCCCACATCTTCGGCTTAAAATCATCGTAACCCACCTGTACACGCTTGCGTGTGTCCCAGATATCTTCTCCGGAAACTTCAGCCAACACGCGAAAGAGGGATTCAGAAACCAAATCTCGAACGTCGCATACATAGTAACCGTCGATGTCACCGGGTCGAGCTTTGCTGGTTACAAAGGAACCATTTATAAAGATGTCCTCAATACCAATTTCCCATAAAGGCTGGACCAACTCTTCCAGGTTGTTCACCAATTGAAGGCGCCATTGGGTGTCCATGGGATGACGACCAGTTCCTTGTACTAATATGGATGATCGAAGCTGATCCAAGGTGAGAGGGTAGTCCCCCACCGGGAGGCGACCATACACATCAAATTCCATCTCCAGTTTAACCCTCCTCACTGAATATTATATCCTATATTATGGTTAACCCAAACCTTAACCAAGAGGGAGCTAATACGGGTTACGCTGGGTTGGATGCTGAAAGGCAATCCATTACCTAGTAGTAGTACACGACCACGAGGAATGCAGAATCTTAGAGGGGGAGCACCGCTTTCATCCATTCAAAACATATAGCGGTCGCATTAGTTTTTAAAGAGGAAGATGAAACAGGCGGCTGAGTGTAAGAGAACATTGGATTGTAGTGAAGAAGGGCCCTGGGATAAAGGAAGATGTTAGTTAATGAAATTTTCGCAGGTATTTTCCTAGAAAATGATTTCCGAGAAGATGGAAATAAGGTAAGATGTTAGTGTTCATGATTATACGGAAAGGCGGGGGCGCGTAATGAATTCATTGGATACCCAGAGTATCGGTGAAATTATTCGTAAAATCCGAAAAGAGCGAGGATTAAGGCTCGAGGATCTGGCTGACGAAAGCATCTCTCCGGCTACGATTAGCAACTTAGAGCGAGGCGTTCCTCACGTCAAGACGGATAAGCTGTATTACCTGCTGGAAAAGTTGGATGTCTCCATCGATGAGGTTCCAGAATTTTTACTCAGTGAAAAGAAAGAGCAAGAAGAACTCATGTTTCGTTTGACAGCGGCAGAATCCCTAAGAAGGCTTGGTAAAACAGAGTCGGCTTTGAAAGCGCTAAAAGAGCTGGACATATCTGACGACCACTCCTACGCATCCGCTTATCACTGGTTGATAGGGACCTGCTATTTAGACAAAAGGGATTTGAGCAAAGCCGAGAGAAGCTTCACCACGGCCATCAGGTTAGCCAGCCGAAACCAAGCGGCCACGCAGGATAACATGGAGGCTTACAGTTTCAGTGACCTCGGGAGGTGCAGCTACTACCGCAACGACCTCCAGCTGGCTCTCCAATATACAAACAGCGGGCTGGATGCTTTCTGTCACGACGGAGAAAGGTCCTACATAAAGTACATTCTGCTGCGAAATAAAGCGATCTACTTGGAAAGATTGGGTCGCCCTGCTGAAGCCTTGAAGATCGTTCAAGATGCTTGGGATGAACTGGGTAACGTGGATCATATCGAACACACAGAGACAGTCTTGTCCTTTTATTGGATAAGGGCGGAGATGCTCCGGAAAATCGGTTCCCTTGACGAAGCCATCCGATATGCCCAAGAAGGAATTCAGAAGGCCAGTTTGAACAATCTATATGCTTCTGGGTTTGATCTATGGGTTACTCTCGGAAGTGCATATACTGCAAAGAAGGAATGGGAAAACGCAGAAGCATCTTTCAACGTTGCCATGGAAATCGCTGAGGAGACAGGTAAAGTAATTGACAACAGGTTTATTCGAGCATGCGTTCAACGGGCGGAACTGTATTCTAATCAGAAAAAGTGGGCAGAAGCTGAAAATACACTCGTACAGGCTATTTCCAAAGCGAAAGATCGGAAGTGTTACGCCTATCTAACCGATGCGTTATTGGCATTGGGTAACCTGCATTTCGCCAACGACAGAAAAAATGAAGCCATCGAACAATACGCAGAAGCGAGGAAGGCTGCTAAAAAACACAGATTTACCGAGAAAGAGTACCAAGCGTGGTACGGTTTGGCGAATTGTTATAGGGAAATTGACGAAATAGAATTTCGACAATGTACCGAAAATATGTATACATTACAAAGAGAGCTAAACGATCAAAAGGAAGCGAGGGATCAACGTGAAACGGTTCTTTAAGGTGATTACGGCTGTAACTCTACTGGTTTTAGTTGCGGCTCCGGCAATAGGTTCAGAGGGGTTAGACCACGTTGTGAAGACCGATGGCAGGGCGCTTTCCGACAGTGAACCAGGGGGATAATTTAGCATACCTTCGGATCAACAAAAAAGGAGAAACAACCCAACAACGAAAGAAAGCTATTAACTTCTCCAGAAAACACAGGATATACAGAGAAAGAACATGAAAGATGGTATGCATTAGCCCAGTGTTACGAAAAAACCGACGAAAGCGAATTTGGAAAATGCATGGGAAATATGCATAAATCACAAAGAGAGATGGAGAATCAAAAAGAAATGAGGGATCAATGTGAAGCGGTTCTTTAAGGTGGTCATGTCTGTAACTCTAATGGCCTTGGTTACGACTCCAGCAATATGTTCAGAAGGATCAGAACATATAGCAAAGACTGACAGCTGGGCGGTTTCCAGCAGTGAACCAGTAGGATAAAACTAAGGAGGGCGTAAGCTCTCTTTTTTTGTAATAAAAAACCGGTTCATGAAATGTTCGAAGCGGTCTTTTGAATACCCTTACATGGTTTCCGTTTCTCCTGTTCAAAAACATACCCAACCACTCTCCAGATGGATTCGGAATCCTTTGTTATTGTTCCCTCCACCATAGCAATCACTTCGTCGAGATCCCGTTTCGGCGGACCTTCAGATAGAGGAAAACCTTACCCCAATAAAAAACCGCCATCCGAATAGGGTGACGGGAATTATGTAACTATTTTCGTTCTCTTATCCATAACGGTCCCATAATATAATAACAATATCGCTCACTCACTGTAGCAAAATTGTGATATATTTATACATAGTTGACGCTAACTACTTAAAGGGGAAGGTAATTTGAGCAAAAATTCCTGGTTACAAGCTATTTCTGGAGTATTTTTACTTATTATTTCTATTTTAATGTATTATAAGTTTAATTATATGGATTCGGGGGTTGCTCTTGTTTTATTTATTATTTCAGGTTATCTGATGGGATATTTTTTTGATAAATATAAATAAAAAACCGATTTACCTATATGCGATACCTTTTTTTCCTTCGGTGCACTTGCTATCGGTACACCTTCTTTCACTAAACATGTCATGTGGAGCCCTTAGTAGAATTCCAGTATGCAGCCTCAATAAATGATAAAACCGACCTTGGGTCGGTTTTATGAAAAGTTTCGGAGGAACTCCGTCAAAACTTCCTCTTCCGTAATTCCTTTCTTTTTAGCCTCTTGGCTAATGGCCTTAGCAAAATCCTCAAAAGCAACGAGCGGCCCTTTTTCACTACCATTTTCCCATCTTCCTCGACAAAGACAACACGATCCCCTTCCTCTAGATCCAATTGTTGTCGTACCGATTTTGGAATCGTAATTTGCCCCTTGGCCGTTACACGCTGCCAACAGTTTAGATATACGTAGTCCCATGATAGTTTCAAACCAAAGTATCCATGGGTTAACGGTCTGTATACCATATGCACGATTTCCGTTTCTCCCACTCAAAACATGTCTAATTGGCGGGAAGCCAGGCCTTGATGTTCGATCCCGAGGAGTTCGGTCATCCGTTTGGCGTTGGGAGCGGCGTCGCCGCGGGAGTTGTTATTAAAGAGCAAGGTGATCTGATCCGCCTCTTGCTTCAAGGTTTCCACGCGGGAAACCCATTCCTTCAGCTCTTCATCGGAATACCGGTAGGCGTAGCGGACGTTTCTCCATTCCTCGTTGGAACGGCCGGATTGGTTCCAGCCTTCCCGGTTTCGTCCATGGAAACGGACCAGTGCCTGTCCCGGATGGGTGACCGCTGTCACAATCGGGACCGTGCCGATCCCGGCCTGGGGCTCGTCGCATAGGACATGGATCAGGTTCTCTTTTTCCAGGAAGCTCAGGGTCTTCTCCCGAAACTCCGGGCTAAACCACGTGCGATTGCGAAATTCTACGGCCAGGGGAAGGTCCGGATATTCCTGCCGACATCGCCGGATGTATTGGACATTCTCCCGCTTGCATTCAAACCAGGGAGGAAACTGGAACAGGACTGCCGTCAGTTTGCTGGCTTCCACCATCGGTTTCAGCGACTTGCCAAATTCCCTGAACCACTCCTTGGCGCTCTTTTCCGGAGCACCCTCTCTCCGCCCGTGTCCCGTCAGTTCCCGGTACGCCTTGACGACAAAACGGAAGGAATCCGGTGTCTCCTCCGTCCACCGAGCTATCCGCTCCTCCCCCGGAACGGCATAATAAGTGCTATCTACTTCCACCACCGGAAAGTGGGCGGCGTAAACAGCCAGCTTTTCTCTGGAAGCTGTGCCCGGCGGGTACAAGTCATGGTCGCCCCACCCGCAGAGGCCGATTTGGATTGGATTCGTGGGCATAGGTTGACACCTCCCCTCCCTTAACACAGAATGCTCTCATGAAACAATTTACAAGAGAAATTGGTAGAGAACAACGGTGGGATTAGGCAAACGCCGTTCTCCGAAAGGCCTGCTTTTTGCCGCCATAGAAATTGTGGAGTACAATAGAGTGAAATCACCTCGAGGCGTAACCGCAATCGGAAAAAACGCCGACGAACACCATAGGATAAGAGGGAGGACGGCCCATTGGCTTCTTCAGCGATAACCCTTTCGAAGGGGATAACGATCCAGGCCGGGGTGATCCAAGCCCTCGAAGACCACTGTCGGCAGCAAATCCCGAAAGAAGGGTGCGGTATCCTAGCGGGTTCGGGGGAGGAGATTTCCCGCTTTTTCCCCATCCCAAACCAGGACGATAGCACCCGATCCTTTTCTTTCGAACCGCGAGCTTACTTGGAGACCTTGAAAGATATCCGACGCCAGGATCTTGAATGGCTCGGAATCCTACATTCCCATCCCCATACGGACCCTTATCCTTCTTTACGCGATGTGAATCAGTGGTACTACCCGGAACTGCTCAGTTGGATTCTTTCCTTCAAAGGGCACCAACCCCGATTATCCGCTTATTTCATTCGGGATAGACAGATTACTCCGGTGATTTACCGAGTAGTTCCCAACCGCAGTATCAACCGCAGCTGACTGGAGTGAAAAACAACCATGAACGCATATACGGGGTGGGCCCTGCATACGGACAAGTATCAAATCACCATGATGTACGCCCACTGGAAAAACGGCTCCCACTTAGAACGGCGGGCTTTTGATCTTTATTTCCGAACACTGCCCTTCGGCAACGGATATGCCGTTTTCGCGGGTTTAGAGCGGGCGGTCCATTACCTGGAGGAGCTCCGTTTTTCGGAGGATGATATTCGATACCTCTCGAAGCAGCCGGAGAAGTATGAACCCGCCTTTTTGGACATGCTCCGAAAATTTCGCTTCACTGGAGACGTACATGGCATGTTGGAAGGCACCTTCGTTTTCCCCAACGAACCCCTCCTACGCCTGGAAGGCAGCGTGATGGAGCTTCAATTGCTCGAAACGGCCCTCCTCAACTTCATCGGATACCAAACCCTGGTGGCAACCAAGGCGGCTCGAATCCGTACGATTGCAGAGGGGGATGCTCTCATGGAATTCGGCACCCGCCGCGCCCAGGAGTCCGACGCCGCCATCTGGGGAACCCGAGCCGCCTATCTAGCTGGTTTCGACGCCACCAGCAACTTGAAGGCGGGGGACCTATTCGACATCCCTACCCGAGGGACCCATTCCCATGCCTGGGTGCAGGATTTCGACAGCGAATTGGAATCCTTCCGTGCATTCGCCCATGCTTTCCCCGACTCCTGCGTCCTGTTGGTGGACACCTATGACACTCTGAAAAGCGGCGTCCCCCATGCAATCCGGGTCGGTCACGAACTTCGGGAGCGAGGCCATGACCTCGCCGGGATCCGTCTGGACAGCGGAGACCTGGCCTACCTCTCCAAGGAAGCCCGCCGTATGCTCGATGAAGCGGGTTTGTCCCGCACACAGATCG
Organism: Salinithrix halophila; assembly: GCF_042650125.1. Taxonomy (NCBI): domain Bacteria; kingdom Bacillati; phylum Bacillota; class Bacilli; order Caryophanales; family Thermoactinomycetaceae; genus Salinithrix; species Salinithrix halophila. The sequence continues at coordinate 638,586 of NZ_JBHSAP010000007.1, forward strand.
TCGCTTCCAGTGATTTGGATGAAACCACGATCCAAAGCCTTAAAAACCAAGGGGCAAGGATCGACGCCTGGGGAGTCGGCACCAAATTGATCACCGCCTATGACCAACCTGCCCTGGGAGCGGTCTACAAGCTGGTCGCCCGGGAACGAAACGGCGCGTGGCAACCGACGATCAAAATTTCTTCCAACCCGGAGAAAGTAACCACTCCCGGCGTAAAGAATGTTTACCGGATTATCGACCGGGATACCGAAAAGGCACGGGGGGACTTGATCATCGAGGAAGGCCACGCCATCGACGAGGAACAGCCCCTCACCCTGTTCCATCCGATTCATACCTACCGGAAAAAACGGGTGCACGAGTTCCATGCTGTCAACCTCCTCCAGCCCATCTTCCGGGATGGCAAGCGGGTGTACGAGCTTCCCTCTCTCCAAGAAATCCGTCGCTACCACGCAGAACAACGAGAGCTGTTTTGGGAGGAACACTTGCGCCTTTTGAACCCCGAAGAATACCACGTGGATCTGTCTGATGATCTATGGAAGAAAAAGCAGGAGCTATTGCAAAAGATTTATCAAACCATCCGAAAAGGATAACACGCAACAAACCGCCTTTACCCTTTTCACAAACAGGGTAAAGGCGGTTTTTCGAAACGAACATCCTTTATCAATCATTTCACAGGACGAAGGGTCTCAGGTCCGGTTTTCACCGGGTTTTGGACATAGCTGATCCAGTCGCTCCAGCTCCCTGCATAAAGGCGGGCGTCTTGGATGCCGGCCTGGTGAAGGGCGAGCAGGTTTGCACAGGCGGTCACGCCGGATCCGCAATAAACAATCGGTTTCTCCCCTTCCGAAATGAAGGCAAAGTCTTTTTTCAGCTCCTCAGGGGACTTCCACGTCTGTCCTTCAGCAAGATTTTGTTTCCAGAAGTAGTTCACCGCACCGGGGATATGGCCCGCTTTGGCGTCAATGGGTTCCGTTTTCCCCTCATAGCGGGCCGGATCTCTGGAATCGATCAACAGACCCGTAAAGCGTTTCGTCTCCTCCATACCGGCCAGCCGTTCCCGATCCGGAATCCGGGGCTCGAAATGGGCTTTCTCCGGCTGCGGGATCTCAGCGGTCACCGGACGGCCCTCCTCTTTCCAACTCTTGTAGCCGCCGTTGAGGACCGCCGCTTTTTCATGTCCCAGATAGCGGAGCATCCACCAGAGCCTAGCGGCCATCGCCCCTCCCTGGTCATCATAAGCGATGACAGTCTTGGTACTGTCAATCCCGGCTCGGCCCAATTTTTTCGCAAATGTCTCCATGTCCGGCAACGGGTGGCGACCGCCGTGTTTATCGACGGAACCGGATAAATCCTCCTCCAGATGGAAGTAGATCGCCCCGGGAATGTGATCCCGCTGGTAAGCCTCCATCCCCGCTTCGGGTTTCCCCAGCTCAAAGCGGCAGTCTGCTATGACCACATCCGGGTCCTTTGCTTGTCGATTAAGCCAATCGGTTGTCACCAATGCGTCATTCACGGCCATTCCTCCCTTTATCGGCCACTTCATCTATCCGGTAAGCGCTTTCTCATCGGCAGTCAAAAAGCCGGAAGAAAACACCCCGGTTGTAGGATTGATTGAGTACATGCTTGCTTTGAGGGTACCATGGAGAAGTGGTTCAATCAAGCGGCATAGGGCCGGACCCCTCTCCACGAAGCGGCTTGGTCATGGGATATCCGCGTCTATTCCCGCGAGTTCCCATCTGTTCATCGTTCTGTCATGATATGGAGCTCGTTTGGTGGTACACTGAATCGGAGAACCATTAGAATACCTTCCCACCGACACATGGGGAATCCCAGTTAAAAACATCCATTTTTCCACAGGAGGGATCGATCACATGAAAACGCCCCTTGCCCGCTTTCGCATCATCGGGCTGCTTGAAGGTATTTCCTTCCTCATCCTTCTCGGGGTCGCCATGCCGTTGAAGTATGCGGCAGGTCTTCCGATGGCTGTCACCGTCGTCGGGTGGATTCACGGCATTCTCTTTGTCCTTTATTTCCTTGCTCTTGCCCATGCAGCGATGGCGCTTCGTTGGTCGTTGGTACGGGTAGCAGGAGCGGCAGTCGCTTCAGTTCTCCCCTTCGGTACCTTCGTCTTTGACGCCAGGCTGCGTCAGGAGCAAGAGACCTCTCCGAACGACAAACCCGCAGTCGATTGAAAAAGGAAGAGACGGGCGCTGCCCGTCTCTTCCTTTTTATCTACCACTGATAACGGTTACCCCATAGGAAACCAGTATACGAGCAACGACAATCCGGCCACATACACGGCGGTCGTTCCGTATAGAACCTGGACGGCTGCATCGATATCCTGCCGTTCCCTGGGACGGCACGGATCTCCGAGGCGCGCCCGGTAGGAAACGCGACCCTGGTAGTGGTTGGTGCCACCGAGCTGGATGCCCAAACCGCCGGCCATAGCGGCTTCGGTAATTCCGCTGTTGGGGCTTGGATGTCCGGCGGCGTCCCGGCGGACGATCCGCCAGGCCTTCGCTGGGGAAGCTCCCGCGAAACGGAGGGCAGCCAGCATCGCAGGCAGTGTGAGTCGGGCGGGGAGCCAGTTGGCTAGGTCGTCCAGTCGGGCTGAAGCCCAGCCGAGGTGGAGATAACGCTCGTTCTTATAACCCACCATCGAGTCGAGAGTATTAACCGCCCGGTAGGCAAGGGCCAAGGGCGCCCCACCGAAGGCGGCAAAAAAGAGCGGAGAGGTGACAGCATCTACGATATTTTCGGCGACAGTCTCCACCGCTCCCCGGACTACCTCCGGTTCGTCCAGGTGTTCCGTATCCCGCCCGACCACCATCGCCAGAGAGGCCCGAGCCTTCGGAAGATCTCTCTGAGTGAGGGCACGAAAAATGTCCATCCCCGCTTCCGCCAACCCTTTGGATGCGATGGTGGTTGCGATCAAGATTATCTCCAACACCCAACCCACCCAGACGGAAAACCCGGTCACCCAGCCGACCAGACCGACGGCGAGTCCGTACACAATCCCGACCACCGTGAGGGGGAAAAGACAGCCTACCAAGCGGAGGGGCCATTTCCCTTTTAGACGGAAAGCCGCCGCCATCCGCCTTAACATGCTTTCGACGCGGGTAATAAGCCATCCCATCCCGATCACCGGATGAGGCAGCCAGCGAGGGTCACCGATCCACCGATCTAGGAGGACTGCCAGTACCAACATCGAGGCGGTCATCACGGCCATGACTCCCCCTGAAGGCTCCCACTCTGCCGGAGAGCCCCGGTCAAGGCGCGATGAACGGTCAAACCCACCATGCGCCCGAGGGGGCTCGCCGTTCCAGCATAGGCGTGGAGGAACCCACCCTTGGCCTCCTGGGTGGCGGTGATCACGACGGTATCTGTGGTCGTCCCTGTCGCTCCATTCCCCGCAGCATCCGTCACCCCTAGATCCTGTAGAGCGGCCACCTTTGCTTCGACAGCGGTGATGACAGCATTCACCATGGCCCCGGGAGTTACCCGACCGTCGATTAAGAGCATGATGTTAATCGTGCCGGGTTCAGGGTCGATCCGATAAACAGGGCCGTCCATACCCGCTCGGGCGGCATTGCTCACCCCCGCCGTCACAATGGCTGCTACCCCTCCTTCTTCCGACCGCTCTTCGGCAATGACCGCCTTTTCCACCCAGGCAGCTGTCATCATCGTAACCGTGGTTGTAGGATCATAACCGCGCCTCTTTAACCATTCTCCCGCCTCAACGATCGGATTGGGTTCATGGTAGCCTTTGGCGACATGTCGGTTGATGATCGTGTCCGTCAGCCGCTCTCCGCCCCCTAAAAAAGAGCTGGACAATACCTGGAGGGGGCGAGGGAATCGGAGGCAAAGATGCTCGGGGTCGATATGTAGGACTAGATCTTCCTTTCCCAATAAACAGCGTTTTCGGGGGAACGATTTGATTTCTTTCAACGTTCCCACCCCATCATCCCATCGATTCGTTCCATATCCAGATGCTCACCCACCCAGACAGCGAGGTCCGCATATATCTCGGAGCGGGAACGTCCCCGCATCGCCTGTTCCTCCAACGGGTGAAGGCCTTTCCTCCGGCGCAAATGGTTGATCCAGTGAAAAAGAAAAGGGGTGTTGTCGAAAATTCCATGCAAGTGGGTACCCCAAACTTCCCCGTCCCGTTCCACCGCGCCCTCGGGCTTTCCGTCAGCAAGGCGAAGGAACGGTTGATGCCCCTTCAGGAAAGAAGCCCGCCCTAAATGGATTTCATACCCTTTCACCCGAACCCCAGAGGCCCACCCATCGGCGCATACCTCCCCCTCTGCCCGGACCGTCCGTTTCCCCGGCCGGAACGAGAGGTCGACCGGCAACAGGCCCAGTCCCTCCACCTCCGGGATGGTGGACTCGACCCCTTCGGGATCCGTCAGACGGCGGGCCATCATTTGGTAGCCGCCGCAGATGCCAGCAACGGGGCCACCCTCTTGGTGATAAAGAGCAACCCGCTCAGCCAGGCCTGTTTCCCGCAGCCAGCGAAAGTCCTCCATGGTGTTCTTGGTTCCGGGGAGGATGACTGCATCCGGGTTTCCCCATTCTTCCAGCTTCCCGACATAACGGAGACAGGCCCCCGGCACACGAGAAAGGGGGAGAAAATCCGTAAAGTTGGAGATCCGGGGGAGACGGATTACTGCGATCTCCACCTCCGCCTCTGGGCCCTTCTTATCGAGCCCGCCCAATGCGAGGGAATCCTCCGGATCGATGGCGATCTCCCGGAAAGGAAGCACCCCTAGGACCGGGATGCCCGTCCGTTCCTCCAGCCAGTCGAGACCTGGGCGAAGGAGGTTGAGGTCTCCTCGGAATTTGTTGATGATGAGTCCCTGGACGCGGGCACGTTCATCCGGCTCCAGGATGTCCAGGGTGCCGACGATAGAAGCAAATACGCCCCCCCGGTCGATATCCGCCACCAGGATCACCGGGACATCGGCTAGTTTGGCCGTCTGCATGTTGACGATCTCCCGCTCTCGCAGGTTCACCTCTGCCGGGCTCCCCGCTCCCTCGATCACCAGCAAGTCATACCGTTGTTTCAGCCGGGCAAGAGAAGCCCGAACAGGCTCCAGCATCTCCCCTCGAGTGCGGGCTTGGTACTCTCCCGCCTGCATATCAGCATAATGACGACCGTGAACGATCACCTCAGCGATCCGATCCCCCTTCGGTTTGAGGAGAATCGGATTCATATCCGTTTCCGCCTCCACCCCTGCCGCTTCAGCCTGTACGCCCTGAGAACGGCCGATTTCACCCCCATCGACAGTGACATAGGAATTGAGCGCCATATTCTGCGCCTTGAAAGGAGCGACACGGTAACCCTTATCGGCAAATAGGCGGCAAAACGCCGTGGCCAACACGCTCTTTCCCACATCAGAACTAGTCCCTTGAAACATGAGACCTCTCACTCTGTTTTCTCCCACACCCGCTTCCCCCGTTCTTCTCCCAATTGCCTTACTTGCCATCCTTCAGCGGTCTTTTCCACTGCGATCCATCCCCCAGGGGGGAGGGATCTTTTCCAAAAGCTTCCCGGATCCTTATCCACATGATGGGAAAGAAACCAGCGGATCGGTCCCCCATGGGTTACAACCGCGATGGTTTCCCCTGAATGGCGACGGATGACATTCTCCAGCCACCGGTTGAGGCGTACCTCCAGCCCATCCAGCGTTTCCCCGCCGGGGGGCGCCACCCGACGGGGGTCGTCTATCCAGCGGATGAGCTCCTCCGGGTTTTGATCCCAGATGGCGTCATAGGTGAGCCCCTCCCATTCCCCGAAAGATAACTCCCGCAGGGCATCCGTACAATGAAGATCTGCTGTCGGCCAGGCCTTCTGCATAAATTTCGCTGTCTCGCGGCATCGTTGCAAGTCACTGGCGCAGATCCGGTCCACATCCAGCTCCCGCAAACGCTGGGCGGCCTTCCGCAATTGGCACCGCCCCCGATCATTGAGAGGAAGATCCATGTGTCCACAGTATTGCTTCAGTCGGTTGGCCTCCGTTTCTCCATGGCGGACCCACAGCAATCTCAAGGAATCTTTCATACCGGGTCCCCCGCTGCCAACCATAGAAGAAGAATCGCTGCTTCCACCGCTTCCGCCATGCATCCGTAGACGTCCCCAGTCAGACCACCCAGCCGTCTCAGTACCACCCGAGCGATCAGGCCGATCACCAAAGCGGTTCCTCCTAGAATCAGGAACGTCCACCAGCCTGCCACCACAGCAATGATCGCTGTCCCTGAGGTGAGGGCTACTCCAAGGCGAAGAGGGGACAGCCCTTCCCGCAAGTTGAGCCCCATCCCTTGTTCACGCAGATATGGGAAAAAGGCGATTGCCGCTGTCATCCCTGTGCGGGCTGCGACAGGAGCGGCCAGCAGTGGGATGATGGCCGGTTCCAGGTAAGTAAGAGCGGATACCTTCACCCCCAGAAGCAAGATCGCTGCCAGGACACCCATCGCCCCCACGCGGCTGTCCTTCATGATCGCTAGCGTCTGCTCCCGATCCTTGTTGGCACCCAGCCCGTCGGCAGTGTCCATCAGTCCGTCCAGGTGCAGCCCCCCTGTAAGAAAAACCCAACCCGCTGTCACCAGTACACTGCGGACCAGAGGCGGAAAGAGCAAGGAGAGAGCCTCGTTCATCAGGACGAGTAGGACCCCGATCACCAAGCCGACGAGCGGATAGTAAACCGTGCTCTTAGGCCAGTCCCGGGGGTCCATCCGAACCGGAACGGGGATGCGGGTCAGAAAAGCAAGGGCCGTAAAGAAGGCATTCATCCGTCTACTCCCTTGATCTGGCAAGGAATACCACAGGCCACTAACCAGACTTCGTCCGCCCTCTGAGCCACTTGCTGATTCACGGTGCCGAGGGCATCCTGGAACAGTCGGCCCATCCGGTTCATGGCGACCCCGCCCAACCCGGTCTCCGCCGTGACCAGGATCACCTCCTGATCTTGAAGCGTATCCAGCAGGCGATCCGTTTTCTTCGCCATTTCCGCTTCGAAGCCGCCCTGGTCTTCCCGGATGGACTCTTCGGAAAGGCGCATGACGTGGTTGGCTGTCCAGGTCCCCAGATCGTCAATCAACCAAGCATCCCATTCGCCGGAGCGGGCAAGGGCGGCTTCCAAATCCCACTCCTCCTCCACCAGGCCCCAACTTCGAGGACGCCGATCGCGATGGCGGGCCACTCGCTCTTGCATCTCTTCATCCCCGGGAACACCGGTGGCCACATACAGCACCTTCTCCCCCACATCCCGCGCCGTCTCCTCGGCAAATCGGCTCTTCCCGGAACGGACCCCTCCAGTTACCAATCGGATCAAAAGATTTCCCCCTTCCCCAACACTTCTCCTAGTTTTTGGAGGAGGTGTACATTCTCCTCCCGGCTCCGAACCGCCACCCGGATATAGGCATCGTCCAAACCCGGATAGGTCGAGCAATCCCGGATCAGGATCCCCCGCTCCCCCAACGCCTGTTGTAAACGCCGGGAAGCGCCGGTTCCTCCTAAGGGGGGAGCCTCTAATTTCAGTAAGAAGTAGTTTACTTCCCCCGGAACCAGCAGGGCACCTGGCAACTCCCGCAGCCTCTCCATCATGAAACATCGCTCCACCGCCAGCCATCGACGGGTCACGTTTTCAAAGGCTCCGTCGGAGAGAGCCGCCTCTCCCGCTATCTGGGCCAGCCCATTAACGCTCCAGGGAATCTGCAGCTCCTCGATGCGGCGTATCCAGTCGGGGTGGGCCGCCCCCCAGCCCAGACGCAGACCGGGCAAAGCGTAAAATTTAGTCATGGAACGCAGTAGGAGGGTCGTCGGGAAATCCGCCAGCCGAGACAGCAGGGACCGAGCCTCCCCATCCGAAACAAAATCGAGGAAGGCTTCGTCTACCACCAACACCGTTCCCGCTACGGCGGCCTCTTCAGCCGCCGCCAGCAACTGCCCATAAGGGACGGTTAAACCAGTGGGATTGTTGGGATGTCCCAGGTAAGCGAGATCCACCGACCGAATCCACTTGGAAAGGGCCTCCGGCTCCGGTTGAAAACCTTCCTTCTCCCCTGTCGGCAAATACACGATTTCCTGCCCACGCTTGCGGGCAGAAGCTTCATACTCCGCGAAGGAGGGGGCCGTCGCGCCTACCCGCGACGGACGGACAGCCGCATTAACCAGATCGATCAACTCCGCCCCTCCATTCCCAATCATCAGGCATTCTTCCGGCACCCCATATCGGTTCGCAAGCGCCCGCTTCAGGGAGCGAGCGCGAGGGTCTGGATAACGGGCAAGAACCGGTGCCCCTTTGTCCTCCAGCGCTTCCTGCAACACCCGAACCACGGAATCCGGCGGTCCCAGGGGATTAATGTTGGCGCTAAAGTCGACAAAGGCATCCGCCCCCCTGCCAAACATCTCTCCCGCCGTCCATCGGTCACCACCGTGTCCGTATCGTTCCACCCCTGTCAAAGGCATCCCCTCCTTTTTTCAACCCCATTAAAAAACACCGCCCGCCTCGATTGCGTGACAGTGCCAAAAGAAACCGGTATCACCGGTTGTCCCTGGCACCTCGCCATCCGCGTGGCTGAGGCGGTGCCGTTGGGAAAGGCCGGTATCCTGGCTCGGGGTTACATCCCCTTACAGTGGCGGGACCGCGCCGGTTTCTCACCGGCTTCCCGGTTGCCGGGGCGCCAATAGGCACCCCACCTTTCCCCTTCCGATATACTATTTAACCGTTATAAGCCCAAGTCGGCGAAAGTAGCCATCTCCCGTGCCGCCGCGACTGCCCCGTCGAAGAGGGGAAAACAGAGAACAGCGCCGCTCCCTTCCCCGAGGCGCATACCGGCATGAATCAGAGGGTGAAGGCCCAGCTTCTCGAGCAGCACCCGATGGGCCGGTTCCTCAGAGAGGTGGGAAGCGAAGAGATAATCCCGCGACCCCGGAGCAAGGCGGATGGCAGCCAGAGCGGAAGCTGTCGAAATCACCCCATCGATCACCATCGGCAACCGCTCGGCGGCGGCTCCGAGGATAAAACCTGTCATAGCCGCCAACTCCAGCCCACCCACTTTTGTCAGCACATCCACTGGATCGGAGGGGTCAGGCCGGTTCACATCCAGGCTGTGCCGTATTACCTCTCCTTTCATCTTTAGAGAGACATCGTTGATCCCTGTCCCCCTTCCGACCAACTCCTCAATCGGCGTTCCCGTCAGGGAAGCCGATACCGCTGTCGCAGCCGTCGTATTGCCAATTCCCATCTCCCCGACAGCCACCAATTGAAATCCCTTCTCCTTCGTTTCCAGGGCCAGTTCCAGCCCGACCCGGATCGCCTGGACAGCTTCTTCCCGTCTCATCGCCGGTCCTTTGGCCATATTGGCTGTCCCGGCCCGCACCTTCCGATCCAGGGTACCAGCCGGCAGTTCGGTAAGCCGGCTGCCTACATCTACCACCCTCACCTCGGCACCAAAGCGACGGGCAAAAGCATTGACGGCGGCTTTGCCATCGCAGAAATTACGGATCATCAATCCCGTCACCTCAGGAGGGTAGGCGCTCACGCCTTCCTCCGTCACCCCATGGTCCCCACAAAAAACGACAACCGCCTTCCTGTCGATAGACGGGACGACCTTACCGGTAATCCCCGCCAATCGAACCAGGGTTTCTTCCAGGCGTCCCAAAGCACCCAAGGGCTTGGTCAGGTTATCCACATGCTTTTGTGCCTCAACCATCGCCTCCGCATTCAAACCGGGTACAGAGGGGCACCAATCATCGAGCTGTTTTTGTCTCTCCACCCGCATCCCTTCCTCGTTTCTCTCAATTAACCTTTCTTTTCTGATTATACATGCTAGAAGAGTCTGCGGGACGTCCAAAATCACTTTCCCTTGTCAGGAATAGCCACCCATGGAAGCAACGGCCTCAACTCGAGCTGCTGAGTTCTTCCATACCGTAATGATAGCCGGTTTACGGCGGAGCGCCTGTTGGACCGACAACCTAGCGGAGTGGCCGGAGGCTCCAACCGTTTTGCGGCCACACCGTTTTTCCTTTGGCCGCTGGTTGGAGCCGGAGGGCACGGAGCGGACAGGCCCGACAACTGCGGGAGGAACATCTGGCGCGGAGTCGGAAATCCGGCTTCGCTCCCAAGCCTCGGGTTTGTCAATAACCTCAAACTCCCCCTCCCAGTTCCTTCACGAAGGCGTAACTCTTCTTCCCATAGCCCATCTTCTCCTCGTAAAACCGATGGGCCTTGTGGCGGGATAACCCGGACGTGAGTGCAATCCGGGTACATCCCTGTTCCTGCCCCCACCGTTCCACCGCAGCAAGAAGCCTCTCACCGAATCCACGGGACCGTTGATCCGATCGGGTCACCAGCTCGTGGACAAAAACATGTTTACCATAATAGAAAGTTGTCCGTACAGCGATCCCTGCACAAGCCATGATTTCTCCCGCTTCCTCCAAGTAAAAGAGCCGGTACCCCTCTTCTTTCCGCATCGTTTCTAACAAGGTGAGATAATCATCCTCCGATAGATGAGAGCGCAACTCTTGGATAACCGGCCAGACTCGTCGCCAATCTCTTTCGCTTCTGCATTCCTTGATTTCATGATTCATGAGTGTCTCCATCTTTTGTCTCCTCCCCTTTCTCCTCTGATGCTAATTTTACAGAGGATCAGACCCCGTGGGGAGTGCCAGATTTGTTATGATCGGGGGGTTCAGATTAACACTCAACTCCGATAGCCCGGAGCCGCTGTATGGTCAGGCATCCGGCGGTTGAAAGAAGTCTGGTTATCTATGATGAAGGAGTCATCTTCCCTTCTCGGTGTTTCTCCCTATGCCACTGGAGCGCCAGGGCTTCGATTTCCTTGATCAGTCCATCTTTGCCGTCCATATACGCTTTCAAATCCGTTGGGAAACGGTGGGCTAAGCGCTGCTTGAGCGCCCCGTAGCGGGCTGCCTCCTCGGGATGGGTTCGCAAGTAGTCCCGGAAGGCGAGGTGACGGCGGATATCGGAGTGACCTTCCTCAAAGACATGAACATGATGGGTCCGATTCTCCCCCCCTTTTCGGAAAAAACGGCGGCCAGGGATGCCATACTCCCCCATGGCTTCGTACCCAAGCGCTTCCATCGGCGGGCGAAAACGATCCACTCGGCTAATCTCTTTTACCACCGGGAGTAGGTCGATCACTGGTTTCGCCTCCAGCCCCGGAACCGATGTACTCCCGATGTGGTAAACCCGGATCAGTTCTTCTCCGAAAACCTCCCGCAACTTCTGAGCTTCTTCTTCAAAGCGTTCGCTCCAGGCCGGATGGTGGGGTACCACCTCTACTTTCCTCACGAGAGCCCCCTACTTGATTCGGCTTGCAACAGCTCCGCCAGCACTCGTATCCCTCGCTCCCACTCCTCCATCGGGGCGTACGCGAAGGAGAGGCGGAGGTGCCGCCGGTCTGCCGGATCGTACAGGCTCCCCGGATGGAGCAGTACACCCCGGCGTAACGCCTCTTCAAACAATCGATGAACCGGGACTTCCCGTTTCAGGCGAAGCCAGATATAAAACCCGCCCGGCGGCAATTCCCAATCGGCTAGCCCAGCAAGGTGTTGTCGAAGGAGAAGATCAGCTGCCTTTCTCCGTTCTCGTAGCGCCTTTCGCACTTCTTCCCCGTGTTCGACGTGATGTCCCCCGGCCAGCCATTCAGCCGCCGTCCACTGCGAGAGAGAACTCGCCCCATAATCCGCCTGCATCTTGATATCGGCCAGCCGGTCAACCACCGGTTCCGGACCGACCACCCAACCGATCCGGAGGCCAGGACTTAATATCTTGGAGAAGCTCCCGAGATAAAGGATCAGACCATGAGGATCTTCAGCTTTGAGAGGCCGAGGGGGAAGGCCGTCAAGATACAGCTCCCGGTATACATCGTCTTCGATCAGGGGTAGCCGAGTCTGTCTGCAATAGACCATCAATTCCTTCCGCCGCTTCTCACTCATCACACGCCCCGTGGGATTATGGCAGGTAGGGGTGGTGTAAAGGAGAGAAGGCTGTTGTCTCCGGTGATGCCTCTCTACACCCTCCAGTCGGATTCCCTCCCGATCCATCTCCAACCCAGACAGTTGCATACCTGCCGACTGAAAAACCCGGATCGAGTGAAGATAGGAAGGCTTCTCCACCAGTACCGTCGAGCCTGGTTTCAACAGACTCCATGCGATCAGTTGGAATGCCTGTAAGGCCCCTGATACGATCAGGACCGAGTCAGGAGAGACGTCAATCCCCTGGGTTCCCAGCCAGTCACTCACTTGCCGACGAAGAGCGGCTATCCCTTTCCCCTGCTCGTATCCCATGGATGGGATCCGATCGGATAAGCTTCGGAGTACCTTACCCATCCGATCCCCCGGATACAGGGACGGTGAAAGTTCACCCGTTCCCATCCGGATCACCTCCGGGTCAAATTCACGCTGGTTGATCGCACGAATCAGGTTCTGGTTGGGAAGATGAATCCCGGAACGAACATAACCTTCCCAATCCGGGGCGGAATAGGAACTGAGCAGGGACCAGGTGTTGTTCAACACCCGCGTCCCGCTGCCCACCCGCCCTTCCACCAGGCCGTCTGCCGCCAGTTCTTCCAGGGCGGATACCACCGTACTCCGGTTGACCCCAAAGATATCTGCCAGGGTTCGTTGCGAAGGGAGAAGGGTCCCCACCGGCCACTCTCCGGCAGCGATCTTCCCGCGGATATAGCGGACAATTTGCACATAAACCGGAAGCTCATTCTCTTTTTGGGGCTTCCATTCCTCGGTGGATTCCACGGCCTTTCCTCCCTTACATGAATTGGTTGGCTCTACGTTCCTTGGATTGGATGGAGACGATTGCTCCCCTTGATGATAGGATATCAGATATTTCCCGCTCGCAATCGATCAGAAAGAAGGGTGGTGCCTGTGTACCAAGCTTTCATCCATGGATTTCTCCTCGCCTTCGGCCTGGTACTGCCTCTTGGCATCCAGAATGTGTTCATTTTCAATCAGGGGGCGATTCAACCTCGGTTATGGCGAGCTTATCCCGCAGTTTTAACCGCCGCCGCCTGTGACGCGCTCTTGATTCTGTTGGCCGTGACCGGTGTCTCCCTCTTGGTCCTGCAATTCACCTGGTTAGAGACCATCCTTTTCGGAGTCGGTTTTTTCTTTCTCTGCTATATGGGTCTCACCCTATGGAAAAGTGTCTCACCCGAGATGGATTCCCATCGGTCCGCGGAACGCTTCCCCGCCAAGCGACAAATTCTTTTCACTGTCTCTGTCTCCCTCTTGAATCCCCACGCCATCCTGGATACGGTGGGCGTCATCGGGACCAGTTCCCTCACCTACCAGGGGTCTGAGAAGTGGGTGTTCACTCTCGCCTCGATCCTCGTATCGTTCATTTGGTTCATCAGCCTCGCAGCAGCCGGGCGGTTGGTCGGTTCCTTCGACTCCTCCGGCAAATGGATGATCCGCCTCAACCGCGCCTCTGCCCTCTTGATCTGGGGAATGGCCCTTTGGTTGGGGGGGCGATTGATCACGGCTTGATTCTGGCTCCCTTCGAAGATCGCAAAAAGCAAGGATGGGGAACACAGACGAGGTTTCGACGGAACCATTGGCTATGGAGAAGGCGAAGGGTTGGGCTATCTGTATAATGCTCCCGCACCCTGGTTGAGTTCTCTAAGACAAGTCGTCACGGTTTTTGTTATCTTGTTACAGTAAGTGGCCGTCTTTCATCCCACGGTTTCAATCGTGGGATGAAAGACGGCGTTGCTCGGAACCCCCTTTGGGGGTGGCAAGAGCAACCCATTCCTC